>NZ_JBVJTD010000003.1:620858-628633 GCF_055605965.1 Streptomyces sp. NPDC037126
ACGCCCCCACCGCCGCCCGGCGGCGAACGCGCCCCGCGGAGCCGGCGCCACCGCCCCGCCCCGCCCCGGCCCGATCAGCGGCGCGCGCTCCCGCTCACAAGCCCCCCGAGGCGAACGCGCCCCCAAAAAAAGCCACCCGCACCCGCTGCGAAGGCTGCAGAGGGTGCGGGTGGGTGTCGCGGTGGGCTACGCGGGGCGCGAGCGCAGGCCCTCCAGGAGGATGTCCAGCAGCCGCGCGGACGCCGCCGCCTGCTGCGCGGCATCCGGCAGGGACGGCGCCGCCGTGGCGATCACCAGCAGCACGTCGGACACGGACACGTCCGCCCGCAGCTCACCCGCCGCCCTGGCCCGCTCCACCAGCTGCCCGACGACCTCCAGCAGCGCTCCGACGCCGCTCGCGTCGGCCGCCGGCTGAGGCTCCTTGGACACCAGCCGCAGCTCACCGACCCCGGGCTGCACCCGCTGCTGCGGCACCCGGGCCTCCTCGGCGGCGCCCAGCGCGTCGGCCGAGCCGGCGGAGCCGACCCGCAGCACCTGCGGCGGCAGCAACCGCCCGGCCCCCGACGCGACGGACGTCCGCAGGAACCGGGACAGCGCCGACCACGGCTCGTCCTCCTGCCCGAGCGCGGTCCGCGCCTGGTCGGTCAGCCGCGCGGTCTCCTCCTCGGCTATCCGCCGGACCAGCACGTCCTTGCTCGGGAAGCGCCGGTACACCGTGCCGACCCCCACCCGCGCGCGCCGCGCCACGTCCTCCATCGGGGCGCCGTACCCCAGCTCGCCGAACACCTCACGCGCCGCACGCAGCACGTGCTCCAGATTGCGCTGTGCGTCCACCCGCAGCGGCGTCGTACGCGGCCCGTCCGCGCGTCCGTTGCCCGCCGCCGGGCTCATCGCGCCGCCACCGGTCGCGACGGCGGTTGCAGATGACCAATGCGTGTCCTGAACATGCATGCTTTCCCCCGGTAATGACGTCTCCCCCCGGAGACTCCCCGCCACTGGATCCGGAGTGCGCGGAAGTGACACCGATCGCTACCGAGTCCGCCCGTCGCGGCACCCGCTCGACCACAATCCCTACACCCCGTCGACACACGAACATAGTTGAGAGGCAGTCAATTCAGAAGGGGCAGGTTCCGCACAGTGCGCCCCCCGATCGGAGTACGGGTCATGTACGTCCCGATTCCCCACCTTCGTTCCCTCTCGTCCGCCCCTGCTGACCTGCCCCCTTTCGTCCCGCCGGAACGGCGCCCCCGGCCCGGCGCACACCCGGCCGCCGGTCACACAAATTGCCGGGGCTGTGGACAAACAACAGCGCCGGGTGCGTCATGGGATGGTGAAGGAACGTGCGCGCATTCTGGTTGTCGGCGGCGGCTACGTCGGGATGTACACGGCCCTGCGTCTCCAGCAGAAGCTGAAGTCCGAGCTCAGGCGGGGTGAGGTCGAGATCACCGTCGTCACGCCCGACCCCTACATGACGTACCAGCCGTTCCTGCCCGAAGCGGCCGCGGGTTCGATTTCCCCTCGTCATGTCGTCGTACCGCTGCGCCGCGTTCTGCACCACTGCCACGTGGTCACCGGCGAGGTGACCTCCATCGACCACGCGGTGCGCACCGCCGCCGTCACCACGCTCGCCACCGAGGACGAGGGCAGGGCCGCCGAACTGCTCGGCTACGACGAACTCGTGCTCGCCCCCGGCTCCGTCTCCCGCACCCTGCCCATCCCCGGCCTCGCCGAGTACGGCATCGGCTTCAAGACCGTCGAGGAGGCCATCGGGCTGCGCAACCACGTCATCGAGCAGATGGACATCGCCTCCTCCACCCGGGACCCCGCCATCCGCGACGCCGCCCTCACCTTCGTCTTCGTCGGCGGCGGCTACGCGGGCGTGGAGGCGCTCGGCGAACTGGAGGACATGGCCCGCTACGCGTCGCGCTACTACCACAACGTCCGCGCCGAGGACATGAAGTGGATCCTCGTGGAGGCCACCGACCGCATTCTCCCGGAGGTCGGCGCGGAGATGGGCCGCTACACCGTCACCCAGCTGCGCCGCCGCAACATCCAGGTGCTGCTGGACACCCGACTGGAGTCCTGCGCCGACCGGGTCGCCGTACTCAGCGACGGCCAGCGCTTCCCGACCCGTACGGTCGTGTGGACCGCCGGCGTCAAACCGCACCCGCTGCTCGCCGCCACCGACCTGCCGCTCACCGGACGCGGGCGCCTGAGGTGCACCGCCCGGCTGACCGTCGACGGCACCGACCACGCCTGGGCGGCGGGCGACGCGGCCGCCGTACCCGACGTCACGGCCGCCGAACCCGGCACCGAGACCGCGCCCAACGCCCAGCACGCCGTCCGCCAGGCAAAGGTCCTCGGAGACAACATCGTGCACGCGCTGCGCGGCGAGCCCCTGGAGACGTACGCGCACCGGTACGTCGGCTCGGTCGCCTCCCTCGGCTTCCACAAGGGCGTCGCCCAGGTCTACGGGCGCAGGCTGAAGGGCTACCCTGCCTGGTTCATGCACCGCGTCTACCATCTCAGCAGGGTGCCCACCTTCAACCGCAAGGCCCGCGTCCTCGCGGAATGGACCCTCGCCGGCCTCTTCAAACGGGAGATCGTCTCGCTCGGTTCACTCGAACACCCGCGAGCGGAGTTCGAACTCGCGGCCGGTGGAAAGCCTCCCCAAGGCCCCTCGGGCGACCCGAAGGAGTCGTCCTGACCCGACCGAGGAACTCCTCGGACCGCCCAGGCGTCTGACGGATGTCGCCGCGGCCCGCTCCCTGCCAGACTGCCCACGTCCTCGGACGGGCCACCCGCCCTCCCTCAGCACCCACGAGGCTTTCCCCACAGTGAACTTCACGCGCTGGAGCGCCCGGCTCCCCGGAACGCAGCGCCGCGCCGCCGCGCGGAACGAGCCCCCGGTCTCCCCGGACCGGCGGGGGGAAGGCTCCGTCCCCGCCGCCCGCGCCGGGCAGCCTGCCGACGGGACGACGCACGTGCCCGCCGTCGACGAACTGCCCGCGCGCGACGTCCTCGACCGCGTCCCGGCCCTGGTCGCCCTGGTCCACGGCCCCGACCACCGCATCGCCTACGTCAACGACGCCTACACGGCCGCCTTCGGCACCCGCCCCACGGGCGCCCCGGCCCGCGAGGCGCTGCCGGAACTCGCCGAGCTGGGCCTGCTCCCGCTCCTCGACCAGGTGCTGCGCAGCGGCAAGCCCCGCACCCTGAAGTCCCGCAAGGCGGTGGACGGCCGCTCGTACACCTTCACCTGCACCCCCGTCGCCGAGGACGGCGACCGCGACGGCGGCGTACTGGTCTTCGCGACCGACGTCACCGACCACGCCGAGGCCGCCGAACGCCTGCGGGCCAGCGAGCGCCGCCAGCGCGAGACGGCGGTGACCCTGCAACGCTCGCTGCTCCCGCAGGAGCTGGAGCAGCCCGACGACCTGCGCATCGCCGCCACCTACCAGCCCGGCGGCACCGAGGCCGCGGTCGGCGGCGACTGGTACGACGTGATCACCCTCGGCGGCGGCCGCACCGCCCTGGTCATCGGCGACGTGATGGGCCGGGGCGTGCGCGCGGCGGCGGTCATGGGCCAGCTCCGCACGGCCGTGCGCGCGTACGCCCGCCTGGACCTGCCCCCGCACGAGGTGCTCCAGCTCCTCGACGGACTCGCCGCCGAGATCGACGCCAACCAGATCGCCACCTGCGTCTACGCCGTCCACGACCCCAACGAGGGCCGGCTGGTGTACGCCTCCGCCGGGCACCTGCCGATCCTGGTCCGTGACGAGAGCGGCACCGTCTCCCGCGCCGACGAGCCCACCGGCCCGCCGCTCGGCACCGGCGGCTGGATGCACTCCTCCGGCTCCATCGCCCTCGGCCCCGGCGCCACCGCCGTCCTCTACACGGACGGCCTGGTCGAACGCCGGGACGAGGACCTGGACGAGGGCATCGCAGCCCTGGAGGGCGCCCTCGCCGGCGCCACCGGCACCCCCCAGGTCGTCTGCGACCGCCTGGTCCGCTCGGCCGGCGTCACCGCCGACCACGACGACGACGTGGCCGTCCTCGTCCTCCAGCACCCGGCGCGCACCGGCCCCGACGGCGACCTCTTCCGCAACGCGGCCCTGGAACTCCTCGGCGGTGTCGAAGCGGCCCCCCGCGCGCGTGCCTTCGCCTCCGGCGTCCTCACCAGCTGGCGCTTCCCCACCGAACTCCACGACCTCGGCGTCCTCGCCACCAGCGAACTGGTCGCCAACAGCCTCCAGCACGGCACCCCGCCCATGCGCCTCAGACTCCGCCGCACCGACCGCAGACTCATCGTCGAGGTCACCGACGGCGACGACCACCTGCCCCGGCAGCGGCGCGCCGAACCGGGCGACGAGTCCGGGCGGGGCATCGCGATCGTGGCGACGATCGCCTCGAACTGGGGCTGCCGCCGCACCCCCGGCGGCGGCAAGGCGGTGTGGTGCGAGTTCGTCCTCCCCGGGGCAAAGCCATGACCCGGGGCCCCGGCCGCCCGCGCGGCACCCGCCCGCACACCGCCCCCGGTGCTAGAAGCTCACCCATGGCAGACACACACCACAGCAACGAGGGCCCCGAGGGGTACGACGCCCACAGCGCCCCGATCATGGGCCCGTTCGTGGCCGAGCTGCTGGACACCGTCGAACTGGGCCCCGGGGACACCGTCCTCGACCTCGCCTGCGGCACGGGCTTCGTCGCCCACGCGGCCGCCCCGCTGGTCGGCCCCACCGGGCGGGTCCACGGCGCCGACATCGACGAGGGCATGATCCGGGTCGCCCGGGACCGGCACCCGCGCCTCTACCCGGACATCGAGTTCACCGTGGCCCCCGCCGACCGCCTCCCCTACGAGGACGCCCTCTTCGACGCGGTCGTCTGCCAGCAGGGCGCCCAGTTCTTCCCCGACCTCACCGCCACCTTCACCGAGACGGCCCGGGTCACCCGCCAGGGCGGCCGCTTCGCCGCCACCGTCTGGGCACCCGTCGAGCGCCAGCCCTTCTTCCTCGCCGAGCAACGGGCCCTCCAGGAGTACGGCGGCCCCGACGCCCACGGCTACTTCATCAGGGCGTACGTCTGCACCGCCGAGGACCTGGCCGGCGCGCTCGGCGCGGCCGGCTACCGCGACATCGCCTACCGCGAGGTCACCTTCGGCATCGGCCTGCCCCCGCTGGACACCTTCGCCCTGGACCACCTGTCCGCGCTCTGGGGCAGCCTGATCAAGGAGGCCGGCGGCACGGAGGCCCTGACCCGGGCGGCCCGGCTGGTCCGCGACGAGCTGGCCGGCCACACCGCCGCCGACGCCACGGCCACGCTCCCCTTCACCGCGATCCTGGTCACCGCCACCCGCTGACGCGCACCGCCGGGCGGACGACGACGGCCGCCACCCGAAGGTGACGGCCGTCCAGGACAGCGGGAGGCTCACGCCTCCGCGGCCACCGGCTCCGCGGGCGCCCCGCCCCGGGAGACCACCCGGCTGCCGCGCGCCGGCCAGGGCCGGTCCTGCACGGGGGTGAGCCGCCGCCCGAGCCGCAGCGCCAGCCCGGTGATCCCCAGCGAGAACAGCAGGAAGGTCACGATGTACGGCCCGTGCAGCGAGGCGGCCAGGGGCCCGCCGACCGCCGGACCGACGGCCAGCGCGAGCTGCTTGACCAGCGCGAACGCCGAGTTGTACTGCCCGGCCATGCCCTCCGGCGCCAGATCGGCGACCAGCGGCGCGAGCGTCGGCGACAGCATCGCCTCGCCCAGCCCGAACAGCGCGTACGTCGACACGAAGGCGGCCGTCGCCATTTCGCGGCTGCCGTGTCCCAGCCCCGCGTACCCGGCGGCCAGCCAGGCCACGGCCCAGATCAGACCCACCGCGGCGATCACCCGCGAGCGCCGGCGCCGCTCCACGAACTTCAGCACGGCGAAC
The DNA here is from genome assembly GCF_055605965.1 of Streptomyces sp. NPDC037126. Classification (NCBI taxonomy): domain Bacteria; kingdom Bacillati; phylum Actinomycetota; class Actinomycetes; order Kitasatosporales; family Streptomycetaceae; genus Streptomyces; species Streptomyces sp. NPDC037126. The sequence continues at coordinate 626,779 of NZ_JBVJTD010000003.1, forward strand.
TGGGCGACCACGATCATCAGCGTGTTCGCGGCCAGCGCCGTACCCAGCGCGGAGGTGGAGATCCCGGCGGCCTCCACGCCGTAGGCGCTCAGCCCCGACTCGAACTGTCCGTAGCAGGCGAAGAAGAGCACGAAGCCCAGCACGCACAGCTGCACCATCGCCCGGTTGCCGAGCAGCCGTCCCCAGCTGCCCTTCGACCGCGCGGGCGCGTCCTCGATCCGCGGCGAGTGCGGCATCCGCACCGTCGACATCACCACGACCAGCAGCAGGAACACCGCCGCCTCGATCGCGAACAGCAGCGTGAACGACGAGACGCGCGTGGTGTCGACGAGGTGACCGCCGATGAGGCCGCCTATGCCGAGCCCCAGGTTCTGCAGGAAGAACTGCGTCGCGAACGCCCGCGACCGGGTGTCCGCCGTCGAGCAGTCCACGATCATCGTCGCGAGCGCCGGCTGCATGACGGCCTGCCCGGCTCCGAGCGCCACGGCGGCCAGCAGTACGGCCGTCGCGTTGCCCGCGAGGCCCAGGCCCAGCGCACCCAGCGCGGCGGCGACCAGGGCGGCGAGCAGGACCGGCAGCGGGCCGCGCCGCACGATCGCCCGGCCGGCGAACGGCAGCACGATCAGCGCGGCCACGGCGAAGACGGCGAGCACGAGTCCCGCCGTCATGGCCCCCAGACCCCGCACCTGCGCCACATAGACGTACAGGTAGGGGACCGTGAAGCCGAGCCCGAAAGCGCTGAGTGCGTTGCCCACGTGGATCCGGCGCATCGCTGCGCCCATCGCCCTGGTCACGTTCACCTCTCTCACTAGTTAGATCTGAAGACTTCGAAGCTAAAGTTCGAAGCTAAAGAGTACACAGTGAAGGACTTCAAGGCAAAGGGACCGCGTGCCATACTGCGGCCATGGCCGACACCCCCGGCGTCACCGAGCCGACGCTCGAAGAACAGATCGCCGCCTACCAGCGCGAGTTCCAGGACCTCGACCCGCAGGTCGAGAAGATCGTGTCGGCGCTGTCCCGGCTGAACCGCCGGATGAACGTCGCCTACGGCCGCCAGACCAGCGGGCTCGGCATCAGCAACGCCGAGTGGGAGGTCCTCAAGGCCCTCGTCCTGTCCGGCGCCCCGTACCGCATGGGCCCCAGCGACCTCGCCAAGCGGCTCGGCCTCACCCCGGCCGCCATGACCCACCGGATCGACCGCATGGTCACCGAGGGGCTGGTCACCCGTGAGCGCGACGAGTCCAACCGGGTCCGGGTCATCGTCGAGCTGACCCCCGAGGGCCGGGAGAAGTGGCTGGAGGCGATGCGCCTGGCGACCGTGTTCGAGGAGGACCTGCTCCAGGACCTCACGCCGGCCGAGCGAACGGTGCTCGGCGAGGTGCTGACCAGGCTGCTGCGCAGGGTGGAGCACGCCCAGCCGGACGCCGGCGGGCGCCTCAGCGATCTCGACTGAGCCCTCGATCGAGTCCCACGGAAAAGATCTTGACAGGGGATGGTTGACACGCCCCTCCTCGATCCGTAAAGTTCGTCGGGTTGCCGCCGAGCCGTAACGTCTCTGCGACAGCACCTCAGCCGCTTCGAGCGGCAACCTCACACCATCAGCACGATCTCCCACCCGGGTTGTTTTCGGCGTGCCCGAATTCAATTCGAATAGGGACTCGGCGGCCCGATTGGGAATCGCCGGGCGGATCCGCTAAGGTTTGAGACGTCGGAACGGCTCAACGGCCGGGAGGACAAGCCCCGCTGACTGGGGGTCAGGCCCGAAAGGATCTGATAGAGTCGGAACCGCCGGAAAGGGAAACGCGGAAGCGGAAACCTGGAAAGCACCGAGGAAATCGGATCGAAAAAAGATCTG
>NZ_JBVJTD010000004.1:0-550667 GCF_055605965.1 Streptomyces sp. NPDC037126
ATGAGCAGCGCCATCACGCCGCCGATCAGGAAGAACGCGAACGACGTGACGAGATACATCGTCCCGATCGTCTTGTGGTCGGTGGTCGTCAGCCAACGGACGGCCCTGCTGTGTCTGATCCTCTTCACGTCCCGCCTGTGTCCGTCCGCCGCCCGTCGGTCACACTCGGACGGCGCGAGGAGGATCACGGAAGAAGGGTGTGACGATCCGGGTGGTGCCGGACACGAACCGAACATGAGCAACGACGAGATCTTCGCCGCTGCCTATCGCGAGCACTACTGGGCGGTCAGCCGCTATGTCGCGAGGCGACTGCAGGGGCGGGCCGACGAGGTGGAGGAAGTGGTGGCGGAAGTGTTCACCGTCGCCTGGCGGCGCCGGGGCGACCTGCCGGACGCGCCGCTGCCCTGGCTGTACGGGGTGGCCCGCAACTGCCTGGCGAACGCGGTACGCGGCTACGGGCGCCGGCGCCGGCTGCTGGACCGGCTCGGCAACGACGAGGCCGCGCACGGCCGGCACATCGTGGCCAGTCCCGACACCGACGCCCCCGGAGCCTGGGTGCACGAGGCCCTGAACCGGCTGTCCCCGGCGGACCAGGAACTGCTGCGCCTCGCCGCGTGGGAGGAGCTCGCGGTCGACGAGATCGCGGTCGCGGTGGGCTGCGGCAGCCGGGCCGCGGCGATGCGCCTGCACCGGGCGCGCGGCCGCCTCAGGGCCGAGATCGACCGGATGCGTCCCGCGCCGGCGCCCGGGCCCGCACCGCATCCCGCCCCGGCGCCCGACCGCGCCGAGGCGCGCCTCTGCAAGGACCACTGACATGGCCGACGAACTCGAACTCCTGCGGAGCGCCGACCCGGTGCCCGCCGACAGCCCCGGCTTCGGCGACGGACCGCTGGACCGGCGCGCCGAGGACAGGCTCCGGCAGCTGCTGCGCGACGACCGCCCACGGCGCGGGTTCCGGCTGCTCCCGGAGCTCCCGGGCCGTACCCCGCGCACCCGGCTGGCCTGGGGCCTCGCCGCCGGCGCCGCCGTCCTCGCGCTCACCCTCGACGCCGTGCTCGGCGGCACGGGCACCCCGCGGGCCGTCGCCGCGCCCCGGCCGCTGACCGTCCACGTGCACTCCACGCCCGTGCCCCTGACGACGATGGCCGCCCTCGCCGACGCGGCCGCGGCGGACGGCTCACCGGGCCTGCGCAAGGGCACCCACGTGCAGTCATGGAGCCTCGGCATGAGCGACGACAAGCCGCCGGTGACCCTCCCGGAGGAACGCGTGGTGCGCTGGCGGGCGGACGCCTCCCACACCGAACTCGTCGTCGCGACCGACCCCCGCACACCGGGCCGCCCGGTACTCACCGACGAGGGCGACGGACCACCGCACCAGGTGGCGGACGGCCATGTCATCAGCCGGACCACCTTCCCGCCGAGCTGGAGCGACGCCCCGCCCCAGGCGGCACCGCCGCGCACGGCCGAGGCTCTCGCCGCCTACCTCACCGAGGTCGTCCGCCCCGGGATCCACCCCGGCAAGTCCCCGCTCAGCACGGTCGAACTCCTCGACGGCGTCGGGGAGCTGCTGGACCACTGGACCCTCGGCGCCCGCGAGTCGGCGGCCGTCGTCCGGCTGTTCGCGAAGGCCCCGGGGCTGCGGCCGGCCGGGCAGGTGACCGACCGGCTCGGCCGCGCCGGCCAGGCGTACGTGTACGACGCCGGCGGCGTCCGGCGCATGCTGATCCTGGAACCGCGTACCGGCGCCGTCCTCGGCATGGAGGCCACCTTCACCCGGGACGACCCCGAGTACGGCGTGCGGGCCGGGGACGTGATGGGCTACAGCGCCTGGATGCGCTGATCACACCCCGAGCTGCCGGGCGGCGGCGTCGACGGTCTGCTCCAGCAGCGTGGCGATCGTCATCGGTCCGACACCGCCCGGCACCGGCGTGATCAGCGAGGCCCGCTCCACGGCCGAGTCGAAGTCGACGTCGCCCACGTTCCCCGCGTTGTAGCCGGCGTCGACGACGACCGCGCCGGGCTTGACGTCCTGCCCGCGGATCAGCCGCGGCCGGCCCACGGCGGCGACCACGATGTCGGCCTCGCGCACCGCCGCGGACAGGTCGCGGGTGCGCGAGTGGCAGTACGTCACCGTCGCGTCCCGGGCCAGGAGCAGCATGCCCACCGGCTTGCCGAGGATCGCGCTGCGGCCCACGACCACGGCACGCTTCCCGGCCGGGTCGACGCCGTACGCGTCCAGCAGCCGCAGGATGCCGCCCGGCGTGCAGGAGACGAAGCCCGGCAGCCCGAAGCTCATGGTCGCGAACGAGGCGAAGGTGACCCCGTCGACGTCCTTCTCCGGCGCGATCGCCTCGAACGCGGCCCGCTCGTCGACGTGGTCGCCCACCGGGTGCTGGAGCAGGATGCCGTGCACGGTCGGGTCCGCCGACAACTCCCGCAGGGTGCCGACGAGTTCGGCGGTCGTCGTGTCGGCCGGCAGTGCCACGTGCCGGGAGGCGATGCCGGCCTTGCGGCAGCGGTTCTGTTTCATGCGGACATAGGTCACGGACGCGAGGTCCTCGCCGACCAGCACGGTCGCCAGACACGGCGCGACGCCGGTACGCGCGGTCAGGCCCGCGGCCTTCTCGGCGGTCTCCTCGACGATGCGGCGGGCGAGGGCGGTTCCGTCCATGAGACGGGCCTGGGTCATGCTGCACACTCCTGAGCTGGATCGTTTCACCTCGCCCAGGCGCGCGGCAGCCACCACGGGCCGCTCCCCGGTGGTACTCCACCTCAGCGCCAGTCACGGCCCGCGTACAGGGTAACCGAGCCCCGCGTCCCCGGCGTCCGCCGGCTTCGCCACCGGTCAATTCCCCCGAGGCGCGGGCGACTTGAGCGCGACCGGTGACTACGGGCACCTCATCGCGGCCGCGCGTGCCGCGTCCGGTGCGCGTGCGGCAGCGGAGGACGCGTCCGGCGGGGCGCCGCCCTCAGCGCCGCCCGCACGAGAGCGGCGGACAGCTGCAGACCTGCCGCGGACACCGGCGACCGCCGCCGGGGCCGCGCCCGCCCCAGGGCCGCGCGGGCCGAGAGGGTCCAGGTCAGCCGGGAGCTGACCTGGACCCTGCCGAACCGTCTGCCTATTCGTCCCATGCCTGGATCATGATCTGCTCGGCGATCTTCCCGTCCCGCAACGTGATCATGGACTCGGCGAGGACACGGGTGCCGTCGCCGTACTGGCAGGTCTCGGTGAACGCGGCGTGGTCGCCCTGCACCACGCACCGGTCCAGCTTGTGCGTCATGTCGCGGCTGTAGACGTCGTCCAGCAACTCCGCTATCTCACCGCGGCCGTGCAGGATCTTGGGGTGGCTCGGCTGGGTGTTGCGGTCGATGATGCGAATCTCCGCGTCGTCGGCGTACAGGGACAGCAGTGTGTTCCCGGTGTTCCCCTCGATGCCACGGCGCAGTGTCTCGGTGTCGAAGGCGGAGCCTGTCGCGGTGCCCATGGTGACCTCCTTCAGCGACCGCGGCCCGGCGGGGAGCGGGCCGCCCGGGTCCCACCTTCGAGGCTCCTCCGGCCCGGCGGCCCCGGCAAGCGCAGGCGCTGCGCTCCGCCTCACGGGTGAGCGCGGTCCGCCACCCGTGTCCGGCCGGGGGCCGCCGCCGTTGCTGAGGGCATGATCTCAACACGACGTATCGGCGCCGCCCTCGGCCTCGCCGCCGGGGTCACGGGCCTGGCCGCGCCACTCGCGAACGCGGCCGACGCGAGCGCACCGCACACCGGGCAGATCAACCCCATGGCCGTGCTCGACTCGCTGGCCGCCAGTGACATTCCCGCGCAGGAGCGGTCCCAGCTGCCCAAGGTCTCCGACCAGATGCGCTCGCTGAACCAGCTCAGCGAGCTCAACCGGCTGAGCGAGCTGCACCAGATCACCGACCTCGCGGCCCCCGTGACCGGCCTGCTGCCGGCCGTCGAGGCCTGAGCGCCCACCGTTCGCCCGCGGATCCCGGGGCCGTCCTCCGCAAGGGGGGCGGCCTCACGCCTGTGCGGCCCCGATGCCGGTGCCGTCGCCGGCCCGCAGCGCCGGCCAGTCCCGGGCCAGGGCGTACACCGACGCGGGCGCCGGGCCGGCGGGGAGGCAGCCGGGGACCATGCGGCTCAGGACGTCTTCCGGGCCCAGCTCCAGCCAGGTGCGGACCCCGTCCCGGTGCAGCCGGCCGACCGCGTCCGCGCACCGGGCCGGCGTGCGCGGCAGCCAGAACTCCGGCTCGGCGGTCTCACCGCCCACCGGGCGGGCGGTCACGTCGGAGAACAGCGGGAGGCGCGGCGGGCCCGGATGGAGGGTCGCGAGCGTCCGGCCGTAGGCGGCGAGGATCTGGTCCGCGCGGGCCCGCCGAGCCGTGGTGCCGGGCAGCCCGCCCAGCAGCCGCGCCAGGGTGCCCACCGCATGGCAGGCGTCCGCGAGGGAGAAGACCCCGGCGGCGTACGCGGCGGCCATCCGCCCGGCCGCGTGCCCGAACAGCACGTCGGGCCGCACGCCCCAGCCGCGCAGGAGCCGGTACTGGGCCACCTGGAGCGCGAAGACCGCGGGACCGGCGAAGGAGTCCCGGCCGAGGAGCGCCGACGTCCGCGTCCCCTCGGCGGCGAACATCACCGTTTTCAGCGGCAGTTCGAGATACGGGTCGAGGCGTGCGCACAGCTCGTCCAGCGTCTCGGCGAAGGCGGGGAAAGCCGCCGCGAGTTCCCGGCCCATTCCCGGCCGCGGCGAGGCACCGGCCGAGAAAAGGAATGCGATACGGCCGTTGCGGCCATCAGCGAGCATGCCCCTATTGAGGCACGGCCGGACGGATGTACACACCAGGCAAACTCCTGCACCCTGCAAAAAGATTGCCATCATTGAATGTTGTTATTCGGTCAAATTCTTGACTGATTCATACGCACCTCTTAGTGGGGTGTCGTGCCCGCCGCAACCACCGGGGCCGGAAAGATCCACGATCACCGCCGTGGTCCGTCCCCCTACCGCGCGGTCGCGCGTAGGGTCGGCGGGGAAGGCAGTCGATGGAAGGGGTCAGACCATGGCGCAGGAAGTGCGCGGCGTGATCGCGCCGGGCAAGGGCGAGCCGGTGCGGATCGAGACGATCGTGGTGCCGGATCCGGGTCCCGGTGAGGCCGTCGTGCGGATCCAGGCCTGCGGGGTCTGCCATACCGATCTGCACTACCAGCAGGGTGGTATCAACGACGACTTCCCCTTCCTCCTCGGTCACGAGGCCGCCGGTGTCGTCGAGTCGGTCGGTGAGGGTGTCACCGACGTGGCGCCGGGTGACTTCGTGATCCTGAACTGGCGTGCGGTGTGCGGTCAGTGCCGGGCCTGTCTGCGTGGGCGCCCGTGGTACTGCTTCAACACCCACAACGCCGGGCAGAAGATGACCCTGACCGACGGCACGGAACTCTCTCCGGCGCTGGGTATCGGCGCGTTCGCCGAGAAGACCCTGGTCGCGGCCGGGCAGTGCACCAAGGTGGATCCGGCCGTCTCGCCGGCGGTGGCGGGTCTGCTGGGCTGCGGGGTGATGGCGGGCATCGGTGCCGCGATCAACACCGGGAACGTCGGGCGCGGTGACACGGTCGCGGTGATCGGCTGTGGTGGCGTGGGTGACGCGGCGATCGCGGGGTCGCGTCTGGCGGGTGCGGCGCGGATCATCGCCGTGGACATCGACGACCGCAAGCTGGAGACGGCCCGCGCTCTCGGCGCGACCCACACCGTCAACTCCAAGGAGGGCGACCCGGTCGAGGCGGTGCGGGAGCTGACCGGCGGGTTCGGCGCCGACGTCGTGATCGAGGCGGTCGGCCGTCCGGAGACGTACCGGCAGGCCTTCTACGCCCGTGACCTCGCCGGCACCGTCGTCCTGGTGGGCGTGCCCACGCCGGAGATGAAGCTGGAGCTGCCGCTGCTGGACGTCTTCGGCCGCGGTGGGGCGCTGAAGTCGTCCTGGTACGGCGACTGCCTGCCCTCGCGGGACTTCCCGATGCTGATCGACCTGCACCTGCAGGGCCGCCTGCCGCTGGACGCGTTCGTCACCGAGACCATCCGGCTGGACGAGGTCGAGAAGGCCTTCGAGCGGATGCACCACGGCGACGTGCTGCGCTCGGTGGTGGTCCTCTGATGACCGTACGCATCGAACGCCTGGTCACCTCGGGGCAGTTCAGCCTCGACGGCGGCACCTGGGACGTCGAGAACAACGTGTGGATCGTCGGTGACGAGCGCGAGGTGATCGTCATCGACGCCGCCCACGACGCCGAGGCCATCGCCGCCGCGGTCGACGACCGGCGGCTGATCGCGATCGTGTGCACCCACGCCCACAACGACCACATCGACGCGGCTCCGGCCCTGGCCGACCTCACCGGGGCGGTCATCTGGCTGCACCCGGACGACCTGCCCCTGTGGCGGATGACCCACCCCGACCGCGAACCCGACCGCCACCTCCTCGACGGCCAGGTCATCGAGGCCGCCGGCACCGACCTGACCGTCCTGCACACCCCCGGACACGCCCCGGGCGCGGTCTGCCTGTACGACCCGGGACTCGGCGCCGTCTTCACCGGCGACACCCTCTTCCAGGGCGGACCGGGCGCCACCGGACGCTCCTTCTCCCACTTCCCGACGATCATCGACTCCATCCGCGACCGGCTGCTCACCCTGCCGCCGGAGACCAAGGTCCTCACCGGCCACGGCGATTCCACCACCATCGGGGCCGAAGCACCCCACCTGGAGGAGTGGGTCAAACGCGGGCACTGAGCCCCGCTACCGCCGTAGGATCACGATCATGCCCACCGACACGCTCGTGACCCTGCACGGCATACGCGTCCTGCGCTGCGCCTCCGACGGACCGTCCCTCGACGGCGAGGGCGCGGCGCTGGACCTGATCGGCGACGCGCTCGGGCACGACGCCCAGCTGGTCGAGGTGCCCGTGGAGCGGATCGCGGACGACTTCTTCCGGCTGCGGTCGGGTGTCGCGGGCGCCGTCGTCCAGAAGTTCGTGAACTACCGGCTGCGGCTCGCCGTCGTCGGTGACATCTCCGCCCACGTCGAAGCCGGCGGCGCCCTGCGGGACTTCGTGTACGAGTCCAACCAGGGCGACCAGCTGTGGTTCCTCGCGGACGCGGGCACCCTCGCCGAACGACTCGCCCGCTAGGGCCTGTCTGACCATGCGCGTCTGCCGCGTGACGTCATGCACGCACTCTCGCCGCCTCGGTCCCGGACCCGAGTACGTCCGGTACGAGGGCCTGGGTCCGGCACGCCGAGAGCACGCACCTGACGCCGCGGCCGTACGGCGGCCCTGAACCGGATGTCAGGCCGACGCCCTCGCCAGCACCTCAAGGACCCGCTCGGTGTCGGCCGCGGTGGTACGCCAGTTGCTGAACGCGGCCCGCAGCCCGGGCACCCCGCCGTAGACCGTCGGCGTCACATACGCCTCCCCGGACTCGGCGACCGCCCGGGCCAGCTCGGCCACCCGCTCCCCGGTCGGCTCCCCGGCGAGGGTGAAGCAGACGACGTTGAGCCGGACCGGGGCCAGCAGCCGCAGCCCCGGCAGCGCGTCGACGCCCTCGCCGAGCCGGCGGGCCAGGGCCACGTTGCGCTCCACGATCTCCCGGTGCCCGGCACGCCCGTACGCCACCAGCGAGAACCACGCCGGCAGGGCCCGCAGCCGCCGGGAGTTCTCGGGAGTGAGATGAAGGAAGTCGGGCTCGCCCCCGGGCAGGCCCAGATACGGCGAGGCGTTGTGGAACACCTTCACCTGCAGATCGCGGCGGCGGGTGAACTGCACGGCCGCGTCATAGGGCACGTTGAGCCACTTGTGCAGGTCCACGCAGACGGAGTCCGCCGCGTCGAGACCGTCGACCAGCCCGGCGTACGCGGGCGAGAGCGCGGCGAAGCCGCCGAACGCGGCGTCGACGTGCAGCCAGAAGCCATGGCGCTCCTTCAGCGCGGCGATCGCCCGCAGATCGTCGAAGTCCACGGTGTTCACGGTGCCCGCGTTCGCGACGACGATCGCGGGCCGTCCGGCCAGGTCCGCCAGTGCCGACTCCAGCGCGGCCACGTCCACGGCCTCCCGGTTCCCGGGCAGGAGGGGCACCTGCCGCAGCCGGTCCCGGCCGATGCCCAGCACCGACATCGCCTTGGCCACACTGGAGTGCGGGCTGCCGGAGAGCACGTCGACCGGGCCCAGCGCGGCCGCGCCGGCGCGCGAGACGTCCACGCCGAGCCGCTCGCCCAGCCACTCCCGGCCGAGGGCCAGGCCGACCGTGTTGGACATGGTCGCGCCGGTCACGAAGGTCCCGCTGTGCGCCTCGCCCAGCCCGAACAGCTCACGCAGCCAGGCCACGGTCTCCCGCTCCAGCTCCTGCGCCCACGAGCCGCCGGCGCCGGACAGGTTCTGGTCGAACGCGGAGGTCAGCCAGTCCCCGGCGACCGAGGCGGGCGTCGCGCCCCCGGTGACGAACCCCAGGTAGCGGGGACCGGCGGAGCCGGAGAAGCCGGGCGCCCACCGCTCGGCGAACCGGGCGAGGGCGGCATCGCCACCCGCGCCCTCCTCCGGGAGCGGAGCGCGTCCGGGCACCCGCCCCGGCGCGGCGACCGGCCGTCCGTCCGTGTCCGCCGTCTCGCGGGCGGCGAAGTCACGAGCGGACTGCAGCAGTTCGGGGAGCCGGGCCAGGTCTCCGGCGAGTACGTGGTGCATGCGGCGCAGCGTAGACCGCGGGGCAGGCCCCGCACCCGGTCCACTTCGGGAGAACTGGACCGGTCCGCGCCCGAAGGACCGGCGGCCGGCTCACCGGCGACGAAGTTCACCGTTTCGTCACAGGGCGGCCGGAACCACAACCCTCGCACCCCCGTACAGGTCTAGCTTGCCGGGATCGCGGGAATCGCGCAGGGAGACACCGGGGGCAGGCCCCGGGCGAAGGGGAGAAGGGGGAGGGTCCTCATGGGGGACATACGCAGACGAGGTGTCGTCGCTCTGGGCGTCACGGGGCTGGTGGCGCCGCTCACGCTCGCCCTCACCGCGGCACCGGCCCAGGCCGCGAGCTGCACCACACAGGCGGGCCCGTACCAGAAGCAGGTGGAGAAGTTCCTCGGCCGGCCGGTGGACGGCCGGCAGTCCGCCGCCGACTGCAAGGCCGTCCAGGCCTTCCAGAACAAGCACGGCATCACGCCCGCCATCGGCTACGCCGGGCCCGTCACCTGGGGCGTGATGGACCTGATGAACAAGCAGAAGGCCGTCGGGAAGAACCCGAACAAGGACGGTACGTGCCCGGTGAACAAGGGCCGCGTCGCCTGCGTGAACCTCACGCTCCAGCTCTCCTGGATCCAGGACGGCGGGAAGCTCGTCTACGGCCCGGTGCCGGTGCGCACCGGCCGCAAGGGCTATGTCACCCGCACCGGCCTGAAGAAGATCTACTGGCGGGACATCGACCACGTCTCGAACCTCTACGACGTGCCGATGCCCTACAGCCAGTTCTTCGACGGCGGCCAGGCCTTCCACTCGGTCGGCCTGAGCATGTGGAACCCGCCCGGCTCGCACGGCTGCGTCAACATGACCACCACGGACGCCAAGAAGTACTGGTCGCTGCTGAGGACGGGCGACGACGTCTTCGTGTACGGCCGCAAGCCGGGCACCTGATCCGCCGCCGCCCGGGACCTCAGTCCCGCGGCGCGTCCCCGAAGTCGGGGATCGCCAGCCGGACCCCGCCCTGCCGCGCGGACTCGTGCGCGACGATGCCCGGCAGGGTGTAGCGGGCGGCGACCCAGGCGTTGACCGACGGCAGCGTGCGCGTGTTGACCGCGGTGACGAAGTCGTCCGCCAGGAAGTGGTGGCTGCCCTCGTGCCCGTTGTGCATCCCGTCGAACTCGCGCGGCAGCCGCGAGCGGTCGTGCACCGGCGCCGAACCGGAGGTGAAGGCGGCGCGCAGTTCGGGCGCGACGTGCCGGAGCGAGGGGTCGTCGGGGGAGAGGCCCGGCCCCGGCTCCAGCAGCTCGCTGATGTCCTTCACCCCGTTCTTGTCCTGCCACAGCGCCACCGTGGCCAGCTGCTCCATGCTGGCCTCCGTGCCGAAGAACCGGAACCGGGACTCGCGGATGTGCGAGGGGTAGCCCACCCGCCGGAACTCGTTCGTGCGGAACGAGCCGCCGCCCGCCACCTCGAACAGGGCGGTCGCGTTGGACACGTCGTTGTCGAACCGGCTGACCGAACGGTCGAAGACGCCGTCGTCGCGGTCGTCCCGCACCCCGATCGCCGACACGCTCACCGCGTGCGTCCGCCAGGCTCCCAGCACCCCGCCGACCGAGTGCGTCGGGTACAGCAGCGGGGGATAGCTGGCGGTCTCCTTCCAGCGCTCGCCGCCGCTGTACCGGTACGCGTCGTAGAAGCCGAGGTCCATGTCGTGGACGTAGTCGCCCTCGGCGTAGAAGAGCCGGCCGAAGGCCCCCTGGGCGATCTGGTTGCGGGCGTGCACGGTCGCCGGGTTGTACTGGCTGGTCTCGCCCATCATGTACGTCAGCCCGGTGGCCCGGACCGCGTCGATGATCGCGGCCGTCTCCTCCGTGGTGATCGCCATCGGGACGGCCGAGTACACGTGCTTGCCCGCGTTCAGGGCCTGGAGGACCAGCGGGCCGTGCGTCCAGCGCTGGGTGAAGATCGCGACCGCGTCGATCCCGGGCGACTCCAGCATCGCCTCGTACGACGGGAAGGTGCCGGCGAGCCCCTGCTCGGCCACGAGCCGTTCGGCCCGTTCGGGGAGCAGGTCGGTGACATGGACGTCACGGACGCCGGGATGGGCGTGGAAGAGGGCGGCGAACTGGCCGGAGAACTGCCCGGCGCCGACGATGCCGAGGGAGAAGGTCATGCCCGTTACTTTCTCCACGGAAGAATTGAGGCGTCAAGGGGCGGGACAGAGCCTGCCCTGTCCCCGTGCGGCCGCTGTAGTGTGCCGATGTTACTTCTGATCCGGAAGAAAAAGGGAGGTGGGCCGGGATGGGCAGCTGGGTGCCGCTGAGCCCCGCGGAGCGCTCCGTGGCGATCGAGGTCCTGGTCCACGGACCGCTGTCGCGGACCGAGCTGGCCCGGCGCCTGCGGCTCTCCCAGGGCAGTCTCACCCGGCTGACCAAGCCGCTCATCGAGTCCGGCCTGCTGGTCGAGGCGCCCGAGGCGGGCGGCACGGCCGGGAGCCGGCAGGGCCGCCCCTCCCAACCGCTCGACGTCGTCGCAGGGTCCCGCTCCTTCCTGGGCTTCAAGATCACCGGGGACCGGGTCCACGGCGTCGTCACCACCCTGCGCAGCGACATCACCGGCCGCCTCGACCGCCCGCTGACCAGCCACGATCCGGACGCCGTCGCCGGCCTGCTCGCGGAGATGACCACCGAACTGGCCGCGCGCCGCCCCGCCCCCACGGGTATCGGCATCGGCGCCGGCGGCCGGGTGCTGGAGCGGGCGGTGGTCGGGGAGTCGCCCTACCTCGGCTGGACGGATGTACCGCTCGCCGCTCTCGTAGAGGAGCGCACGGGGCTGCCGGTCGTCGTGGAGAACGACGTGGCCGCACTGGTCGAGGCCGAGACCTGGTTCGGCGCGGGCCGGGGGCTCGACCGGTTCGTGGTCCTCACCATCGGCGCCGGCATCGGCTACGGACTGGTGCTCGGCGGCCGGCGGGTGCCCCACGACGAGGAGGACCGGGGCTTCGGTCGGCACTGGATCATAGATCCGCACGGCCCGCTCACCCCGGACGGCGCCCGCGGCAGCGCCGTGTCCCTGCTCACCATCCCCAGCATCGAGTACCAGGTCCGCGCCGCCACCGGCCGGGACACCACCTACGCGGAGATCCTCCGGGCCGCATCCGAAGGCGAGCCCCTGGCCTCCCGGGTGGTCGGCGAGGCCGCCCGCGCCCTGGGCACGCTGGTCGCGCAGATCGCCAACTTCGCGATGCCGCAGAAGATCCTGCTCGCCGGGGAAGGCGTCGGCCTGATGGATGTGGCCGGAAACACGGTCCACGAGACCGTCCGCGCCCACCGGCATCCGCTGGCCGCCCCGGTCGGCCTGGAGACCAGGGTCTCCGACTTCCACGACTGGGCCCGCGGGGCCGCCGTACTGGCGATCCAGGTGCTCGTGCTGGGTGAGGGGCGGGTGTGAACTCCCCTGCGCCGCTTGACAGGTTGACGTGATGAGCGCCACGGTCCGAAATGTCGGTATCACGTGTACTTACTCACAGCGCCTTCACGCCGACCGGCATATGCTTCACAGCATGTCCACCACTGTTGAAGCCGCCTACGAGCGATCGGCCGCGGAGGTCAACGAGGAGATCCGGGCCCTGTGGCACCGGTCGGGCGGGACACTGACCACCGAGCAGCGTGCGGAGTACCAGCGCCTCGTGATGGAGTGGGCCGCCGCGGCCCCGCGGTCGCACCGAGCGGCCTGACCCACCCGGCGCGCGCGCCGGACCGGCCCGGGCACCCGTGAGCGCACGGGTGCCCTTCTCGCAGCACCTCCAGGGCGCCGGCCCACCGCCGGGCCCTCAGCCCCACGTCGCCGAGTAGTACCGCTGATATGCCTTGCGGTCCTGCTCGGCCCTGATGTACCTGGTCGCGACCAGCGCGATCAGACTGCCCGCGACGACCAGCAGCCCCGGACCGACGTTCTTGGTGTCGGTCAGCCGCGCCAGCAGCGTGGTCGCCTCCGACGTGCCCGTGACCGGCGCGGCCGAACCCGGCGAGGCCGCGTTCGGCGCCACCGATCCCTGCGCCGTCGAGGCGGACGGCGCCGCGGAGGGGGCGGCACTCCCGCCGGCGCCCGGCGGCGACACCAGCAGCCGTACCCCGAGCGCCGTCAGCGCCTTGGTCACCGGCTGGAAGAACGTCGTCCCGCCGGTCTTGCAGTCGCCACTGCCGCCCGAGGTCACACCCAGCGCGATGCCGTCGGAGAACATCGGGCCGCCGCTGTCGCCCGGCTCGGCGCACACCGTGGTCTGGATGAGTCCGGTGACCGTGCCCTCCGGGTAGTTGACCGTCGCGTTCAGCGCGGTGACCTGGCCGTCGTGCAGGCCGCTGGTGCTGCCGCTGCGGAACACCCGCTGGCCCACCGTCGGATCGGCGACCCCGGTGATGCGTACGCCCTTGCCGCCGCCGATCGCGACGATCCCGGCGCCGTCGCCGGCCTTCCCCGAGGCGTACTGGACCAGGGAGAAGTCGTTCCCGGGGAACGTGCTGCTGACCGTCTGCCCGAGCTGCTGGTTGCCCTGGTTGTCGGCGAACCACGTCGAGCCGGCGGGACCGCAGTGGCCGGCCGTGAGGATGAAGTCCCGCTGCCCGTTGGTGACGTTGTAGCCGGCCGAGCAGCGGCCGCCGGTCGACAGGATCGGCAGGGCGCCGTTCAGCCGTGTGGTGAAGGCGCCCTTCGTGCGCTCCATGTGCACGAACGTGCCGATCCCCGTGGCGACTCGGCTCATCCGGGACCAGTCGGCGCCGGACACCGTGCTGTCGGCCTGCACCACGACCCGGTTGGTCCGGTAGTCCACCGCCCACGCCGTCCCGGCCACCCGTGGCGCCGAACGCAGCGTGGCCGCCGCCGACTTGAGCTCGTTCATGCTGTGCTGGACCACCTTCGCCTCGGCGCCCGCCCGGCGCACCGCGCGCGCGGCCGCGTCGTCGGTCACCGCGACGACCGGCCGCCCGTCGGCGCCGATCCAGCTGCCGGCCGTCCGTGCCGTGCCGAGCCGCGTCACCAGCGCGCTCCCGGGGTCCCCGCCCGTACCGGCGGAACTGAACGGTCTGGCGGACGCGGGCGGAGTCTCGTCGGCCATGGCCGCCTGGGTGACCATCGCGCCGCCCAGGAGAATTCCGCCGACCGCCGCCAGCCGTGTCACCCGCCGGACGAGGCGTCGTCGTGCGTGCCGCATGCATGGCTCCCGAAGCCGAACCCGAACGCGCGACACCCCTACGGGCATCGCGGGGCCCCCGGGTCGTCGAGGGCCCGCTCCTCCATACGCGGCCAGGCACGACGGCGTTCACCGGCGACGCGGAACTCCTCGGCGGGGTCAGCGCTTCAGGGCCACCCCGCCGAACATCGCGACCTCCTCCGGCTCGCCCTCCTGGCCGTCGTCCGGACGCCAGCGCGAGCAGGAGACCACGCCCGGCTTCAGCAGCTGGAGACCGTCGAAGAACCGGGTGACGTCCTCGGGGGTGCGCTGGGTCAGCTTCGGGGTCCCGTGCTCGTTCCAGAACTTCACCGCCTCGTCCACGTCGGGCATCGAGGGACGGGTGACCGTGTGCGACAGCACCAGGTGGCTGCCCGACGGCAGCCGGTCCGTCAACTGCCGTACGAGACCGTACGGGTCCTCGTCGTCGCCGATGAAGATGACCACGCCGAGCAGGATCAGCGCCACCGGACGGCTGAAGTCCAGCGTCTTCGAGGCGTGTTCGAGGATCGCGTCCACGTTGCGCAGATCCTCGTCCAGGTAGTCGGTGCGGCCCTCGGGCGTGCTCGTCAGCAGGGCGCGCGCGTGCGCGAGGACGAGCGGATCGTTGTCGACGTACACGATCCGCGACTCCGGCGCGACGCGCTGGGCGACCTCGTGCGTGTTGTCGGCGGTGGGCAGCCCGGTGCCGATGTCCAGGAACTGGCGGATGCCCAGATCGCCGGCGAGATGCCGCACGGCCCGGCCCAGGAACAGCCGGTCGGCGCGCGCGTACTCGCCTATGCCCGGATGCAGCCGGCGTATCTGGTCACCGGCCGCCCGGTCCACTTCGTAGTTGTCCTTGCCGCCGAGCCAGTAGTTCCAGATCCGGGCGGTGTGCGGCTGGCTGGTGTTGATGCGGGCACGCAGCGACACGGCCACGTCGTTGGTGGCTGCCGGGTTCTCGGTCACGGGGTCAGCTCCTGGGTGACTGGGCGGACGGAAGATGCAACACGCAATCTAGACGCATGAGTTGATTTCCGCCGCTGCTCCGCGCGTATGCGCGGGCCGAACGCGCCGGGCCGCTCACGGGAACCGGGCGCCGGCTGTGGCAGGGTCGGCGGGGCGGGAAACCGCGCCCGCACGGGTCGGGAAGGACTGAGGACCGTTGACCGCATTCACACTGCGCCCCGTCGGGCGCGTCGAGTCGTCGCTGACCGAACGGGCGGGGGCGCCCCGGCAGCCGGACGAGGGAGCCCCCGAGGCCTGGCTCGTCTTCGACGACCACTACGCCCCGGCCCTGCAGGGCCTGCGGCCCGGCACCGACGTGCTGCTGCTCACCTGGCTCCACCGCGCCGACCGCGACACGCTCGCGGTGCACCCGCGCGGTGACACCACCCGGCCGCTCACCGGCGTCTTCGCCACCCGAGCCCCCGACCGCCCGAACCCGATCGGCCTGCACACCGTCCACATCCTCGCCGTCGAGGGGAACCGCGTGCACGTCCGCAATCTCGAAGCCGTCGACGCCACCCCGGTCCTGGACGTCAAACCCCTGCTCACGCCTGATCGTTGACCATGCGAGACTGGCTGCCTGTGACCCATACCGATCTCGCTCTCCGCATCCACGCCGCCTCCCACCTGACCGGACGTTTCACCCTGCGATCCGGACGGACCGCCACGGAGTACTTCGACAAGTACCGGTTCGAGGCCGAACCCGTCCTGCTGGACGAGATCGCCCGCCGGATGGCCCCGCTGGTGCCCTCCGGCACGGAGGTGCTGGCCGGCCTGGAGATGGGCGGCATCCCGGTGGTGACCGCGCTCGGCCGGCACACGGGGCTGCCCTGCGCGTTCGTCCGCAAGGAGGCCAAGGCGTACGGCACCTGCCGCCTCGCCGAGGGCGCCGAGGTCGCGGACCGGCGGGTGCTGGTGGTGGAGGACGTGGTCACCAGCGGCGGGCAGATCGTGCTGTCGACCGCGGACCTGCGCCGACTGGGCGCCCAGGTGCACGAGGCCCTGTGCGTGATCGATCGTGAGCAGGGCGGTGCCGAGGCGCTGGCGGCCGAGGGCATCCGTCTGGGGTCCTTGCTGACCGCGGGGGATCTGCGCGCCGCCGCCTGACGAAGGCGGGGGGCGAAGCCGGGGGAGGGCGGAAAAGACGAAGGCAAGGAGGTCGATCACTCCTGGCCACCCCCAACCTATAGCGACACGGCCGGCCTGCCGCCGAAGGGCCCGGCGTAGGAATCGGAGTGCGCGCGCCTGGCGTGCCGCGGCCACCCGGGCCGTTCGTCCCGAGGCTCACGCGTCCGACGGCTCGCCCACCGTCCATTCGATCGCCGGGGGCAGCACCCGGCCGCACAGCGGGTTGCCCTCGGCGTCGGTGAGGGCGAGCCGCCCCACCAGCGCGCCGCGCCGCCGCGCCTCGGCGAGCACCTCGGACGGCACACCGGACAGCATCAGCTTGGCGCGCCGGAACATCCGGGGTGCCTCCTCCCGCGGCTGCCGCCCCAACCACGAGAGGTACACGAAACGCGCGCCGAGGCGGTTCTGCACGTAGGGGCCGCGCAGTTCACCTTCGCCGGTGAACGTGCAGGGAAGCGTCCATGCCACCGCCGGGGCGTCTCCCGGCTGCGGATCGAGCAGCTCGGCGGGCCGGTCCTTGCGCTGGACCGCGACCTCGATCCCACCGACCCCGGGAAAGTCCGCCCCGGCCGCACAGTGGCGGCCCGGCAGGGTATGGCCTTCGATGCGCAGTTGCATGCGGCCAGTGTGAGCGAGCCGGGGGAGGGGGCGCCACACAGCGGATTCGTCCCGCCGAAGGTCCCGTGGCCGGGCGTGGCGCGATTCGCTCGCCTTGAGGCATCGGCGGTTGGCAGACTGCTCTCCGGGCATTACACAGGAGCATGCCGCTACCTTGCGTCCTGCGACCGGACATGAGACGGGGCAATGCCGCGAGTGTCACTACGGCTTGGGGGGAGCCATGGCAGACACGGGTAAGCTGCCGGACGACCTCACCCGGCCCGACGGTGCGCTCGGCCGGGTGCTGAAGGCCTTCGGGCTGCAGTGGACGAACGTGGCCGTTCTGTCCGGCGTGCTCTTCAGCACCTTCGGCCTGGAGAAGTACATGAACTCCGGGGTCTGGACGATGTCGTCCGTCGCCTCCTTCTGCGTCGCGTACTTCTTCAGGCGCCAGGTCGTCGGGGGCCTGCCGAAGGTCACCGTGGGCTGCGTGACGGCAGCGGTTCTGCTGATCGGGTCGCCTGTGGCGATCACCGCGTACCGCGGGAGCGACGTGGGCGCGCTGCTGGCGGATCACCGCAATCTCGGGACCGCGTACCTGGCCTTCGCTCTGGTCGTGCCGCTGGCCGTGACGATCATCGCCTACAGGCGGCAGGAGGAGAACCTGGGGCGTTTCCTGCCGTCGGTCATCACACAGACCATCAACAGCGCGGTGCTGACCTCGCCTTTCTACCGGGAGGGCCAGAAGTACGTCGTCACGGTGGTCTCGCTGACCGGTGAAAAGGTGCTGCTGCGCACGGAGCTGAGTTACGTCGTGCACAACCGCCGTGCCGAGGCGCAGCAGTGGCAGGGGACCTTCGTCTCACCCGCATCACTCACCCGGTATCTGAGAGCCGCGATAGACGGCCGGGAACTCGACGTGACGGACCCGGACTACCTGTCCCGTCGGGGACTGCAGGTCACGCGCTCGATCGGCCCCCGCGGTCGCATCCGAGTCGAGTTCGACGCCGAAGAGGAGTTCCGGCTGCGGGACGACGAACTCTTCACCGCGTACGCGCCGACCGACTCCCTGCGCCTGGCCGTCGTCAACCCGTACCGGGACAGGGTCCGCTTCCACGTCGAGACCCTGTACCCGGTGAAAGCCGAAGCCGAGACCAACGACGAGGGACTGACCTGCGCCATCGAAACGGGACTTCTGCCCTACCAGGGGTTTCGGTTGCACTGGTCGCCCCTCACACCGGATTGAGGAGGCAAGGAAGAGTGAACGACATCGACCCCGTGGTCAAAGCTGTGATCGCGATGTTCGAGCAAGGACAGGAAAGGGCGGCGGACGAGGAGCGCCGCGCCGCGCGGGAAGTGGTCGATCGTTGGCGGGAAGCGCACGCACCCCGTTCAGCGAGCCCTTGCCCAGTCGCCAACAAGTGCTGCTGACCGCAGCCTGAACCGGAGTGTCTCCGCCGGCGTGTCTTCGCGAACCGCGCCGGCGGAGTCCTGTCGAGGCATCCTGGCACATCGACACCGGAGGTGCCGTGAAACCATCTTTCAAATTATGGTTCGAACTGGAAAACCGCTGTAACCTGCGCTGTCCTTTCTGCTTCAACCACTGGAAGTCGGGGATGTCGGCGCCCCCGTCCCCCATTTCGCACGCCGCACTGGCCGCGAGAATGTCGACTCTCCTGGACGCCATCCGGTGCACTCAGGTCGCCCTCTCGGGAGGCGAGCCGCTGCTGGCCCCACGGCTGTCCGACTGGGTGCGCCTCTTCGCGCAGCGACAGGTCCCCGTGGTCCTGACCACCAACGGGTTCCTGCTCTCCCCGCGCCGGGCGGAAGAATTGTCCGCCCTCGGCCTCAGCGCCGTCCAGATACCACTGCTGGCCGGTTCCCGCGACACGCACGACAGGCTCTCCGGGCGTACGTGCTGGGAGCGCACGATCAGCGCGCTCGTCTCCTCGCGTACAGCCGGACTCCACACCACCGTCGTGTTCGTGGCCACCGCGGAGAACGTCGGCGAACTTCCGGGGGTACTGAGCGTGGCGCGGGCGCTCGGTATCGGACGGGTGATCGTCAGCCGGTTCATAGCCTCTGGGGCCGGTGTCCTCAACGCGGCGTCCCTGGCGTTGCCGGATCGGGCCCTGGCCGAGGTACTCCTGTCCCCTGAGGTGGACGCCTTCAGCGACGACGTACAGATCTCGCTGGGCGTACCGGTAACCCTTCCCAGAGTGCCGCGCATCCTGGTGTCCGCCCGGTCCTGCGAACACGTCCCTCAGATCACGGTCGACACTTCCGGCGCTGTGAAACGCTGTAATCAGGCCGTCTCATCCATCGGCCTCACCGGTGCGCGCCTCACCCCTGAGGCAATCACCGAAGCCCTCGCACGACCCCTGCCGAAGGGGGAATGCTATTGCGCGGACCGCTTGCGGACAGCGGCCTCATCAGGCGGACAAGCGCCGAAGGGAGTCCACAGTGGACAAACAGACGATGAACGCCGCTAACCGCGCCGCGTACGCCAATCTGCGTCGGATGATCTCGCTGATGGCGTCGACCCGCCGGGGCGAGACGGTGTGGGACGACACGATGTTCACCTCCAGCATTCCCGGCACCAAGGTGGGGGCACTGCAGAATGTCGCCCTTCGGGTGGCTCCACCGGTGGATGCCGACGTCTTCCTCTGGAAGGCCGCCCGCCACTTCCACGACCGGGATTCCGGTTTCTTCCTATGGACCGACGACCGGACCGACCAGGATCTGATGCGGGCCGCACGCCGTCACGGTCTTGCGGAAGAGGGAAGCGCGGCAACCGATCCGGTGATGGCGCTCGACCGGCCGCCACCGGAGCGAACGCTGCTGGGCCAGGGTGAGATCGTGCGGGTCGCCCCGGACGATCCGTTGTCCGCACGCCTGTTCACGTCGGTGCTGGATTCCGCCTTCGCCGACGCTTCGCAGACAGTCCTGCCCCTGCTCGCCATGCACGCAGTGGAGGCCGCCGGATACCTGCTTCTGCTGCCCGGAGGAGTTCCCGTCACGTGCACCGTGACCCTGGAATGGGAGAACACACAGGGGATCTACATGGTGGGCACCCCACCGGAGCGACGGGGCCGCGGATATGCGACGGCTCTGGTGTCGCACCTCGTCGACCGCTACCAGCGAGTGCACAAGGGCATGTCGGTTCTGGAGTCGACCGAGCAGGCCGCCTCGCTCTATGCCGGACTCGGGTTCGTCCGTGTGGGTGGCGGACCCTCCTTCACCGCCACCCGGGGCCAGGCGTCCAGAATTGCGCGCGGACACCCGGCACTGACACCCGCGCGCAGATAGCGCCTCCTCAGCGCGCGAACGGGCACGCCACAGAGGCGGCAAGGCCGATGACTGCCTTGGCTCCGCTCCGTCGACTGTTCTGTACAGAACCGCACCCCGGCGGACAGGGGCGTGCCCCGCCGGCACGGGGAGAACGCCGGGCTCGGCGTCACGGTGTCGGCGGCAGGGGCGTCCCCGTCGTCGCCATGGGGGTCGGCGCTGTGCGTCGCAGGCGGCGTGCCAGGGGGACGGTCGCGGCGCCGAGGGCGAAGCCGTAGCAAGTGACGAGGCCGTGGCCGTTCTCCTGGGTCAGCCACATCGCGAGTCCGGCCGCGGGCACGCTCAGCGCCAGGAGGCGCTCCTTCATGGCGCCGCCGGTCAGCAGCAGGGCTGCCGCGAGGGTCGCGGCGAGGAAGTAGGTCGCGCCGGAACTCCCGGCGAAGTTGCGTGGGTCGGTGCTGCGGTCGCTTCCGCCGAACAGCGCGTCGATGTGCTGGGGCAGCAGGATGCCGCACGCGAACAGGACCGGCATCAGCAGTCCGCCCCAGAACCACTGGGCCAGCGCGGCGATCACCGCGAGGGTCGCGATGTTCCAGGCGGCCCCGGCCACACCGCCGTTCTGCATGAACACCGAGGTGACCACGCGCCACCAGCCGGACCTGCGCGGGTCGCTGTCCAGGGCGTCCATCGCCCCCGGCCAGCTCAGCTGGAGCACCACCGCGCCGACGGCCACGGCCGTGAGCGCGACCGCGCCGTACGGCACCGGCCGCCCGCGGAGCGTGTCCTCGCCGAGCAGCACCACGGCGCTCCTGAACATCAGCACCATCAGCGCGGCGGTGGTCAGATTGAAAACTATTGCGGACACGCAGCTCATCCCCCGGTTGCAGGACCCTGGTCACAGGTCGGCGATCACCATAGCCGAGCTCCTCGGCGGGCGCCCCGGAAGGACGGCCCGGACCGGTTCGGGCGGTGGCCGCGGCAGCGCCTCGCCCGTCGTCCCCGTACCGTTCCGGTCCGCTGCCCGGCCCCCTATCTTGAGCCCCATGACCAGCAACCCGCACGACACCGCCGGTGAACCGGATCCGTTGCGCGTCCTCGGCCTGGAGCGGCTGCGCCGTCGTACGAGCATGAAGTGGCGCACCTACCCGGAGGACGTGCTGCCGCTGTGGGTGGCCGAGATGGACGTGCCGCTCGCGGGGCCCGTGGTCCGCGCCGTCGACGACGCACTCGCCCTCGGCGACACCGGGTACCCGTACGGCACCGCCTACGCGGAGGCGCTCGCCGGGTTCGCCGTGAAGCGCTGGCACTGGGACGGGATCGACACCGAGCGCACCTCGGTCGTTCCGGACGTGATGCTCGGCGTGGTCGAGATGCTCAGACTGGTCACCGGGGCCGGCGATCCGGTGATCGTGAACTCGCCGGTGTATCCGCCCTTCTACCAGTTCGTCACGCACATGGACCGCCGGGTGGTGGAGGCCCCGCTCGGCGCCGACGGGCGTATCGACATGTCGGTTCTTGAGCGGAGCTTCCGGGGCGCGACGCCGGGCGGCGGCCGCGCCGCCTTCCTGCTGTGCAGCCCGCACAACCCGACCGGCACCGTGCACACCGCCGGCGAACTCGCGGCCGTCGCCGAACTCGGCGAACGGTACGGCGTCCGGGTCGTCGCGGACGAGATCCACGCCCCGCTCGTCGCACCGGGCGTCACCTTCGTGCCGTACCTGAGCGTGCCCGGCGCGAGCCGCGGCCTGTCGCTGATGTCGGCGTCCAAGGGCTGGAACCTGGCCGGTCTCAAGGCCGCCGTCGCGATCGCCGGCCCCGGGGCGGCCGACGACCTCGCCCGCATGCCCGAGGAGGTCGGCCACGGCCCCAGCCACATCGGTGTCATCGCGCACACCGCCGCCCTGCGCGACGCCACGGGCTGGCTGGACGCCCTGCTCGACGGGCTGCGGGCCAACCGCCGCCTGCTCGCCGAACTGCTCGCGGAACACCTGCCCGCGATCCGCACGTGTCCCGCGGAGGCGACCTACCTCGCCTGGCTCGACTGCCGTGCCCTCGGGCTCGGCGACGATCCCGCCCAGGTCTTCCTCGACCGCGGCCGGGTCGCCCTGAACTCCGGCCTCCCGTTCGGCACCGGCGGCGCGGGGCACGTCCGGCTGAACCTGGCGACCTCGCCCGAGATCCTCACCGAGGGGGTGCGGCGCATGGCGGCCGCGCTGAGGTGACCCCGGCCCGGACGCCCGGCGGGCCCGAGGACCCGGCCGGGGCCGGGGCCGGGGCGAACACCGGCCGGCCCGGGAGCCGGGCGGCCGGTGCGGCATAGACTTCCGGACATGGACGCTTCGCGGCTGGACCGGCTCGGCGCCGGCAAGTACCTGCTGGTCACCAGCTACCGCAGGAACGGCACTTCGGTCGCCACCCCGGTGTGGGTGGTCCGGGACGGTGACACCCTGGGTGTCTGGACGACCGCCGACAGCTGGAAGGTCAAGCGGATCCGGCGCCGCGCCGACGTCCTCGCCGGACCCTGCGACGTACGCGGCAACCCCACCGGCGACCAGCTGCCCGCCACCGCCGAGATCGTCGACGCGGCCACCACCGCCCGCTACCGCCGGCTCATCGCCGGCAAGTACGGCGTCCTCGGGCGCCTCACCCTGCTGGGCAGCCGGCTGCGGCGCGGCCTGGACGGCACGGTCGGGATCCGGGTGACCCTCGCGGACTGAGGGCCACCCGGGCCGTCACCGTCCTACGGCGTGTTCAGCACCGACCCGGACAGCACGAGTCCGCCCGGCTGCGGCTTGCCGGTCCGCGAGTCGATCTGCCGGAAGCGCACCGACTCCGTGGGCTCCGCGACCTTGTCCCGCACCGTCGGCACGGCGATGTCGGCGCTCGTCCGCCCCGCCGGGACCTCCACCCACAGATAGAGGCCGTCGACCTTGGACAGCGGGCGCTCCGGGTCGGGCGACGCCCCCGCGGTGTCCCGCAGCCAGCGCGCGGGCACGTCCTTCGTGGACAACTCGGGCCCGCCGGCCGGCGCGATGCCGAAGAGCACGTCCATACCGACGTCGGCCGTCCCGGACAGCGACACCCGCCACTTCAGCGACTGCCCCTCCGCCACCCGGTCGGCGAGCGGCGTCACCGTCATCGTGGGCGCGGGGTCGTCGTCGTGCACGGTGATCCCGCCCCGGTAGGAGCCGACGACGGCACCGTGCACCGCCTTGACCAGGACGTCGTACGGCACGTCCGCGCCGTGCCGTGTGTTGCCCTTCACCTCGACCGGCACGTCGATGTCGTGGCCGCCCGGATGCACCGTCACCAGCCGGTCCTTCGTGCTGCCGTCGGCCGGGTCGACGACGTACACCCGCACCTGACCGCTGCCCCTGCCCGTCACCCGGACCGGGACCCGGTAGGTACGCACGCCCGAGTCGCCCTCGTCCACCGTCTTCCTGCCGATGTCCACCCGGGGCAGCGCGGCCGCCCGTGCCGCGGGCGTCCCCGGACGCCAGCCCCAGGCGTCCATGAGCCAGGCCTGCCCGGACGCCGAACGCGACGTCAGCTCCAGTGACTTGACCGAGCGCAGATCGAATCCGCCCCGCCCGGCCGCCGTCAGCGGCATCCGGATCTCGCGCGCCCAGTAGGAGGCGGTGCGGTCACTGCCGGGCAGTCCGTCGGCGCTCACCCGGCCGAGTGCCGCCCTCCGACCGGAGGAGTCGGTGAGGGACACGTCCAGCCGGGTGCCGTGGGAGTTGGGCGGCACGAACAGGCGCAGTGCCAGCTCCTTCGCGCCGGACAGCGACACCGGCCGCGGCACGGTCACCCGCGCGGCGGTGCCGGCGCGGGTCCAGTGCAGCGCGATCGCGTGCCGGCCGGACTCCCGGCCGGTCTCCCACTGCGCGAAGTGCGGCGAGAGCCCCTTGGCGCCCCCGCCCAGACAGGCCCTGGCCGGGCTCGGGTCCACGGCGTCGCACAGGGTGCCACCGGTCACCGACACCCCGCCGTCCGGCAGGAACCCGGCGCCCCGGCCGGCTCCCACCGCGTGGCTGAGGACGCGTGCCGGATCCGCCGAGGGCGCCCGCTTCCCGGAGCCGTCGAGCAGCGGCCGTACCCGGTCGTCCCCGGCCAGGAACAGCCGTGCGGCGGCCGCGATGTACGTCGAACCCGCGTGGTGCTGCTGGTCGGCGGTGAGCCGGGTGGCGGCGTGCTTCGAGCACACCGGGTCGGGGTGCGCCGGGTCGTCGGCGAAGTCGTCCTCGGAGGGTGCCGCGGAACTACCGGGCGTCCACTCGGAGTTGAAGAAGTTGTGGTCGGCGCCGATGACGTACAGGGCGCTGTGCAGCGCGGTGCCCTCGCTGACCGCGCGGGTGCCGTCGACGTACAACTCGCCCTGGAGGTCGGAGACGTCACCGTCGCAGCCCGGCAGGATCGTCACCGACGGCACGTCGGGCACGGGGTTCTGGCCGAAGACGGTGGGGCCGATGAGCACCGTGCCGCGGATGTTCCAGCGCACCGGGCCGCGGTAGCCGTCCTGGTCGGCGGGCGGCGGGTAGAGGCTGTCCAGCGCGGCCCGGCTGACGCCCTCGCCGCCCCGGGAGTGCCCGACGAGCAGCACGCGGGACAGGTCGGCGCGGGGTGCCTCGCGTACGACCGCCGGTGCGGTCGCGGGGTGTTCGGTCCAGTCGGCCCAGCGGGCCAGATGGAGCCGGACCAGGGAGGAGCGCGCCTGGGCGCCGCCGTCCTCGGCCGCGCCGTCCTGGCCGTTGATGCCGTTGGCCGCGATCGACACGGTCACATACCCCTGCGAGGCGAGGAGTTGCTGGTCGCGCAGGTAGCCCCGGTGGCTCGGCACCGGCTTGCCGCCGGCCTTGCAGGGCCAGTCGCCTGTGGTGTCACGGCCCTTGTAGCAGGTGTAGTGCCGGCCGTGCAGGAAGAGTGCGAGCGGCCGTCTGCCGGTGGCGCCGACCGGGGCGACGACCACGCCGCGCATCTCCACCGGAGCCGCGAATCCCGGCAGCCGAACGGACTTCAGGCTGTACTCGCCCGTCCTGGTGCGGTAGTCGCCGGGCCTGCCCGGGTCCACGGCGTTCGCCGGCAGCGGGGGCGGCGGTTTGACCGCAGAGGGCGCCGCACCGGTCGTCCGGCCGTCCAACCGGTGTCCGCCGGACCAGACCTGCAGGCCCTGGAGCCCGGCCGCCCGCTGCGCGTCGAGCGGCAGCCGGAAGCCGCGTCCGTCTCCGTCCGGTTCGGGTAGCCCCAACAGCCGTCCGCCCGACCGGAACTCGACGCGTGCGTCGCCCATCGGCACCGGCCGGTCCGACCGCCACTCCAGCTGCGGAGCCGACCGTCCGCCGGCGATCCGCCAGCCCGGCGGCAGCGTCCCGCCGTCCGGTGCCGCCGACTCCCGCCCCGGGGACGGTGGCCGGGGCCCCGCGACTGCCGCCCCTGGGGGAGCTCCCGCCACCGCGAGCAACGCGGCGGCGGTGACCCATATGTGCCGGGCACGGACCACTGTTCCTCCTCGAACCCCTGCCTCGGGCGTCCCGGCCGTCCCGGGAGCCCCTCGGCACCGGAGGACGGGAGTCCGAGTCTGTGGGTTGCCTGTGAAGGAGAAGTGGTCGATCGTCTGTCCGAAACGCGCACCGGTGGCCGACGGGGCCTTGCTCGGAGGTGGCGTACGCCCGTCAGGTCCAGGCGCGGTACGGCTCGTCCAGCAGCTGGAAGACCGGCTCGCCGCGCACCGGGTCCTGGGCGGTGGACAGCCGGACCCGGTCGCCGCTGTGGATGCCGACCGGCGGGCCCATGACCCGGCCGCGCACGACGAAGCCCTCGGCCATCTCTATCAGCGACACGTTGCGCGCCGCCGGGGTGTTGCGGTGCACCACGGTGGAGTGGCGGACCGTGCCGACGCCCTCACTGCGCTCGGTGCGCAGTTCGCTTCCCTGGCACACCGGACACAGCAGCCGGTGGTACATCGAGGTGCCGCACCAGGCGCACCGCTGGAAGAGCATGGCGTCCCTGGAGTCCGCGGTGACGGGGTCGAGAACACCCGCCGCGGAGCCGGCCGCCGGATGCGAGGCGCTTGCTGAGTGGTGGAACACGCTGGTCAACTCCCTGCGCTCGGCCGGAATCCCGCGTGCCCGGCGCGACCCGCGCACGCAGCGCGCGGTGGCCGTGCCACCGCGCACGCCGACAGAGTATGGCACTGAGTGTCACTCGTAAAGGCACTCCGTACCCCTAATTTTCCCGGGGGTCACCCACGCGTCTCCGCTCAGGTGCGGCCCAGCACCGACTCCAGCTCCTGCACCACCCGCCACAGCGGGGCGTCCCGCCGGGCGACGAGGACCACCACGTCGTCCGCACCCTCCCCGTCCGCGGCCGGGCCGGCCCACACGGACGCGGGCTCGGCGGGGGAGCGGGCCGGCGCGGCAGGGCCGTCCGCGGTGTGCCCGAAGACCCGCTGCACATGGGCGAGCGCGTGGTCCACCGCCGCGCCCGCGTCGCCCTTGCCGTCCGAACGCAGCCAGGAGCGCAGGGCGTTGTTGTGGGCGGCGACCACCGCGGCCGCGACCACGTCGGCCCGCAGCGTCCCGTCGGGCCGCCCCGCGAACCGGCCGCGCAGGTACTCGGCCAGTGCCCGCTCGTACCGCCAGACCACCGACAGCTCGTACGCGCGCAGGCCCGGCACCTCCTTGGTGAGGCGGTAACGCTGTACCGAGAAGGTCGGGTTCTCCGCGTACATGCGCAGCACCAGCCGGGCCGCGTCGCACACCCGCCGCACCGGTTCCTGCTCCTCGTCGCTCGCGGCGAGGAAGGCGGTCATGTCGGCGAGGCAGCGCTCGTGGTCGGGGAAGACCACGTCCTCCTTGGAGGGGAAGTAGCGGAAGAACGAACGCCGGCCGACCCCGGCCAGGGTCACGATGTCGTCCACGGTGGTCTGCTCGAAGCCGCGTTCCAGGAAGAGCCGGAAGGCCGCCGCGACCAGGGCGTCCCGCATCGGCGGCTTCGCGGCCGGTGCCGCGCTGCTGGAGCTCATGGACGGGAACGTAGCACCCGGCCGGAATTTGTGACACTCAGTGCAGCCATGAAGGCCTCGTGGGGGAACTGAGTGCTCTGTGAAGGTCGTGCGCGAAGGATTCGCGTCGGGCCCGCCCAGCACCCCGGCCGCGCCCTCAGGCCAGGGTGACCTCGACCGGCAGCCGCTTGATGCCGTTGACGAAGTTCGAGCGCACCCGCGGGACCTCACCGGTCAGGCGGATGTCCGCGAGGCGCGGGATCAGCTCCTCGAACATGATCCGGATCTCGGTGCGGGCCAGCAGGTTGCCGAGGCACAGGTGGGGGCTTCCCTTGCCGAAGGTGACGTGGTCGTTGTTCCGCCGGGCCACGTCGAAGTCGTACGGGTTGCCGAAGACCTCCTCGTCCCGGTTGCCCGACGCGTACCACATGACGACCTTGTCGCCCTCCCTGATCCGCCTGCCGCCCAGCTCCACGTCACGGGTCGCGGTGCGGCGGAAGTGGTAGACGGGGGAGGCCCAGCGCAGGAACTCCTCCACGGCCGTGGGGATCAGGGACGGGTCCTCGCGGAGCCTGGCGAGCTGCTCGGGGTGCTGGAGCAGGGCCAGCATGGAGTGGGTGATGGTGTGCCGGGTCGTCTCGTTGCCGGCGACGACCAGCAGCAGGAAGTAGTTGTCGAAGTCCTGCGCGGACAGCGGGACCCCGTCCCGCGGGGTGGTGTTGACCAGCTTCGAGACCAGGTCCGTGCCCGGCCCGCCGCGCCGCTGCCGGGCCAGCTCCCGCCCGTACTCGAAGACTTCGAGGGAGGCCGGGGAACGGAACGGCAGGTCGCGGTACTTCTCGCTCTCCGCGCTGTGCAGCAGCACGTCCGCGTAGTCGGGGTCGGTGTTGCCGATGATGCGGTTGCCCCAGTCGATGAGCTGCTGGTTGTCCTGCGGCGGCACGTCCAGCAGCCGGGCCAGGACGTTGATGGGGAAGTCGGCCGAGACCTCCTTGACGAAGTCGAACCGGCCCTTCGCCAGCGCCGCGTCCAGCGTGGTGGCGGTCAGTCCGCGCAGGAAGTCGGTGTAGCTGTTGATGACGCTCGCGCCGAACTGGCGCTGGATCACGCTGCGCAGCGCCCGGTGCCGTACGCCGTCCAGCTCCAGGATGGACGCCCGCTTCTTGATCTGGTCCTCGTCCACCTCCTCCAGGTTGACGAACCGGGTCGAGGTGAACGTCTGCGAGTCCCGGTCGACGCGGGCGACGTCGGCGTGCCGGGTGACCGACCAGAAGCCGGAGTTGGGCGCCTCCTCCGGCTGCCAGTGCACCGGGTCCTCGTGGCGCAGGGTGTGGAACATCCGCCAAGGGGTCACCCCGTCGGTGAAGTTGCCGAGGTCGGCGAGGTTCACGTCCCCGAGGGGCATCGGGTCGTTCGCGGCGGCGGTCGGGGTCTCGGTGGTCATGCGGGGGCTCCTCGGCGTCACAGGGAGGTCACTGGTCGGGCGGGCGGGGTCACAGGTGGTAGGCGTACTCGGTGAACTCCCAGTCGGTGACGAACCGTTGGAAGCGCTCGACCTCGTTGCGCTTGTAGGAGAGGAAGGACGTGGTGAAGTCCTTGCCGAGGATCTCGGCCAGGGCGGTGTCCGCCTCCAGCGCGTCGAGCGCGGCGGACAGGGTCGTGGGCAGCGGCGCCGACCTGGTGGTGTCGTAGCCGTACCCCTCCAGCGGGGGCGGGGGCTCCTCGCCGGCCAGCACGCCGAGCAGGGCGGCGGCGACCGTGCCGGCGATCGCCAGGTAGGGGTTGGCGCTCGCGTCACCGAGCCGCAGCTCCATGCGGGCGCCGCTGCCGCGCTCCGGCGGGATACGCACCATGGCGCTGCGGTTGTCCATCCCCCAGTCGATCAGCCAGGGCGCGAGGGTGTCGGGACCGAAGCGCTTGTACGAGTTGACCGTCGGGTTGAGCAGGGCGGCCAGGGCGGGGGCGTGCGCGAGGACGCCGGCCACGGCGTGGCGTGCGGTGGCGGCGAGACCGTGCGCCCCCGCCGGGTCGTCGAAGGTGTTGCGGCCCTCGGTGTCGTCGCAGGACAGGTGCAGATGGAAGCCGGAGCCGCCGGCGTCGTTGAACGGCTTGGCCATGAAGGTGGCCAGCCGGCCCTCGCGGCGGGCGAGTTCCTTGACCGCCGCCTTGAAGCGGAAGGCGCGGTCGGCGGCCGACAGGGCCCCCGAGTGGATCAGGTTGATCTCGAACTGGCCGGCGTCGAACTCGTGGTTCCCGCTGATCACGCCGATCTTCAGATCACGCACCTGGCGCAGGGTGCGCAGCAGGTGGTTGTCCGGGTCGGCGCGCAGGCCGGCGGTGTAGACGACCCCCGGATCGCGGGCGTACCGGCGCCAGCCGCCGCCGGGGGCCTGTTCGCACAGGTAGTACTCCAGCTCCGGTCCGACGACGGGCCGCAGCCCGTGCTCGTGGCAGCGTTCCAGGACCGTGCGCAGCAGGTCGCGGGGCGACTCGGGCGCCGGTGATCCGGTGGCCGGGTCCACGACCTCCGCGAGGCAGGCGGCGACGCCCGGCTCCCAGGGCAGAGCGGTGAGCGTGCTCAGGGCGGGGCGTACGGCGATGTCGGGCAGCCCCGCGTCCAGGCCGCCGCCGACCGGGACCACGTCGCCCTGGGGGCTGGTGTGGTAGACGGCCCGGCAGAAGGCCAGCCCGTGCTCCATGGCCCGGGGCAGCTCCTCGACGAGGACGTCGCGCGCCCGGTCGGTGCCGATCAGGTCGGGATAGGTCACCCGGACGACATCGATGCCGTCGGCGGTGAGCCGGTCCATGTGGCGGCGGACTTCCTGGATGTCATGAGCGCTCACCGTTGTCTCCTGGGGCGGATCGGGGCACCTCCGGGACGCGTTGTCGGGGAGGCGGGTGGCGTGGGGAGGGGGGCCGGGGCGGTGGGGGAGAGGCCCCGGGGCGGGCGGGTCCCGGACGGCCCCGGTGTGTTGTTTGAAGCCAAACGGTATGGAGCGCCGGGCCGGACCGCAAGGTGTCGACGGCAAGAATTTATCCATCCGGATAGGTATTGACCAGAGGGTGGCGGCTGCCTACCTTGTTTGAAGCCAAACGAGTTCGGGGGGCGGTCACCGCCTCCCGTTGGCCGGGGCCCTTCCTGAGCCGGACGGGCCCCACTTCTCCCCCTTCACCTCCACTCCGCGCGGAGTGGATGCGACGCCCTCACCCTCAGGAGGACCGGCCATGAAGGTCGTCGTCGACATGAACAAATGCCAGGACCACGGGCAGTGCGTCTTCGCGGCCCCGGACGTCTTCCAGCTCGACGCCGACGGTCACCTCGTCCACGTCGCCGAACCCGACGACGCCCTGCGCGACGAGATCGAGGAGGCCGCCGACGTCTGCCCGCTCCAGGCGATCCGGATCGAGGACTGACCGATGAGCGGTCGCATCGTCGTCGCCGGCGCCTCCATGGCCGGACTGCGCGCAGCCGAACAGCTCCGCGCGGCCGGCTGGAGCGGCACGATCACTCTGATCGGGGACGAACCCCACATGCCGTACAACCGGCCGCCGCTGTCCAAGGAGGTCCTGGCGGGCCGGGCGTCCTTCGAGTCGCTGGCCTTCCGCCCCCGGGCGAGCGTCTCCGACGTGGAGTGGCGCCTCGGCCGGGGGGTCGTCGCGGCCCGGCCGGCCGAGCGGGCCGTCGAGCTCGACGGCGGCGAGGTGCTCTCCTACGACGGTCTGGTCGTCGCCACCGGCATGCGGCCCCGCCGGCTGCGCTGCCCGGGCCCGCTCACCGGCCGCCACACCGTGCGCACCCTCGCGGACGCCCAGGGCCTGCGCGCGGCGCTGACCCGTCCGGGCGCCCGGGTGGTCGTGGTCGGCGCCGGCTTCATCGGCTGCGAGGTCGCGGCGACCGCCGTCGGACTCGGCGTCGCCGAGGTCACCGTCGTCGACCCGCTGCCGCTGCCCATGGCCGGTCCGCTCGGCGACCTGCTGGGCCGGGCGCTGCTGAAGCGGCACGAGGAGCGCGGCGTGCGCTTCCGCCTCGGCACCGGCGTCCGGGCCTTCGAAGGCGATCAGGAGGTCACCGGCGTGGTCCTGGACGACGGTTCGGTCCTGCCCGCGGACGTGGTGGTCGAGTCGGTCGGTTCGCTCGCCAACACCGAGTGGCTGGAAGGAAACGGGCTCGACCTGACCGACGGCGTGCTCACCGACGAGCTGCTGCGCGTCGGCGGCCGCCCCGAGATCGTCGCGGTGGGCGACGTCGCCCGCTTCCCCAACGCCCGCTACGACGGCGTGCCCCGGCGGGTCGAGCACTGGTCCATCCCCACGGACACCGCCAGGCACGCCGCGAGGACGCTCGTCTCCCATCTCCTCGAAGACGACGGCGATTCGGCGCCCTTCGCGCCCCTGCCCACCTTCTGGAGCGACCAGCACGACTTCCGGCTGCAGTCCTTCGGCGCGCCCGCGCTCGGCAAGGACGACGTGCGGATCCTCGACGGCGAGCCCGACGGGGACGTGCTCGTGGGCTACCACCGAGCCGGCCGCCTCGTCGGCGTCGTCGCCCTCGGCGGCCCGGCCGCCGCGTCCGCCGCCGCGCGCCACCGCGCGGAACTGCTGAAGCAGCCCGCCCCCACCGCTTAAGGAACCCCCGCCATGACCAGTGTCCGTGGTTACTTCCACCCCAAGACGGCGAGCGGTGCCTCGTCCCTGATCCCCTCGCCGCCGTGGCGCTACTCGGGCGACCTGCTCACCGTCGAGTACCGCACGGATCCCGCACGGGTGCGCGAACTGCTCCCCGGTCCTCTGGAGTTGGCGGACGAGGATCCCGGTGCGGTCGCCCTGATCTGGGCCGACTGGCAGTCGTGCTCGGCTTCGGGGCACGAACTGCTCGACCCCGTGCTCGCCCAGTACAAGGAGGCCTTCGCGGTCGTCCGCTGCAAGTACCGGGGCCGGACGTACACGCGGTGCGTGTACATCTGGGTGGACAAGGACTTCGCGATCGCCCGCGGACTGCACCAGGGGTACCCCAAGAAGCTCGGGTCCATCCACCAGACGCGGCCGCACCCCTACGGGCCCGCTCCCCGCATCGAGGCGGGGGCGCGCTTCGGCGCGACGCTCGCCGCCGCGGACCGCAGGCTCGCCCAGGCCGTGGTGACACTCCGGGAACCCTCCGGGACCAACGGCTTCGTCAACGGCCACCCCATGGCCCACCACCGCTGGCTGCCCTCGATCGAGAAGGGCAAGGGCCTCGCGCTGGACGAGCTGATCGAGTCGGGCGCGGCCTCCTTCGAGGGCGGCCGGCCCTGGGTCGGCGACGCCGAGCTGGAGCTGTTCGAGGCGCCCACGGAAGAGCTGGCCCGGCTGGAGATCCGCGAGCCGATCGCCGCGTACTACCGGCAGGTGGGCGTGGTGTGGGACGGCGGGCGGCTGCTGGAGTCCGGCACGTCCGCGACGGGTGCCGACTGATGCCGGTGACCGGCCGCGTCGTGGCCGTACGCGAAGTGCCCCGCACCCCCAGGGGACTGCACATCCCCGCGTTCTTCTGGAGCCCTACCGATGACTGACAGGATCCACGTCGCCGAAGTGCCCGTCGACACCCGGCACTGGATCGGCGGCGAGCGCGTCGCCTCCACCGGGACCTTCGCCGACCACTCGCCCATCGACGGCGCCCACCTCGGCGACATCGCCCGCGGCGGACCCGCCGAGGCCCGGGCCGCCGTGGCCGCAGCGAAGGCGGCCTTCCCCGGCTGGGCCGCCACCCCCCGCGCCGAACGCGCCCGCGTCCTGCACGCCATCGCCGACGGCGTGGAGAAGCGGCTGGAGGACCTGGCCGTCGTGGAGACCACCGACAACGGCGCCCTGCTCCGCTCACATCGCCGGGGCGTCATGCCCCGGGTCGCGCACAACTTCCGCTTCTTCGCCGACCGGCTGCTGACGCTGGACCACGAGGACTTCGAGACGCGCGGCCACCGCAACCACGTCAGCTGGGACCCGGCAGGCCCCTGTGTGCTGATCACCCCGTGGAACGCCCCGCTGATGCTGGCCACCTGGAAGGTCGCGCCCGCACTCGCGGCGGGCGACACCGTGGTGCTCAAGCCCGCCGAATGGTCCCCGCTGACCGCCTCGCTGCTCGCGGACATCGCGGCCGAGGCGGGACTGCCCGCCGGTGTCCTCAACGTGGTGCAGGGCCTCGGCGCCGAGATCGGCGACGCCCTCACCTCGCACCCCGACGTGCGCCGGATCAGCTTCACCGGGTCCGTGCCGACCGCCGGCCGTATCGCCGCCTCGGCCGCCGCCCACCTCACCCCGCTCAGCCTGGAACTCGGCGGCAAGTCGCCGCTGCTGGTCTTCGCCGACGCCGACCTGGACCTCGCCGTCGACCTCGCGGTGGAGCAGTACGACAACGCCGGCCAGGTCTGCCTCGCCGCCACGCGCCTGCTCGTGGAGGAGCCGGTCGCCGAGGAGTTCACCCGGCGCTTCGTGGCGAAGGCCGCACGGCTCAGGCAGGGCGACCCCCGTGACGAGGCCACCGACATCGGCCCCAACATCCACCCCCGGCAGCTGGACAAGATCGACGCCTTCGTGCGGCGGGCCGTGGCGGCCGGGGCGCGAGCCGTCATCGGCGGCCACCGGAAGGACGGCCAGTACTACGCGCCGACGCTCCTCACCGACGTCGCCCAGGACTCGGAGATCGTCCAGGAGGAGGTCTTCGGGCCGGTCCTGACCCTGCAGACCTTCACCACCGAGGAGGAGGCCGTCCACCTCGCCAACGACACCCGCTTCGGCCTCGCCGCCACCGTCGTCACCGGCGACCGGGAGCGCGCCGGACGCGTCACCGCACAACTGGTCGCCGGCACCGTCTGGGTCAACTGCTTCTTCGTCCGCGACCTGCGGGCACCCTTCGGCGGCTCCCGCCTCTCCGGCGTCGGACGCGAGGGCGGCACCTGGAGCTTCGACTTCTACTGCGACCTGAAGAACACCGTCACCGCCCCGAAGGGATGGAAGGACCATGGGTGAGATCGTCGGGGCGGGGCTGCTCGCCCACGTCCCCACCATCGTGCTGCCGGAGGCCGACCGCCTGGCGCTGAACGGGGGCAAGGAGATCACCCTCGTCACCGGCCTGCGGCAACTGCGCGCCGACGTGTTCGAACGCGACGACTACGACACCGTCGTCGTCCTGGACTCCCACTGGGCGACGACCGTGGAGTTCGTGGCGACCGCCCAGCGGCGCCGGGCCGGCCTGTTCACCTCCGAGGAACTGCCGCGCGGCATGTGCCGGATGCCGTACGACTTCCCCGGCGACCCCGAACTCGCGCACAACATCGCCTCGTTCGCCGGCAGGCACGGCACCTGGATCACCGCGATCGAGGACGACCACCTGCCGATCTACTACGCCACCATCAACCTCTGGAAGTTCCTCGGCGAGGGCCTGCCCGGCAAGCGGTGGGTGACCATCGGCGTCTGCCAGACCGGCGACATGGAGGACCACCTGCGGCTCGGCCGCGCACTCGCCGACGGCATCGCCGCGACGGAGGGCCGCCGGGTGCTGCTGATCGCCTCCGGGGCGCTCTCGCACACCTTCTGGCCGCTGCGCGAGCTGCGCGACCACGAGGCCAGCGACCCGGTGCACATCTTCACGCCCGAGGCCCGCGCGGCCGACGAGGAGCGCATCGCCTGGTTCAAGGAGGGCCGCCACGACAAGGTCCTCGACACCATGGACGAGTTCTGGAAGTTCCGGCCGGAGGCGAAGTTCTTCCACTACCTGATGATGGCCGGCGCCCTCGGCGAGCAGGCCTGCACCGCCCGGGCCCGCCAGTACGGCGAGTACGAGAACTCCGTCGGCACCGGCCAGGCCCACCTCTGGTTCGACCGCCCGGCCGACGGCTGGACCGGCACCGGACTGCCCGCCGCCCCCGCCCCGCGCACTCCCCACAGCCGCGTCTAGCCGTACCGAGGAGCCCTCATGCCCGAATTCCGCCGCATCCTGCTCGACGGAGCCGCCGTCCAGGTCACCGTCGACGGTGACGAACTGGTCGCCGGCGACGGCCGCCGCGTCAGGACAGAGGACGCCCGGCACCTGCCCCCGGTCGTCCCCTCCAAGATCATCGCGGTCCACCTCAACCACCGCAGCCGGGTGGAGGAGTTCCGGATCGACCTCCCGGACACCCCGACCTACTTCCACAAGCCGACCTCCTCCCTCAACTCCCACCGGGGCGCGATCGTCCGCCCCGAGGGCTGCAGGTGGCTCAACTACGAGGGCGAGGTCGCCATCGTGATCGGGCGGACCGCGCGGAACGTCTCCCCGGACGAGGCGGGGGAGTACATCGCGGGCTACACGGTCGCCAACGACTACGGACTGCACGACTTCCGCGACACCGACGCCGGTTCCATGCTCCGGGTCAAGGGCTCCGACACGCTCTGCCCGCTCGGCCCCGGCCTCGTCACCGACTGGGACTTCCACGGCAAGCGGCTGCGGACCCACGTCAACGGGGAGGTCGTACAGGACGGGTCCACCGACGAGATGAAGTGGGACATGCACTACCTCGTCGCCGACATCGCCCGCACGATCACCCTGCACCCCGGTGACGTGCTGCTGTCCGGCACCCCCGCCAACTCCCGTCCCGTCCGGCCCGGCGACGTCGTCGAGGTCGAGGTCGAGGGCCTCGGCAGGCTCGCCAACCACATCGTCACCGGACCGGCCCCGGTCCGCGGCGACGTGGGCGCCCAGCCCACCGAGTCCGAGGAGGTGCTGTCCACGGCGCTCGGCGGCGACTGGGAGTTCCGGGGGATCCGTCCCCCGCGGCGGTGAACCGGGGACCCCGCGCCGCCGGGCCTGCGGGTAGGGTCGCCGCCATGACCGAATCCGCCGAGCCCCGGCAGGACGCTCCCGGCGAGGGCGCACCGGACGCCACTCCGGCGCCCCCGCGGGACGCCGCCGGCGAGCCCGCGCGGGACGGCGTCGCCGGGGGCGCCGCGGAACGCGGGGCGCGCAAGCGGCTCGGTTACGGCGAGGGGCGCGAGGCGCTGCTGCGGGCCGCCGTGCGGGTCGTGGGCCGCCGTGGACTGCGGCACCTGACCTACCGGGCCGTCGCCGAGGAGGCGGGGGTCACCCACGGTCTCGTGGTGCACCACTTCGGTTCCCGCGACGCGCTGATCGAGGAGTCCCTGGCCCACGCGATCCGCACCAGCCTCAGCAGCAGCCTGCTGGAGCCCGGCACCGGCCGCCCCGAGGACTTCGTCACCGGTCTGACGGACATGGTGGAGGAGGACGCGGACGGTCAGGCGTACCAGTACGAGCTGCTGCTGGAGGCCCGCCGCCGCCCGGAGCTGCTGCCGCAGGTCAGGGAGCTGTACGAGGAGTACTTCGGCGCCTCGCGGCGCGAGCTGGACCGGATACTGCCGCAGGGCGTGAGCCCCGCCCTCAACCGGGTGGTCTTCGCCGCCCTGGACGGTCTCGTGCTGCACCAGCTGACCGGGATCTCCGACCGTGCCCAGACCGAGGCCGGACTCGCGGAGCTGCGCTCCCTGCTGCGCGCACTGGGCGAGCGGCCGCCCGGCGACACCCACTGAGCGTGTTCTGAACGGAACCCCCCGTCGCGGTCGCGCCGGGGGGTTCGTCGTGCGATCCCACAGTCCCTGTCCGGTCCGTGAATTCCCTGGGCCAACCCCTTGCCATGTGGATAGTTCGGGCCCACGATGGGGCAACTCGTTTGGCTCAAAACGAAATCTCCCTCCCCTCCTCAGCAGGTGATCAGAGTGGACAGTCAGACGGTCGACGCAAGCCCCCGGGCCGGAAAAGCCCCCCAACCCGCAGGAACCCTCAAGCGCGACGCCCTGGGGGTCCTGGGCATCCTCTTCTTCGTCCTCTCCGCCCAGGCGCCGCTGACCGGGATCGCGGGCGCCGTCCCGATCGCCGTCGCGGTCGGCAACGGAGCCGGGGCCCCCGCCGCCTACGCGGTGGCCGGAGCGGTGATCCTGCTGTTCTCGGTGGGCTTCGTGGCCATGGGCCGGCACGTGGTCGACGCGGGCGCCTTCTACACGTACATCGGCAAGGGCCTCGGCCGGACCACCGGAAGCGGCAGCGCCGCCGTCGCCCTGTTCGCCTACTGCACGGTCCAGGCCGCGATGTACGGCCTGTACGGCTTCACCGTCGCCGGGCTGGTCGGCCACTACACCGGCCTCCACCTGGCCTGGTGGGTCTGGTCGCTGGTGACCATGGTCGTGGTCCAGGCGCTGGGCGCCGCCGGTATCGAGCTCGGCGCCAAGGTGCTCGCCGTGTTCGTGCTCGCCGAGTTCAGCATCCTGCTCGCCTTCGCCCTGGTGACCCTGTTCAAGGGCGGCGGCCCCGAGGGCCTCGACGTCGCCGGCACCTTCTCGCCGAGCGCCGTCCTGCAGGGCGCCCCCGGCGTGGCCCTGATGTTCGCCGTCGCGTCGATGTTCGGCTTCGAGGCCACCGCGATCTACGGCGAGGAGGCCCGCGAGCCGCACCGCACCGTCCCCCGGGCCACCTACCTCTCGGTCGTCGTGGTCACCGGCTTCTTCGCCTTCACCTCGTGGATGCTCGTCTCCTCGTACGGCGCCTCCAAGGTCACCGGGGCCGCGGGGAAGGCCCTGGCCGGCGGCGACTCCACGGTGTTCGTCTTCGCGCCGATCGCGCACCTCTTCGGCGGCTGGGCGAACGACGTGCTGCCCGTCCTGCTGGGCACCTCGCTCTTCGCCGGGATCCTCGCCTTCCACAACTCCGCGAACCGCTATCTGTTCTCCCTCAGCCGCGAGGGCCTGCTGCCCCGCCGGCTGCGCTCCCTCAACCGGCGCCGGTCCCCCTGGGCGGCCGGTGTCGTCCAGACGGTGATCGCCGCGCTGCTGGTGATCCCGTTCGCCCTCGCGGGCAAGGACCCCGTCCTCACCCTGTTCTCCTGGTTCAGCGGCGTCGGCGTCCTCGCCTGCATGCTGCTGTACTTCCTCACCTCGGTCTCCGTGATCGCCTTCTTCCGCCGCGAGCGCCTCGACACCCGGCGCTGGAACACGCTGATCGCCCCCGCCCTCGGCGCCCTCGGGATCGCCGCCGTGATCTGGGTGATCCTCACGAACTTCACCACCCTCATCGGCGGCGACGCCACCACCGCCACCTGGCTCGTCGGCGCCGTGCCCGCCGTGCTGCTCCTGGGCGCCGGGACCGCACGCCTGGTCCGCGCCCGGACCATCGCCGACCGCTGACGTACCCCCGCCGGGCCCGGCCCCCTCACGGGGCCGGGCCCCGTACCTGGACAGGAACACCATGCTGGACGCCACCCATGACGAACTGCTGCGCCGGGCCAAGGCACTCGACCTGCCGGCCGAGCACCACATCGACGGAACCGGCGAACCCGGCGGGGGGCCCGTGTTCGCCGTCGTCTCGCCCCGCGACGGACAGACACTCGCCGAGATCGCCGACGCCGGGCAGGCCGAGGTCGACCACGCCGTCGCCGCCGCCCGCCGCGCCTTCGACTCCGGCCCCTGGCCGCGCCTCGCCCCCGCCGAACGGGGCCGCGTCCTGCTGCGCATGGCCGAACTCCTCGAGGAACAGCGGGAACGGCTCGCCCTCACCGTCACCCTGGAGATGGGCAAGCCGGTCACCGACGCCCACGACATCGAACTGCGCGCCGTGATCAACACGTTCCGCTGGTACGGCCAGCTCGCCGACAAGCTCACCGACGAGTCCCCGCGCACCGCCCCCGACGCCCTCGCCCTCGTCACCCGCGAACCGGCGGGCGTGGTCGGCGCGGTCGTCCCCTGGAACTTCCCCCTCACACTGGCGGGCTGGAAGATCGCACCGGCGCTCGCGGCGGGCTGCACCGTCGTGCTGAAACCCTCCGAGTCGTCCCCGCTGTCGGCACTGCTGCTGGGCCGCATCGGCACCGAGGCCGGGCTGCCGCCGGGCGTGCTCAACGTCGTCACCGGCGACGGCCCCACCGCGGGCCGCGCGATCGGCCTGCACCCGGACGTCGACGTCCTCGCCTTCACCGGCTCCACCGCCGTGGGCCGGCACTTCCTGCGCTACTCCGCCGACTCCAACCTCAAACGGGTCTGGCTCGAACTCGGCGGCAAGTCGCCCAACATCATCCTGCCCGACGCCCCCGACCTGGACCGGGCCGCGGCCACCGCGGCCTGGGGCATCTTCTTCAACCAGGGCGAGATGTGCACCGCGCCCTCCCGGCTCCTCGTGCACTCCTCCGTCGCCGAACGCGTCACCGAGGCCGTCGTGCGCCGCGCCCGGGAACTGCGCGTGGGCGACCCGCTCGACCCGGCCACCGAGATGGGCGCCCTCGTCGGCGAGGCCCATCTCGGCCGCGTCCTGGACCACGTCACCACCGCCGAGGCCGAGGGCGCCCGGCTGCGCACCGGCGGCACCCGCATCCTGACCGAGACCGGCGGCAGTTACCTCGGCCCCACCGTCTTCGACCAGGTGGACCCCGCCATGCGGCTGGCACGCGAGGAGGTCTTCGGACCGGTGCTCTCCGTTCTCACCTTCGACGACCTCGACGAGGCCGTGCGGCTCGCCAACGCCACCGAGTACGGCCTCGCCGCCGGCCTGTGGACTTCCGACCTGTCGACCGCCCACACGGTCTCCCGCGCGCTCAGGGCGGGCACGGTGTGGGTCAACTGCTACGAGGAGGGCGACCTGACCGTCCCCTTCGGCGGCATGAAGCAGTCCGGCAACGGCCGCGACAAGTCCGCGCACGCCCTGGAGAAGTACACCGAGCTCAAGACGACCTGGATCCAGCTGTGACCCACCGCCCGCTGATCGCCGTACCCGCCCGCTTCTCCGCCACCACCTCCGCCCTGCGGTACGCCGCCGAGGTCAACGCCCGGGCGCTCGTCGAGGCCGTGTGGCGGGCGGGCGGAGAACCGGCGGGCATCCACCCCGCCGACAGCGACGTCGCCGCCCGGCTCGCCCGCTTCGACGGCGTCCTGCTCCCCGGCGGCGGCGACCTCGCTCCGCACCGCTACGGCGCCGCCACCACCCACGACACCGTCTACGACGTCGACGACCTCCAGGACACCTTCGATCTCCGGGTCGCCCGGCACGCCGTCGGCTCCGGCATCCCGCTGCTGGCGATCTGCCGCGGCATGCAGGTCGTCAACGTGGCCCTCGGCGGCACCCTGCAGCAGGACATGGGCGGCCCGGAACGCGAACACCGCCACCTCCTGCACCCGGTGCGCATCCGCACCGGCACCTTGCTCGAACGGGCCACCGGCGCCGAGAAGGCGGACGCCTCCTGCTACCACCACCAGCGCGTGGAACGCCTGGGCCACGGCCTCGGCGTCACGGCCACCGCCGCCGACGGCACCGTGGAGGGCCTCGAACTCGGCGATGCCGCGGGCTGGTTCACGGCCGTGCAGTGGCACCCCGAGGACACGGCACACGAAGACCCCGCCCAGCAGGGCCTGTTCGACGCCCTGGTGCGTGCCGCGGGCGCCCGCACCTGACGGGCGGTCAGCCGCGGGCGCGGCGCCCGCTGCGCCGGGGCGCCGGCTCGGCGCCGCCGAGCAGCTCACGGCGGCGCTCCTCGCCGTGCTCCTCCACCTGGAGGACGACCTGCCGCAGCCCCTCCGCGACGCTCCGGCACTCGGCGTCGCTGAGGCGCCCGGTGACGAACGCCTCCTCCTCGTTGAACTCCGGGAACACCCGGAGCATCAGCTCCTCGCCCTTGTCGGTGAGGCTCAGCAGCACCA
Source organism: Streptomyces sp. NPDC037126 (assembly GCF_055605965.1). Lineage (NCBI taxonomy): Bacteria > Bacillati > Actinomycetota > Actinomycetes > Kitasatosporales > Streptomycetaceae > Streptomyces > Streptomyces sp. NPDC037126. The sequence continues at coordinate 40,638 of NZ_JBVJTD010000004.1, forward strand.
GGCGGCCGTCGTCCGGATGCCCGGCCCGGCGCAGCAGCCCCCGCGACTCCAGCGTGCGCGCCACACCGGTGAGCGTGCCCTTGGAGATCCCCGCCTCCTCCGCGACGTGCCGGGTCTCGGACTCGCCCCACACCCACACCACCCACAGCACGACGAACGCCGTCCAGGTCAGGTCGGAGTCGCGCAGCACCGAGTTCTCCAGGTGCTGCCGTACCGCGGAGGCGGCCCGGTAGATGTTGGCCACGGCAGCCATCTGCTCCCGGCGGATCGGGACGCCGCCGAGCTTCGCCGAGGCGAGCCGTTCGGCTTCGGTGATGGATCGGTGGCCGGGCACGGGGGCTCCTCGGGGTCGCTGAGCGGGACACTCCTGACCGGGTACGGCCACGAGTGATCGTTCGGGCTCAAATTGTACGGAGGGCCGGGCCGGGGGCGGGAGTGCGGGCGGGCCGACGTAACCTTTCTGCACCCCTGGCCGACACGGCCGCAGCGCCCGAGGAGCCCCGCATGTCCGCCGCCCGCCCCCGCGTCCTCTACGTCACCGACCTGGCGTACCAGGCCCGCGGGCGCCGCTACTGCGACGAGGACGTCTTCCTCACCTCCCGGCTGCGCGCCCACTTCGACGTCGCCCTGTGCCACCCGCTGGACGCGGCGGCCCTGATGGACGGGTACGACGCCGTGGTCGTCCGCAACAGCGGGCCCGTGCTCGGCTACCAGAAGGAGTACGACGCCTTCCGCGAGCAGGCCCTGCGCAGCGGCGCCCGGGTGTACAACCCGCTCACCGGCAGGGCGGACATGGCCGGCAAGCAGTACCTGCTGGACCTGAGCGCGGCGGGGTTCCCCGTGATCCCGACCGTCGGCGGCGCCGGCGACCTGCACCTGCTGCCGGCCGCCGACCGCTACGTGGTCAAGCCGCGGCTCGGCGCGGACTCCCTCGGCCTGCGGATCGTCCCGGCCTCCAAGGTCGCCGCGGCCGCCACCGGGGACGTCCTGATCCAGCCCCGCGTCGACTTCGCCTACGAGGTGTCCTTCTACTTCGTCGACGACGACTTCCGGTACGCCCTGTACGCCCCCGACCCGAGGCGCCGCTGGGAGCTGAAGCCCTACGCGGCGACCGCCGCCGACCTGGAGTTCGCCCGGCGCTTCGTCGACTGGAACGACCTCGGCCACGGCATCCAGCGCGTGGACGCCTGCCGCGCCCCCGACGGCGGGCTGCTGCTGGTCGAACTGGAGGACCTGAACCCCTATCTGTCGCTGGACGCCCTGCCCGAGGAGGACAGGGACGCCTTCGTGGGCGCGTTCACGGCGTCCCTGAGCCGGTTCGTGGGGGGAACGCTCACTCCAGCCGGACGGTGACCCGCTGGGTGGCCCCCGCCGTGGCCGTCAGATCCCCGAAGGCCAGCGTCAGCGAGGAGCCGGTGGCCGCCGAGACGAGCGTGGCCGGCGCGGACGTCACCGCCGACACCGCCCGCCGCCAGGTCAGGCTCAGGTCTGTGCGCACGCGCATCGGATCGCTCACCGCGATCACGGCGGTGCCGTCCTCCTTCTCGCTGATCAGCACGCAGCACGGATCGCTCGCCGTGAGCGGTCCGACCGTGCCGCCGAGCCAGAAGTTCACGCCGGTGAAGCCGAGCGGGTCGACCGCCACACCCTGCCCGCTGTGCGTGTTGGCCAGCACGGACAGCCACCGCCCGTCGGCCGCCCGCGCCCGGGTCCGGGCGGCGGACGCGCCGGGCAGCAGCAGGTAGGCGTACGAGGCGTTCACCGGATCGGTGCCGTGATCGACGTACATCGTCAGGTACCTGCGGTTCAGCACGGTCGTCGAGCCGCCCTTGTTGATCGTGCTCCAGCTGCCGTCCCGGGCGTCGCGCAGCGCCCGGAGCGTCGCCCCGGCGGGGAAGACGTACCCGCCGTGCCCTCCGATGTGCGCCCACCGGGCGCCGGTGAGCGTCCGCGCCCAGGGGTACACGACCGGCCGGAGCGTGCCGTCCACGGTGAACGGGGCGGCGCCGACCGGGCCGAGGTTGCGGTTCTCCACGGTCGTCTCCACGGCCGTGCCGTCGGTGCAGGTGATGCCGGCGCCGAGGCAGACCACCGTGTCGTCCAGGAAGAACCACGACTTCTTCGCGACCAGCGTCGACCGCAGCCCCTTGAGGTGCTGCCCGACCGCGGCGCGCTGTCCGTCGGTCGCGCCGCCCACCCAGTCCACGTCCGGCTTCGCGGCACCCCAGTCCCCGCCCGCGCCGTCCGCGAGCGCCGTGCGGGAGACCGTCGTCCCGGGCAGCCGGAACGGATCGACGGTGGGCCAGAAGGCGTCGCTGTACTGGCCGTTGGCGAAGGTGTCGCCCCACCAGTACAGCATTCCGGCACCGGTGTGCCAGCCACGCAGGTTCTCGCCGTTGCCCGACTCGTAGTACGTGATCCGCCTGTCCGCCATGCTCAGCGAGGCCGCCCAGCCGGGCCGGCGGTGGGTGGCCCGGGCCATGGCCGGGAACAGCCGGTGACCGGTGGGTTCGGCGACCGCCGTCACCGACGCGTCGTCCCGCACCCCCCGCAGCCGGGCCAGATGCGGCAGGCTCAGCACCGGATCGGCGAGCGGCGGGCTGTAGCGGTCACGCTGCATCCAGCCCTTCACCAGGGCGCGCCAGCGTGCGTTCTCCGCCGTGCTCGCGCCCTGCCCGAGCAGCACGATCGAGGCGAGGAGCGGATGGCCGCGCAGATGGTCGTCCTGCTGGACCGGCTTCGGGTCCCCGGCGGTCAGCCCCCGGCTGATCGCGCGGCCCGCCACCGCGTCCATCACCAGGCCGTTGTACAGGAACGGCGCCCAGGCGTGCTCGACCGCGTCGAACACGCGCTGCCGGCCCGCGTCGGTCACCTCCCAGCCCGACCCCGCCAGCAGGGCGAACAGCAGCCCCAGCCCGCCCAGCAGCACCGAGCCGTACGAGCCCGTGTACGGCACCGTCGTGTGCTGGACGAACGAGCCGTCGGCGTAGAGACCGTCGCCCGAGGTGACGTACGGGAAGACGGGGGAGAGGGCGTCGCGGGCGAGCGCCACCTTGGCCCCGTCCGACCCGACCACACCGCGCAGCGCCAGCACCCGGCACAGATCCACCCGGTTGGCGCCCGTACTGGTACCGCTGTAGGTCCCCACCGCGGAGTCGGGCACGAAGTGGTCCACGGCGGCGAGGTAGTCCGCGATCCGGTCGGCCGGCAGCGCGTCGTACATCAGCACGCACACGTCCAGCAGCGCCTGCGGGGCGCCGATCTGCCAGCTGTACCAGTTCCCGTACCGGGTCCGAGCCGCGTTGTAGACGTCGTCGTGCAGATGACCGAGACCGGTGAGGACCGCGTCCCGCAGGCCGGCGTCGCCGGTCAGCCCGGTGCCCGGCTGGGCGTAGGCCTGCGCGAGCGTGCTGAGGCGGGTGTAACTGGTGTTCATGTTGCCCGAGTAGCCGTACGACTCCTGGTCGGTGTCCGGGTCGGGGTCGGCGTAGCCGAGATCCGGCCACAGGGAGCCGGGGGCGGGGGCCATGTCGGAGAGGTACCGGCCCGCCGTCTCGCCCAGGTCCCTGAGCCGGGACGAGAAGGGCTCGGCGGCGAGGTCGAACCCCTCGCCGAGGATCAGGGTGCGCCACCTCGACCGGAGGACCGCGAACTCGTCCGGTGCCGCGAGGGCCCGCGGGGCGGTGCCGGTCCCCAGGGCGACGGCGGTGCCTGAACAGACGGTCAGAAAACCACGACGTGACCACGGAGTCGTCATGATGGCGGTTTCTAGCACGCGCTCGCGCAAACGCTCGGCATCGGCCACCGAGTCGAGCGAGTCGATCGTTCGGGTGAGGTGGAGGCACCTGAACGGAGCCCCGGCACGGGCCGTATCTCAGCACGGGGACCGCGGAAGTCCCGTCCGCGTGGGACGGAAGGAGAGCCCAGGTGCCGACACCGCCCGACCCTGAACGCCCGCACCCCGGACCGGTCCTGGAACCCATCCGGGTCCTGCGGCCGCGCCGCTTCGACGCCCTCGCCGAGCTGATGCGGGAGATGCGACCCGAACCGGAGACGTACGAGCCCACCGGCGGCACGCCGCCCGGGGCGCGCCCCGCCACCGGGCGACCGGCGTCCGCGACCCGGGCACCCCGCACGGGCCCCGCACCGGGCGTCCCGGAGACGGCCGAGGAGGAGACGAGGGAACTGCCGCCGGTACCCCCCGACCGGCCACGGAGCGCCCCCTCCGCGGCCGTCCCCGGCTTCGGCCCCGGACTCCGCGGGACCGCCATGGCCATGGCCGTGGCGACGGCCGCACTGATCGGCTTCGGGGCCGCCCTGCTCCTCCCGGGACGCCAGGAGGCCGCCGCCACCGCCCGGCCCGCTACGACCGCACCGTCCGCCGGCGCCTCGACGGCACCGCCCACCACCGCACGCCCGACGGCCCCCGGCACCGACCCAGACGGCCCGGGCACCCTCCGCCAGGGCGACACCGGCCCCGGGGTCGCCGAACTCCAGCAACGCCTCCTGCGCATCCCCGACGTCTACCGCGACGGCTCGACCAGCGGCGTCTACGACGCCACCCTCACCGCGGCCGTGGCGCGCTTCCAGCTCTGGTACGGGATCAGCGGCGACGAGACCGGCGTCTACGGCGACGACACGCGCCGCGCACTGGAGTCACGGACCGGCCTCGCCGACGGTTCGTGAGCGGTGTCCGGGGAACACCAGGGGGCACGGCGCGGCGGGCGCACCGGCGCCGGATGTGGTGAGCTGAGGCCGGGAGCCGGACCCCGGCGGGACGCGGGCGGCGGAGGGGAGCGGAGCGGGATGGTCGACACGGTGGTCCCTGCGGACCCGGACGGCGCCGGGGACCGCGGCCGCACGGCGCACGACGCCGACGGCACCTGGGACGGCGGCGGTTTCTTCGACCGCCTCGATCCCGACATGTGTGTGGTCACGGCCCTGGCCGACGGTGAGCGCGCGGGCTGCCTGGTCGGCTTCGCCTCGCAGTGCTCCATCCGGCCGCCCCGGTTCGCCGTGTGGCTGTCCAAGGCCAACCACACGTATCGCGTCGCGAGGGCCGCGCAGTTCCTCACCGTGCACCTGCTCACCCGTGACCAGCGCGGCCTCGCGGAGCTGTTCGGGGGCGAGACGGGGGACGAGATCGACAAGTTCGCCGGGCTGGAGTGGACCGGGGAGCAGGGCGGCGCGGTCGTCCTGAGCGACGCGGCGGCCTGGTTCGTCGGCGCGATCCTCCACCGGACCGACGGCGGTGACCACGTCGGCCATGTGCTCGCCCCCGTGCGGTGGGGGGCACGACGGGGCGGCCCCCTGTTGCGGCTGTCCGACGCGGCCTCCATCGAGGCCGGCCACCCCGTGGACTGACCCGAATCGAACGCCGGGCAACGTCTGCGGAAAACCCCTGGGCGCGGCGGAACCGGGCCCTCATCATGGGCAGCCCCGCGACCCCCGTCGCGTGCTCAGCCGCACCAACCGAAGGCCATGCCGATGACCGGCTCCCGCATCCCGGGCCTCCTCGTACCCGTCGTCCTCCTGCTGGCCCTGATCGCCGGCCTCTGCTGGTACTGGCGTCACCGGCACGACGACGACTGACCACCTGGCGCTGTGCCCGCGAGGGGTGCCGCCGGCGGCCGCTGGCACGCGGCCCGCTACCCGTCCGTACCGCCGGTCCTGTCCGCCTGGTCCGTGTCCGGCGGTTCGCAGGCGTCCAGCGTCCGCTCCTGGTCCAGGGGCATGCGGATGTCCAGTACGCACACGTCGTCGCGCCGGTCGGCGCCGAGCAAGGCGGCGAGCAGGGCGTCCAGAGAACCGGACTCGCCGGAGCCGTGGGCGCGGACCGCCTCGGCCAGCCGGGCGAAACCCGCGTCGAGTCCCTCGCCGGGGCGTTCGACCAGCCCGTCGGTGAACAGCAGCAGCCGGTCCCCGGGTTCGAGGCGCAGCTCCGCCGACTCGTACACGGAGGTCGCGCTCGCGCCGAGCAGCATGCCGCCGGGGCGGTCGAGGTAGCGCGCCTCGCCGCCGCGCACCAGCAGCGGCGGCGGGTGCCCGGCCTGTGTCCACGCCAGGACCTGCCGGTCGGGGTCGTAGCGCGCGAGGACCATCGTGGCGGTGATCTGGCCGTCCCGGGAGTGCAGCAGCAACTGGTTGAGCCGCGCCAGCGCACCGGTCAGCGAGGAACCGGTGCTGACCATTCCCTTCGCGGTGAACCGCAGCTGGGCCATCGTGGCCACCGCGTCGATGCCGTGCCCCGCCACGTCGCCGACCACGAACAGCGCGTCGCAGTCGGGCAGTTCGATGGCGCTGAACCAGTCGCCGCCGACGTGGATGCCGGACTGCGCGGGCAGATACGCGACCTCGATGCGCAGCCCGGCCAGCCGCCGCGGCTTGCCCGGCAGCGGCAGCAGCGCGTGCTGGAGCCTGGCCGCCAGCGCCCGTTCGGCCTCCAGGATCCCGCGCTGGAGCAGCATCGCCCGCTCGCTCTCCACGAGGGCCAGCTCGGCGCTGCGCTGCGCGGTGAGGTCCTGCACGAACCCGTGCACCTCGACCGGGACACCGTCCGGCTGGGTGACGGCCTCCGCGACCATCCGCAGATGCCGGACGCCCTCGGACGTCCCGATGCGGAAGGGCACGTCGAAGGGGAAGGCCCGGCGGACGAGTTCGGTGATCGAGTGGGCCAGCGGTCCCGCGTCCTCCGGCAGGACCAGGTCCGGCAGCTTCTCCAGCCCGAGCGGCCCCTGCGCGGTGCTCCGCCCGAGCAGGGAGTAGGCCTCGGCGGACCAGGAGATCTCCCCGCTGACCAGGTTCCAGGTCGCCCAGCCGAGCTTGCCGAGCCGCTGCACGTCGGCCAGCCGCTGCTCCTGCCGCTCCGCCGGGTTGTGCCGCAACCACGTCACCAGCAGGCCCTCGCCGAGCGGCGCCGCCCGCACCGAGTACGTGGCGCTCACCGCGGCCCCGTCCGCCACGTCCTGGTAGACGAACGGCTCGCCCTCGAAGGGCACCCCGCGCTCCAGCGCCTCCAGGTACCCCCGCCACAGCGGCTCGCCGGCCACGGACGGATAGCTCTCCAGGATGTGCCGGCCGACCATCTCCCGGCCGGTGCGCCCGAAGACGTCGACCGCCTCCGCGGTGGCGGCGTCGATCCGGTAGTCCTCGACCTCGCCGAGGGCCGTACGCAGGGGGGTGAGCAGGATCGCGGCACCCGGCAGCGCGTCGAACACGGCCTGGACCGTCTCCACCATCCTGCCCTCGGCGGGGTGTTCCCGCGGGGCGTCGAAGGCCCGCAGCCGGCCGGCGCACAGCCTGGACACGGCCCGCAGCAGCTCACGCTCGCGCGGCTCGAACGGCCCGTCGTGCCGGCGCAGCACGCCGAGGGCCACACCGGCGGTCTCCCGTCCGGGCACGGGCAGCCACACCCGGGTGGGCCAGCGCTCCGGCGGGTTCCCGATCAGCAGGTACCGCGCGCGGTCCGTGGGGAAGTCCTCCAGCCAGCGGGGCTCGCCCGTCGAAAGGGCCTCGTTGACGGACAGGCCGCTCAGCGGGGGCATGTGCCGCCACTGGGCGGCGAGGGTGGCGTCCACGCCGGCGTGGCCGATCAGCGCGAGCCCGCCCGCGGCCTGCCGCTCGTACAGCATCACGGCGTCCGCGCGCACCTCAGGCGCCAGGTGCTCCAGCAGACACCCGGCCAGTTCCTGCGGCGAGCGCACCCGGACCAGGTCCCGGCCGATGCAGCCCAGCACCTCCGCCATGTCCACGGTGCCGGCGGGCGCGGCCTCCCACGGGGCGACGGCGACGGGCAGTCCCACGGCCGCCGGCGCCGCGGGTGGCCCCGCGGCGGGGGGCGGCAGGGCGCCCAGCGTGAGCCAGCACTGTTCGAGAAGCGTCCGGTTGCCGCTCTTGGCGCGCTGGTGAAGCTCCTCGTGCGCGGCGTCCGGGGTGCACCCGGTGAACGCCATCAGGACGCCCTTGGCCCGCTCCAGCACGGCCGCTGTCGCGGCCAGGTCGCGCAGCCTCTCCAGCTCCGCGCGCTGACGTGCCACGACCTTCGCCAACGCCGCCGCCTCGGGGTCGGTACCGGGGTCCATCGAGGACACGGACTCGCTCGTCACGCGATGAGCATCGCACATCTGGCCCCCTTCGATCACTCGTCTGCCGCGACCGGATCACCAAGGGTTTCCCGCCCGCCGCACACGGCCCGGGAGCGGCACACACAACGGGTCGACCGAGCAGGTCCGACGCCCTTCGCGAACGAGCCGGGCCCCGCGGCCGACGCCCCGGCGGCGAGCCGGATCGCCGCATCGCGCCCGGGTCGGGGCGAGCGCCCGCTCCCGGCGATCGACGCTCCCGAGCGGGTCGGAACGGCGGCCGATGTTCCGGGCCTCTCGGCGGCCGGTCCTCTGGTGGCCGGCGGCTGATGTTCCGGGCCTGTCGGCGGTCGGTCCCCTGGTGGTCTGCGGCAGGTGCCCCGGGCGGCCGGCGACCGGTCTCCCGAAAAGTCAGCGGCGGGTCCCCTGGTGATCGGCGGCGGGCCTCCGGGGACGGTCGGCGGCCGGTGCCTCGTGCTGATCGGCGGACGGTACCCCCGCCGGTCGGCGGCTCAGCGGCCGGTGCCGCGGGTGGCGAGGGCCTCGGTGACCGCGCGGACGCTGCGCGCGATGTGCTGCAGCTGCATCAGCTCGGCCGCGTAGAGCTTGATCGTGTGCTCGATGACGGACTCGGGCAGCCCGAGCATGGGCAGTTCGGCCCGTGCCGTCTGCAGGGCCGTCCGGGCCACCCGGATCTCCTGCTGCACCTGTATCTGGGCGTGCCGGGCGAGCAGGACGGGGTGCCGGATCAGGGCCGGATAGCTGGCGTAGCGCGCGGGGATCAGATCGCGCAGCCACTTGGCCGCCGAGCGCTCCCAGTCGTACGAGCCCGGCGTCTTGACCTGACAGGGCCAGTCGGTGCTGATGCGGGTGCTGGTCAGGGGCATGATCATCGCTTCCGGTGTGCGGCGTCGTGAGGGTGGTCCGACGGGTGTGGGGCGGCCCCGGCCTAGGGGATGGCCGGGGCCGCCACGTGCGCGGCGCACAGGCACCGCGGCACCGGACACCCCGGGCGCCGACGTGGGTAGGTAACGGCGGCTGGAGGTGTCCGTACGGGGGCCCCGGACGCGGGGAACCGGCGCTGCGGGAGGGCTTGCGTGCGCATGGGCGGTCCGTCGGCTTTCTCGGGGCGGTGTGCGAGCGGTGAGTCCGTGGGTGCGGACCGTGCCCGGAGTGGGCCGGGCGCGATCCGTCAGCAGAGTATTTATATATACCGACCGCTTTGCAAGACGTATGAAAACATTCATGCGCGTTATGTGGTGAATGATCCACCTCCAGGCGAAAGCGGACCACAAGATCTTCACGGGCGCCCGGCCCACGCCGCAGGATCGGCGGGCCGGTCCCGGGCTCAGTCCCTGAGGAAGAACTGGTGCTGGTCGGAGAGCTGCTCGTACTTCTCCAGCCGCGCCTGCGTGCGCTCGGGGTCGGCGTCGGTCATCGCCTGCAGCAGGGCGGCGGCCAGCACACCGGCCGCGGCGTAGGAGTCGAAGACCAGCCTTGAGCCGGTGCCGGTGGCGAAGGTGATGTCGGCCTCGTCGGCCACCGGCCCCAGGGCCAGGTCGGTCACCAGCGCGACCTTCAACCCGGCACCGCGTGCCACCCGGACCGCCTGGAGCGTCTCCTGCGAGTGCCGGGGCATGGCGAACGCCAGCACCCAGCTGCCACCGGCCTCGCGGGCCTGCAGCAGCGCGTCGTACGCGACACTGCCGCCCCGCGTCACCAGCCGTACGTCGGGGTGGATACGACGCGCGGCGTACCCGAAGTACTCGGCAAGCGACTCCGAGATGCGCAGGCCCAGCACGGTCAACGGGGTGGAGCGGGACAGCGCGCGGCCGACCCGGATCACCCGGTCCGGGTCGGCGAAGTCGCGCCGCAGGTTCTCCAGGTTCGCGATCTCGGCGTCGACGGCGGCCTGGAGTTCGTTGGCGCGGTTCTCCTCGGTGGCCCCGCCGGCCAGGGTGCTCAGCGCGATCGACTGGAGCTTCTCGCGCAGCGCCGGGTAGCCGCTGAAGCCGACGGCGGCGGCGAAGCGGGTGACGGAGGGCTGGCTGACCCCGACCCGGTCCGCCAGCTCCGTGATCGAAAGGAACGCGGCCTCGGTGATGTGCTCGATCAGGTACTGCGCGATGCGGCGCTGACCGGGCGACAGCCGGGGGCCGTCGAAGAGTTCCCGCAGCCGGGAGGTCGGGGCGGCCTCGGCCTCCGGCACGGTCTTGCCCGAGGTGATCGCTGATGCCTGTGCGCGGGCCTGCTGCGGCGAGGGCACCGTTCCGTCTCCTTTGTCTCCCACGAGCACTCAACATAGCTCACCGACCGCCGTGACCAGCGGGTTGAGCGCCGGGCTCACCGGCGGTAGAGAGTGATCGAGTGGCCCACCTCGTCGATCGGACGACTGCTGTCGATCAACCGGGCGAGCGTGCCACGCGCCTTGGCCACCGCGGAGTCCGACACCACCAGCAGCCCGTGCACCCGGGAGGACGGCACGGAGCGCGGATCGACGGCGTGAATGCCGTAGTAGGACGGCACCCCGCTGCCCTTGTACACCAGCCACACCCGTTCGGCCGGATACCGCTGCCGCAGCCGGTCGGAGAGCCGGCCCAGGTCCTGTCCCCAGTCCACGTTGGAGTCGTGCAGCAGCCGGTGGGTGCGCGCCGGACCGCCGAACGCCTCGTTGGAGTACGGCAGGTAGTACGGGAACGTCTGCAGCGAACTCACCGCCACGAACAGCACCAGCGCGGCCGTCGCCCAGGGGGCCCCGCGCCGGCCGAGCCCCGGCAGCACGGACGCCGTCACCGCCAGGAACATCGGCACGAACAGCGCGTACCGCGTCCCGAAGTCCCGCGATCCCGTCATCGCCGCCGCGAGCAGCACCCCGGGCGGCACCAGCAGATACGGCGCAACCGGCCGCAGCCGCCGGCGCCCCACGACCGCCGCAACGCCCGCTGCACCCAGTGCCAGCAGCCCGAGCGGTGTCTTCACCAGCAGCGCGACCGGGAGGTAGTACCAGAGCGAGCCGCTGTACACGTGCCCGAACAGAAACCCCTGCCACGGCTGCTCCTCCAGCCCGAACTGCGCCAGCATCCCGGCCCGGTAGGCCGGAGGCAATGGCATCAGCCCCACCAGCCGCGCGCGCAGCCCGTGCACGGCGGGCACGTGCTCGGCGGGCGAGAACCGCAGACTCGGATCCACGACCAGATACGTCACCCAGACGACGGCGATGGCCACCACGGCCACGAGCATCGCGCCGGCGACCGCCGACAGCACGAGCCGACGACGGCCCGCGCCCAGACGCGCGGTCGCCCGTCGCCACCGACCGGGAACCCCGTCCGCCGTTCCCGAGGACGCCACGACCGACAACGCGGCGAGTGCCGTCACCACGGGGACGGCGGGCAGGGCGCTCATCTTGGTCGCCACGGCCGCGCCCAGTGCCGCACCGGCGAGGGGGAGGTACGGCAGCGGCCGCCGACGCGCCCGCCACACCAGCCAGACGGAGGTCAGCACGAACCCGGTGACGGGTACGTCCAGCGTGGCCAGCGAGCCGTGGGCGATGAGATCGGGGGAGAAGGCGTACAGCGCGAGGGCCACGAGCCCGCCCGCCGTCCCCGCCACCTCGCGGGCGAACGCGAAGGCGACCAGGCCGAACAGCAGCGTCAGCGCGATCACCGGCAGCCGGGCCCACAGCATCAGCCGCCAGGGGTCGTTGCCCGATTCGTAGAGCAGGTGGCGGCCCACGTCCCCCTGCGTCCCGGTGAACGAGGCGTCGTAGTGCGGGTCCGCCACCGCCACACCGGCCTCGATCAGCAGCTTGCCGAGCGGCGGGTGCTCGGGGTTGTAGCGGATCCGGTGCTCGTGCAGATAGTCGGTGGCGGTCGCCACGTACACCGGTTCGTCGATGGTGGGCGTCTGCCGGACCGCGGTCGTGACCATCGCCGCGGCCATCTGGGCCAGCAGCAGCACCACGAGGGCCGGAACCAGCCACCGCCGGTGCCGGCGCACCCGCCCGTACGGCCGTACGGGCTCCTCCTCTACGGGAACCTCAGGTGCCAGGACCGTGTCGCGCGCCATCGTCCGCCCCGCGGCGGCACCTGCCGGACGGCGGGAGCGGTCAGGGGCCGAACCACGGCCCGGCCGTCGCCCCGGGTGCGTCACCGCTCAACGAGTCGTACCGGCAGACCCTCTGCCGTGTAGACGGGTACGGCCCGCGAGCGGTCCAGGTTCACCACGATCCGATGGAATCACCCGCGCGGTCGGATCCGCAGCGGTACGCGGGCGGAGAGGGCGGGAGGCGAACCTGCGTGGCCCCCGTTCACGCCGACGAGCGTGACAGCCCTGACGCGAAGAACCCTGACCACCCGGCCCGTCGACGTCGCGGCTCAGTAAGATCCACCGCATGCCCTGGATACGTCGCCGCGCGCGTCACGCCGAGCCGCCCGAGGAACGCCTGCCCGACCTCGAGTTCCTCGCCCTGATCAGGGCGAGTCTGGAGGAGTACGCACCCGGCGTGACGAACGGCGCCGAACTCAGGGGCAATTCGCTGTCCAGCCCGCAGGGCTGGGCAGTGGGCGTGGCGCCACCGCACCACGGCGGTGGCCGGCACTACGACGTCGTCGCCCTGCCCGACGTGAGCGTGCAGCCGGAGGTGCCCTGCTTCATGGACTGTGTCGTGGCGATGGCCGGGAAGTCCCGCAACGCGGCCGACGCCTGGGTGCAGACGGCCGGCGCGTGCATGCTCGAACTCCTCGACCCACGCGGACGCTTCGCGGACCACGTCGGTGCCGACGACGAACGAGGCGTCCCCGGGCGGCACTCCATCACCTCGGGCGCGGTCGGCTTCGGGCTCGATTCCGCCGAGAACCGCCGCCTGCAGGCCGCTCTGCTCGACGCGAACGTGCTGCACCGCATCGCGGACACCTTCACCGCGGACCTGGAATCGCCGTTCTTCAACGGGGTGAAGGTCTTCTACGGCGGGCGGCCCGGGGCCATGGAGGCCGAGGTCCGGATCAACGGGGAACGCCATGAATCCGCGTCGGCCGCGATGGCGGCACTGAACCTCCCCGAGCCGAAGGTGTTCACCACCGCCCGTTACTACGCGCTGCTCCTCCCGGAGCGCCCGGCGTGAGCGCGGTGTTCCCGAGACGGCGTCGGCGCTGAGCCACGGGTGATCAGGAGGCCTTGAAGGTCCGGCGTTCGAACAGGGCGCTGATCCTGGGGTAGAGGCGAGGGGCCAGGCGGACGAGGAGGTCCGCGGTCCTGGCGTCGTTGCCCACCAGGATCCGGGGCCTGCCGGCCTCGACGCCCTCGACGATGATGTGGGCGGCCTGTCCGGCGGGCATCTTCAGCAGCTTCTTGTTGTAGGTCCGGACGCGGGCCAGTTGCTCGGGTGTCGGATCGACGCCCCTGCCGCGGGCCTCGTCGAGTGCCGCGGAGGCGATGTTGGTCTTCACCCCGCCGGGGTGGACGACGGTGACCCGGACGGGGTGGCCGGCGGCCAGCATCTCGGTGCGCAGGGTTTCGGTGAAGCCGCGGACCCCGAACTTGGCGGCACAGTAGGCGCTGAGCGTCGGCTGGGCCATGATCCCGTTGAGGCTGGAGACGTTGACGACGTGCCCGTCGCCCGAGGCGATCAGGTGCGGCAGGAACGCCTTCGTGCCGTGGATGACCCCGAAGAGGTTCACCGCGAGCGTCCGGTCGTAGACGTCCCACTCCGAGTCGAGCACGGTACCGCCGCCCCCGGAGATCCCGGCGTTGTTGTACACCTGGTGCACCACCCCGTAGTGCTCGGCGACGGCGCCGGCGTAGGCCTCGACCGCGCCGCGGTCGCCGACGTCGAGCCGCGCCGTGTGCGCCTCGGCGCCCAGGGCCTTGACGCGGTCGGCGGTCTCGCCGAGGCCCTGGTCGTCGATGTCGCTGAGAGCCAGCAGGGCACCCCGTCCGGCCAGTTCGAACGCCAGGTGCCGGCCGATGCCGGAGCCGGCGCCGGTGACGACGGCGACCTTGCCGCGCACGCTGCTCATTCGGTGTCTCCTGTCAGCGGGACCGGCGCGCCGTGGGCGCGGGCCAGGTCGGTGGTGAGTTCCACGAGGCGCTCGTGGACCGCGGGCGCGAGGTGGTGGCGCATGCCGGTGATCTCCACGTGCCGGGCGCCGCGGATCGCGGCGGTGGTGGCCCGGCCCCCGGTGGGATGCACCATGCGGTCGGTGTCTCCGTGGACGACGAGCGTGGGTGCGGTGATGCGGCGCAGTTCGGCGGTGCGGTCGCCGGACGCCTGGATCGCGCCGATCTGGCGGGCGACACCCTCGTGACGCCGCGCACCGCCACCGCGCTCCCAGACCGTGGCGGCCCACGCCCGCTCCTGCGCCTCGTCGGGCGGGAAGTCCACCGAGCCGATGTGCGCGAGCATCGCCAGGTGCCGGGTCACCGATTCTTCGACGGTCCGCGCCGGGCGCCTGGCCAGGCGCCCCATCGTGGAGGCCGCGGGCTGCCCGACCCTCCGGTTGCCGGTGGTGGAGAAGATCGAGGTCAGGGTGGCGACCCGGTCCGGGTGCCGGGCGGCCAGGGTCTGCGCGATCATGCCGCCCATCGACATGCCGGCCAGGTGCACCCGGTCCACGCCGAGGTGGTCGAGCAGGCCGAGGGTGTCGGCCGCCATGTCCGCGAGGTCGTAGGCGTCCGGCCGGGGCCTGGCCAGCAGTTGCCGCAGCGTGCCCGGCGGCGGGACGGGAATCCGGCTCGACCGGCCGGCGTCGCGGTTGTCGAAGCGGATGACCTTGAATCCGCGGCCGGTGAAGCCGTCGACCATCGGCTGCGGCCAGGACGTGAGATCCAGGCCCAGTCCCGCGATCAGCAGCAGGGGAACCCCTTCGGCGGGCCCCTCGACCCGGTAGCAGATCCGGGGGCCGGCCGGGAGGTCGACGAAACGGTCTCCGGCTTCGTCCGGTACGGCGCTCACCGGGCCACCTCCTCGGCCTCGCGGTCGGCGGCCCGGGTGAAGCGCAGTTCGGGATCGGTGACGCTGCCGGCACGCAGCAGCTCGACGTCGTCCTGGTAGTTCATCGAGGTCAGCCAGGGCATGCGGTCGCCCTGGCGGGGCAGCTGGTCGACGGCGCGCTGGATGTAGCCGGTCGCGAAGTCGAGGAACGGCCGGGTCGGCATCGCCGGATCGGCCGGGTCGGGGCGGCAGACGTCGTACCCGTGGGTGTCCATGTGGGCCAGCAGCCGGCAGAAGTGCTCGCACAGCAGGCCGATCTTCAGCGTCCAGGAGGAGTTGGTGTAGCCGATCGCGTAGGAGAAGTTCGGCACGCCCGACAGCATCATGCCCTTGTAGGCGACGGTGTCGGGCAGCCGCACCGGGGCGCCGTCGACCGTCATCGGGATGCCGCCGAACGCCTGCACGTTCAGCCCGGTGGCGGTGACGACGACGTCCGCCTCCAGCTCACGGCCCGAACGCAGCAGGATCCCCTGCTCCGTGAAGGTGTCGATCCGGTCGGTCACGACCGAGGCGCCGCCGTTCTTGATGGCCTTGAACAGGTCGGCGTCCGGGACCGCGCACAGGCGCTGGTCCCAGGGGTCGTAGGGCGGGTTGAAGTGCTCGTCGACCGGATAACCCTCCGGCAGCTGCCGGGTGTTGACCCAGCGGATGATCCGGCGGGCGGCCTTCGGGTGGCGCTTGCAGAAGGCCCAGATCGCGCGCTGCTGCGCGATGTTCTTGCGCCGGGTGAGCGCGTAACCGCGCTCCGCGCCGAGGAGCCTGCGCAGGGCGTTGGCCACGGCATCCTTCTTCGGCACCGGCAGGATGTAGCTCGGGGTGCGCTGCAGCATCGTCACGTGGCCCGCCGCGGGAGCCATCGCGGGGACCAGGGTGACCGCCGTGGCACCGCTGCCGATCACCAGCACCCGCTTGCCGGCGTAGTCGAGGTCCTCGGGCCACTGCTGCGGGTGCACGATCGTGCCCCGGAAACGGTCCCTGCCCTCGAAGTGGGGGGTGAAGCCCTCGTCGTAGCGGTAGTAGCCCATCGCGCAGAACAGCCAGCCGCACGTCAGCGTCGTGCGCTCGCCGGTGTCGGTGCGCTCGACCTCGACCGTCCACCGCGCCCGCTCGGTCGACCACGACGCGGCGAGCACCCTGTGGTGGTAACGGATGTGGGGGTCCAGCCGGTTCTCGGTCACGGTCTGGCGCAGGTACGCCAGGATGCGCGGCGCGGAGGCGATCGACTCCTCGTCCCGCCAGGGCTTGAACTCGTAGCCGAAGGTGTGCAGGTCCGAGTCCGACCGGATGCCCGGGTAGCGGAACAGGTCCCAGGTGCCGCCCGAGTCGGCACGCGCCTCCAGCACGGCGAAGCTCTTCGACGGCAGCTCGGTCTTCAGGTAGCGCCCGGCCCCGATGCCGGAGATCCCGGCGCCGACGATCAGGACATCGAGATGCTCGGCTGCGGGCGGGGCGGAGGCGGCGGACATGGGCGGCTCCCGGCGGTGGTGTTCGACACCTCCATGGTGGGAACCGTACCGGCCGCCGCCTAGGGGCAGCCTGCACCGAGATTCCGTACCGGTGGTGCACAGTGCACTGCTACGGTACGTCCATGTCCTGGAGCCCGCCCTCGCCCCGGATACGCACCCTGATCCGGCAGGGAGCCGAGATCGCCGTCAACCCCCCGCCGGAATGGCTCGCCGAACTCGACGCGGCCACCCTCTCCGGCGCGACGAGGGAGCCGATCGCCGCCGATCCCGTCCTCGCCTCCGGTATACGGCGGGCCAACCGGTCCAATCTGCTGCACTGGGCCGCCGCGAACATCAGCGCCCCCGGCGAACCGGTCCCGGCCAACGACGGCGACGCGCCCCGCCTCATCGCGCGGGACATCGTGCGACGCGGCCTGGACGAGCCCGCGCTCGACGCCTACCGCGTCGGCGAGAGCGTCGCCGTCCGCCTGTGGACGCAGGTCGCCTGCCGGCTCACCAGCGACCCCGGCGAGCTGCGCGAACTGCTCGACGTGTCCCTGCGCTCCATCTCCGCATACGTCGACGACACCGTCGCCGTCATCTCCGCACGCATGCGCGCCGAACGCGAGGAGCTGACCAGCGGGACCCAGGCGGAACGCCGTGAGATCGTCGCCCTGCTCCTGGACGGCGCGCCCATCACACCCCGGCGCGCCGAGACCCGCCTGGGCTACGCCCTGGACACCACCCACACCGCCGCCGTGATCTGGGCCGACGACCCCGACGCCGACCTGCGCCGGCTCGACCGGGCCGCCGACGCCTTGGCGGCCGCCGCCGGTCAGTCCCATCTGCTGAGCGTCGACGCCAGCGCCGCCTCCCGCTGGGTCTGGGTGAACGGACGGCCCGACCTCGACCGGGTGCGAGCCGACCTGGTCCGCCTGCCGGCCGTGCGCATCGCACTCGGCTCACCGGCGCCCGGCGTCAACGGGTTCCGCCGCAGCCACCTCGACGCCCTCACCACCCAGCAGATGCTCGCCCGGCTGGCCTCGACGCAGCGGCTCGCCTCCCACGACGAGGTCGAGCTCGTCGCGCTGCTCTCCCAGGACCTGGAACGAGCCGACCGCTTCGTCAAGCGCACCCTCGGAGACCTGGAGACCGCCCCCGCGGACGTCACCGACGCGGTCCGCGCCTATCTCGCCGAACAGTGCAACGCCTCCCGCGCCGCGGCCCGTCTGTTCACCCACCGCAACACCCTGCTCCGCCGCCTCAACCACGCCGACCGGCTGCTGCCGCGCCCGCTGGCCGACCAGGGCCTCGAAGTCGCGGCCGCCCTGGAGGTCCTGCGCTGGCGCGGCCGCGACTGACGCGGCCACGCCCCCGCTTTGGCGTCTACCGCTCCCTCGGGGCGAGCCGCTTCTCGAACCAGTGGTCGGCGTAGGGCTCGGCGTTGAAGGCGGCGACCTCGGTGTACCCGCCGTCGCGGTAGAGGCGAGTGGCCGCTTCCAGGGCCTTGTTGGTGTCGAGCCGTACCAGGTCGCTGCCGTGGCGGGCGGCGCGATCCTCCAGTTCGGCCAGGAGGCGCCGGGCCAGACCGAGCCCCCGGGCGCTCGGGCGGACCCACAGCCGTTTGATCTCGGCGGGCGCCCCGGCCGGCAGCTTGAGCCCGGCGCAGCCCACCGGCTCCCCGTGCACCCGGGCGACCAGGAACAGCCCCCGTGGGGCGCGCAGTTCGCCCGGGTCGGGCAGCAGGCTGTTCGCGGGGTCGAAGCCGCCCTCGAAGAGTTCCCGCAGCTCGGCGGCGTACGACCGCAGGCAGTACGCGGCGTCCGGGTGGTCGGGGTCGAGCATCTCCAAGGAGACCACCGAGGCGGTCAGCAGCCTTTCGACCTCGGCCATGGCGGAGGTCAGCCGGTCCCGCTGGCGGTCGGAGAGCGGGGCGAGGAGCGATGCGGCGAGAGCGTCGCTGCGGTCGTCGAGGAGGTCCCGCTCCCGCAGCCCCGCCTCGGTCAGCCGTACGGTGCGTACCCGCCGATCTCCGGGGTGGGGCGCGACAACGACGAGGCCGTCGCGTTCGAGCGCCCGCAGCAGCCGGCTCACGTACCCGGAGTCGAGGCCGAGCCGGTCCCGCACCCTGCGGACGTCGTGCGTCTCCCCGTCGCCGATCTGCCACAGCAGCCGAGCCTGCCCGTACGGCCGCGCGCCGCCGAGGTAGTGGTCGTGCAGCACCCCCACACGCTCGGCAACCGTCCGATTGAAACGCCGAACCTGCTCCACTTGCTCCGTGCTCATTCTCTGACCTTAGTCAGGTAATGACGGGCGGGCAAAGTGTGGCCACCGTGTGGTCACCGGGGGAAAGGGGCGGCCTCAGGTAGCGGGGGTGTACGCCGGGGTCGACGAAGAGCCCGGCCGGAGCCGAAGTGTCAGCGGTCACGGTCGGACGCCTCGGAGCGGCTGTCGACTGGGAAGATCACGTGCCGGACAGTAGACCGGCGGCACGCTCGCGTCACCGGATTTCGGGCGGAGAGGGCAGGATTCGAACCTGCGTGGACCCCTGGAGGTCCGACCTCGAGACGCGCTCGCTGGTCCCCGATCAACCACTCCGGGCACCTCTCCTCGCTCCCGGCCCCGTGGATTCCGCGGCGCCGTTCACATGCACAACAGTGCCGGCAGCCACTGACGTCACGCTGACGAGCGACCGTCACGGAGACCAAGGCCGCAGGTCATGGCAGGAAAGGTGGGGAATTCGTCATTGCGGCCACCCTGACCGCGGCGAAGGATGGATCCCATGACACAGCGATCCGTGCTGGTCGTCCTCTTCGACGACGTGCAGAGTCTCGATGTGACCGGCCCGATAGAGGTGTTCACGGGAGCGGGGCACCACGGCGGAGACCCCTACGAGATCCGCACCGCCTCGCTCGACGGCGCCCCCGTCCGTACGTCGAGCGGCCTCACCCTCGTCCCGGACCGCGCACTGCCCGAGGCCGGGACGCCGCACACCCTGCTCGTCCCGGGCGGCGCCGGCACCCGCCGGCCCGACGCCGGTCTGATCACGTGGCTGCGGGAACACGCCCGGCACGCCGAGCGCATCGTGTCCGTGTGCAGCGGCGCGCTGCTGCTGGCCGAGGCCGGACTGCTCGACGGCCGCCGGGCGACGACACACTGGTCGCTCTGCGACCACCTGGCCAGGACGTACCCGAACGTGGACGTCGACCCTGACCCGATCTTCGTACGCGACGCACACATCGCCACCTCCGCCGGGGTCACCGCGGGAATCGACCTCGCGCTCGCCCTGGTGGAGGAGGACCACGGCAGGGACACCGCCCTCGCCGTCGCCCGCCATCTCGTCGTGTTCCTCCGACGCCCGGGCAACCAGGCCCAGTTCAGCGCCCAGCTCGCCGCCCAGACCGCGCGACGTGAACCCCTGCGCGAACTCCAGCAGTGGGTCACCGAGCACCCGGACGCGGACCTGTCCGTCGACTGTCTCGCGGAGCGCGTCGGCCTCTCTCCCCGTCACTTCGCCCGTGCCTTCCAACTGGAGACCGGCATGACGCCGGGCAGATACGTCGAGCGTGTCCGCCTGGAACACGCCCGGAGACTCCTGGAGGACACCACCGACGGCATCGAGCGGATCTCCCGCTCCTGCGGCTACGGCACGCCCGAGGCGATGCGCCGTGCCTTCGTGAAAGCCCTGGGCGCCGCGCCGGCCGAGTACCGGCGCCGCTTCCACCCGTACTCGCCACCCCGACCCGCCCGCTGAAAGGCCGACCATGCAGATCGCGATCGCCCTCTACGACCGGTTCACCGCACTGGACGCGGTCGGTCCCTACGAAATGCTCAGCCCCCTTCCCGGCGCCGAAACGGTCTTCGTCGCCCAGCAACCCGGTCCCGTACGCAATGACCGCGGCGACCTCGCGCTCGTCGCGAGCAGGAGCTTCGACGAGGTGCCGGCTCCCGACATCCTCGTGGTGCCCGGCGGTCCTGGCCAGTCCGCCCAGATGGAGAACGAGACACTGCTCGGCTGGCTCCGCACCGCCGACGAGACCAGCACGTGGACGACTTCGGTGTGCACGGGATCGCTCCTGCTGGCGGCCGCCGGGCTGTTGAAGGGCCGCCGGGCCACCTCGCACTGGCTGGCGCTCGACACCCTCGCCACGTTCGGCGCCGATCCGACCGGCGAACGCGTCGTCACCGACGGCAAGTTCGTCACGGCGGCCGGAGTGTCCTCCGGAATCGACATGGGTCTCACCCTGGCCGGCAGGATCGCCGGCGACGAGCACGCGCAGACCGTCCAACTGGCGACCGAGTACGACCCCCAGCCGCCGTACGACGCGGGCTCACCCCAGAAGGCCCCCGCCCAGATCGTCGAAAGGCTCCGTGCCATGAGCCGGTTCCTGCTCCAGTAGTTCCGTCGGGCCCTGGCTCCCATGGGCGTGCGATAGGTTGCCCGGCATGACCGGACCCGGACCCGTCGCCTGGCCACCTGCCCCCATAAGGACCGAACGGCTCGTGCTCCGCGAGTCCGAGGCACGCGACCGAGCGGCGTGCGTCGAACTGTTCGCCTCGCCGGAGGTGGGCACGTATGTCGGTGGCGCTCGACCGCGTGACGAAGTCGAGCGCACGGTGCCCGCGGTTCCCGGGCGGCGCCCCGGCTTCTTCGTGGTCGAGCTCGACGGGGCGATGATCGGCATGATCACGTTCGATCGTCGCGACACCGTGCGTCCGAGCCATGTGCGCCCGGCTGCCGGGGACGCCGAACTCGGCTACATGTTCCTGCCGGAAGCGTGGGGGCGCGGGTACGCCGCCGAGGCCTGCGTGGCGGCGCTCGACTGGTTCGCCGGCGTCCTGCCCGGCGAACCGGTGGTGCTCACCACCCAGACCGCCAACGCCCGTTCGGTGCGCCTCGCGGCGAAGCTCGGCTTCACCGAGGTGGAGCGGTTCGAGGAGTACGGCGCCGAGCAGTGGTTCGGCATGTGGACCTCGGCCGGGCGGTCCGGTTGAGCCAGGCCGGTCGTTCCTCAGGGCCCATGTGACCGCAGCGGGTCGTCACGGACGGCCCGCGAGGCCCGCGCCGTGTCCGCCGGCACCGCTCGATGATCCCGAGGGCCTGCACCGGCCCTGGAGGACGTCCTTGACGAACACGATGCCGTCGCTGTCCGCCAAGTGGGCCGGGTCGAGCGGGGCGTAGCCGAACCAGGGAGACACCCGGGGTGCGGGCGGCCCGTCGCCGAGGGCGGTGGCCAGTCGGCGGGCGTCGATGACGCAGCGGTCGTCCGGGAGCGCGTAGAGGAGCCCTTCGAGGGTCTCCGGCGGCGGCGCGTCCACTCCCTGGTGCCGGATCGTGCCGAGGGCCGTGGCCAAGAAGGCGTACTCCTCGCCGATTCGGGCGCTCACCAGCGCGCCGGCGCTCCACCACTCCACCGGCCCCTGCCACATCCGCATCGTGCTCTTCTCCCGCTGGAGGTGGGAGTTGTGGGCGTGGACGAGCGCCGGACCCCGAGCGGCGACGGCAAGAAGGTTCTGGGCCATCATCGAATCCCGCAGCGCGCACAACCGCGTCATGCGGGCCGGTGAGGTGTCGGCCATCCAGTGGTGGTAGCGCAGGAGGCCGGTGGCGGTCCGCCGGTACAGGAGCGCCCGGTCCCAGTCGTCCCGCGAGGTCGTCGCGAGCAGGTGCGGCGTCTGCTCGTCGAGCAGAGCGCCCAGATCGTCGGCGAGCAGCCGCAGTTGACGGGCCTCCGCCGACCGGCCCACGGACTGCGCCGGGTCCGTCATCGCCGCGGGGTTGCTCCACCGGTCGTCGGCGCCGAGCAGGCGGTCGAGCGTCTCGGCGGTGCAGGGGAGCAGGTCCGCGTCCACCCGGGCCGCGAGGTAGCCGTGGAGCGCGGCGAGGGCCTGCAGGGGGCTCGCGGCGCCGGTGATCTCCAGCGGTCCGTCGAAGCCGGCGAAGCGGAGCCGTTCGGACGCGGGCCGGCCGTCGTTGTAGTCGCGCATCCAGCGCACGAGCTCGCGGTTGGCCGCGAAGGTGCCCCAGCCGTGGCTGATCCCGCGCTCCACGACCTCGTCGAGGGTGCCCGTGCCGGAGGCGACGAAGTCGTCCACGACCAGGCCCGTCATGCAGTCGCTCTCGATCGCGATCGTCCGGTGGCCCTCCTGCTCGACGAGCTGCCGGAAGAGCTCGTTGCGCAGTTCGAGCAGGGTGTTGTCGCCGTGGGTGGGTTCACCCAGGGCGAGCAGGCGCGGCCGCGACCGGAGCAGCCCCATGACGGCGGGAGCCTCGACGGCGTGGACGGAGTCCTTGATGTCGGTAGCCATGCCCTAAACGGTATCGTTGAACCTTCGATTGAAACTTGGCCGCGTGTCACAGCGCTATGGTCGACTTCATGGGGAGAAACCTTCAAAGAGGTGGGCGGCTCAGGCCGGTCGATCTGGCGCGGGAGCACGGTCTGTCGACGCAGGCGATCAGGAACTACGAGGAGGCCGGCGTCCTTCCGGTCGCCGACCGCACACCCACCGGCTATCGGGTCTACACGCCGTTGCACGCGGCGGCCCTGCGCGCGTTCCTCGCCCTGCTTCCGGGACACGGCCACCAGACGGCGACGTCGATCATGCGGGCCCTGAACGAGGGCGCCTTCGACGAGGGATTCCGCCTCGTCGACGAGAGCCACGCCCAGCTCCTGGAGGACCGGCGAACCCTTCAGGCCGTGGAGAGCGCCCTCCGCGATCTGGAACCCGCTGTGGCACCCGAGCCCCTGAAGGTGCCCGAGCCGGCCGCGGGGTCCGGGCCCGGTGGCGCGTTCATCGGGCCGCTGGCCGGGCAGCTCGGAATCCGCCCCGCGACGCTGCGCAAATGGGAGCGCGCCGGGCTGGTACGCCCGCGCCGCGACCCGCGGACCGGGTACCGCGTCTACGACGAGGCCGACGTACGGGACGCCCGGCTGACCCACCAGCTCAGGCGGGGCGGTTACCTGCTGGAGCAGATCGCCCCGCTGATCGCCCAGGTGCGGGCGGCCGGTGGGCTGGAGCCTCTGGAGACCGCACTGCGCGACTGGCGCGGTCGGCTGTCCGCCCGCGGGCGGGCGATGCTGAACGGTGCCGCGGAGCTGGAGGCGTACCTCCGCGAGCGCGCGTGAGAGCACCTGGTCGACGCCGGTGGCACGACCGATGGGACCGCGTCGGGCCGTCCCATGCGTCGACGACTCCCAGGTGGCCGGCGGAAGTCGGGGAAGCCGAGACGTCGGCGTCAGGCTTCACAGCCGCCGGACGCGCAGCACGCCGGTCAGCATCGGGAGGGTGAACTCGCCGCGGGCGGTCTCCGCCCTGCTCGCGAGATGGGCGCGGATCCGGCCCAGCGTGGCCTCTCGTTCCTGTTCCGGCATGACGAGGACTCCCGCTCGTGTGGCGAGGGCCGCGACGAGCGAGTCGGCGGTGCGGCGCTGCCCGTGTGGGAACCCGGCCTGCTCCGGCGAGCCGAACCGGGGAGCCGCGCCGGTCCTCGGAAGGTGTGCGTCCGCGGTCTCGGCGCGCCAGCCGGTGGGCGTGTCCCGGGGGCCGACGGCCGCGCTCCCGCCGACCCGTGCGAGGCCGGCGACCCACTCGACCCGGTCGTCCAGGACGTTCCACAGGCCGGCCAGGGTGCCGCCGGGTGCGAGGACCCTGGCGATCTCGGGGCCCGCGACGTCCATGTCGAACCAGTGCATGGCGTTGCCGGCCAGCACGGCATCGACGGACGCGTCCGGCAGCGGTATCGCCTCGGCGCTGCCCGGCAGGGCGCGGACACCGGGCAGCGAGCGGCGCAGCTCGGTCAGCATCGCCGGGTCGGGCTCGACCGCGACGACTTCGGCGCCCAGCGCCACCAGCGTCGCGGTGAGTTTGCCGGTGCCGGCACCGAGGTCGAGCACACGCGGACCGGGCGCGCTCCCGAGCGCCCAGTCCACCGCGGCCCGCGCGTAGTCCGGACGGTGCTCGGCATAGGCGACCGCCGCGGCGCCGAACGACGAGGAATGAACCAGCCGTTGGTCTTTGTCCATGCGGTCACCGTAGCCGTGCCGCCGGACGCGGCCACCGCCCCACCGCTCGGGGTCACACCCCCGGCACCGGAGCCTCTCGGGGTTGCGCATCGCCCAGAGGTACCGGACGCGGTCGCCCGCGATGCCGAAGGAGTACACCGTCACCACGGCACCGTCCTGGCGGCCGACCAGGCCGGGCTGCCCGTTGACGGTGCGCTCCAGGAGCGTCAGCCCGGACAGCCGCGTGGTGATGCGGACCAGGTGGCGTGCGATGTTCTCGGGGCCCCGGAGCGGTCGGCGCAGGGTGCTCACCAGGCTCCCGCCGTCGCCGACCACCGTGGCCCCCGGATCCAGGAGGCCGACCAGGGCGCCGCCGTCGCCTGCCGCCCAGGCCTGCTTGAGGTTCCTGACGACGACGGCGTCCCCGGCCCTCGGACCGGAGGGACCTGACGCCACCTGCGCGTCGCGGATCCGGCGGCGTGCCGAGGAGGCCAGCCGGCGGCACGCGGCCGGCGTACGGCCGACGATCGCGGCCACCTCGGCGAAGGGGTGCCGGAAGACGTCGTGGAGGATGAAGGCGACGCGCTGGGCCGGGGACGTCGAGTCCAGTACGACGTCCCGGTCGGTCCCGGCGCGTCCCCGGCCGGCGGTTCACGGCGGCGGGGGATCGCCGGGCCGTCGCTTTCGCGACGAAGCCCCTTTGCCGGCGGACCAGTTGGGCCCGGGCCGTCGCGGATTCGAACACGTCTGCGCGGTGCTGTGGAAGGCGCGCGGCGTCACCGGGTCCGACCGTTCACCGTGTCGCCGTGGGCCGTGGAGGGAAGGTGCCGAGCCTCCTCGGCGGCCTGGGCTCGCGCGTGCTCGTGACCCCTGCGTCTCGCCCCTGTTCCCGCTGGTCATGTGTGCCCGTGGCGGTGGCGCGCGCGGAGTGTCCGGCTGTGCGGGGTGCGTGACTCGGCCCGGCTTCGGCGGGGTGACGCCGCCTCACCCTCGACGGCCCGGGGCCCACATGACGGCCGCCCGGAGCCGGTCCCGCTTCGCCGGGGTTCCAGGACCACCGGCCGGCCGTGGCGGCATGGCCCCGGGGACACCGCTGCGAACTTCGCGCTCAGAAACTGCTGTTGGCCTCGTTGACATGCCGTGAGCCCACGCGTTTCACTCGACACTCGTGTATGGCAACGTTGTCAGGCCGTCCCGAGGCGGCCGGCACCGCTGCCCGTCACCGGCGTCCCGTCCCACGGCTCGTCAGTACCTGTGCGAAGCAAGAACCGCTGCGGAGGCAACCGATGGTCAGACCCCGACGTTCAGCTGCGCCACGTAACCGCAAAAGACTCCGCCAACGCCTGGCCGTGATCTCCGTCCTGGGCGTCGCGGCACTCCCGCTCCCCGCGATCGGTGCCGCCCAGGCCGCGAGCGCCGCGACACCGCCCCTGGTGAAGGACCCCGCGTCCCTCGTCAACCCCCTCATCGGCACCTCCGGAGAGGTCGACACCTTCCCGGGCCCCGACATGCCGGCCGGCATGGTGCAGTGGGGCCCGGACACGACTCCCAACCGCCCCTCCGGCGGCGGCTACGAGTACAACGACGACAAGCTGTCCGGCTTCAGCCTCACCCACGTCTCGGGTCCCGGCTGCGGTGTCGCCGGCGACCTGCCCGTCCTGCCGCTGACCGGCGCCCTGTCGGGCAACCTCGGCAGCACGTCCGTCGGCTTCAGCCACGACGACGAGCAGACCGGCATCGGGCGCTACAAGGTCACCGACGCGGGCGGGGTAACCACCCAGCTGACCGACACCACCCGAGCGGGCCTCGGCACCTTCACCTTCCCCGCGGGCAAGCAGGCCAACCTGCTGTTCAAGCTCAGCGGCGGCGCCACGCAGGTGGACGGCACCCGCGTCCAGGTGGTGAACAAGAAGGAGATCAGCGGCTCGATCGACAGCGGTCACTTCTGCGGCGCGAGCAACCGCTACACCCTGCACTTCGACATCAAGTTCGACCAGCCGTTCACCGGCAGCGGCACCTGGGTCGGCGGCACCATCAACCCCGACGCGACGTCGCTGAAGGCCGGCAAGGCCCGGCAGAACCTGCAGACGCGCCCGGCGAAGCCGCTGAAGGAGAAGCACTTCACCGTTCCCCCGGCCCCGTCCCCGACCGTGCACGGGAGCGCCGGCAAGTCGGCCGGCACCTCGTCCCCGTCCTCGAAGGCCGGCGCCGCGCCCCAGCCGTCGGCCACGGGCCGGAGCACGGCTGCGCAGCCGCCCACGACGGGCGCGAACGGCATGTACCTGACGTTCGACACCTCCGCCGACCCGACGGTGAAGGCGAAGGTCGGCATCTCGTACACCAGTGACGCCAACGCCGCGGACAACCTCGCCACCGAGATCGGGAACTGGAACTTCGACGCCGTCGCGCAGGCGAACCACGACGCCTGGAACACGGTGCTGAACAGGGTCCGGATCGGCGGCGGCTCCGCGGACCAGCAGACGCAGTTCTACACCGCGCTCTACCACGCGCTGCTGCACCCGAACGTCTTCTCGGACGACAACGGCCAGTACATGGGCATGGACAACCAGGTCCACAAGCTGGCCAGGGGCCAGCAGGCCCAGTACGCCAACTACTCGGGCTGGGACACCTACCGCTCCCAGACCCAGCTGATGGCGATGGTCGAGCCCAAGGTCACCAGCGACGTCGTCACCTCGATGCTCAACGGCTACGACCAGACGGGACTGCTGCCCAAGTGGGCCTCGAACAACGGCGAGAGCTACGTCATGGTCGGTGACCCGGCAGCCGGCATCATCGCCGACTCGTACGCCTTCGGGGCGCGCAGCTTCGACACGGACAAGGCGCTCGCCGCCCTGCAGCACGAGGCCACCGCCCCGAACAACGACCGCCCGGGCGAGTCCGTGCGGGACGCCAAGGGCTACCTCCCGCTGGACGAGAACGACTACGGCTGCTGCAACTTCTACGGCCCGGTCTCCACCCAGCTGGAGTACGACTCCGCCGACTACGCCCTCGCTGCCTTCGCGAAGTCGCTGGGCAAGACGTCCGTCTACGAGAAGTTCGCCACCCGTGCCCAGGACTGGATGAACGTCTTCAACCCGCAGACCGGCTACATGCAGGCGAAGGACAAGGACGGCCAGTTCGCGGGCGGCTTCACCCCGGGGACCTCCAACGGCTTCGTCGAGGGCACATCGGCCCAGTACACGCCGATGGTCCCGTTCAACCTGCGGCAGCTCATCCAGGCGCGTGGCGGTGACAAGGCGTACTCGTCCTACCTGGACAGCCTCCTCGACAACATCACCGACCCCGGCAACACCAACGCCAACCTGAGCAACGAGCCCAGCGTGGAGATCCCCTGGGAGTACGACTACACGGGCGAGCCCTGGAAGACCCAGGCGGCCGTCCGCGCGGCCCAGCAGAACCTGTACTTCAACGCTCCGGTCGGCTCGTTCGGCAACGACGACCTCGGCGCGATGAGCTCCTGGTACGTCTGGTCCGAGCTGGGCATGTACCCCGAGACCCCGGGCACGGACACCCTGGCACTGGGCAGCCCGGCGTTCCCGGTGGCCCAGGTGACCTTCGCGAACGGCAAGACGGTGCGGATCAACGCCCCGCAGGCGGCGGCCGACGCGCCGTACGTGCAGTCCCTCGACGTCAAGGGCAAGGAGTGGAACACCTCCTGGCTGACGTTCCAGCAGTTGAAGGGCTCGGGCACGCTCGACTTCACCCTCGGCACCCAGCCCGACAAGTCCTGGGCATCCGACCCGTCGGCGGTGCCGCCGTCGGACACCACGGGCGGCGACCACGTCCTGGCCGCGACCGGACCCTCCAGCGACGGCCTGGTGCTCCAGCCGGGCGCGTCCGGTGACGGCACGCTCGCCCTCACCAACCTCGGCGGCAAGGACGTCACCGTCGACTGGAAGGCGACGGCGCCCTCCGGCGTCACGCTCGACCCCGCGTCCGGCTCGGTGACGGTGCCCGCCTCCGGCAGCGCCGAGGCGAAGGTCCACGTGACGGCGGGAGCGAACGAAGGAACGTTTCCGGTCACCTTCGCGCTGACCGACCACAGCACCGGGACGGCCCTGAACGGGGCCGCGCTCCGCGTGGCCGTGGCCAAGGCCGGCGAGCTGTGGCCCTACGACACCAACGAAGGCATCTACCCCGACGGCGCCAAGTTCTCGGGCGGCTTCGACGGCGGCGGCTGGGCGTTCTCGCAGAACGCGCTGTCCTCGGCCGGCGTCACCAGCGGCTCCCCGGTCACGGTCGACGGCATCTCCTACACCTGGCCGTCGGTGACGGCCGGCCGGCTGGACAACCTGGAGATGGCCGGCCAGACCATCCCGATGCCGTCGGGCACCTCGGGCGCGTCGCTCGGCCTGCTGGGCACGGCGACCAACGCGCCGACCGACGGCAGCGGGGTCTCGGGCACGGTCACCGTCACCTACACCGACGGCACCACCTCGAAGGGGACCGTCGGCTTCTCGGACTGGACACTCAACGCCGGTTCGAGCAAGCCGGTGGCGGGTGACACCACGGCCGTCACCACGGGCTACCGGAACACCGGCAGCGGGGGCCGGGACGGCGTGACGACCTACGTCTTCGCCACCAAGGTCCCGCTCGACGCGTCCAAGCAGGTCGCTTCGATCACCCTGCCCGTGACGGGCTCGACCGGCACCGACCACCTGTTCGCCTACGGCTTCGGCCAGTGAGAACCGGCGGGCACTGACGACTGCGGGCCGGTTCCCGGGGCGAAGGCTCCCGGGAACCGGCCCGCGGCCGTGCGGGGCGTGCTCAGAGGTACCGGGCCAGGAACTGGACGGTCAGGCTGGTGGCGGACACCACCACCCACAGACAGCCGCCGAGCAGCAGGGGGGCGGGGCCGGTCCGGCGGAGCCTGGACGGTTCGGTGGACAGGCCGATCGCGGACAGCGCGACGGTGATCAGGAAGACGGCGAGCGTGCCGAGCGGGCCATGGGCGCCGGACGGGACGAGCCCGGCCGTGTTCACGGCCGCCAGGACGAGGAAGCCGACGAGGAACCACGGCACCAGCCGGCCCACGCGCACCGGGCCGGGTGCGCCGCGTCCGGGGCCCGTCTCCCCGGCGGCCGCTTCCGCCGTCCGCGCGCGGCGCCGGGCGAGGGCGGCGAGGCCCAGGCAGATGGGGATGATCAGCAGCGTGCGGGCCAGCTTGACCACCACCGCGTAGTTCGCCGCCGGGCCGCCGTAGGTGGCGGCGGCGGCGACCACCGAGGACATGTCGTTGACCGCGGTGCCGGCGAACAGGCCGAACGCGTGCTGGCCCATGCCCAGCAGATGCCCGAGGACCGGGAACGTCAGCACCGCGGCGATGTTGAAGACGAAGATCGTGGAGACGGCGTACGCCACCTCCGCCTCGGCCGCGCCGATGACCGGCGTGACCGCGGCGATCGCGGAGGCGCCGCAGATGCCGGTACCCACACCGATCAGGGTGCGCAGATCGCGTACGACGCCCAGGCGGCGCCCGATCCAGTAGGCCGCCGTCAGACAGACCGCGAGGGTCACGATCATCACCGGCAGCGAGCCGGCACCGACCCGCAGCACCTGGCCCAGGGACAGCTGCGCGCCCAGGACGACCACCGCGGCCTGGAGCACCCCGCGCCCGGCGAAGGCGATGCCGGGGCGCATCCGCTCTCCGGGCCGCACCGCGACCGCCACCAGCACTCCGAGCACGATTCCGCTCACCGGGCCGCCGACGACGGGCACAAGTCGGCCCAGCGCGGTCGCGACGAGGGCGACACCGACGGCGAGCGCCAGTCCGGGAAGCCGGACGGCGGATCCGGGGAAGCGGGCGGCGAGGGCCGTCGTACGGCGGAGCGGGCGGGCGGTCCCCGACCGGGAGATGCTGGCGTCCTTCATGATCACCACTCTGGTCGGCGCCGAGCCCGCGTTGTACCCCCTGTTCGAGCACGAGGTCATAGCGCAGGCGTATGACCAACTCATACGCTGTCGCTGTGACAGACCCCTCCGTGCCGGATCCCCCTGCCGGTCACCTCCCCCTGCGCACGCCCGACCTGGAGTCGCTGCGGCTGCTCGTCCTCGTGGCCGACCTGGGCAGTCTGGGCCGGGCGGCCGAGCGGCTGCGGATCTCCCAGCCGTCCGCCAGCCGCCGGCTGTCCACGCTGGAACGCGGTCTGGGGCTGGTGCTCGTCGACCGGACCCGCCGCGGCTCCAGGCTGACGCTGGCCGGACAGGTCGTCGCCGGACACGCCCGGCGGGTCCTGGACGAGCTGGACGCACTGCTCGACGGCGCGGGCCGGCTGCGCGACCGGCGGGAGGCCGAACTGCGCGTCGCGGCGAGCCTGACCATCGCCGAGTACCTGCTGCCGGCCTGGATCAGCGAACTGCGCCGCCGCAGGCCGGAGCTGTACATCGGGCTGCAGGTGACCAACAGCGAACACGTGCCCGAGCTGGTCGAGTCGGGCGAGGCGGACCTCGGCTTCATCGAGGGGCCGCGCCTGTCCCGGGTGATGTCCACGCGGCAGGTGGCCGAGGACCGGCTCGTCGTGGTCGTCGACCCCGGTCACCCCTGGGCGCGGCGACGGGAGCCGCTGTCGGCGCAGGAGCTGTCCCGCACGCCGCTGGTGCTGCGGGAGAGCGGTTCCGGCACGCGGCAGACCCTGGACCGCGCGCTGTACCTGGCCGGGTGCGAGCGGGTCCGGCCCCTGGTCGAGCTGGGTTCGACGGCCGCCGTGCGCGGCGCGGTGATCGCCGGCACCGGTCCGTCCGTGCTGAGCGAGCTGGCCGTCCGCGGGGACATCGCCGAGGGCCGGCTGATCGGCGTCGACGTCGCCGGCGTCGACCTCACCCGCGACCTGCGCGCGGTCTGGCCGACCGGGCGGCGCCTGGTGGGCCCGGCGGCGGAACTGGTCACGGTGGCCCGCCGGGCGGTCACCGGCGCGCGGCGCCCGCCGGGAACCGGTTCAGGAACGGCCGGGTGAAGGAGAAGCCCGGGGCTGAGGACCGGCTGCATGGGGGCCAGTGTCGCTTTCCGGAAACGAGGTGGTCACCGGGACGGAGGCCGACATGTACACGAAGGACGGCGAGAACTACTTCATCGTGGATGCGCACGTCGCACTGTGGGACGCGCGCCCCGAGAACCAGCTGAACATTCACGGCAAGCAGTTCATCGACTGCTTCTACGACTACCACCGCAATCTCAGCCCGGAATCCGAGGTCTGGCCGTACGAGGAGTTCCTCCACTACGGAGGACAGCGGCTGATGAAGGACCTTTTCGTCGACGGGCACGTCGACCACGCCATTTTCCAGCCCGCCCGTCTGGGGGCGTTCTACGGAAACGGCTTCGGGCAGACCGAGGAGGCCTTCGCGCTGACCCGGCAGCACCCCGGCAAGCTGACCTACAACCACTTCTGGGACCCCCGGTTCGAGCAGAAGTGATTGGACCAGCTCCGCCGGGACGCGGAACGCTTCCAGCTCAAGGGCGTCAAGCTCTACACGGCCGAGTGGCAGGGCGACTCGCGCGGTTACAAGCTCGGCGACCCGTGGACGTACCGCTACCTGGAGGCGTGCCAGGAACTCGGCATCAAGAACATCCACATCCACAAGGGCCCGACGATCCGCCCGCTGGACCGCGACGCGTTCGACGTCGCCGACGTCGACCAGGCGGCCTCGGACTTCACCGACCTGAACTTCGTCGTCGAGCACTGCGGACTGCCCCGGCTCGAGGACTTCTGCTGGATCGCCACGCAGGAGCCCAACGTCTACGCCGGTCTCGCCGTGGCGATTCCGTTCATCCACACCCGGCCCCGCTACTGGGCGCAGATCATCGGGGAGTTGCTGTGCGAACTCAGGCGTTCCGCGACGACGAGGCCGGCGCCGCGCACGTCAAGTCCCAGCACTTCGCGACGGCTTGCTCGACCCTGCCGTCGTACCTCGCCGAGACCCCGAGGATCGTCAACGTGACCGTCCCCCAGGACGACTGGTCCGAACTGGGCGAGATGACGGTGCCCGCGAACCGCTCGTAGCGGCAGACGGGAGCGGGCCTACTCCGCCGGATCCTCCCTGGAGTGCCGTACCGCCCGCTTCACCGCCTGCTCCAGTTCGAATCGATTCGCCCCGGTGGCCGCCGCGTGCGCGGTGATCGCGCCCTGGGCGGCCTCGGACGCCGCGCGCCAGCGGACCCACTGCGCGTCGTACTCCTCACCGCACAGGCCTGCCAGGCGGGCACGCTCCGTCTCGGCGGCGCGCTCCAGCGCGATCAGATCTGAGGGGATGTCCGTCACGTGCACGGATCGTAAGCGCCCCTCGCGGAACCCGCGGCTCCGGACCTACCGCCCGATCGGGTGGAGCTGTCGGAGGCCGGTGACGAGCCGTCGCGCACGCCCGCCTCCGGAGCCGGAGGCGGGCGCTGGCCGCGCCGCGCGGATCAGCCGGCCTGCCGTACGGCGTGCAGGGCGCCGCTGAGGGTGCCTTCCTGCTGCTCGTAGCGGGAGAGTGCCAGGCCGAGGCCCATGAACGTCGGCGCCCATTCGCCGACGAAGATGCCCCACCGGTCGGCGCGCTCCACTCCGGCCTGCTCGGCCTTCAGGCTGGTGAGCCAGGAGGCGAAGCTCAGGCCGATGGAGGCGACGCCGGCGAGGTAGGCGTGCTCGCTGCGGATGCCCATGTCGTGCATCTTCTTGATGATCATGGGTCGGTCTCCGTTCTGTGGGGTCGCTTGCCCGGTTACACCCCCTCTTCGCTCCAACGGCCGCTTATGTATGCGTTCACGGCGGTACATTCTTACGCTGGAGATGCTCGGGGCCACTGCGGAGGTGTCCCATGCCCCGAACCATCTGGTCCGGCGCGATCTCGTTCGGCCTGGTCACCGTGCCGATCAACGTGGTCGGCGCCACGGAGGACCACTCCATCCACTTCCGCCAGTACCACCTGGCGGACCAGGGCCGGATCCGGTACCGGAAGGTGTGCGAGCTGGAGGGGCGCGAGGTCTCCCAGGACGAGATCGGCAAGGGCTACGAGCTGACCAAGACGCAGGTCGTCCCGATCACGGACGAGGACCTGAGCAGCCTCCCGCTGCCGACGGCGAAGGCCATCGAGATCGACGCGTTCGTGCCGCTGGCGTCGATCGACCCGATCCGGATCGCCGAGGGCTACTACCTGCAGCCGGCCGGCCAGGTCGCGGCCAAGCCGTACAAGCTCCTGGTCGAGGCGCTCGGCCGCTCGGCCAAGGTCGCCGTCGCGAAGTACGCGTGGAGCGGCAGGGAGAGGCTGGGCCTGCTGCGCGTCCGCGACGGCGTACTCGTCCTGCACGCCATGCGCTGGCCGGACGAGATCCGCGACCCGGCCGAGCTGTTGCCGCCCCCGGTCGAGGTGACCGACCAGGAGATCGACGGCGCCCTCACGCTCATGGACACCATGACCGTCGACAGGCTGGAGGGTGAGGAGTTCCAGGACCGCTACACGGAGGCGATCGCACGGATCATCGAGGCGAAGCGCGAGGAGAAGCCGCTTCCCGAGGCGCCGGAGCCCGAGGAGCCGGCCCAGGTGCTGGACCTGATGGCCGCGCTGCAGGAGTCGGTGTCGAAGGCCAAGGCGTCCCGTGGCGAGGGCGAGGCCGACGTGCACGAGCTGCCGAAGCCGAAGAAGAAGGCGGCGGCGAAGAAGCAGCCGGCGAAGAAGGCCGCGGCGAAGAAGACCACCGCGAAGAAGACGGCGGGCCGCCGGCCCCGCAGTGCCTGAAGCCCTTTCGGCGGGGCGGGAGTGCGGGGCGGGCGGCGGCGGTTGGGGGAACCGCGAGGGTGAAGGGGACGGTGTCCCCGGGCCTCACCATCGCCTGCGTGAACGATCGACCGGTGTACGTGTTCTCCGGGCTCGGCGAGGGAGTCCCCGCCGCGCTCACCGTCGGAACGGCGGCCGGACTGACGGCACTTGCCACCCTGCGGCTGGCCGGGGGACGAGACCCTGGCGCGTCCTCCGAGGGACAGGAGCGCTCGCGACTGCGTGTGCCGGAGCCTGACTACACCTCGCCGGTGGCGAACAGTTCGAGGTGTCCGCACTTGGGGCAGCGGTACGCCTCTATCTGCCGCCGGGGCCGGCCCATGCGCTTCGCACCCCCGAAGATGCCCCGCTCCAACGCCCCTTCGATCCAGCGTGCGTACCCGCGCGAGTGCTCGCCGGCGTCCTCGATGAACCCCTCCATCAGGCCGACGGTGCCGCAATGGGTGCATGTGTAGTTGTTCATGCGCCGAGTGTAGGAAACGGCGAGGCCGGGACGGACCGCGTGGTCGTCGACTCCTACCCGATTCAGTACGCGCACCGACGCGCGGCACCTCGTACGGCGGCCCCCGCCGGTCCTCGGAACCGCTGCGCGGCGCGCCCCGGAACCCGGCCGCCCCTCTGGCAGACGCGCGTAGAACTCTGACATCATCTCGTGGCACCACCTGCACGGCCGCCCCATCGACGCACGGCACTTCGCAGGAGGCTCCCCATGAAGGTCCGCTCCGCACTGACCGCTCTCGCCCTCGTCGTCGCTCCCGGCGTCGCGGTCCTCGGCACCGCAACCGACGCCTTCGCCGTCACCAAGATCAGCCAGGCCACGGCGACCCAGATGTTCCGCCAGGTGGGCATCACCTGGTCCTCCTCCGGCAACTGCTCGGACCGCAACAACTCGACCTGCACGTCCTTCGACCAGCTCAACCTCGCCACCGCCCAGGGCGCCCAGACCCTCAAGCGCGCCAGCGGCTGCGCCCTGAACATCACCGGCGGCACCGAGACCGGGCACGCCAGCGGCACGTACTCGCACTGGAACGGCTACAAGCTCGACTACAGCAAGTACACCTGCATCGGGAACTACATCAAGAACAACTTCAGCTACTCCGGTCTGCGCGGCGACGGCTACCCGATGTGGACGGCGGCCTCCGGCAACGTCTACACCGACGAGGGGAGCCACTGGGACGTCCTGTACTACAACTGCGGCGGCTGCTGAACAGCCGGGCGGTCGCCCGCTCGATCGTCCCCCCGCCGTTTCTCCCGGACCGACGCGGTCGCCGATGTGATCCTGTTGCCTGCCGCACGGCGGGCTGCCGTCCTCCGCCGGCCGAACGAGGGAGAGATCATGACCACGATGAACGCCGTCCGGGCGCATCGGCGGGGCGGCCCAGAGCAGCTCGCCTACGAGAAGGCGCCGCGTCCCGAGCCCGGTCCGGGGGAGGTGCTGGTCGCGGTGCGGGCCGCGTCCGTCACCGCCGGGGAGCTGGGCTGGGACGCCACGTGGACCGACAGTCTCGACTCCTCGGGGCGGGACCGCACACCCGTCATTCCCTCGCACGAGTTCTCGGGCCTGGTGGCCGCTCGTGGCGCCGATGTGACCGACCGGCAGGTGGGCGACGCGGTGTACGGCCTCGTCCCCTTCACCCGCGACGGTGCCGCGGCCGAGTACGTCACGCTTCCCGCCGACGTGGTGGCGGCCAAGCCCGCGTCGCTGACGCACGACGCGGCGGCGGCCGTACCGCTGGCGGCGCTGACCGCCTGGCAGGCCCTGGTCGACCATGCTCGTCTGCGGACCGGGCAACGCGTCCTGGTCCACGGCGGTGCCGGAGGCGTGGGTTCCTTCGTCGTACAGATCGCCTCGGCGCTCGGCGGTGTCGTCACCGCCACCGCCGGAGCGGCGGACCAGGACTTCGTACGCTCACTCGGCGCCGACACCGTCCTCGACTACGCACACGACCGGTTCGAGGACCACGTGCACGACGTCGACGTCGTCGTCGACATGGTGGGCGGGCCGACGACGACCAGGTCCTGGGACGTGCTGCGGTCCGGCGGCACGCTGGTGGGCATCGCCGAGCCACCGGATCCGGAGGCGGCCGAGCGGCACAACCCCCGAGGCGTCTTCTTCGTCGTCGAGCCGGACCGCGCCGGACTCGACTCGATCACCAACCTGGTCGAGGACGGCCGCCTGGTCCCGTCCGTGGACCGGGTGCTGCCCCTGTCCGAGTGCCGTGCCGCGTACGAGGCCCTCGAAAGGGAGCACCGGCGCGGCAAGATCGTCCTCCACGTCTCGGACTGAACGGACGGTCGCCGGTCGCGGCCGACCACGGGGCAACTCGGCGCACCTGTAGCGGAATTCGTCCCCCGGCGAGGGCTGAGGAGCTGCCGGGGGACCGATCCTGCGGTGGGCCGGCGGTCGGTCAGGCGGAGACGCTGAGCACGGTCTTGCCCCGGGCGCCGCCGCGCTCGACGGCCGCCAGTGCGTCGGCCGTGGAGTCGAGCGGGAACACGCTCTGCAGCAGCGGGCGCAGCCGGCCGGTGCGCACCAGGTCGGCGAGCTCGGCCAGCTGTGCGCCGTCCGGGTGCATGAAGAAGCTGCGGACGTCGACCTTCCACTCGGCCGCGCGCTCCTCGGCGTCGGCGACGGGAAGGATGGAGACGAGGGTGCCGCCCTGCTTGAGCACGCGGAACGAGCGCTCCTGGGTCTGCCCGCCGACGGTGTCCAGCACCACGTCCACGTCCGAGACCAGCTCGTCGAACCGCTCGGTCCGGTAGTCGATCACCCGGTCCGCCCCCAGCTCCCGCACCAGCTCGACGCTGTCGGTGCTCGCGGTGGCGATGACCTCCGCCCCCAGGGCCTTGGCGATCTGGACCGCGACGGACCCGACTCCGCCGGCCCCGCCGTGGACCAGCACCCGGCTGCCCTCGCCGACGGCCGACTGCTCGGTGAACGCCTGCCAGGCGGTCAGGCCGACCAGCGGCAGGGAGGCGGCCTCCTCGAAGGAGAGCGAGTCCGGCTTGGCCGCGACCAGGCCCTGGTGCACGGCGACGAACTCGGCGAAGGCGCCGCCCACCCGCGGGTCGACCCGGGTGAAGACCTCGTCACCGACGGCGAACCGGGTGACCGCGGTGCCGGTCGCGATGACCACGCCGGCCGCCTCGCTGCCGAGGGTGAGCGGCCCGGCGAGCTCCCCCTGGCCCAGGAAGCCCTTGACGATCAGGTGGTCGATCGGGTTCACGCCCGCCGCCCGCACCTCGATCAGAACGTCCTCGGGGCCGAGCGACGGGGCGGGGACGTCGGTGACGGTGACCACGTCGCCGACCTGGCCGTACTGGTGGATGACTGCTGCCTTCATGGTGACTTTCCTTGGGGGACGGCGCCCCTGCACGGTGCCGGGGCGTGAAGTGAAAAGGGATGGATACGGATACGGCGGGGCGTCAGCCGCGCGCCGGGTGGGCAGGCGTCTCGGCGGCGACCCGGGTGAGGGTTTCCAGGAGCAGCTCGGGGCTCTGCGCGCCCTGCACCGCGAACCGGCCGTCGAAGACGTAGGTCGGTACGGCGCTGATCCCCAGCGCGGCGGCGTCCGCGAGTTCGGCCCGGACCTCGTCCTCGCCCTCCTCCGAGTCGAGAAAGGCGAGGACCGCCTCCCGGTCGAGCCCGGCGGAAGCCGCGACCTCGGCGAGCTGCCCGTGATCGCCCAGGTCGCCTCCGTGGGTGAAGTAGTGCGCGAGCAGGCCCTCCTTCACCTCGGCCTGCCGGTGCTCCCGTCCGGCCAGCCACAGCAGGCGGTGCGCGGTGAAGGTGCTGGTGGCGAGCGCGTCCTGCATGCGGAAGGTGATCCCCTCCGCGGCGGCGGCCCGTGTCAGCGGACCGAAGATCTCCTCGGCGGGGCGGCCGAACTTGCGCTCGTACACCTGGGCCGAGGGTTCGACGGCCCGTGTGGCCTGCGGGTTCAGCTGGAAGGGGCGGTAGG
This sequence comes from Streptomyces sp. NPDC037126, assembly GCF_055605965.1. Taxonomy (NCBI): domain Bacteria; kingdom Bacillati; phylum Actinomycetota; class Actinomycetes; order Kitasatosporales; family Streptomycetaceae; genus Streptomyces; species Streptomyces sp. NPDC037126. The sequence continues at coordinate 78,888 of NZ_JBVJTD010000004.1, forward strand.
CCACTTCCACGTCGGCCGCCCCGGGGAACGCCTGCAGCGCCTTCTCGAACCGGCGCTTGCCGATGTAGCACCAGGGACATACGACGTCGGAGTAGATGTCTACCCTCACAGCGTGCTCCTCTGCTCCTCGGTGGCCCGCCCACCAGACCAGGTGGGGAGCCGTCCAAGGTTCTGGACCTTTCGTTCCAGAACTGTAGACCATTCTGGAACGTCCGGTCAACAACCCGGTGTCTTCGGTACTGTGGGGGCATGAGCAGACCCCGCACGTTCGACGAAGAAGCGATTCTGGACCGGGCCATGCTCCTGTTCTGGCGCAAGGGGTACGAGGCCACGGCCATGAGCGACCTGGTGGCGGAGCTGGGGCTGGGCCGCGGGTCGATCTACGCCGCCTTCGGCGACAAGCACGGCCTCTTCCTGCGTGCGCTCACCCGCTACCTGGACCACCAGGCCCGGCTGCTGACCACGGCGCTGAGCGACGACGGCCCCGCGCTGGCGCAACTGCGGCAGGTCCTCGAACAACTCCTGCGGGCCGACGCGTCCTGCAGCGGAGCGGGCTGCTTCAGCGTCAACAGCATGGCCGAACTGCTGCCACACGACCAGGACGTCGCGGCGCTGGCCCGACGAAGCCTTCGGGTGGCCGAGGACGCCTTCACCGGCCAGCTGGAACGCGCCGCCCGCGACGGCGAGTTGTCCGCCGCGATCAGCCCCCGGCAGGCGGCGGTGCTGCTCGTCACCCTCGTCCAGGGGATCCAGATCGTCCGCAAGGCGCAGCCGGACGGCGCGGACGCCACGTCCAGTCTGAACGCCGCCTTCACGCTGCTGACCGGCGCGGCCGCGACGTCCGAGCCGGAACGGGGTACGGGCGCCGCCCGGGCCGATTCGCCGGGAGTCCGACCCGGCCCGGAGGACACCGAGGCGCCCGTCATGGCGGCCCGCTGACGCTATAAGGTCACCCCGATCAGGGGCTTTTCCCCTTGCGCGTGCGGAACAGGAGCCGACGTGGCCGAGATGCCGATAACGACCACCTTCGTCACGACGCCGGCCGTGGTGCTGCGCTCGTATCGCGCGTGCGCCCGGCGGGGATACGTCCTGCGCTGGGTCGTCACGGTCGGGGCCGTGGTCCTGGGCGGTGGGATGTGCGCCGCCGGGGTCGCAGGGGGTTCCGGCAGCGGGTTGCCCGGTGCGGTACTGGCGCTCTGGGGAGCGGGATTCTTCCTGCTGCGTGAGCGTTCCGTCCGGCGCCAGTTGGCGCCCTATCTGGAAGGTGAGCGGAAGGTCACGGTCACCATGACGGAGACGGAGTACCGCACCGAGGGCCCGGACCGCTCCACGTCCCGTACCTGGACGACGTTCCGGAGCGTCTCGCGCGTCGGCGACTTCTGGGTGCTGCGCGTGTCACCGCAGATGGCCATGGGTCTGCCGGTCTCTGCCCTGGACGAACGGCAGACGGCCGCGTTCCTCGGACTGGTCCGGGAAAAAGGGCTGCGCTGAAGGGGCCGCCGGACGCCGGTGGGCGCGGAGCCGATCCTCGCGGTGACGCGCGGCGGTTCGGCGTCCCCGGACTCCCCGGTCAGTGGGCCGTCGTCGGCGTCGTCCTCTTCCTGGCCCGGTACGCGGCCGCCTTGATCCTGTTGCCGCAGGACTCCATCCCGCACCACTGCCGGCGCGTGCCCCGCGAGCGGTCGATGTAGGTGCGGGTGCACTCCGGGTTGCCGCACTCCTTGAGCAGCGGTACGTCCGGACCGCTCAGCAGCTCGACCGCGTGGCGCGCCACCATGGAGAGGGCCTCCTCCGGTGTCGCCTGCGTCCAGCGCCCCGACGGGGTGAGCTGCGGAACCGCGGGGGGCCTGCGTGCGGCGTTGTTCACCACGGTCAGGGCCGCCCCGTCGTACTCCTCCCCGAGCCGACGGGCGGTGACCAGTCGGTAGATGGCTTCCCGTACGGTCGTCGCCTGCTCGATGTCGGCCTCTCGACCGGGCGAGACCGCATCGACGATGCCCGACTCCACGTACCATGCGTTCAGCCTGTCCGGCGTAGCGAACATCTCGAAGCGCACCGATCGGCGCGCACGCAGCGTCGCGGCGAAGTCGAGCGCCGGGTTCCCGCACACAAAGACATGGTCGAGGTTCACATCACCATTCTGACAGGTGACGGCGACGACGGCCATGCTTCGCACCACGGCGGTGCGCGCGGCTCACAGGCCCAGGTCGGCGCGAGGCAGGAAAAGGACGTCCATGAGCCCTCGGGGTCATAGGCGTACCGTGCCGGGTCGTTCGGGGTGGACGGCTGCTCCTCGGTCATGTCCTCGTAGCGGATGCGCTCGGGCAGCTTGCCGAAGCGGGCGCGGCGTGCGGCCGCGGCGCTGTCCGTGGTGTTTCGGTCTTCCATGCTCGAACTCCGTTCGGTTCACGGCGGATCGGATCGGATCCACGGCTGTGGTGCCCGGGTCGGCCCGGGGCGCGGTCGGTCAGAAGTGGTCCACGTCGACGACGGCCTGGGCGAAGGCCGCGGGAGCCTCCTGGGGGACGTTGTGGCCGATGCCGGTCAGGGTCCGGTGCTCGTACGCGCCGGTGAACCTGTCCCGGTACGAGGTGCCGTCGCCGGGAGCGGTGAAGGGGTCCCGCTCGGCGTCGAGGGTGATGGCGGGCACCTCGATGACCGGCCGGGTGGCGAGCCGCTTCTCGAATTCGTCGTAGCGGGGCTCCCCTTCGGCGAGGCTCAGCCGCCAGCGGTAGTTGTGGATGACCACGGCCGCGTAGTCGGGGTTGTCGAATGCCGCCGCGGTGCGCTCGAACGTGGCGTCGTCGAACTCCCACGTGGGGGAGACGGTTTCCCAGACGAGCCTGGTCAGATCGTGGCGCAGGGTCTTGTCCGCCATGGCGAGCCGGCCCCGCTCGGTGGAGAAGTAGTACTGGTACCACCAGGCGTACTCGGCCCTCGGTGCCAGGGGTTCGAGGTTGGCCTCCAGGCTGGTGACGAGGTATCCGCTCACCGACACCAGGGCCTTGCAGCGGTCGGGCCAGAGCGCGGCGATGATGTCGGCGGTGCGCGAGCCCCAGTCGAAGCCGGCCAGGACGGCCTTCTCGATCTTCAGGGCGTCCATCAGGGCGATGATGTCGAGGGCGATGGCCGACTGCTGGGCGTTGCGGAACGTCCGGTCGGAGAGGAAGCGCGTCGTGCCGTGGCCGCGCAGGTACGGGACGATCACCCGGTAGCCCCGCCCGGCCAGCAGCGGGGCGACGTCGACGTAGCTGTGGATGTCGTACGGCCAGCCGTGCAGGCAGATGACCGCCGGGCCGTGGGCGGGTCCGAGCTCGGCGTAGCCGACGTCCAGCAGGCCGGCCCTGATCTGTTTCAGGTGCGGGAACGAGGTGTGCGCGCTGGGCGCGACCGTCGCGGCGCCAGGCGCTCCGGATCCGCCGCGGGAGGCGGCCGACGCCGCCTGCAGACAGGTCGGTGAGACGGCGGCCGCGCCCGTACCCAGTCCCACGGCCTTACCGAAGCTACGCCTGTTGATCACGAGTTCCTCCGCGCGTTCGTGTGTACCGGACCGTGTGATGGCGGAACGGACCTCCGAGGCGTCACCGTTTGAGGCGGTGATTTGCATTGCGATTCGCCTCTAGACCCGCGAGCATGCCCCTACTTTGACTGCCGGTTGGGTCTGGATCTGCCCAGCCCCTCGACTTCGTCACCATTCTGACCGGTGACGCATGCGGTTGCCAAGTCCCCGGGCGCCCGCGAGTGTGACGGCTCGTCATCTGCGGGTGCTGGCACCGGTGCCGTTGACCTGCGCGGACTCCGCAAAAGGGGTAAAGCGGGGAATTCCCGGCAGGGGTGCGGGTAGCGGGAGGTGAAAGCCACTCCAGGGAGGAGGCGCATCCCATGACACCGACCCAGGATGTCGTCGAGATGATCCTCGAGGATCACCGGAAGATGGAAGATCTGCTCCGCCTGATGCGCAGCACCGAGGCCGACCGCGGGACTGCGCTCCATGATTTCGCGCACCTGATGATCGCGCACGGTGAGGCCGAGAGGGCGTCGGTGCATCCTGTCCTCGCCGCGTTCGAGGACGCGGACACCGTCGAGCACGTCGAGGCCGCGCACCAGGAAGCCGTCAAGGTGCTCTTCGCGCTCCTGCGGGTGCGGGAGATCGGATCCGCCGAATGGGACTGGAGGCTCCAGCAGTTGGCCTCCGTGACCGCCCGCCACACGGACGAGGAGGAGCGCACGCTCGTCAACCGGGTGCGCGAGAGCCTCGGTCGGCGATGCCGGGAGGAACTCGGCGCCGGTTTCGCCAGGACGGAGGCGGACCTGCTGACGGCGCGGTGCGGCAGCGTCGCCAACGTGCATCGCATGGTCCACGCCGCGGCGCTCGTGTGATGCCCTCGACCGCACCGCGAGGCCCCGGCGTCCGGGCGATCCGGAGCACCGCGGAGAAGAGATCTACGACAGGAGCAGTCATGGACTGGAGCCTGAAGACCTTCCTCACCCAGGTCACCGAACGCGCGGGCTACGAAACGCCGCAACAGGGAGCCAGGGCGATCCAGAACGTGCTGGAGGTACTCGGCGCCCACCTGGTGGGCGACGACCTCACGGACCTGGCCGCGCTACTGCCCGACGGGTGCGGGCCGTTGCTGACCGCGAGCGAGCCGGCCAACGTGCCGTTGACACCGGCGTCGTTCGTCGAAGCCGTGGCCGTCCGCAGCAACGAGGGCCTCGCCGAGGCCCGGCGCGAGGTCGACGCCGTGCTCCCCACGCTCGCCGAGGTCGCGGACAGCGCACTGCTGCGCCGTGTCCTCACTCAACTGCCGCCAGGACACACCGGTCTGTTCGGATGCGCCGACCCTGTGTGACCGGTCCGGTCCGGGAAGCCGGCGCGTGGTCGCTTCGGGCACGGGGACGGGGCGGTCGCCGACGCCGACGGCCGACGCTGCCGGTGCGGGATCGGCTCGGCCGCGGGCGGCCGGATGCTGTCGGCGTCGGCAACGGTCAGTCGCCGACGGCCTGGACGATGTCCTTCGGATCGAGGCCGGTGAGCTGGGCGATGCGGGGCGCGGGGACACCGGCGGTGAGGGCGCGGTGGACCAGCGACTGCCAGTCCTGGGTGGTGTCCCGGAAGCTGAGCAGTTCGGACTCCATGTCCGTCACCGACCTGGGCGCACACGCGTGCTCGACCCGAAGCGTCTCCTCCTCGCTGAGGGGGACCGGCAGTCGCTCCGCCTCCTCGGGGATGAGCACCTCCGCTCCCGCCGGGACGATCCTGACGCGCTCGGAGGAACCGGGGATCCCGTGGGCGTGGAGCCAGCCCAGTACCGCGGGGCTCTCGGCGCACTCCAACTCGCCGACCGCGGACAGGGCCGCACCCAGGCGCGGGTGACGCTCGGGGAGGACGAACAGCAAGGCATCGTCGGCCATGGCCAGGACACCCCTCTCGGAGAAACTCGGCAGGGACCTCATCACTGTCCCCTCGGAGTGCGCTCTGCCCGCATCGGCGACGCCCACTCACTCGGAAGGAGGCCGAGGTCGATCGCGCGTACGCATCTCCGGGTGTGCGGGGTCGCGGCGGCGCGCGGCGCCGGATGCCGACGGCCGGGGCGGCATCCGGCACCGTGGTGCGCGGTGCGGCGGCTGCTCATCGCGGCGACCGGGCGGTGCCGGTGCGCGGATCGCCTCCCCGGGTCCTGAGGTGTACGCCCGATTCGGTCAGCACGCTGTGCACGAAGCCGTAGGACCGGCCATGGGCCTCGGCTATGGCGCGTATCGAGCGCCCTTCCTTGTACTCCCGGGCGAAGGCTTCGGCCAGCTTCTCGCGCGCGCCCCCTGTGATCCACTTCCCCTTGTGCACGGAGGTCTCCCCTCGAAGACATCGGACGTGATCACCGGTTGCCCACATTGCCGCGACCCATGTGGCCGAGTTGCCGCGTGCCGCGTGCCGAGTCATTCGTCGGGGTTGAGCTCCGCGTACACCAGATCCACCAACTCGTCGGCCTCGGGCGCACGGGAGTCGTGGGGAACCCTGTAGTACCCGCCCAGGGTGGCGATCGCGTCCGCCCGGGAGTCGTCGTACTCGTGGTGACGGCCCTCCCGCCCCTCGTCGTTCTCGGGGCCGGTGGTCTGCCACCACCACACCCTGTTCCGGATCTCGTCCTTCGACAGGGGACCATCCAGGAGGATGTCTCTGCCCTGGACCTTCCCCGTGATCCTGACGAAGTTCGCACCTGTGGTCATGCGCCATGTCTCCTTGCGGCGAAGGGGGCGCGCCGCGCCCCGTCCTGATCACGGCTGCGTCTACCCGCCGAAGCGCGTATCGCACGGTCCCAACCGGACATTCACCGAACCGGTTCGGCGCCCGCTCCGGCCGATGCGGGTGTCTCAGGCGGCTGCCTGGTCGTCGAGGGGGATGCCCAGGCGGTCGGCCACGGTGGTGAGGGCCGTTCCGAGGGGGAGTGCGACCCGGGTCAGGGCGTGCCGGTCGCCCCGGGTCGGGTCCCGGTTGACGATCAGCACCTGCTTCCCGTCCTGAGCCGCCTGGCGGACGAACCGGAGCCCCGACATCACCGTCAGGGACGATCCCAGCACCAGCAGTGTGGCCGCCTCCCGGACCAGGGTGCGGCAGTGCTCGACCCGCCGCGGCGGAACGGCCTCGCCGAAGAACACCACGTCCGGCTTGAGGATGCCGCCGCAGGCCGCGCAGGGCACGACGCGGAAGTCCCCGACCTGCGCGTCGGTGAGGTCGGCGTCACCGTCCGGGTTGATGCCGGCGGCCACCGGCTCGAAGCCCGGATTGGCCTCCTCCAGGCGCCGGGCGAGTTCGCGGCGCGGGCTCAGGACGCCGCAGGACAGGCAGACGACCCGGTCCAGGCTTCCGTGCAGTTCCACGACGCCCTCGCTGCCGGAGGCCTGGTGCAGGCCGTCCACGTTCTGGGTGATCACGCCCGAGAGCAGGCCCCGCCGTTCGAACGCCGCCACGGCCCGGTGCCCCGCGTTGGGGCGGGCACGGCCGAAGGTGCGCCAGCCGAGGTGGCTGCGCGCCCAGTACCGGCGCCGGGCCTGGGCGCCCCCGGTGAAGTCCTGGTAGGTCATCGGGGTGTGCCGGCTCAGGCTTCCGCCCTCGCCCCGGTAGTCGGGGATCCCGGACTCGGTGGAGATTCCCGCCCCGCTGAGCACCAGCACACCGCCGCTGCCCAGCGCATCGGCGACCGGCCCCAGGTCCGTGGTGCCCGGGGGCAGGTCCTCGGTAGGGGTCCAGCTCAGGGTGGGGCGCATGCGCATGCACCAAGGGTACGGAACGGGCCGCCGTCAGCCGCGCGCACCGATGCCGGCCCGCAACTCGAACCAGGTGGTCTTGCCGGTGGCCGTCAGCACGCTGCCCCAGGCGTCCGCGAGCAGGTCGAGCAGTTCGGTGCCACGGCCGCCCTCCGAGTCCGCGTCGACGACGTTGCGTACGGCAGTGGCGGGTTCGGTGTCCTCGACCTCGCACAGCAGTCGGGCGTCGCACAGCCGCAGGTTGAGCCTGAGCGGGCCGCGCGTATGGCGCAGCGCGTTCGTGACCAGCTCGCTGACCAGCAGCTCGGCGGTGTCGGCCAGGGCGTCCTGGGACCACCCGGACAGCTGCGCGGTCACCAGATGCCGGGCCCGGCGCGCCGACACCGGTTCCCTCAGGAGCGGCCAGGAGGCCTCCCAGGCGGTGGCGCGGGCGCGCGGCGTGTCCAGCGGGAGCAGCGGTGCCAGCCTGCGGGACCACAGCGCCCCCTGCCGGGCGATCCACGAGGCCGCGGTGCCGCGGGAGGACCGACCCGCCCGGCGCAGGGCGGTGGCGGGGACGATGGCCTGGGTGGCCATGGGAATCAGTCCTTTCTGAGCCGGCGAGGTCCATGCGTGTAGCACTTGCTACATCCAATATAGACGTAGCGGATGCTACGGTAAAGACCTGACCAAAGAGTAACTAAACAGGGCAAAACTTGATCTTTCGACTCTCGCCCCTCCTGGAGTCCTGCATGCCTCGCCAGCCCGATCCGGCCAAGCGACGCGCCCTCCTCTTCCGGATCCGCGAGTACGTGATGCACAACGGCCTCGCGGACCTGTCCCTGCGCCCGCTGGCCCGGGCCCTGGGCACCAGCGACCGCATGCTCCTCTACTACTTCGGCACCAAGGAACGGATGGTCGCCGAGGCCCTCGCCATCTACGAGCGCCGCCCCCTCCTGCGCGTGCGCGACCTGATGGAGACCATGGGCCCGCCCAGGGACCCGGCCGGCCTGCGTCGTCTCATGGAGGAGGTGTGGCGGGGATTCGGCGACCCCGGCGTACGCGCCTCACTCCCGCTCTATCTGGAGATCATGAGCGCCAGCGTGCTTCACCCGGATCGCTACGGGCCCGTCATGCTGGACATCCTCACCGAGTGGAAGGACCTCCTCACCTCGGTGTTCCGCGACCTCGGCATGCCCCGGGACCGAGCCCGGACGCAGGCGACCCTCCTGGCCGACGCGGTCTTCGGCCTCCTGGTCGCCCCGCTGGCGGACGGCCTCTGGGAACGGGCCGACGAGGCCTTCCACGCCCTCCTCGACAGTCTTGAACCCGGGTGGCACACGACGGTGTGAAGCGCACGGTCCCCCCGTACGCCGATACGCTGTGCTGCCGCTCCGTGTCACCGGCTCGCCGATCGCCGCCCGTGCCGATTCGCGGCACACGGCCGGCGCCCTCCCTCCGCCCGCGACCACCGGACCGAAGGGCTGGGCCCACGTGCACCTGCCCTACCAGCGCGGACCGCTGCACGACCTGCCGGACACGCCGGAGGCGTACGACGCCGTGCTCAGCCGACGTCACCGAGCAGGCCCTGGAGCGCATCACTCCCGAGGGCAACCTCGAACACCCCGACATCCACCACGACGTCGGCGACACCTCCCTCGGCGTCACCTCCCTGCTCGCCCTCGCCTGGCAGCGCGGCGGGGACCCCCGGCTCCCGGCGGCGGTGCGCCGCAGCCTCGCCTTCCACCTGCGCGAGCGCGTCCACACGGCGGACAACCCCGGCTACCCCAACCTGAGGGCCACCGGTACCGGCCTGCCGTACGGCCGGTACGTCCACGGGGCCGGCGCGCATCCGATCGGCGACTGGCCGAGCACGGTGTGGGCGCTGCTCCAGGCCGTCGACGTCCTGGACGCGGCCGACGGGCTCCTGGACGAGGAACAGCGGGCGCGGTTACGGGAGTCGGCGCACGGCTACTGGCGCCGGCCGACCGAGGCGACCTTCTTCAACCCCCAGGACGCGGGCAACCAGGCCATCGGCTGCGTGGTCGGAGGTCTGAGGCTGGCCCGCCGTCTCCCCTACGGGCAGGGCGAGTCGGTCCGCACCCGCGCGCTGGCCCTGTACACCGACGAGATCCGCGCCCACCGGGTCCGCGACCGCGACGCCCTGCTGCCACCCGAGCGCGGAGGGGCGTACGACAACAACTACGGCCCCATCTCCCTGTCCTTCCTGGCCCAGGCCCACCGGGTCGGTCGTCCTCGGACTGCGCTACTTCGGCGCACGCATCGGTGCCCTGCACGGCGACGAGCGGGGCCTGACCGTGCGCACCGAGTCGTTCACCGCCGTCGTCGGGGAGCCGGTGGGCGAACCGACGCTGGAGCCGAGCCGCTGAGGGCGGCCGGTGGACTCTTCCTACCGCGTCCCGTCCGGCGCACCGGCGGCACAGGACGGCGACGGCGGTACGGTGGCGGGGACCACCAGATCCGCCCGGTCCCGGGTGGCCGCGATCAGGTCGGCGTTGCGCTGGTCCGTGCCCAGCACCCAGGCGACGGCCGCGTCGTGGTCCTTGCCGAACTCCTCGTGGCGGGCGACCAGCCGGCGGATCCGCTCGTCCTCGGCGATCTCGCAGAACCACACCTCGTCCAGGCACGCCCGCACCCGCGCCCACGAACCCTGCCCCAGCAGCAGGTAGTTGCCCTCGGTCACCACCAGCCGCGCGGCCGGCGGCACCGGGATCGCGCCGGCGATCGGCTGTTCCAGCACCCGCTCGAACCCGGGCGCGTACACGGTCTCGTCGGTGTCCTCGTGCAGCCGCCGCAGCAGCGCCGCGTACCCGCCCGCGTCGAAGGTGTCCGGGGCGCCCTTGCGGTCCCGGCGGCCCAGCCGGTCCAGTTCGACGTCGGCGAGGTGGAAGCCGTCCATCGGGACGTGCGCCACCCAGGGCGGGCCGTCGGCGTTCAGGGCGCGCACCAGATGCTCGGCCAGCGTGGACTTGCCCGAGCCCGGGCTGCCCGCGATGCCGAGCAGGGCGCGCCGGCCCCCTTGGGTGAGTGCGCGGGCGCGGATCAGGAGGTCGTCGAAGGTCAGGGGCACACAGGAGAGTGTGTCACCGCGAGTTCGCGAAACGTGTGGCGCGCGCCACCCACTGGACCGCCTCTGAGGGGGAACAGTGCTGGGTATGACTCAGCTCGGACTGCCCGACGACATCCAGGCCTGTCTCTTCGATCTCGACGGGGTCGTCACCAGGACGGCCGTCGTGCACGCGGCCGCCTGGAAGGAAACGTTCGACGCGTTCCTGCGCGACTACGAGGGCGAGCGGGCGCGCCCGTTCGACGCGGTCGCCGACTACGACGAGTACGTCGACGGCCGCCCGCGCGCCGACGGCGTGCGCGCCTTCCTCGACTCGCGTGGCATCCACCTTCCGGAGGGCACCCCCGGCGATCCGCCGGACGCCCGTACCGTGCACGGCCTCGGCAACCGCAAGAACGACCTGCTGCTGGAGAAGATCCGCACCGGCGGAGTCGAGGCCTACGCCGGCACCCTGCGCTATCTGGAGGCGGTCCGGGCCGAGGGGCTGCGCACCGCCATCGTCTCCTCCAGCGCCAACTGCCGGGACGTGCTGCGGGCCGTCGGCGCCGAGCACTTCTTCGACGTGCGGATCGACGGCGTGGTCGCCGTCGAGCGGAAGCTGCCGGGCAAGCCGCACCCCGACACCTTCCTCACCGCCGCCCACGACCTCGGCGTCGAGCCCTCCCGCGCGGCCGTCTTCGAGGACGCGCTGGCTGGCATGGACGCGGGCCGCGCGGGCGGCTTCGGATACGTCGTCGGCGTGGACCGGGTGGGGCAGACCGACGCGCTGTACGCGCACGGCGCGAGCGTCGTCGTCAAGGACCTCGCCGAGCTGGAGGGCAAGCAGTGATCACCGACCGGTCGTACGCCGTCGAGCCGTGGGCGGTCCGGGAGACCGCCCTCGACCTCGACGTCCTCGCCCAGAGCGAGTCCGTGTTCGCGCTGTCCAACGGCCATGTCGGCTGGCGCGGCAACCTCGACGAGGGCGAACCGCACGGCCTGCCCGGCAGTTACCTCAACGGCGTCCACGAGGTGCACCCGCTGCCGTACGCGGAGGCCGGCTACGGCTATCCGGAGTCGGGCCAGACGGTCATCAACGTCACCAACGGCAAGCTCCTGCGGCTGCTGGTCGACGACGAGCCGTTCGACCTGCGCTACGGCCGGCTCGTCGCCCACGAGCGGGTCCTGGACCTGCGCCGCGGAGTGCTGGAGCGGACCTGCGAGTGGACCTCCCCGGCCGGCTCCACGGTCCGGGTGCGCTCGACCCGGCTGGTGTCGCTCACGCAGCGGGCGGTGGCCGCGATCGCCTACGAGGTGGAGGCCGTCGACTCCCGCAGCCGGGTGGTGATCCAGTCGGAGCTGGTCACGAACGAGAGCCTGCCGGAGTCACCCGGCGACCCGCGCGCCGCGATGGCGCTCCAGTCACCGCTGGAGCAGGAGGACCACTTCGCCGCCGGCAACCGGCTGCGGCTGGTCCACCGCACCCGGCGCAGCGGCCTGCGGGTGGCCGTGGCCGCCGACCACGTGGTGGACGGTCCGGAGCGCACCACGACCCGCAGCGAGAGCGGCACCGATCTGGCCCGGCTGACCGTCACCTCCGTCCTGGAGCCCGGGCAGAGCCTGCGGGTGGAGAAGCTGGTCGCCCACGGCTGGTCGGGCACCCGCTCGCTGCCCGCGATGGCCGACCAGGTCGACGCCGCGCTCGCGGCCGCCGCGCACGACGGCTGGCAGGGCCTGCTGGCGGACCAGCGGGCCGCCCTGGACGACTTCTGGGCGCGCGCCGACGTCGAGGTGGAGGGCGACGAGGAGATCCAGCAGGCCGTCCGGTTCGCCCTGTTCCACGTCCTGCAGGCCGGGGCCCGCGCCGAGCAGCGCGCGATACCGGCGAAGGGGCTGACCGGCTCCGGCTACGACGGGCACGCCTTCTGGGACACCGAGATGTTCGTCCTGCCCCTGCTCACCCACACCGCCCCCGAAGCGGTCGCCGAGGCACTGCGCTGGCGGTACAACACCCTGGACGAGGCCCGCGAGCGCGCCGCCCAACTGGGGCTCGCCGGGGCCGCGTTCCCCTGGCGGACCATCGCCGGCCCGGAGGGCTCTGCGTACTGGCCGGCCGGGACCGCGGCCTTCCACGTGAACGCCGACATCGCCGACGCCGTCGTCCGGTACGTCGAGGCCACCGGCGACACCGGCTTCGAACGCGAGGCCGGGGTCGAGCTGCTGGTGGAGACGGCCCGGCTGTGGCGGTCCCTCGGCCACCACGACGGGCACGGCGTCTTCCACCTCGACGGCGTCACCGGACCCGACGAGTACAGCGCGGTCGCCGACGACAACACGTACACCAACCTGATGGCCCGCCAGAACCTGCTGGCCGCCGCCGACACCGTCGAACGCCACCCCCGCGAGGCACGGCGGCTGGGCGTGGACGAGGAGGAGGCCGCGGCCTGGCGCGACGCGGCCGGGGCCATGCACGTCCCCTACAACGACGAGCTCGGCGTCCACGAGCAGCACGCGGGGTTCACCCGCTACCAGCGCTGGGACTTCGACGGCACCCGGCCCGACCAGTACCCGCTGCTGCTGCACTTCCCGTACTTCGACCTCTACCGCAAGCAGGTCGTCAAGCAGGCCGACCTGGTGCTGGCCATGTACACGTGCGGCGCCTACTTCGCGGAGCGGTTCGACGAGGACCAGGTGGCCCGCAACTTCGCCTACTACGAGCCGCTCACCGTGCGCGACTCCTCCCTGTCCGCCTGCTGCCAGGCCGTCGTCGCCGCCCAGGCCGGCCACCTGGGCCTCGCCTACGACTACACCGCCGAGGCGGCCCTGATGGACCTGCGGGACCTGGAGCACAACACCCGCGACGGACTGCACATCGCCTCGCTGGCCGGCACCTGGATGGCGCTGGTGGCGGGCTTCGGCGGCATGCGGCGTTCCGGTGAGCGCCTGTGGTTCACGCCCCGGCTGCCCGAGCGGCTCGGCCGGCTCGCCTTCACCGTGCAGTTCCGCGGACGCCGGCTGCGCGTGGAGATCGGCGCGGACAAGACCACGTACGAGCTGCTGGCCGGGCCGCCGCTGACCCTCCACCACCACGGTGAGCCGATGACGGTGAGTACCGGCGAGCCGGCCGTCCGGGCCGTGCCCCCGGCCGTCCGCCGTCCGGCGCCCGAGCAGCCGCCGCACCGCGCCCCCAACGGGGGCTGAGGTCCGGGCGGTTCAGTGCAGCACGCCGGACAGCAGGCCCAGCAGGTCGCCGGTGGCGTCGGCCGCGAGCAGGGGCGGCAGGGCGCCCAGGGCGAGGACGGCCAGGGCGGCGGGCCACAACCGCGGGGGCGGGCTCGTGTGCAGGGCCGCGATCCGGCGGGTGACGGCACGGTCGGTGAAGTGCAGCGCGCAGGCCGTGCGGGCCCGGCCCGCGGTGAGCGCGGCCCGGGCGAGGGCGCGGGCGGTGGCGCGCCGGTCGCCGACCGCGTCCGCCGCCTGCTCGTCGGCCCAGCGCTCCACGAGGAAGGTGACGGCCGAACGCACCGGTCGCAGCAGGGGGTTGGCCGCCGCCGCGAGCGTGGCGGCCGTCACCAGCGGCCCGTGCCGGTGGGTGAGATGGGCGCGCTCGTGCGCGAGGAGCACCCGGCGCTCGGCGGGCGCGAGCGCGCTCAGCATCGCCGAGGTGACCAGGATCCGGCCCGGCCGGCCCGGAATCGCGAACGCCTGCGGCACCTCCGAGGCGGCGACGATCAGTTCGGTGTCCTTCGGGTGTCCCGCGCACAGCCGCCGGAGCGCCCGCCGGGTGGCCCGCTCGGCACGCACGGCCCGGTACACCCGCACCGCGACGACCACCAGCGCCACACAGGCGGCGAGCCCGATCACCTCGGGCACGGGGTCCGTGACGGTGCGCCCGTCCTCACGGGCCTCCCGGATCACCGGCGGCGCGTCCCCGAGCAGCGCGGTGGCCAGCAGGACGAGCGACCAGGTCGTGGCCGCGGCGGTCAGCACGGCGGCCGACGTCAGCACCCGCGCGGCCAGGGCCGGCGCGACCCGCCGGCCGATCCGCGGGCCGACCACGGCGAGCAGCAGCGACAGCGCCAACGGGGTGTAGACGTCGTACCTCATGCGCCGCCCCCGGCGAAGAGCTCGCGCAGCGCCTGCTCCTCCTCCGGGCTCAGTCCGGTCACGAACTGCTGCAGCGCGGCGATCGGGTCGGGGCCCCGGTCCAGTGCCTCGTGCATGGCCTCGGCGGTCAGCTCGGCCGCGTTCTTCGCGGGCCGGTACGCTCCGCGCCGGCCGTCGGCGTCGCGCAGCACCAGTCCCTTGTCGTACAGGCGCTTGAGGATGGTGTGCACCGTGTTGTACGCGAGCCCGCCGTCGATCTCCGCCTGGATCTCCGCCGGGGTCAGCGGCCTCTCGGTGGCCCAGAGCGCGGCCAGCACCTCGCTCTCCAGCTCCCCGGCGCTGCGTCGCTCCGCCCTGCCGCGGGACTCTGTGCCAGCCATGCCCCAACCTTACAGTGCGTAGTGATGTCGGCCGGATGGCCGTACCCGCCCGGCCGTTGACCGTGAAACGGCCTGTTTTGGCGGGGATTTTGACGCCTTTGTGCTTTCGTGGCTTCTCCGGTTCCCTTCTGGTTCCCGTCCTGGGCCCTACGGAATGTAGTGTGTCGCTCGGTCCTACAACCTGTAGGGGAAGAGGGGGCTGTTCTGGTGAAGAGGGCGGACCGGCTGTGCGACGTCGTGCGGAGGCCCGGCTCATGACCTCTCCGCTGGAGCTCGGCGCCGCCGTCGGACGGCGCGCCTACTGGCACGCGGGCGCCGGACTCGCCGTCCTGCTCGGCGTCCTCTACCTGGCCCACCGGCACTGGACCGCCGTCGAGCGCGGGGCCGGGCGGCTGGCGGTCGCCGACCAGGGCTGGCTGCTGCTCGGCGCGACGGCGGCCGTGGGCACCTGGGCGGCCTCGGCGCTCGCCCAGCAGGGCGCCGTCGTACGGCGGTTGCCCGGCTCCCGGCTGGTCGCCGCGCAGTTCGCCGCCTCCGCCGCCAACCACCTGCTGCCCGCCGGGCTCGGCGCGGGCGCGGTGAACCTGCGGTTCCTGATGCGCTGCGGGCTGCCCCCGGCGCGTTCGGCCAGCGCCCTCGCCGTCAAGGCCACCGCCGGGGCCACCGTCCGCCTCGCCCTGATCGCGCTGCTCGCCCCGGCCTGCCCGGGGCTGCTGCGTCTGCCGAGCGTCTCCCCGGCGGTCCTCGGCGTCGGCGTGGGCATCGCCGCGCTGGTGGCGTCCCTGCCGCTCACTCCCTGGTGGGCGCGTTGCAGGCAGGGGCTCGGGGCCGTGCTCGCCGACATCCGCGCCCTGCACGCGTGCCCCGCCCGCGCGGTGGCCCTGTGGGGCGGCTCGCTGGCCTTCGCCGCACTGCACTCCACGGTGCTCATCGCCGTCACCCGGGCCGTCGGGCTGCCGCTGCCGCCGCTCCAGGTGGCCCTGCTCTACCTCGCGGCCAGCAGCGCCGCCGCCCTGCTGCCCACCCCGGGCGGCCTCGGCTCCCTGGACGCCGCGCTCGCCCTGGCCCTCACCGTGGCCGGCGCCCCGGCCTCGGCCGCCGCCTCGGCCGTTCTCGGCTACCGGCTGCTGACCGTCTGGCTGCCCCTCGTGCCGGGCCTGCTGGTGCTCGGGGTGCTGGTGCGGCGCAAGGCGCTGTGAGCGAGGCGTTTCCCGGCTGCCCGCCGCAGGTAGGACGCCGGTGACGCCGTGTGCCGCAGGAGGGGGAAGCAGATGACGGGGAACGACACCGCGGGCCTGCCGCACGAGGCCTTCTTCACGCCCGGGACCTCGTCCTTCACCGAGTTCCTCGCTGCCCACCGGCCCCGTCTGCTGCCCACGGCGTCCCCGCTGCCCGACGGCGTCCGGGTCGCGCCGGGCCGGTTCCCGCACGGCACCACGGTGCTCGCCCTGACCTACCGCGACGGCGTGCTGATCGTCGGCGACCGCCGGGCGACCATGGGCAACCTCATCGCCCAACGCGATCTGGAGAAGGTGCACCCCGCGGACGAGTACACGGCGGTCGCCTTCGCCGGCACCGTCGGACTCGCCGTCGACATGGTGCGCCTCTACCAGGTGGAGCTGGCGCACTTCGAGAAGGTCGAGGGCACCCAGATGACCCTGGCCGGCAAGGCGACCCGTCTCGCGGCCATGATCCGGCAGAACCTCGCCCAGGCCATGTAGGGCCTCGCCGTCGTCCCCCTGCTCGCCGGCTACGACCTCGCCGCCCCCGCGGGCGAGGGCGGCCGCATCTTCGCCTTCGACGCGGCCGGGGGCCTCTACGAGAAGCGGGGCTTTCACGCCGAGGGCTCCGGCTCCCCCTACGCCCGGGGCGCGCTGAAGAAGCTCCACCGGCCCGGCCTGACCCGCCGCGAGGCCGCTCTGGTGGCCGTGCAGGCGCTCTACGACGCCGCCGACGAGGACTCGGCCACCGGCGGGCCCGATCTGCACCGCCGTATCTTCCCCGTCGTCTCGGTCATCACCGAGGACGGCTTCGCCCGGCTCCCCGAGTCGGAGACGGAGGAACTGAGCCGCGAGACCGTCCGGCAGCGCGCCACCCGGCCGGACGGCCCGCGCGCCGCGCTCTGAGCCACCACCGGCGGCCGCGTGGCCGGGCGGGGAGATCGGCGTCGTACGGGCGGGGAGGTTCACGGCAGGCGCGGCGGCGGGCACGTTTGCGGTCGCCGGTCGCCGGTCGCCGGTCGCCGGTCGCCGGTCGCCGGTCGCCGGTCGTGGGGCGGTGGCGCCGTCACGCGCGGTGACCGTGCCGAAGTCTGCTTCCCGCGGACCGCGCCGGAGCGCGTCACGCGGGGCGCGATCGTCCTCGACGGCGCGGGTCGTCGGCCGCACGTCTCTCCATCGGCCCGTCGGCCGGACCGGCCGTGCCCGCGTCGAGAGCGGCGGGCAGGAACCGCGCGGGCAGGCAGTACGCGGACACCGCGACGAAGGCGCAGAGCCAGCCGGTGGCCAGCAGCCAGCCGCCCACCACGTCGGTGACCCAGTGCACGCCCAGGAAGATCCGGGTCAGCCCGACCGTGGCCCCCCAGCAGGCGATCACCAGACAGGGCGCGGTCCGGCCGCGCGGGGAGCGTGTCCACAGCGCCACGATCAGCAGACCGGCGGTCATGGCCGCCGTGGTGGTGTGACCGGAGGGGAACGACCAGCCAGAGGCGTGCGTCTGCCAGTCGTAGTGCGGCGGGCGGGCCCGGTGGACCAGATCCATCACCTCGAACCGCAGCGCCTGGCCCACGCCGAGGCAGACCACGCCGAGCAGCGCGGCGTTCAACCGCTCCCGCCTCGTACGGCCCGCGATCAGTCCGGCCAGGACCACCAGGGCGTACGGCACGACCCCCGTGCCCGTGGCCGTCAGCCCGCGCGCCAGGGCCACCGCCACCGGCGGCCGGTGCCCGACCGACCAGGACAGCAGGGCGTGGTCCGGGGACAGCGGCGCGCCGTGGCCGGAGACCACCAGCGCGGTCAGCGCGGCGAACGCCAGCCAGGCGGCCAGGCCCGCGACGCCCGCTCGGACCGCGACCTTCGCGCGGTTCATGACCCGGGCAGCGGCCGGGCCGGAGGCCGTCCCACGAGGGTCGTCGGACGCGCCGCGGCCCTGCCGTCCGCCACCGCGGTGTACGGCGACCCGGCGGCCGTCGCTCCGGGCAGAGCGGGGATCATCAGGGAGCCTCCTTGGCTGCCTTGCGGGAGCGCAGCACCTCGGCGGCGAGCGGAAGCAGGGACACGACCACGATCAGCGCGATCACCGGCAGCAGGTACTTGTCGATGTTCGGGATCGAGGACCCGAGCGCGTATCCGGCGAGCGTGAGACCGAGGCTCCAGACCAGGCCGCCGACCACCTGCCAGAGGGTGAACGTCCGCGTCGGCACCTCCAGCGCGCCCGCCATGGGGTTCAGCACCGTTCGCACCACCGGCACGAAGCGGGCCAGCACGATCGCCTTCGCGTAGCCGTAGCGCTCCAGGAGTTCCTCCGCGCGCCGGGCGCCCTCGCGCAGCTTCGCCGAGCGGCTGCGGGCCAGCAGCGCACCGCCCGCCTTGCGGCCGAGCAGGAACCCGCACTGGGAGCCCGCCAGCGCGCCGACGGCCGCGGCGACGAGCAGCGGACCGAGCGAGAGGTGCACCCCGCGGTCGGACGAGCCGGTGCACAGCAGGCCCGCGGTGAACAGCAGCGAGTCCCCGGGCAGGAAGAACCCGATCAGCAGGCCCGTCTCCGCGAAGAGCACCACGCCGACGCCGAGCACGCCGAAGGCGGCCAGCAGCGAGTGGGCGTCGAGCACGTTGACCGCGAGCTGCGACGCCAGGTGTGGGGGAGTGGCCATCGCCGCACGCCCTTTCCTTCGACTTGCTTCGAGATTGTTCGACTACACATTTGTAGACGCTCGGCCGGAACGCAAACGCGTGCAGTGGCCGGAACGTTCCCGGACTTTGCCTGGCCATTGCCGG
This sequence comes from Streptomyces sp. NPDC037126, assembly GCF_055605965.1. Classification (NCBI taxonomy): domain Bacteria; kingdom Bacillati; phylum Actinomycetota; class Actinomycetes; order Kitasatosporales; family Streptomycetaceae; genus Streptomyces; species Streptomyces sp. NPDC037126. The sequence goes on from NZ_JBVJTD010000004.1 coordinate 97,682, forward strand.
TTCGTGACCGGTTGACTACATCGGCGTGGTCATGATGGTGGCGAAGGTAAGGCATGCCTTCACTAAGTACGTGGGAGGGCCGCAGGGCATGTGGGACGACGCGTTTCCGAGTTTCCTGATCGGACTGAGGGAGGGACTCGAAGCCGGACTCATCGTCTCCATCCTCGTCGCCACCCTGGTCCGGGCCGACGCGCGCTCCCGGCTCCCGCAGGTCTGGACGGGTGTCCTCGCCGCGATCGCCGTGGCGATGAGCTTCGGCGCGGTCCTCACCTTCACCGCCGCGTCCATGCCGCAGACCGCCCAGGAGGCCTTCGGCGGCACCCTCAGCGTGATCGCCGTCGCGTTCGTCACCGCCATGGTGTTCTGGATGCGCCGCTCCGCGCGCAACCTCTCCGGTGAGCTGAAGCAGAAGGTCACCGGCGCGCTGGCCATGGGCTCCGGTGTGCTGATCCTCACCTCCTTCCTCGCCGTCGGGCGCGAGGGCCTGGAGACGGCCCTGTTCCTGTGGACCACCGCCCAGGCGGCCGGCGAGTCGGCGGGCCCGCTCACCGGTGCCGCCGTCGGCCTGGTCATCGCGGCCGGACTGTGCTGGGGCCTGTACCGCAGGGTCCTGAAGATCAACCTGACGAAGTTCTTCACCGCCACCGGTGTCGTCCTCATCGTCATCGCCGCCGGTGTCCTCGGCTACGGCCTGCGCGACCTCCAGGAGGGCGGTGTGCTGCCGGGCAAGGCGGCCTACGCCGTCGACCTCGGGAGCAGCGTCGACGCCGGCTCCTGGTACAGCACGCTGGTCCAGGGCGTCCTCAACCTGACCCCGACCATGACCTGGCTCCAGGTGATCGCCTACGTCGGCTACCTGGCCGTCGTCATGACCCTCTTCGTCCGCGGGGTGCGGGGCACCGCCCCGAAGCCCGCCGCCGAGCGGCCCGCGGATCGGCCCCGGGACCGCCGTCGGCCGGTCTGGGTGGTCCCGACCGCCGTGGTCGCCGTACCCGTGGTCGTCGCCGGAGTGGTCGTCGCCCTCGCCCGGCCCAAGCCCGCCGGGGACCAGACCGTCGCCGTCTCCGAGACCGAGTGCGGCAAGGGCTTCACGGCGCCCGAGCCGGGCCGGCAGACCTTCCAGATGCGCAACACCGGCGGCAAGACGTCCGAGGTGTACCTCATCGACCCGTCGACGAGTGCCGTCTACGGCGAGATCGAGGGCCTCGCCCCCGGCACCACCCGCGACCTCGTCGCCACCGTCGCCGGCGGCACCTATGCCTGGCGCTGCGTCCCCACCGGCGGTCAGGCCGTCACCTCCAGGCCGGTCACCGTCAGCGGCGGCGGCTCGGCCACGGCGGTCGTCCCCGTCTCCGAGCAGGACCTCGCGACCCCGCTGAAGGCGTACAAGGCGTACGTCGAGCAGGGCCTCGCCACCCTCGTCACCCAGACCCGGGCCCTCGACGGCGACATCGAGGGCAACCACCTGGACAAGGCCCGCACCGACTGGCTCACCGCCCACCGCACCTACGCCTCCCTGGGCGCCGCCTACGGCACTTTCGAGGACTTCGACAAGAAGATCGACGGCCGGGCGGACGGCCTGCCCGGCGGCGAGCACGACAAGGACTTCACCGGCTTCCTCCGCCTCGAGTACGGCCTGTGGCACGGCGAGTCGGCGAAGGACCTCGGCGCCCCCGCCCGGCAGCTCGCCGACGCCGCCGCCGGTCTGCAGAAGGCGTTCCCGACCCAGGACTTCGACCCGGGCGACCTGCCGCTGCGCGCCCACGAGATCCTCGAGAACACCCTCCAGTTCGAGCTGACCGGCGACACCGACGAGGGCAGCGGCACCAACCTGGCGACCGCGGACGCCAACCTCGCCGGCACCCGCGAGCTGCTCACCGTCCTCAAGCCGCTGCTCACCAGCCGGGCCCCCAAGGTGCTGCCCCCCGTCGACGCGGACGTGGACCGGCTCCAGAAGCTCCTGGACGCGGCCCACGACGGCACCCACTGGACCTCCGTCGACCGGCTCGCCGCCGCCGACAGGCAGCGCCTCGACGGCGCCACCGGCCAGCTGCTGGAAGATCTCGCCCCGATCCCGGACCTGCTCGAGATCCGGAAGTCCGCCTGATGACCACCGCGCACCCGCACCCCGAAGGGAACCCACCGATGTCGACCGCCGACACGCCGACCTGCCCCGTCGGCCCCGCCCGCCGCTCCTTCGTGCGGACCGCGCTGGGCGCCGGTGCCGCTGGGGCGGTCCTGGCCGGCGGCGGCTTCGCGCTCGGCGAGAGCGGCGGCACGGCCCGGGCGGAGACCACCGGTCCGGACGGCAGGGCGAAGGTCCCCTTCCACGGAGCCCACCAGGCCGGGATCGTCACCCCGGCACCGGCCGCGGCCACCTTCCTCTCCCTGGACGTCATCGCCGACGACCGCAAGGGCCTCACCGACCTGCTGCGGACGATCACCGAGCGGGCCCGCTTCCTCACCTCCGGCGGCGCCCCCACCGACCTCGGCGTCGGCGCCCCGCCCTCCGACAACGGCATCCTCGGCCCCGAGGTCCCCTCCGACGGCCTGACCGTCACCGTCGGCGTCGGCGCATCCCTCTTCGACGACCGCTACGGCCTCGCCAAGGCCAGGCCGGCCCGCCTCACCCCGATGCGGACCTTCCCGAACGACAACCTGAACGCGGCCGAGTGCCACGGCGACCTGTCCCTGCAGATCTGCGCCCAGAGCCAGGACACCGTGCTGCACGCCCTGCGCGACATAGCCCGCCACACCCGGGGCGCCATGCAGATCAAGTGGCGCATCGACGGCTTCCAGAACGCCCCCCGGCCCACCGGCGCCCAGCGCAACCTGCTCGGTTTCAAGGACGGCATAGCCAATCCGGACGTCAACTCCGCGCGCGAGACGGACAAGCTGATCTGGGTCGGGGACGGCCAGGGCGAGCCCGGCTGGACCAGCGGCGGCAGCTACCAGGTCATCCGGATCATCCGCATGCTCGTCGAGTTCTGGGACCGGGTCTCGCTCACCGAGCAGGAGAAGATGTTCGGCCGCCGCAAGGACACCGGCGCCCCCCTCGACGGCGCCAAGGAGACGGACGTCCCCCACTACGCCAAGGACCCGCAGGGCACCGCGATCCCGCTGGACGCCCACATCCGGCTCGCCAACCCGCGCAAGGCCGAGACCGACGGCCAGCGCATCCTGCGCCGGGGCTTCAACTACGACCGGGGCGTGGACAACGTCGGCAACCTCGACATGGGTCTGGTCTTCTGCTGCTACCAGCAGGACGTCAAACGCCAGTTCGAGGCCGTGCAGACCCGGCTGATCGACGAGCCCCTGGTCGACTACATCTCCCCGACGGGCGGCGGCTACTTCTTCGCCCTGCCCGGCGTGCGGGACGCGAAGGACTGGCTGGGCCGGGGCATGCTCTCCGCCTGACCGTCTCCCCAGCCCAAGGGCGGGCCCTGCCCGCCTTTGGGCAGGGCTTTCCCTTTCCTTTTCCCTTTCCATGGGCAAGGCCTGCCGCGCCCTTTACTGCACATGAGTTGCAAGTAGGAGAAGATGGCACGAGGCTGCGTGGCGCAGCCGACCGCACGACCGAAGGACAGACCCTCCCGATGACGGCCGCCCCTGGTTCCGCTCCGTCCCTTCCCGCCCAGGCCGACGCGAAGCCGTCGGCCTGGCAACGCGTCCGTGGCTCCATGACGCGGCAGGAGTGGATCAGGGTCGGCGGGATGGCCGGCTTCGTCCTCGCGCTGCACGTCATCGGCTGGGGCACCCTGGTCGGCGTCATCGCGCCGCAGCACTTCAGCATGGGCAAGGAGTCCTTCGGCATCGGCATCGGCGTGACCGCGTACACGCTGGGCATGCGGCACGCCTTCGACGCCGACCACATCGCCGCGATCGACAACACCACCCGCAAGCTGATGGGCGAGGGCAGCCGGCCGCTGTCGGTCGGCTTCTGGTTCTCCCTCGGCCACTCCAGCATCGTCTTCGGCCTCTCCCTGCTGCTCTCGTTCGGCATGAAGGCCCTGGCCGGACCGGTCCGCGACGACAACTCGCACCTCCACGAGGTCACCGGCCTCATCGGTACGACGGTCTCCGGCACCTTCCTCTACCTGATCGCCGGCATCAACCTCGTCATCCTGGCCGGCATCTGGAAGGTGTTCCGCCGGATGCGCACCGGCCACTACGACGAGGCCGCGCTGGAGACCCAGCTCAACAACCGCGGGTTCATGAACCGCCTGCTGGGCCGGGTCACCGGGGCGATCAGCAAGCCGTGGCAGATGTACCCGCTGGGCCTGCTCTTCGGGCTCGGCTTCGACACCGCCACCGAGATCGCGCTGCTGGTCCTCGCCGGTTCCGGCGCCGCCTCCGGTCTGCCCTGGTACGCCATCCTCTGCCTGCCCGTGCTGTTCGCGGCCGGCATGTCCCTGCTGGACACCATCGACGGTTCGTTCATGAACTTCGCCTACGAGTGGGCGTTCTCCAAGCCGGTCCGCAAGGTCTACTACAACCTCACCATCACCGGCCTGTCCGTGGCCGTCGCGCTCATCATCGGCACCGTCGAACTCCTCGGCCTGCTTGCCCAGAAGATGGAGCTGCACGGCGTCTTCTGGGACTGGATCTCCGGCCTCGACCTCAACACGGTCGGCTTCGTCATCGTCGGCCTGTTCTTCGCCACCTGGGCCGTCGCCCTGCTGGTGTGGAAGGCCGGCCGCATCGAGGAGAAGTGGACGGCGGGCCTGGCCGAGCAGCCGGCCGACTGACGCGGGGGCGCCACCCTCGACCGGGATTAATGATCCCGCTGCGGGAAACGCGGACCGGGACCCCGCGACCCGAGCAGGAGGCGACCATGAGCGACCAGCAGTCCGAGCAGAGCCCGATGGCCGACGACGCCTACCAGCCCACCGGGACCAACGAGGAACAGGAGGACGCCGGCCCCCTGGACCTGCAGGACGCGGTCGGCGAGCGCTCCTACGACGACATGCTCGACGAGGGCTACTCCCCGCCCGAACGGCCCCTCGGCGTCACCAGGCACGGCACCACGGCAGCCGAGCAGCACGAGGGCGAGAGCCTGGACGAGCGGCTCGGCCAGGAGGTCCCGGACGCGCCCGGACCGGCCGGAGACGAGATCGGCGACCTGCCCGGCGGTGCGGGCGAGCCTATGGACCCCGAGGTGGGCGACGCCCGGGCGGGCCGCCTGGTCGCACCCGACGAGGGCGCCCACACCGACACCACCAAGGAGGAGATCGCCGAGGACGTCGGCATCGACGGCGGAGCCGCGGGCGCCGAGGAGGCCGCCGTGCACGTGGTGCCGGACGAGACCGACCGGCCGGAGTGAGCCCGGCCGACCGGCCCCGGCCCCTCCCGCACGTACGCTCTCCTCGCCCCCGCCGCACCCCGGGGGCAGAATGAGGGCATGGGCCGGCGCCCCGACGTGAGCGCGTCCGCCCGGCTGGCCGGTGCCGGAGAGGGCATCGGCACCGACGAACTCGCGCTCGCCACCCGCAACCACGGCCTCCCGCTGGAGGCCCTGCGCCATGACGTCACGCCGCCCGGCCTGCACTACGTCCTCACGCACTACGACATCCCGTACGTGCCGGCGGCCGGCGCCTGGCGGCTGACCGTGGACGGCCGGGTGCGCCACCCGCTCGACCTCACCCTCGCCGACCTGATGTCGTTCCCCCACGTCACCACGCGCGTGACCCTGGAGTGCGCGGGCAACGGCAGGGCCCTGCTCACGCCCCGCCCGGTCAGCCAGCCCTGGCTGGTGGAGGCCGTGGGCACCGCCGACTGGACCGGCGTACCGCTCAGGACGCTGCTCGCGGAGGCGGGCGCCGACCCGGGCGCCGTCGACGTCGTCCTCACCGGCGCCGACCACGGGCTGGAGCGCGGGGTCGAACAGGACTACCAGCGCGCCCTGCCGCTCGCCGCGGCCACCGGCGACGACCCGGAGGTGCTGGTCGCGACCGCGATGAACGGCGCCCCGCTGCCCCCGCAGCACGGCCGGCCGCTGCGGCTGATCGTGCCCGGCTGGTACGGCATGGCCCACGTGAAGTGGCTGCGCTCGGTCACGGTGACCGACGAGCCGTTCGATGGTTTCCAGCAGGCGGTCGCCTACCGGCTGCGGCGCACCGCCGACGAGGAGGGCGAGCCCGTCACCCGCATCGCGCCGCGCGCCCTGATGGTGCCGCCCGGCTTCCCGGACTTCATGTCCCGCACCCGCGTGCTGCGGCCGGGACCGGTGACCCTGCGCGGCCGCGCCTGGTCCGGGCAGGCGCCGCCGACCTCGGTCGAGGTCAGCACCGACGGCGGCGAGAGCTGGCGGGGGGCCGATCTGGAACCGGCCGCGGACGGGCACCGCTGGGCGTGGCGGGCCTGGCGGCACGAGTGGGCGGCGACCCCCGGCGACCACACGCTCGGGGCCCGGGCGACCGACGCGGGCGGCCACACCCAGCCCCTGGACCAGTGCTGGAACCGGGGCGGATTCGCCAACAACGCGGTGTCCTGGGTGCCGGTGGTGTGCCTGGACGAGGCGTCCGATGTCCACCGATGACGCCGGCCGGGCGTGTTGCCGCCCGGCCGGTCTCCCCGTTGTTCCGTGCCTTCCCGGACCCCCTCTAGGGCAGCAGCTTCTCGATGGCCGCAGGCCCTTCCGCCTCCAGCTTGCGGCGCGCCCAGTCGAGCGTCTTCGGGGTGACGTCCCTGCCCGCCGCCATCACCAGGTCTTCCGGGGTGACGTCCTGCTGGGGTGCCGAGTGGAGCAGGGAGTCCGGGGTGCAGTGGTCGTCGGACGACCGGGACTCTCCGGGTGTGGATGTCGACATGTTGCCTCCTCCTCGGTCCGGATGACCGCATCCGTGCCGGTGCCTTTCGAACGGGCACACTCTCACCATTGCCCGCAACGGCGCACCCTGCATCCGGAGGCGCCGGGGGAGCGGGTGAGGAGCGCCTGCCCAGGCCGTCGCAAAGCACTCGCTCCTAAGCTGGAAAACATCCCGCACCCGCACGGGGAGGCCTGCCGATGGCCGAGACGCCGTTTTCCGAGTACGCACCCACCGGCTCCCGCTACCTGCCGATCGCCGATCACGGTCTGATCGGTGACCTGCGCAGCGTGGCGCTGGTCGGCACCAACGGCACGATCGACTGGTACTGCTGCCCGTCCTTCGACTGCCCCAGTGTCTTCGCGGCCATCCTGGACGCCGAGCGCGGCGGCCGCTTCGAGCTCGCCGCGTCCGTCCCCGCCCGCACCAAGCAGTTCTACTTCCCCGACACCAACGTGCTGATCACCCGCTTCTTCACCGAGGAGGGCGTCGGCGAGGTGCAGGACTTCATGCCCATCACCGGGGATGCGACCGGCGAGGGGGGCCGGCACCGGCTGATCCGGCGCGTGGTGTGCGTCCGCGGCACGGTCCCGTTCCGGGCCCTGGTCGCGCCCCGCTTCGACTACGGCTCCGCCCCGCACACCCTGCGCGACGTGGACGGGACGCTCTTCTTCGAGTCGCCGCAGCGGTCGCTGTCCCTCACCACCACCGTGGCCGTGGAGTGCGACGACCGGGACGTGCGCGCGGACTTCAAGCTCGGCGAGGGCGAGACCGCGGTGTTCGCGCTGGACCAGGTCGGCGAGGCGGTCGCCCCGCGCGGCTGCGCCCACGCCGAGGCCGAGCGCGAGTTCAACGCGACCGTCACCTACTGGCGGCACTGGCTGCACCAGTCACGCTACCGGGGCCGCTGGCGCGAGATGGTGCACCGCTCCGCCCTCACTCTGAAGCTGCTCACCTACGCCCCCACCGGCGCCATCGTCGCCGCCCCCACCACCAGCCTGCCCGAGCAGCTCGGCGGCGAGCGCAACTGGGACTACCGGTACGTGTGGGTGCGCGACGCGGCCTTCGCCGTCTACGCGCTGCTGCGGCTCGGCTTCAGCGGCGAGGCAGAGGCGTTCATGCGCTTCCTGACCACGCACATCAGCCCCGGCGACGGCGCGGGCTCCGGCCCGCTGCAGATCATGTACGGCATCGACGGCCGCACCGACCTGCCCGAGCGCGAGCTGCCGCACCTGGAGGGCCACGAGGGCTCCACCCCCGTCCGCGTCGGCAACGCCGCCGCCGACCAGCTCCAGCTCGACATCTACGGCGCCCTGATCGACTCCGTCTACCTCTTCGACAAGTGGGCCCAGCCGATCCCGAGCGGCCAGTGGGACGACGTGTGCCATCTCGTCGACTGGGTGTGCGAGCACTGGGACCAGCCCGACGAGGGCGTGTGGGAGACCCGCGGCGGCCGCAGGAAGTTCCTGTACTCGCGCCTGATGTGCTGGGTCGCCGTCGAACGCGCCATCCGGCTCGCCAACCGACGCGGCCTGCCCGCCGACCTGCCCCGGTGGCGGCAGACCCGGGACACCATCTACCGGCGGATCATGGACCGCGGCTGGTCGGAGCGCCGCAACGCCTTCGTGCAGCACGAGGACAGCGAGGTCCTGGACGCGTCCGTGCTGATGATGCCGCTCGCCAAGTTCATCGCCCCCACCGACCCCAAGTGGCTGTCCACCCTGGACGCCCTCACCGAGGACCTGGTCTCCGACTCGCTCGTCTACCGCTACGACCCGCAGGCCAGCCCCGACGGACTGCGCGGCGACGAGGGCACGTTCTCCATCTGCTCCTTCTGGTACGTCGAGGCGCTGGTCCGGGCCGGCCGGCTGGACGAGGCGCGGCTCGCCTTCGAGAAGATGCTCACCTACGCCAACCACCTCGGCCTCTACGCCGAGGAGATCGGCCGCACCGGGGAGCAACAGGGCAACTTCCCGCAGGCGTTCACCCACCTGTCCCTGATCAGTGCCGCGTTCAACCTCGACCGCGCCCTCGGCTGACCCGCCCGGCCGTGTGTCCGCAGGTCGGGGGGGTACCCGGGGGTGTCGTAAGGGGGAACGACAGGGTCCACAGAAGGAGGAGACCCCGTATGACCAGCACCAGCGAGACCGGTGGAGTCACCGGCACCCGTGACAAGAACTACGACCTCATCTGGTACGTCGAGGCGTGCCTCGACAACGCCCTGCGCCTGGAGACGTACATCCACGACGCGGAGCGCGACCATGGAGGTCGGGGACCTGTTCCGCAAGGCCCAGGCCGACAGCCGCAAGGGCGCCGAACTGGGCAAGGAGCTGCTCCGCTCGCGGCTGAGCGACAGCTGACCGGTCCCGCGCTCAGGCGAACCGGGAGCTCGCGACGGGCCCGGCGGACCGGACCCGCGCCCGGTCGCCGCGCAGCCAGGTGCCCCTGACGGCCCCGGCGAACGCGGCGAACCCGGCGTCGTCGTCCGCCGGGCCCTCGCCGTCCCCGGGATCGGCGGCCGGGTCGGCCGCCGTCACCTCGGCGGCGATCTCCGTCTCCGGGCGGCCGTCCGCCGCGGTCCGCCGCACCTCGCCGTCCGGGCCCTGGCCCAGCCGCTCGCCCCAGGGGGCCACCACCGTCTGGTGCAGCAGGCCGATGCTGTCCGCGGCGATCGCGGGCGGGTCCGTCCAGCAGCTGGCGTGCTCGTGCAGCACCTGTCCGGGGGCACGCTCGAACAGGGCACCGATGATCTCCGGGCCGTCGTCGTGCGCCGCCAGCCCGTCGAGGTCGTAGGCCACGACCACCGTGTCCGTCCGGTCCGCGGTGAACGGCTCGGCCGGCAGGCCCAGCACCTGAGCCGCCGCGAGGCCCAGGATCCTGGAGTCCCGGTCGGGCAGCAGCGACACCGACCGCGGCCGCACCTCGGTGGCCGCCAGCAGGTCCCGCAGCCGCAGCAGACCGCGCAGACACAGGGCCGGGCTGTCCTGCAGGAACGCGTAGCGGCCGGTCATGCCCGCGGTGAAGCCGTAGGGGGAGAGGGTGCCGAGCACCGAGCCGCCGACCACGTACTGCCAGCCGCGCAGATCGTCCGGGCCGAGACCGCCCGCCCGTTCCGCGTCGTCCGCGCGCCGGAGCATCCGGCTCTGCCGGTCCCGCGCGGGCTGCCACTGCGCGTCCTGCGGATCGGGCAGCAGCGCGTGCTGGCGCCGCGCCAGGCCCAGATCGCCCGCCATGACGGCGTTGAAGACCAGCAGATAGCGGTCGGGCCAGTCCTGCAACGTGCTCTCGCCGCGGGCGAGTTCCGTCACCGCCTCGCGGTGCCGGCCCTCGTCCTCGTACGCGGACACCAGCTCGTGCAGCACGGCCGGTGACCCCCCGCTCAGGCGCAGGGCCTCACGGAGCGGGGGGATCGCCAGGTAGGACACGCCGCGTTCGACGCACTCGTACCCGAAGGCGTAGAGGGCGCGCGGCTCTTCGGGGGCGGCGACCAGCGCCGCGGCGGCCTCGGCGAGGTCACCGAAGCCGGCCGACAGGGCGGCCCGCTCCACCACCAGGGCCACCTCACCGAGCGGCTGGTCCTCGCCGGCCACCCTCAACTGCCGGAGCGCACCGGGCACGTCCCCGGCTTCGACGGCCTCCCAGGCCTTGCGGAGATCGGGGGACTGCGGACGGCGATTCCTGCGCGAGAACATGCACGAGATCATCACCCGGTGCCCGACCGGTGCTCAACCCGTTTACGCGTACGCCGCGGGCAGCGTCTGCTCCGCCCAGATGATCTTGCCGTGCGGGGTGTAGCGGGTGCCCCAGCGCTCGGAGACCTGCGCGACGAGGAACAGTCCCCGGCCGCCCTCGTCGGTGCTCGCCGCGTACCGCAGGTGCGGCGAGGTCGTGCTGCGGTCGGACACCTCGCAGATCAGCGTCCGGTCGCGCAGCAGCCGTACCCCGATCGGGCCGCGCCCGTAGCGGATGGCGTTGGTGACCAGCTCACTCAGGATCAGCTCCGTCGTGAACGCCAGGTCGTCCAGGTCCCACTCGGTCAGCTGCCGGGCCACCGAGGCCCGCACGTCCGACACGGCCGCCGGGTCGGACGGCACCTGCCACTCGGCCACCCGGTCCGGGCCCAGCACCCGGGTACGGGCGACGATCAGCGCCACGTCGTCGCTCGGCCGGGCCGGGAGCCGGTCCAGCACCGTACGGCAGGTCTCCTCCGGCGAGTCGCTCGGAGTGCGGCGCAGGGCGTCCCGCAGCAGCTCCAGGCCGACGTCGATGTCCCGGTCCCGGTCCTCCACGAGACCGTCCGTGTACAGCACCAGCCGGCTGCCCTCGGCCAGCTCCAGATCCGCCGTCTCGAACGGCAGCCCGCCCAGGCCCAGCGGCGGTCCGGCCGGCACGTCCGGGTACTCCACGCTGCCGTCGGGGTGCACCAGCGCGGGCGGCGGATGGCCGGCCCGGGCGATGGTGCAGCGCCGCGACACCGGGTCGTACACCGCGTACAGACAGGTCGCACCGGTGACCGCGGCGCCCTCCTCCGGCGTCTCGTCCTGGTCGATCCGGCCCACCAGCTCGTCCAGCAGCCCGAGGAGCTCGTCCGGCGGCAGGTCCAGCGAGGAGAAGTTGTGCACCGCCGTGCGCAGCCGGCCCATGGTCGCCGCCGCGTGCAGCCCGTGCCCCACGACGTCGCCGACCACCAGCGCCACCCGGGCCCCGGACAGCGGCAGCACGTCGAACCAGTCGCCGCCCACCCCGGCCTGCGCCGGCAGGTACCGGTAGGCGATCTCCAGGGCGCCCTGCTCGGGCAGCGACCGCGGCAGCAGGCTGCGCTGCAGCGTGACCGCCATGCTGTGCTCACGCGTGTACCGGCGGGCGTTGTCGATGGACACCGCCGCCCGCGCCACCAGCTCCTCCGCCAGGGCCAGCTCCTCGGCGTCGAACGGCTGCGGCTTCTCCGAGCGCCAGAAGTTCGCCACGCCCAGCACCAGGGTGCCCGCCCTCAGGGGCACGGTGATCAGCGAGTGGATGCCGAACGCCATGACCTGGTCGGTGCGCTCCATGTCCTGCGCCTGCCAGCCGGGCGCCTCGCGCAGCCGCGGCTCCACCACCGACTGCCCGGTCGTCAGACTGCGTGCCTGCGGCGAGGTGGGCACCCACCGGATCCGGTGACCCACCGGGTACAGCGGCGAGTCGTCGCGGATGCCCGCGCAGGCCGCCCGGCGCAGGGCGGTCCCCGGCCGCGGTTCCTCCCCCTTCAGCACCGTGTCGAACAGGTCCACGGTCGCGAAGTCCGCGAACCTGGGCACCGCCAGCCCGGCCAGCTCCTCGGCGGTGCGGGTCACGTCCAGGCTGGTGCCGATGCCCACCCCGGCGTCGTACAGCATGTTCAGCCGCTCGCGCGCCACCTCCGCGCGGCCGGAGACGGCACGCAGCTCCGTGGAGTCGCGCAGGGTGGTGACGCTGCCGGCCGGTCCGCCGCGCAGATCCGTGGGCCGCTGGTTGATCGCCAGCAGCCGGTCCTTGACCAGGTGCACCTCGTCCGTGGCCACCCGCCCGGAGGCCAGCAGCCCCGCCGTGTCGTCGTCCAGGCCCAGCTCCAGCACATGCCGCCGCTCGGCGTCATCGGGCAGGTCCAGCAGGCGCTGTGCCTCGTCGTTGGCGAGCAGCAGCCGGCCGTCGCCGCCGACGATCAGCACGCCCTCCCGGACCGAGTGCAGCACCGCGTCGTGGTGCTCGTACATCCGGGTCATCTCGTACGGTCCCAAACCATGTGTCTGGCGCAGCAGCCGTCTGCTGACCAGGGCCGTGCCGGCGGTGGCCAGCGCGAGCGCCGCCGCGGCCGCCGCCAGCAGCAGGGGCAGCTGCTGGGCCGCCGCCCCGCCCACGTGCGCGGTGGTGATGCCCGCCGAGACCAGCCCCACCACCTTGCCGCCGGTGTCCTTCACCGGCACCACGACCTGCACCAGCGGGCCGATCGTGCCGTTGACCTGCTCGACGACCGTGCCGCCCGCCACGGCCGGGGCGATGGTGCCGACGAACTTCTTCCCGATGCGGTCGGGTTTGGGGTGCGTGTAGCGGATGCCCTGCGTGCTCATCGCGACGATGAAGTCCACGCCGGTCGCCTTGCGGGCGGCCTCGGCCTTCGGCTGGAGGATCGCCGTCGGGTCCGGGGACTGCATCGCGGCCGCCGTGCCCGGTGCGTTGGCGAACGTCTGGGCCACGGCGAGGGAGCGGTTGCGGGCCTCGGTGTCGCTGTCGTGCCGCACCTGGAGCACCTGCGCCACCACGGCCGAGACGACCAGCAGCAGCACGATGACCACCTGCAGCAGGAACACCTGACCGGCGACACTGCGTCCGGTCACGGCCGCCCGCAGCATCCCAGGGCGGTCGCCGTCGTCGCCGTCGCCGCCGAGTCCCGTCGGCTGCCGGCCCAGCGGTGCGCGCGGGTGCCCGAAAGGCTGGGGCGGCCGGGTCGCGGGCCGGCCGGGCAGTCGCACCATGTGCCCATGTCTACACTGCCCGGCGCCGTCAGGCGAGACCGTCACCCCAGGTGACCGCCATGCCACGAGGCGGCGGAGCCCGTTCACGGGGACCGCTCGGGTGCCGGACGGCGGGCGGCGAGCAGCAGCGCCACGTCGTCGGGTCGGGCGTCGGCGTGCCGGGCACCGGCGGTGAGCCGGTCGGCGACCCCGGCCAGCGGGCGCCTGCCCCGCCGCCCGGCGGACGCTCCCGCCCTGGACAGCGCCAGCCGCAGGGCGGCGATGCCGTCGTCGATGTCGGCGCCCGGCTTCTCCACGAGGCCGTCCGTGTACAGCGCGAGGATCGCGTCCGGCCGCAGCAGCAGCTCGGTCACCGGGTACTGCGCGCGCGGATCCACCCCGAGGACGACACCGCCCGGGATGTCCACCAGGGCGGTGCGCCCGTCGGGTGAGCGCAGCAGCGGCGGCGGATGCCCCGCCCGGGCGACCCGCGCGTGACCGGTGGCCGGGTCCAGGCGTACGTAGCAGCAGCTGGCGAACTGGCCGGGGTCGAGGTCGATCAGCAGATGGTTCGTCCCGCTGAGCACCTCGTCCGGCGGCCGGTCGCCCAGCGCGAACGCCCGGACCGCGCTGCGCAGCTGCCCCATGGTGGCCGCCGCCTGCACCCCGTGGCCCTGCACGTCCCCGATGACCAGCGCGAGCCCGTCCCCGGCCTCCACCACGTCGTACCAGTCGCCGCCCACGTCCATGCCCTGGGTGCCCGGCAGATAGCGGCCCGCGGTCTCCACCCGCGGATGCGTCGACAGCCGGCGCGGCAGCAGCGCCTGCTGCAGGCCCCGGGCGAGGGCCGCCTCGCTGTCGTAGCGCTGCGCCCGCTCCATGGCGTGCGCGATCAGCCCGGCGAGCGCGGTCAGGACCGTGCGCTCCTCCGTGCTGAAGCCGCGCGAGCCCTCGAAGCCGAGGATGCAGGAGCCGACCGGCCGGCCGGATGCGATCAGCGGCAGGAAGGCGCGGGCGCCCTCGTCGGCGTCCAGCGGTATCCCGGGGTAGTTGGCCGCGATCTGCTGCATGGACTCGAAGAACAGCGGGCGGCCGGTCGTCAGGGTCTCCACGCCCGGCAGGTGCGCGTCGAGGCCGACGCCCTCGAACGGGGCGAGGAAGCCCTGCGGGAAGCCGGTCTCCCAGGCCAGGTACAGGTGCCGTTCCTGGAGCAGGTAGATGGCCAGGCGGCGGCCCCCGAACGCGGGCAGCAGCTCCCGCATCACCACCGCGGACACCTGCCGGGCCGTCACCGCGTCCGTCAGCGCGATGGCCAGGGCGATCGGCCGGTACACCGGTGCCATCGACTCGCCGGCGGCCACCGCGTCCTCCGGCACATGCGGCACGAGCACCTCGGGCTCCGGTTCGGCCGGTGTCTCCATGCGGCTCGCCCGGACGATGGTGCAGGTCAGCAGGTCGGGACCCGGGTACACGGACACGGCCAGCCAGTCGTACTCGCCGGGCGCCCCGTCCGCGCCGGCCGGCCGCCGCACGTGGAAGTGCACCGGATCCTGGGTCAGCAGCGCGCCGCGCAGATGGTCGTCGTACGGCGGCCCGATCAGCCACGGCATCGCCTCCCACAGCGAACACCCGGGCAGCGAGGCCCGCTGCCGGCCCGTGAGGCGTGCCGCGGCCGGGTTGGCGTACACGACCGTCCCCAGCCGGTCGAGGCAGAGCACCCCCTGCGGCAGCAGGTCGGCCGCGCCGTCCGCGGCGGCGGCGCCGGGCTCGAAGACCATCCCGCCGACCAACGCCGCACCACTGCCCTCCTCGGGCGGCCACAGGTCCAGCAGGCGCGGTGCGCCGTCGCGCGCCCGCAGGCCCAGCGGCGCGCCCGGCGGCTTCCCGGCGGCCGTGTCGCGCAGCGCGGCGAGGATCCGGTGCGCCTCGTCCGGGGCCACGGCGTCCGCGAGCGCCGCCTCGGTCCCCTCGAATCCGCCGGCCACCAGGCCGAGGAGGGCGTGCAGCCGGTCGTCCGCGCGTACCGCGCAGGTCACCGGGTCCCAGGTGAAACGCCCCAGGGCGACCTGTGCGGGCTGGTTCGCGGGCGGCCGGACGCACTGCGGCTCGGCGTCCCAGACGACCGTGCTCGCGTCCCCCTCGGCCAGGGCGAGCAGTTCGGCGCCCAGCCCCTCGGCCAGCCGGGCGAGCAGTTCCCGGTCGAGCGGTTCGTCCGGGGAGTCGGCCATCGCCGGGCGCAGCACCGACAGCACCCCCACCGGCTCGCTCGCGCCCAGCACCGGCATGTGTACCGAGCCGAACGGGAAGGGCAGGCCCGCGGCGAACTGCGGATAGCGGCGCATCGTCTCCGTCGCGTTCGGCAGCACCACCTGTACGCCGAGCCGGTAGGCGTCGGCGACCGGGAAGGGGCGGGCCACGTGCATCCGCCACCAGCCCCGGAACAGCTGTCCGGGCAGCCCCGCGAGGACCGCGAGGCGCAGCAGGCCTGGAGTGCTGGAGCGCAGGTAGACGCCCGCGACGCGGCCGTCGGCCGCGCGGAGCGCAGCGGTCGACGCGTCGGCCAGCAGTACCGCCAGCCGGGTCCGCGTGCGGACCGTCTGCTCCCCGCTCCCAGCCATGGGCCCTACCTCGTCCCGTGTGCCCCCGGGTGGCTGACACAGCAAGAATGCGCCCGGAGGAGTGCCGAACGCACCTGGGCGGGTGAACGGGGGAGCGCGTGGTGTGGGCCGCGGGGCGAGGGGCGGGGAGTGGGGCGGCCGTGCTTCGGGGGTGCGGGGCGGGGAGTGGGGGCGGGAGCGCTTCGGGGGTGCGAGGCATGGTCGCGGCCGCGGGGTCGACGGCGCCTGGTCCTCTCACACCACTGCCTCACCCCGGTGGCGGTGCCGGGGGGCCACTCCTAGTAATGGACTGGAGTGATGCCGAGCGCCGCACGCGGGGGCGCCGGTTGCGGCCGTACCCCTCTTCTGGAGCCGATATGACCGTCAGATCTTCCTCTCCCTGTCCCGACGACTCCGTCATATCTCCGGCACCGGCCCCCGCCGGACTCCCCACGACGCCCGCCCTCGTGCTGACGCGGCCCGCACCGCCGCCCAAGTCGGTCACCGAGGCCCCTCCCAAGGTGACCGATCCCAAGGTGACCGAGGCCCCGGCCAAGGAGGAGAGCCGGTACGGAGATCCGCTGCACGGCCTCGTCAGCACGGCCGTCGCCGACCGCCCGCTCGAAGACGTCGTACGGCTCATCACCCTGCTGGAAGGCGCGCCCGAGCACGCCCGCGCCGCGGCCGACGCGCTGCGGGCGGCCGCGGTCGGCCGGTCGGTGGAGGACGTCACCCGGCTGGTGACGCTGCTCACCAAGCCGCCCCGGGGAACGGACAGCGCCGACGAGGCGATCCGCGCCGCCGCCGAGAGCCGCCCCCTGGAGGACGTCAGCCGGCTGATGCAGCTGCTGCACCGCACCCCCGTGGAGCCCCACTGCGGGCAGGCCGTGGTGCGGGCGGCGGCCGTCAGCCGGCCGGTCGAGGAAGTCGCCGAGCTGATCGGCCGCCTCGCCACCGACCGCCCTGAACCCGAGATCCAGCTGCCCGAGCTGGTGTTCCCGGAGCTGCCGGCTCCCGAACCGAGGGCACCCGAAGCGACGGCCCCGGAGCCGGCGGCGTCGGCTTCGGTGGCCCCGCGGCCCGCAGGCCCGACGGACGCGCCCGCCACGCCTTCCGCATCCAAGGAGGAACCGGCGGCGCAGGCCCGGTCCGGCGGCGGTTCCGGCACCCAGGTGCGGGGCGCCGCGCTGCTGGTGTTCCTGTGCGGTGCCGCCCATGCCCCTCGCTACTGGCTCGGACTGTCGCACGGCGCCCTGGGGGCCACGCTCATCGCTTCCGCGCTGTGCATGCTGCTGGCCCTCGCCCTGCCCACGCGGGCGGTGGCGGCCCGGCTCGTCGCGGCCTGCGCCGCCGCCACGGTCACGGCGGCCCTGGCCGCCGGGCAGGTGTTCGGCGGCCGCTTCGGCCTGCCGGACTCGGCCCGGCTGTGGACGGCGACCCTGGCCCCGCCCTGGCTCGCCGGAACGGCGGCCGCGGCGGCCGCGCTCGCCGCACTGGTGGTGGTGCTGGCCGTGCTGATCGGCGGCAGCCCCCGCGGCGACGGCACACCCTGAGTCAGGACTCCCGAGGTGCGGCGCGCCCGGCCGGATCCGGCCCGCCGGTGCCCACCGGGCGCAGCACCAGGTGACCGTCGAGACGGGAGGCCGCCATGGCGAACGGGAAGCCGTCCGTCACGAGACACATCCCCACGTCCTCCGGATGGACCCCCGTCCAGCCGCGCCGCACGCCGTCGGCGAGCCGCGCGGCGGCGTCGGAGCGGCGGGCACGCTCCAGATAGGGGCCCGGGTCGGTGTCGGCCGTGCGGACCCGTTCCGCGATGTACTCGGCGCAGGCCAGATCCTCCTCCGCCCGCCCGCCGTCCCCGGTGACGACGAACGTCACCGACTCCGGACGGGCGCGCCGCAGCATCTCGGCGGTCGCCCCGGCCACCACGAAGCTCGCGCACAGCAGCAGCCCGGCGTCCGCCACCGCCAGCGCCCCGGCCGTACCGGCGGTGGTCTTCTGCACGACGGTCCGGCCCCGCACGTCGAGGGAACGCAGCCGGGCGGGCGAGTTGGCCAGGTCGAAGCCCGGCACCGGAGGCCCGTCCTGGAAGGCGAGCCAGCCCGGGTGACGGGCTTTCAGCGCCAGCGCCGCCTCCTGGGTCTCAGCGAATACGATCCGTTCGGCGCCGCGCCGGAACGCCCAGCCGGCCACGGTGAACGCGCGCATCACGTCGACCACCACGGCGACGTCCGGCGCTGTCGGGGCACCGGGGATACCGGTGTACACAGGTCGCATCGCACCATGGTGCGGCACCCGGCGGCCGCTCAGGAGCCGATCGTGTCCGGTGGCGGCTGCCGGGCGGCACGCAGACTGCGCAGCGCGAGGAGCAGCACGCCGATGTCGTCGAGGTAGATGGGGTCGGGCAGCAGGTCGGTGGGGAGCAGCAGATAGGCGATCGCGCCCCAGAACACCCAGCGCGGGCCCGTCGGCAGCCCGGCCCGCCGCAGCGTGCGCCGGGTCCGCACCAGCCGGACGAGCAGGCCGACGGCCACGGCGAGCAGCACCGCCGCGAGGACGGCGCCGATCAGCAGCAGGGTCGTGGTGGAATCCATCCGGCCTCCTTCTGCGACTTCCGCGGCGCGGGACCTACGACGGCCGGTCCCCGCCGTCGACGGTGTCCTCGGAAGGCGTCTTCCCCTTACCGGGGAACCTCAGCCGTTCGAAAGTCCGCGTCAACTGCTGGAGCGCGGCGGGCGTCCGGGCGGCCGGCCGCTGCTGCGGAAGGGCCGTCCCGGGTACGTCGCGGTAGGCGGCCAGCGCCTCGAGGGCCTGTTCGGCGGCCTGCTTGTACAGGTCCCGGGACTTCGTCATGGCGTCCAGCGCCTCGGCGTACCGGGCGACCTGCTCCCGTTCGCGCTCCAGCTCCTCCTGGAGCGTCATCAGGGTCCAGTTGTCCCGCAGGTCCGTCAGCGCCTCCTCCGCGTCCCGTGGCAGGGG
Source organism: Streptomyces sp. NPDC037126 (assembly GCF_055605965.1). NCBI lineage: Bacteria > Bacillati > Actinomycetota > Actinomycetes > Kitasatosporales > Streptomycetaceae > Streptomyces > Streptomyces sp. NPDC037126. The sequence goes on from NZ_JBVJTD010000004.1 coordinate 116,537, forward strand.
CCGGGGCAGGGCGGCGAAGTGCCGCAGTGCGGCGAAGAGTTCGGACGGTTCGGAGCCGTCCAGGAAGACGCTGCGCACACAGTACTCCCCGCGGTCGTAGTCCTCCGGCGCCGGGTCGGGCGGGAGGAGCACCGCGCCGCCGCGTGGCACCTCGACGCCCAGATCCTTCAGCGCCCAGTTGACGGCCCGCAGCTGGTGCGGGGCGGCCCGGTGCTCCACGACGCGGTGCCTGAGGCCGGGCGGCAGCAGCCGGGCCAGCGGCAGCTTCCCCTGCTCGTCCGGGGTCATCGCCTCGTGCACGACGAGGTTGACGCACCAGGCCTCGCGGGCCGCGTCGCGCAGCCTGCGCCGCATCTCCTTGTCGTCCGCGGGCAGCGGGTTGACCTGGCGGAAGCGCAGACCCGCGACCGTGGCGTGATGGTCCCAGGAGCCGTCGCCGCCCGCGCCGGACGCGTCCTCGGGCCAGAACAGCGTCGCGGGGGAGGGCCAGCTCTCGTCCCACGCGCGCTCCGCCTCCGCGACGAGCCGCCACTCGTGTCCCTGCGGCTTGTGCTCACGCGGTACCAGGACGAGCCGGGACCGCACGGTCACCTTGCCCTCGACCCGCCAGCGCGCCTCGAAGATCCGCCGGGGCGGGCCCTCGGGGACGGGCGGTTCGGTGAAGTCGTCGATGTCCCCGCTCTCCTTGTGACGGCGCAGGGTACGGCGGACGACGTCCTCGGGTGCGGGACCGGTGTGGCGGCCGCGGGCCGCCCAGAGGGTCTGGGGGATCAGGGCGCGGTCGGTGGCGGTGTTCGACATGAGCCAATCTGCTGATGGGGACGGGGGTGACTCCCAGTATCACCGCTCGGTCCCGTGAGTCGTCGGTGGGGGTCCGGCGTGGCGCGCCGCCGCGCTTCCGCGCGCCCCGCGCACCGGCGCGCGCGGTACACACGGGGTGCGCGGGGCGTGCCTCAGGCGCCCGCGGTTCACCCGTGCCCGCCGCCGGGCACGTCCACCAGAATGGTCCGGCGAGCAGGGCCCACCCACCCATCCGCTTAGGGGCGGGCCCTGCTTTCGCGTCCGCGTAGGGGCGAGCCTCGTGAGGGCGGGCCCCGCTCCGGCACCCCCTTGGGGGCGGGCACCGCTCGCGCATGGGGCTCGGGACCGCTTTCTCACGGTCCCCCGTCTGCACGCGTCCTACCGGCCGGTCGCCCGCCGAATCGGACTTCAGTGCGGGTACGCCCGCGGCGGCCGCTGCCGGGGCAACTCCTCGCGGAAGGCGGCGATGGCCGTGCTGATCTGGCGCATCAGCACGGTGCCCGCCAGCCGGTCGAGGTAGAGGTTGGCGCGGGCCAGAGCGGGCAGGTCCACGCAGAAGTAGAGGGCCATCAGCGGATTGACGAACAGCTCGCTGTTCCGGGTGCGTTCGGTGAACCGCACGTCGCCGAAGTCACCGCGCACCGCGGCGGCGACCGAGCCGTTGACGATGCTCGGATGACCGGCGTGGCAGCGCTGCGCGTGGGCGACCGCGTCCAGGTAGGCGTCGCCCTCCGGGCTCTGCCGGGGAAGCGAGAACGCACCCAGGTAGCCGCCCTCGCGGTCCAGTGCGGCCAGGTTCTCCAGCACCAGCGCGTGGTTGACGCCGTGATACGCGTCCACCCCGAACCCCAGGCAGGCCACCAGCCGCTGCGGGACCTCGTCCAGGTCCGCCACGGCGGCCAGGCTCGCCATGTCCTCCTCCGGAGTGCCGAGCCCGTGCTCGTCGCCCCGCATCAGGATGTCCGTCCCGCCGTCGACGAGCACGATCGCGTCCACCCCGCCGAGGTGCTCCACGAGCGCCCGGTAGGCGGCCCGCAGCGGCTCGACACCCGTACGGGGAAAGGCGTACACGGTGTCCGGCAGCCCCCGCGCCGCCAGCCACTGGGCGAGCGACCGCTCCGGGAAGTAGTCGCCGTGCAGCGGGGTGTCCGGGCGGACGGCGGCGACGTCCTCTGCCGCCCAGTGGTCCAGGCCGAGGCCGTACAGGTCGGAGAAGGACAGGTTGGCCAGGTGGACCTCGGTGCCGGCCGAGCGCAGCGCGAGGGCCAGGGGAAGGCCGGCGTAGACGTCGAAACCGCCGCCGGCGCCGGCGACGAGCACGCGTCGGCACTCGCGCAGTCGGCTGAAGAAGAGGGGCTCTGCCAAGGAGGACACCGCAGGAACCTAACAGGGCGCTCCCCGCGTCTCATCAGGGTTTTTCCCGGGTCGTGATCGGGGACGCCCCTGGTTCTCCACAGGTCCTGACGGGGTGTCGGACCCCCGTGCCAAGATCGGTCGCATGCTCACACACGCCCTGCTGCCCTCGGAACCGCACCGGTCCCCGACGTACGCCCGTTGGGTCGAGACTCATGACCCCGGCGCGGAGAACGCCGCGCTCGCGCTGCTCGACGAGGTGTCCGCGGCCGTGGCGTCGGCGTATCCGAGGATGGAGCGCTGCCTGGAGCGGCTGAAGCGGCGGGCCGCCGCACTGCCGGCGGCACATCTACCATGGTTCTGGGACACGGTGGGGCACCGACTGCTCGGCTACCGCGGGCGGGCCGCCGCCAAGGCGTACGCCCTGGCCCGCAGGGCCGAGCAGGAGCACGGCCTGGCCGTGGACGGGGACTGGCGGCGGGTGAACCTGCTGCTGTTCGCCGCCCAGGGCGCGCTGCCCGTCAAGGAGTTGAGCGACCACCAGCGGTGGCTGGCCGATGCGCTGCCGCCCGCCCGGGCCCATGAGGAGTACGTGCGGGTGCTGACCGCCTGGGCGTCCTCTCCCGGCGAACTCCCCGCCGACCTGGCCCGCCGGGTCCGGGCGTCCGCGGTCGCCGCCGGGCTCGGCGCCGACGAGGAGGCCCGCGTCCTCGGGCGGGTCCTCGCCGCCGCCCACGGCAAGACGGTTCCCGACGCGCTGCTGGAGGCCGCCACCGCACCCCTGGCCGACCACCTCCAGGACAGGGACGTGCAGGCCGCGTTGCTCGATCTGTTCCCGGTCTCGCGCAACGACGCCTCGGCATGGCTGCGGCTGCTGCTGCGCGCCGGCATCGTCGACGCCGCGGCGGCGGGACGGCTCAGCGCGCAGGGCGGGCTGCCGGGCTGGCTCGGCCGGTACACGCGCACGTACGCGCACCGCAAGGAGCCCTACGGCGGGGTGGCACGCCAGCCGATGCCCGCCGAACTCTTCGCCGTCGTCGCCCGGTTCGCCCCCCGGCTGCGGGCTGTGGGCACCCCGGTGCGGATCCATGAGGACCAGTACGGCCGGCCGGGACTGGACGCCGACCTGCTGGACGCCTGCCTCGCCGAGGGCATCCTGGTGGCGGACCCCGGCGACGCCGTCCGGCTGACGTTCTGGGACGACCGCTCCCGGCGCGATCTGAAGGCCCTGGCCGCCGACGCGGTCTTCGGCCGGCGGCTCGAGGGCACCGTGCACGCCGGCCTGCGCGGAGCGGGCACCGCGATCACGCGGCTCCCGGAGAACGCCGGGATCGCCGCCGGGGTGCACGTCCGCGTCGAGAGTCTGCTCGGCGCCCTGCGCGGCGGCGGCCTCGCCGCGGCCGACGAGGCGGTGACCGAACTGGCCGCGCTCCTCGACCGGCCGACCGCCACCGCTCTGGACGGCATCGAGGAGGCACTGGCGGACCTGGACCTCACCGGCCCGCTCGCCCGCGCGCTGCGCGCCGGACTGCCCGAAGAGCTGGTCTGGCCCGCCCTGGAGGCCGCCATGACGGACCTCGGCCCCGCCGACGGCCTCCGCGTCACCTGCACCTGGCCCGTACTGACCGTCTTCGGCGCGGACCGCGCGGTCGCCGTCGACCCCGCGGGGGCGCGCGGGTCCTGCACCTTCCGGTTGCCGGACGGGGCGACCTCGCACGCCGTCCACTACGCGGGCGGGCGGTTCCTGGTCAGCTGGCGGACCGGCGACCGCGGCGCCCCCGTGCAGGCCTGCTGGGACGACCGGCCGCACGAGGTCTTCACCCCGGAGCAGACCTTCGGCCTCCGCGCGTACGGCGGGCTGATCAGGGGCGCCTTCGGCTTCCAGTTCGAAACCCCGGACCGGGGCGGCCGGTTCGACGGTGAGCGGGTGCTGCGGCCCGGTGGTCGGGAGGGCATCGGCGGCCGCGAACTCCAGCTGAGCGACGGCCACCGCTACTGGAGCGCCCAGGTCTTCCACGCGCAGGGCAACTGGACGCCTTACGACTCCTCCACCGGCACCCCGTGCGCCGACCGCACCCTGCCGGACTTCCACCGCGACCGTCAACTCGCGCCCGGAACAGAGGAGTTCGACGGCGGTCAGTACCTCGCGGAGCTCCCCGCGGACGCCCCCGCCTCCCTCCTCGGACAGGACGGCCGGCTCGTGGGCTGCCGCGTCCTGAACCGCACGCCCCATCAGGGGCCCTCGCCCACCGACTTCCTGCTGGAGTCGGTCGACGGCCGCACCGCCCACTACCGCAGCCGCCGCTACGGCCGCCACCCCTGGGGCATCATCGGCCTCCCCGAGGGCGGCGAGGACGCCGTGACGGTCGGCGAGCAGACCGTGCGCTGCCATGCCGCCGGGGACAACTCGCTGCTGTGGCAGGTCCACGGCTTCGTACCGCCCGCGAAGCGCGACCGCGACCGGTCTCCCACCCTGGGCGAGGGCGCCGGGCCCATGCCACCGCCCGCGTTCTGGCACTTCCTCGTCCCGCGCGACGAGCACTCCTCCAAAGCCCTGCGCACGGTGGACGACGACACGGTCCACGCCCTCCTCGCCGCCGCCCGGAGCGCGCGGAGCGCCGAGGACCTGTGCGCCCACGTCACCCGGCTCCTCCCCGAGGCCGCCGACACCCGGGTCCGGGACGGCGTGGTGCGTGCCGCCGCACTGGCGGCCGACGTGCTGCACCGCCGCGAGGAACTGTCCCGGCGCGTCGGCATCATGCGCTCCGGACCGGTGGTGGACCTGCCCGCCGAGGTCCCCGACACGGACCTCGCCCCTGCCTTGACGGGCCTGCTCCCCGACCTGCGCGCGTACGAGGCCTACCGGCCCGAACGGCACCCGGGCACCCTCACCGCCGTCGCCGCCGACGGCCGCCATCTCCGCGGAGAGATCGACGACGAGACCCGCGCCCTCGCCCCGCCGTCGCGGCCCGCGGAATGGCAGGAGCTGCTGGGCGGGATCGACGCGGTCGCCTGGCGGGCGGCGGTCGAGACCACCCCCGGCGACGAGCGCGCCGCGCTGGCGGCGCTGCTGCGGACCTGGAGCGGGCAGCCGTTCGCCGCCCCCGGAACCAGCTGGCGGACCGGCCGGGCCCGGCCGGAGGAACTGACCGCGGTCCGTGCCGCGGGCGGCCGCCCCGCCGCGGGCCCGGCACGGCAGGACCTCGCCCGGTTCGTGCAGCCGGCCACCGACCCGGCCCCGGCGGGCACCGAGGAGGAGCGGACCGTCACCGTCGACGCCGACGACGGCGCACGCCTCACCCGCCTGCTGGAGCTGACCGACCGCAACGGGCCGGTACCGCTGACCTCCGAGGCCCTGGCCGTCTTCGCCTGGCGCACCGGAGTACGACGCTCCGTCGCGGCCCTCGTGCTGGGCGGTCTCCCGCGCCGGGAACGGCACGACGCCCATCAGCGCATGCTGCGCTCGGCACCGTACAAGGCGAACAAGACGGCGGCCGCGGAGTACGACAGCCTCTGCCACCGGCTCGGCCCGGCCGGGCGGCGCGCCGTTCTCGCCGCCGGTATCCCCGGGGACCCCGCCGAACTGTGGTCGGCGGACGGCCTGAACCGGGCGGCGCAGCGGATGGCGGCCGTCTGGGCCGGGCTGCTCGGTACGCGTCCGTACGTCGACGAGGCACTGGCCGACGCCCTGGAGGCCGACCTCGGACTGACCACCGGCTGGGCGCGGGCGCTGTCCGCCGGGCGCCTGCCCGCCGAGGAGTCCGGACAGGTGCTGGCCGGCAGCCGCACCGGCAGGCTCCTGCTCCACCACGCGCTCCCGGACGGCACGGCGGGGGAGTGGATACGCGCCGACCGGGCCCCGCACACCGAGGCCATGACGGTGATCGCCTGGGCCCTGACCGAGCGGCCCGTCGGTGATCCCGCGGCGGAGGGCGCGTTGAGGCTGCACGCCCGACTGCGGGCGTGGATCGAGGCGCCGGGGACGCTCGTCGAGCTCTTCGGCCCGCCCGCCGCGGCCCGGGCCGCCGCCGCGGACCCGGCGTTCCGGCCCTATGAGGGGCCGGTGATCCCGTGCCCGGAGCCGCTCCGCGAGGGCTCCGCCGCGCTGACCGGCTTGATGGAGGACGGCAGCTTCGTGGTGGGTGTCCCGTCCGGTGACGTGTTCCTGCGGACGGCCGCGCTCGTCGACCCGGAGCGGCTGGCGCGGGCCCTGGACCTGTGCGACCGGCTGGGCCTGCCCGGGCTCCGTGAGGGCGTGCTCAGGACGCGGACGGTCTTCGACGGCCTGTCCCGGATGGCGGCCCGCGCCGCCGCGACCCCCGTACCGGTCGGCGGCTACGAGGCGAACCCCCTGTTCAGCACCCCCGAGCTGGTCAGCCGCACCGCGCGTGAGCGGGGGATCGGCACGGACGCCGCCGCGCTCCTCCTCCAGCTGCGGGCGCTCGCCCGGCCGACGGATCGCAGCATCCGCCGCTGGAACGGCTGGACGGTCGCCCGCCACAAGGCCGCGCAGGCGGAACTGGTGGCAGCGGGCGCCGTCGAGACGGGCCGGCGGGCGCGCGCAGGGCGCACCGTGTTCGCACCGGACACCTGGGTCACCCTGGACGCGCCCCATCTGCCCCTGGAGAGCGGTAAGTTGACCGCTCACCTGGCCACCACGGCCGCCAGGAACGTGTACGGGCCCTTCCTGCGGCTGCTGTCCCCCGTGCCGCTGCACGAGCTGTTCGAGCGGGCGGCCGAGGCCTGAGCGGGAAAGGGGAGGGGGCCGGCGCGGTCGCGCCGGCCCCCTCAGAGCCCATGACGGCAGGGACTCACGCGCCGCTCTCGCGCAGCATGTCCTCACGCTCGACGATCTTCACGCGCTCACGTCCCTGGGGTTCGCCCAGCGCACGCTCGGCGGCGTCCAGCTTGTACCAGCCCTCCCAGGTGGTGAAGCGGACTCCACGCTCGGCGAGGAAGGCGTCCACGGCCTCCGGGGCGGGCGAGGCCGGCGTGTGGAGTCGGCCGCCCGCGTAGTCGGCCAGCAGGTTGGCGACCGTCTCGTTGGCGTCGCCCTTGGTGTGGCCGATCAGGCCGACGGGGCCGCGCCGGATCCAGCCGGTGACGTAGGTCGACTGCAGAGGGGAGCCACCCTCCTCGATCACCCGGCCGCCCTCGTCCGGGACGGTGCCCGACTCCAGGTCCCAGGGCAGCTTGGGCAGCTTCTCGGAGAGGTAGCCGACCGCGCGGTAGACGGCGGAGACGTCCCAGTCCTTGAACTCGCCGGTGCCCTTGACGTTGCCGGTGCCGTCGAGGGCGGTGCGCTCGGTGCGCAGGCCGACCACCCGGCCGTCCTCGCCGAGGATCTCCGTGGGGGACTCGAAGAAGTGCAGGAAGAGCTTGTGCGGACGGTCGCCGGCGTCCCGGATCGCCCAGTTCTCCAGCGTCTTGGCGACCATGTCGGCCTGCTTGTTGCCGCGCCGGGTCTCGATCGAGCCCGCGTCGTAGTCGATGTCCTCGGGGTCGACGATGACCTCGATGTTCGGGGAGTGGTCCAGCTCGCGCAGCTCCATGGGGCTGAACTTCGCCTGGGCCGGGCCCCGGCGCCCGAAGACGTGGATCTCCAGGGCCTTGTTCGCCTTCAGACCGTCGTAGACGTTCTGCGGGATCTCGGTGGGCAGCAGCTCGTCGGCCGTCTTGGCGAGGACGCGGGCCACGTCGAGGGCCACGTTGCCGACGCCGAGCACGGCGACCTTCTCGGCCTCCAGCGGCCAGGTGCGGGGGACGTCCGGGTGGCCGTCGTACCAGGAGACGAAGTCGGCGGCGCCGTAGGAGCCGGCCAGGTCGATGCCGGGTATGGACAGCTCGCGGTCGGCCGTCGCGCCGGTGGAGAAGATCACCGCGTCGTAGAAGGCCCGCAGGTCGTCCAGGCTGATGTCCGTCGGGTAGTCGATGTTGCCGAAGAGGCGGATCTGCGGCTTGTCGAGCACCTGGTGCAGGGCGGTGACGATGCCCTTGATGCGGGGGTGGTCGGGAGCGACTCCGTACCGGATCAGGCCGAACGGGGCGGGCATGCGCTCGAAGAGGTCGATGGCGACGCCGGGGTCGGCGGCCACCTCGGACTTGAGCAGGGCGTCGGCGGCGTAGATCCCGGCGGGGCCGGCTCCGACGATGGCTACCCGCAGGGGGCGCGGCATGATCAGGTTCCCTTCGAGCGTGGACAGGCGACTCGATCAAGAAGCCTAAGCTAAGGCAGCCCTAAGTTGGTACGCGGGTCCGGTCTATGACGTCATAAGCGGATCTTATGACTTTCCCATGGGTTACTTATGGCCCTGGTGCTTCCCCCGGCCCCCGCCTGTGCCCGACCCTGTCACCGTGCCGGAGGGGCCGGCCGCCAGGGGAGGGACGGCGTGGGCGGACACGCGGGGACGACCGTGGCGGTCACGGGCGGCAGCGGCTTCGTCGGCAGCCATCTGGTACGGCGGCTCCTGCGGCGGGGCTACCGGGTGCGGGCCACCGTGCGGAACAGGGCCGACGCGGCAAAGGTCCGGCCGCTCTGGGCGCTGCAGGAGACCTTCCCCGGACAGCTGGAACTGTTCGAGGCCGATCTGCTGGAGCAGGGCGGTTTCGACGACGCGTTCCACGGCTGCTCGGTCGTCTTCCACGTGGCCTCGCCGTTCCTCATGCCGGAGCGGATCAAGGACGGCCGGCGGGACGTCGTGGACCCGGCCCTGCTCGGCACCCGCACCGTACTCGCGGCCCTGGAACGTACCCCCGATGTGCGAACCCTGGTGTTCACCTCCACCGTGGGCGCGATCTTCGGCGACTACGCCGACGTCTCGCGGATGGAAGGGGGCGTGCTCTCGGAGCGGTACGTCAACACCACCAGCACGGTGGAGAACAACCCCTACCACTACGCCAAGACGCTGGCGGAACAGGCCGCCTGGGAGGCCGAGGCGGGGCAGCACCGCTGGCGGATGGTGTCCGTCAACCCCGGCCTGATACTCGGACCCTCCTTCACCCCCGCCTCCGAGTCCGGCAGCCTCTTCCTGCTCGACGAGCTGTTCCAGGGCTACTTCTGCTACGGCGCACCGGACTTCAGCTTCACCACGGCGGACGTGCGGGACGTGGCCGACGCGCACATCGCGGCCGCCGAGAACCCGGAGGCCAGGGGGCGTTACATCGTCGCCGCCGAGACCATGACCTCGTTCCACGAGATGTCCCGGATCATCCGCGCCCGCCACCCCCATGACCTCCGGCTGCCACGCAACAGGCTTCCGCACTGGCCGGTGCGGGTCCTGGGCCCCGCCTTCGGGCTCACCCAGGACTACATCCGCAAGCACCTCGGCATCCGCTTCCGCGTCGACAACAGCCGCAGCCTCCGCGAACTCGGTCTGACCTACCGGCCCGTGGCGCAGACCCTGCTCGACCACTACGAGAGCAGACGGGCCGGCCGCACCCCACGGCGGCTCATGCGGGCCTGATGATCCGGTGGATCGCCGCTTCCCCGGCGCCGTAGATCGACTCCTCGCGGATCGTCGCACCCGGACCCGGAGCGTGGACCATCATGCCGCCGCCGACGTGAAGGCCGACGTGCCGGTCGTCGTCGAAGAACAGGACGAGATCACCGGGTTCGAGCCCGGCGGGCATGACCGGGGCACCGGCCAGCGCCTGCTCGTGCGCGGCGCGCGGCAACGCGACCCCGGCGGACCTCCACGCCGCCTGCGTGAGACTCGAGCAGTCGTACGAGCCCGGCCCCATCGCACCCCAGACGCACGGCTTCCCGATCTGCGCCCGGGCGAAGGCGATGGCCTTGGCGGCCCGCACGGCACGGGGGGTCTCGGGGGTGTCCGCGACGGCCGGGTGGGCGAGCGAGCCGGTGTCCGTGACCGGTGCCGGGTACGCGAGGGAGGTGGCGGCTGCCGCCTGCGCGGGGTGCGCGAGGACGCCGGTGACCGTGACCGGGGTGGCAGGTGTTCCCGATGCCGGGTATGCGAGAGGTCCCGCGTCCGCGGGGGCTGTTGCGGGTGCCGGGTACGTGAGGGAGCCCGTGTCGGCCGGCTCTAGAGGTTGTTGCCACTGCATGGCCTGCTGCGGAGCGGCGAGTTGGCCCGGTGCCCCGGCGCTCAGTTGGGCTGCGCGGCCCGCACCGAGCAGCGGAGCCTGCGCCGCCGCGGGCGCGGGCTGCGTGGTGCGCGAGGCGAGAAGGTCGCGGGCGGCGCCGAGCTTGGCGCGGACGCCGGCCTTGGCGGCACCGGGGGAGGGGCGGCCCAGCACGGCGGTGCCCGGCAGCTGCCGCGGCTCCTGGACCGGGTTCCCGAGCACGGAGGGGGCCGCGGCGACAGGCAGAACGGCCGTCTCGACGGGACCGCCACCGACGAGCGCGGCCGCCCCGAGACCGGGTGTCGCCGGGCCTGCCAGGCCGACCGGTCCTGCGTGACCGAGGCCGGGCATCGCCGGGCCCGCGAGGCCGACCGGATCCGACGTGCCGAGGCCAGGCATCGCCGGGCCCGCGAGGCCGACAGGTTCTGCCGCACCGAGGGCGGACATCGCCGGGCCCGCGAGGTTGACCGGTTCCGCAGCATCGAGGCCGGGCACCGGCGGGCCGCCGAGGCCGACCGGTTCCGGTGCGGCGAGGCCGAGGGCCATCGGGCCGCCAACTCCCGCCGTTTCCACCGCACGTGCACCGGGCTCCGCCGCCCAATCGAATCCGGCCGCTCCCACCACACCGACGCTGGACCCAAGTCCCGGCGCTTCCGGCGCACTTGTGCCCGGCGCGGTTGCCCAATCGAGTCCGGCCGTCCCCACCGCCCAGCCGCTTCCAGCGGTTTGCACGGCGCCCGCACCGTGTTCCGGTGTCCACCCACCTCCGGTGATCCCCGCCGAGCTTGCGCCAAGTTCCGGTGCCCAGCTGCTTCCAGTGGTTTGCACGGCACCCGTTCCGAGTTCCGGCGTCCAGCCGCCCCCGGCGGTCCCCGCCGCGCCCGCGCCAAGTTCCGGCGTCCAGGCGCTTCCAGTGGTTTGCACGGCACCGTTGCCGAGTTCCGGTGTCCAGCCGCCCCCGGCGGTTCCCGCCGCGCCCGCGCCAAGTTCCGGCGTCCAGTCGCCTCCGGTGGTTTGCACGGCACCGGTACCAAGTTCTGGCGTCCACCCACCCCCGGCGGTCCCCGTAGCCCCCGTGTCAAGTTCCGGCGTCCACCCGCCCCCTGCCATCTGCACCGCGCCTGCGGCCCGCTCCGCGCTCCACGTGGGGCCTGTCGCGGGGGCGGTGCCGGTGTCGGGCATCGGTGACCGTCCGAGGCCGGTCGCCGATGCCTGCGTGCCGTTACCGAACCGGGCTGCCGCGCCGGGGTCTGCCGGTTCCGGTGTCATGCGGCGGGAGGTGTCCGGGAGGCTCGTCAGCTCCGGCGTGCCGCCGAACGGCTGCGTCGGGCGGTCGGACACATCGCGGTTGCCCGGGGGACTGGGCAACGCGGGGAGTGCGGCGGGGAGTTCGAGGCGGCGGGGAGCCGGCAGGGCCGCCCGTGCACCGTCCGGAGCCGGGAGGGAGAGACCGGTGGCGGACGACGAGGGGCCGGGCGGGAGTTCGGCCACCGCTCGGCCGGTGGGCCGTTCCAGGGCCGGCAGGCCGAGCGCCGCGGCGTCCCACTCGCGCTCCGAACCCCGGCCCTCGGGACGCGGCTGCCGGTCGGCCGGCAGGACCGCGGGGACCGAAGGGCCGAGCTTGGCGCGTGCCGACTCGAACCACTGCTGGGTCATCGCGTCGAGAGCGGGATCCGGGCGCCGGCCCGACCGCTTGGCCAACGGGACCCCTCGTGAACGCGTCTTGGCCGCCATGGCCCGCGTCGCGTTGAAGTTCCCCGTCGCGTTCTCGGCCTGGTCGTACAGGGAGTGGATCCTCTGCTGGACCTCGTCGCGGCTCTCCGGCGCCATGGAAGACGTGCTCCTTCCTCGCCCCGCAGGGCAGTTGGGCCGCTCCGTCCGGACTCCGTCGTGCGCGGTGCCGGACCACGGCGGCTCGCCGGGGGTCAGCCGGCGGCTCGCGTCAACCTAGCCAACGTGTGTACCTCGTGTGAAGGTTGAGGTCTTATATGTCCGATACGTATTTGTGATGTTCGTGGTGTCGTTCGAAGGGGAACGGGTGGGGTCCGCGTTTTCCTGTGAGGTCCCGGTGAATTCCCGATCCGGTTGAACACGGCGGCGCCGCCGTGCGTATGGGGCAGGGGGAATTCCATGCCCGACCGGTGAACACACAGGGGACGACCTTGGTACGCAACAGGCGCAGACGCCCGACCGGCGCAAGACGCGCGACCCTCGCAGCAGTGGCCCTGATGCTGGGCGGCGGCGGACTCGTCGCGGTGAACGTCTACGCCTCCGCCAGCGAAGGCTGGGGCGACGGGGACGCCACGACCGGCGGACACGTCCTGTCCGCCGGCATGTCCACGATCTACTGCCCCGACGTCGGCAGCCGCCTGACCGACGTACCGGACGCGGCCCGGCCGGACGTCGACCGCGAACTCGCCCTGCTCGACCAGCAGACGGCGGCGGCGTACCGGCAGTTCCAGCAGTCCGGGCAGGCCACCGGCTCGGCCGACGGCTCGATCATGGACCCGCTGAAGGAGAAGCGGACGGCTGCCCTCGGTCGCATCGCCGACGCCATCGACCGGGTCGGGGACCGTCCGCAGGGTCTGGAGGACCTGGCCGCGTGCACCCTGCACCCCGCGGGCGACGGGACCGGTGACGGCGGTCAGGCCTCAGCCCCGCCGAGCGGGGGAGCCCAGCAGAGCGGCGGCGGCCAGGAGCAGGGCGGCGGCGGTGCGGGGCAGAACGGCGCGGGCCAGGGCGGCAACGGGCCCGTCGTCTCCGACTACGCGGACATCACCGCCGTACAGCCCGACGTGCCGACCCCGGCCGAGCAGGCCGGCGCCTCGCGCGGCAGCTTCACCTCCGACTGCGGGGTCAACGCGAACGGCCTGTTCAACTCGGACAACGTCATCGTGGCTCCCGGAGTCACCAACGGCGCCCATCACTTCCACGACTACGTGGGCAACCAGGGCAACAACGCCTTCGCCGGCGACCAGGACCTGGCCGACGCCGGTACGAGCTGTGTGGACAAGGGCGACAAGTCCTCGTACTACTGGCCGGTGCTGCGTCTGCAGAACGGCACCCAGGAGCGGGACGCCGGCTCCCCGGGCGGCGGCACTGAGGGCAACGCGGGCCAGATCGTCACGCCCAAGCAGGTCACGCTGACCTTCCTGGGCAACCCGCGGGCCAAGGTCACCGCGATGCCGCGCCTGTTGCGCATCATCACCGGCGACGCCAAGGCCTTCGTCAGCGGGCCCGCCAACGCCAACGCGTCCTGGAGCTGCACCGGTTACGAGAACCGGCAGCTGAAGGACAAGTACCCGCTGTGCCCGCCGGGCAGCGACGTCGTGCGCAGCTTCCGGTTCCAGAGCTGCTGGGACGGCCGCAACATCGACAGTGCCAACCACCGCACCCACGTGGCCTTCGCCGCCGAGGACGGCTCCTGCCCCACGGGCTTCGAGCCCATCCCGCAGCTGGTGGAGCGCATCGTCTACGACGTCCCCGCGCCGAGCGTGCAGGACGGTGGCCGTACGGTCCCGCTGTTCGCGGTGGACTCCTTCCCCGAGCAGCTGCACAAGCCCGTCACCGACCACGGCGACTTCATCAACGTATTCGACGAGGGCCTGATGCGGACGATGGTCGACTGCATCAACTCCGGCCGCACCTGCGGCCCGACGGGCGGCGACCCGGGTACGACTCCCGCGCCGACGGCGAGCTCCGGCACCGGTACGCCTCCGGCTCCGGGCGGCGCCGACACGGCGGCCCCCGGCGCGAGCGCGACGGCCGCGCCGACCGCGACGGCCGCGCCGACCGCGACGGTCACCGACCCCGGTGGCCTGCCGAGGACCGACGCGTCGGTGTCCCCGAGCCACACCACCGGGCACCGCGCGCCGGCACGGTCGGCGAAGCCCACCGCGGCCCCGCCGTCCCCCTCCGGGGGGTCCGGCACCGGAAAGGCCGGCCGGGCGACCCGGACCGCGCCCGTGGAGTCCCCGTCCGCCGGTGCGACGGCGGCCGGGTCGGGTCAGGCGCGGCCGGCGCCGGCCGCGCCCACCGCGTCCCAGTCCTCGGCCGCCGGGTACGTCCCGCCCGCGGTGGCGCAGGGCGAGCCCCAGGGGACGCGCGGCGGACTGGCGGAGACCGGGGCCCATCTGTGGCCGGCCGCCATCGGCGTCCTGCTCGCGCTGTCGGGTGCGTTCATGCTGCTCCGGGCCAGGCGCCTGCGTTACTGAAGTGCCCGGACGGACGGCCCTCAGGAGAGCGTCATGCTCCGCTTGGCCAGTTCGTACGCGGGCAGCATCGCGTCGTGCTCCTCGGTGTCCATACCGCCGAGGTGCACGACGACAGGGCCGTCCGGCGTGCCGACGGCGAAGGCGCTCTCCTTCTTCGTCTCGTCCAGGAGCTTGCTCGTGTAGAGGTACTCCACCTCCACGGCGTCGAGGCCGCCGCCGGTGCGGAAGGAGTGGTAGCGCTCCTTGCTGACGTTGTCCTCCGCGGCGACGAACGCCCGCAGGACACTGCGCGTGTCGGCGTCGCCCGGCTTGCCCGTCCACACGCGCAGGAAGCCGATGTCACCGGCCGGCTTTGCGTCGATCTCGCAGGCTGCCGTGACCGGCCCCTGGCGCAGGAGGGCGTCGGCGAGCGCCCCGCTCGGATCGCCGTCGGAACCCTTGGACTCCTTGCCGGAGTCGATCGCCTTGGGCTTCCACTGCTTGGCGACGGCGAAACGGACGGGCAGTTCGCAGGCCGAACCGGCGGCGCCGATCGTGTCGTCCTTCGCCGCCGGGGACTTGGCCCCCGCCGCGTCCGCGGCCGGCGACGCGCTCGCGGGCTTCTTCCCGTCTCCGCCGTCCGACCCCGAGCAGCCGGCCAGCAGCGCCGCCAGCGCCACCGCCACGGCCGCCCGGCCCCCCACTGTCCCCACCCTGACCTGCACTGTTGCGTCTCCCCTCCGATGCGGAGCCGCCACTGTAACGGAGGGTACCGACAACCCCCCGCCCATTTTCGTCACGTGGGACCGAGGAAGGTCCCCAGGGCGGCCGCGACCTCCTCGGGGGCCTCGACCTGCGGATAGTGGCCGACGGCGGGCGGGCCGGCGAGTTCCGTGACGCTCGCCGACGGCATGCGTTCCCTGATGCGGGCGAGTACGTGGGCACCGCTGATCGGGTCGGCCGGCCCCCAGACGAAGGAGACCGGGCCGCGGTAGCCCTCCAGCGCGGCGATCCAGCGGGCCTGGTGTTCGCGCCGCTCGTCGATGTAGCGCAGCAGCCGCGGCGCCAGCAGGTGGCCGTGGTCCCGGGAGACGCTCTCCCACATGGCGTGCAGATCCTCGTCCGGGACCTCGCGGCCCAGCACCCGGCGCATCGAGGTGCGGAAGCCGCGCTCGGACACGGCGTGGGCGAGCAGCGGTCCGAACCGCCCGTGGAGCATCCGCTGTACGGCGATGGGGCGGTGCAGATCGGGGTACAGGCCCCCGTTGAGCCAGGCCATCCTCGTGATGCGGCCGGAGTTCCGCGCGAGCAGTTCCTGGGCCACGCTCACCCCGTAGTCGTGGGCGACCAGTGCTGTGTCGCCGATACCGAGGGTCCGCCAGACGTCCTCCACCAGATCGGCCTGTTCCAGCACGGAGTAGGGGTGATGGCGCGGCTTGTCGCTGTGTCCGAAGCCGAGCAGGTCGAACGTCGTGACGCGAAGGCCCCTCTCCGCGAGCCGGGGCACGATCGGCGACCAGTCGTGCGACGAAGTGGGGAAGCCGTGCACGAGCGTCACCGGCGCACCGTCGGCGGGGCCGTCCTGGCGGACGAACAGCGTGTGGGCGCCCGTGCGCCCCCGCACGCCGAACCGGTCGCCCCCCGCGGCCCACCGGGCGTTCGACGGCATGGTGGTCCGGGACATCAGCGGCCCTCCCAGGTTCCGGCGATGCCGTCGAGGAGGCATCGCAGACCGAACTCGAACTCGTGCTCGCCGTCCGGGACCCCCAGCAGGCCGGAGTGGGCGGTGACGAGCGGATACCGTCCCGCGGGCAGCGAGGCGAACAGATCGCTCATGGCCGCCCGTTGCTCCCGTGTGCGGGCCGCGCCACCGGTGTCCAGGACCACGGCCCCGACCACGTAGTGGGTGACCGTGAGATAGATGCGCACCGCGCTTTCGGCCGGCCAGCCCGCCTCGGTCAGCAGGCGCAGACCCTGCTCACGGGCCCGGAGCGCGTTGGGCCCGAGCAACTGCCCGCGGGTGAGCAGCGGGACCAGGGCCCGGTGCGCCAGCAGGACCCGCCGGTACTCCCGGGCCCCGGCCTCGGTGCCCGCCCGCCAGTCCGCGCCCGGGTGGGGGAGTGAGACCTCCCCCAGCATGTGGTCGACCAGTTCCACGAGCAGTGCCTCGCGGCTCGGTACGTGGCGGTACAGCGAGGTGTGCCGCACGCTCATCCGCTCGGCGACCGCCCGCATCGTCAGCGCGTCCAGTCCCTCCTCGTCGGCGATCCGCAGCGACGCGGCCAGGACGGCGTCGAGGGTGAGCCCCTCGGTCCGGGTCCGCCGGCGGCCGCGAGCCGCGTAGCGTCCGCTCCACCAGGCGGCCGAGCCGACCTCGGGCACCGGCTCGTCGTGCGTGCCGCTCTGTGGGGTCATGTCCAGGCGTGCCGTTCGACCAGGCCGGGGTGCCACGGCGGGGAGCCGGAACCCAGCCACCGCCCGGGCGCCCGGCGAAACCATGCGTCCAGTGGACGCACCTTATGCGTCCACTGGACGCATGGGCAAGGGAGCCCCATGCGCCAGGGCTCCACCGGCGGCGTGCCCGGATCACTCCGGGTGGGCCACTGCGTCCTTCTGCAGCTGTACCGCGGCGAGCAGGCTCAGCATCGGCTCCGCCTGGCGTAGCGCCTTCAGTGCCGCGACCGAGGCGAGGTCGCCGGTGAAGCCGGCGGCTGCCAGCCGCGAGCGGACCCAGGCGCCGCGCAGCCGGGCATCGTCGGCGGCGGCGGTCGACTCGGCCACGGTGAGGGCCCGTTCCAGTCCGGGGCGCTCCTCGGGCGAGGCCCCGGCCAGCGCCTCGCGCAGCCGGGCCGCCACCACGTCCGCGTCCCGGAGGAGCAGTACGAAGTTGTGTTTCCTGTTCAGTCCCGTGATTCCCGCCATGTGGATCACCCTGGCCGCCGGGCGCCCTGCGGCCAAGCCGATTTGAGGAACTCCAGAGGTCGCGGGGGGCGGAAATCGGCAGGCGGACCCGCCAGTGCCCGGCGTACCGTCCCGCCCATGCCTGAGCTGCAGTTGCTGCGTCCGGACCACGCCCCCGCACTGCTCGCGTTCGAGCGGGAGAACAGGGCCTACTTCGCGGCGTCCATCCCCGATCGGGGCGACGAGTACTTCGCCCGGTTCGACGAGCGGCACCGCGCCCTGCTGGCCGAGCAGGCGTCCGGGATCTGCCGTTTCCACGTGCTGGTGGGCGACGAGGGCGAGGTGCTCGGGAGGATCAACCTGATGGACCTGGTGGACGGCGGTGCCGAGCTCGGCTACCGGATCGGGCGCCGGGCCGCGGGCCGGGGGCTGGCGACCTCGGCCGTGCTGGAGGTGTGCGGACTCGCCGCGGGCCGTTACGGGCTGACCGCGCTGCGGGCCCGGACCACCCTCGACAACGCGGCGTCCCGGGCCGTGCTGGCCCGTACGGGGTTCACCGTGACCGGCGAGACGGTGCTCTCCGGCCGCCCCGGGCTGACGTACGTCCGGGCCCTGGGGGACTTCTCCGTACCGCGGCCACAGACGGGTCGGCGCCCGGGCTCCGGGCACTGACGGGCGCAACCGAGGGAGCGGCGGCCGAACCAGTCCCGCGGTCCTTCCCCGGCCGGCGCATAGGCACCGGGGTCGCTGCCCACCGACCAGGGCGCCGCTGTCGACCGGCTCACCGACCGGCCCGCGGCCGACGGCTGTCGGGCGCCGCCCGGGATCACTCCCCGGCGCGCCGGCAGTGCAGGAACAGGTGCGGCTCGGACCCGGCCCCGGGGTGGTCCGGGGCGAACAGGGCACGCTCCTCGGCCAGCACCGTCAGACCCGCCCCGGTCACCAGCTCCGTGAAGTCCTCGGGGGCGAAGCTCGTCACCCGCACCGGCTGACCCATGAAGACCGCCTCGACGCCCTCCACGTCGAGGGGCACGGTCGCAAGCGCCACCAGGCCGCCCGGCCGTACCGCCCGCGCCAGCCGGCGTACGACGGCGGACTGCTCGGCCCGGGACATCTGGAGCAGCGAGAAGTAGGCGCAGACCGCGTCGTACGCCCCCTCCTCCAGGGGGAGTTCACGGATGTCCGCCAGCCGGAACCCGGCGCCGGGCACCTGCCTGGCGGCCAGCCGGACCATGACGGGGGAGACGTCGACGCCGAGCACGCGGTGACCCGCCTCGGCGAGGGTCTCGGCGGTGGGCCGTCCGGTCCCGCTGCCCACGTCCAGCACCCGGCTGCCCGGCTCCAGCCGGTCCAGCAGCCAGCGCAGGGACGCCCGGTGCGCCTCGGAAGAGGCGAACGCCTTCTCGTAGTCCAGACCCAGCGCGTCGAACACCACGGCCGCCGGCACCCGGCGCTCGTCCTCGGCCACCACGGCTCCTCCCGTCGTCCCGCACCGCCGCCGGGCATCGTCGCATCCCGGGCCGCCGCCCACAACGGCGCCGCCGCGGACCCGTTTGCGCACCCCGGCCCGCGCACGGCAGGGTTCGGGTGTGCCCACCCTGCTGATCGTCCACCACACCCCGTCGCCCAACTGCCAGGCCCTGTTCGAGGCCGTCGTCTCCGGGGCCACGACACCCGAGATCGAGGGCGTCCGGGTCGTCCGTCGGGCCGCCTTGTCGGCCGGCGCGGCCGACGTCCTCGAAGCCGACGGCTACCTCCTCGGCACGCCCGCCAACCTCGGCTACGTCTCCGGCGCCCTCAAGCACTTCTTCGACCAGATCTACTACCCCTGCCTCGACGAGACCCGCGGCCGCCCCTTCGGCTACTACGTCCACGGCGGCAACGACGTGACCGGCGCCGTCCGTGCCATCGAGTCCATCACGACCGGGCTCGGCTGGCGCCGTGCGGCCGACCCGGTCACGGTCACCGGCGAACCGGGCAGGACGGACACGGAGGCGTGCTGGGAGCTCGGAGCGACCGTCGCCGCCGGACTGTCGGCCTGACGCGGCCCGCCGCGCCCCCGGCCTCCGGGTACGCCCGCCCGCCGGCGCCCGGGCCTGCGTAGTACCGCGGTACCACCAGACCTGCCCCGTTCAGCCCCCGGTACCACGGGTCGGGGCGGCCGCGGACCCTAGCGTTGAGGATGAGGCGTCGAGCGCGACGGACGCCGGAGTCCGAGAGAGGGAACGCGAATGATCGACGCACAGCGACTGACCAAGAGGTACGGCGAGAAGACCGCGGTCGACGGCCTGGAGTTCGTCGTGAAGCCGGGCACCGTCACCGGCTTCCTGGGCCCGAACGGCGCCGGCAAGTCCACCACCATGCGCATGATCGTCGGCCTCGACGCCCCCACCAGCGGCTCCGTCACGGTCAACGGCCGGCGCTACGCCCGCCACCGCGCCCCGCTCCAGGAGGTCGGCGCCCTGCTGGAGGCGAAGTCCGTCCACCCGGGCCGCTCCGCCTACAACCACCTCAGGGCGCTCGCGCTGACCCACGGCATCCCGCGCCGCCGGGTCGACGAGGTCATCGAACTGTCCGGTCTCGGCAGCGTGGCCGGGAAACGGGCCGGGGCCTTCTCGCTCGGCATGGGGCAGCGGCTCGGCATCGCGGCGGCCCTGCTCGGCGACCCGCAGACGGTGATGCTGGACGAGCCCGTCAACGGGCTCGACCCCGAGGGCGTGCTCTGGATCCGCAACCTGCTGACCACGCTCGCGGCCGAGGGGCGCACCGTGTTCGTCTCCTCGCACCTGATGAGCGAGGTCGCGCTGGTGGCGGACCACCTGATCGTCGTGGGCCGGGGACGGCTGCTCGCCGACACGACCGTACGGGACCTGGTGCGCGAGGCCGGCGGCGACACCGTGAAGGTCGCGACCCAGGACCCCGCTCGGCTGCGGGAGGTGCTGGCCGGGCCGGGCGTGGAGATCACCGGGCGCATCGGCTCCGAGGAGCTGCAGGTGACCGGGGTGACCGCCCGCGAGATCGGGCTGAAGGCGGCCGAGCACGGGATCCCCCTGTTCGAACTGACCTCGAAGGCGGTCTCGCTGGAGTCGGCCTTCATGGAACTGACCAGGGACGCCGTGGAGTACCACGGCTCCACGACGGGCACCGAGATCCCCGGGAGCGCCGCATGAGCACCCTCACCACCACCGCCGAGGCGCCCACGAGCGCTCCCGCCCGCCCGGACTACCGGGTCACCGGACGGCGCGTGCTGTCCTCGGAGTGGGCCAAACTCTGGACCCTGCGCTCCACCTGGATCACCCTCGGCCTCGGGCTGCTGTTCCTCGTCGCCTTCGGCGTCATCGCCGCGAGCCGCTACAAGTCCATGATCGGCTCCCCCCGCATGGACCGGGACTTCGCCCACGCCACGGCCGTGAGCCTGTCCCTCTTCGGCACCAACTTCGCCCAGCTGGCCCTCGGGGTCCTCGGCGTGCTGGTCACGGCGGGGGAGTACTCCACCGGCATGATCCGCTCCACCATGGCGGCCGTACCGCGCCGGCTGCCCGTGCTGTGGTCCAAGGCGACGGTGTACGGGCTGGTCGCGCTGGTCGTCGGCACCGTCGGCGCGTGCGTCGCCTTCCTCATCGGCAGCCGGATCGTCTCCGGCACCTCCGCCGCCCTGAGCCTGGGCGACGCGGGAGTCGTCCGCAGCCTGCTCGGCGCCGGGCTCTACCTCGGTCTGGTCGGCGTGATCGGCACCGCCCTGGGCGCGCTGCTGCGCTCCGTCGCCGGCGGCATCTCGGTCCTCGTCGCCGCCCTCATGCTCGTCCCCGGGCTGGTCTCCCTCCTGCCCAGCTCCTGGCAGAACGACGTCAGCCCGTACCTGCCGGGCAACGCGGGCCAGTCCGTTTTCGCCCTGACGCACGACTCCACCACCCTCTCGCCCGGCGCCGGACTGCTCGTCTTCCTCGGCTGGACCGCGCTCGCGCTGGCCGGGGCGGCGTACCGTCTGCTGCGCAGCGACGTCTGACCAAGCGCACCGCGCGGCGGAGACCGAATGACCACCGAAGAACTCAGCGGCATGGGGCCGCTGGTCGCCCGGCTCGGCCGGGCCGGCCAGCGGCTCCGGCAGGCCGACCGCGCCCACCCGTGGGTGCTGGACACCGCGGTGGTGGTCGTGGTCTTCCTGATGTTCTGCCTGCCGGACCTGCTGCACGGGGGCGCCGGCGACGGCGACGGACACCGCAGGTTCCGGCTCGCGCTCACCCGTCTGCCACTCGCGGGCATGCTCGCCCTGCAGGCGGGCCTGGTGCTGCCGCTGCTGTGGCGACGGCGGCGGCCGGCGGCGGCCTTCGCGGCGGTCGCCGCCGTGTTCGTCGTCCAGTGGTCCCTGGGTGCCGCGCTGCGCGCGGACATCGCCCTCTTCATCGCCCTGTACAGCATGGCCCTGCACGGCCGACTGCGGCAGCTGCCGTGGGCCTGCGCCGCCATGACCGGCGCACTGGCCCTGGTCGCCGTGCGGGTGTCGGCCGCCGTGTCCGTGGGGGACGCCCTGTTCTTCCTGGTGAGCACGGCGACCGCGGCCCTCGCGCTCGGCCTGATGATCCGGATCCGCCGCGCGCAGCTGGCCGGGCTGCGCGAGCGGGCGGCGCGGCTGGAGATCGAACGCGACCAGCGCAGCCGGCTGGCGGCCGCGACCGAGCGCACCCGGGTCGCCCGGGAGATGCACGACATCGTCGGCCACAACCTGTCCGTCATCATCACCCTCGCCGACGCCGGCGCGTACGCGGGTGGCGCCGCCCCGGAACGCGGGATCGAGGCGCTCCGGCTCATCGGCGACACCGGCCGCCAGGCGCTCGGGGAACTGCGGCGCGTGCTCGGCGTGCTGCGCGAACCGGACGGCCCCGCCGCCGAGCCCGAGCTCAGCCCGCAACCCGGCCTCGCCGACATCGACGCGCTGTGCGAGGGTGTGCGGGCCGCCGGTCTCGACGTCGTCTACCGGACCGCCGGGGACGTCGACGGGCTGGACGGCGGGGTACAGCTGACGGTCTACCGGATCGTGCAGGAAGCCATGACGAACACGCTGAAACACGCCGGCGCCGGCACCCGGGTGAACCTGGCGATCGACGTCGAGGACACCCGGATCGGCATCGACGTCCGGGACACCGGCCCGGCGGCCCGGCCGGGACCGCCGAACGAGGAGGGACACGGCCTGGTGGGCATGCGCGAGAGAGCGGCGCTCTACGGCGGGAACGTCAGCGCGGGCCCCGCCCCGGGCGGCGGCTGGGCGGTCGCCGCCACCCTTGACCTCACCCCCGGGGACGGTGCCCGGTGACCACCGTGCTCGTCGTCGACGACCAGCCGCTGCAGCGGTACGGGTTCCGGATGCTGCTCGACTCCGTGCCCGAGACGGAGGTGGTCGGCGAGGCGGCGCACGGTGCCGAGGCCGTGCGCAGGACCGCCGAACTGCGCCCCGACGTCGTCCTCATGGACATCCGCATGCCCGGGATGGACGGCATCGAGGCCACCCGCCGCATCGTCGCCGCCGGCGACCGCTCGCGCGTCCTCATGCTCACCACCTTCGACCTCGACGAGTACGTCCACGCCGCCCTGCGCGCCGGAGCCAGCGGCTTCCTGCTGAAGGACGCCCGCCCCGAGGAACTCCTCGCCGGCATCCGCGCCGTCGCCGGCGGCGACGCGGTCATCGCGCCCGCCCTCACCCGCCGCCTCCTGGACGAGTACGCCCGCTACGGGCCCGCCCGCGACGACGCCGACGACCCCCGGCTCGCGGCGCTGACCGAGCGCGAGCGGGAGATCCTCGTCGCCATCGGCAGGGGCTGGACCAACGGCGAGATCGCCGCCCACTTCGTGCTGTCCGAGTCCACGGTCAAGACCCACGTCGGCCGTGTCCTCGCCAAGATAGGCGCCCGCGACCGCATCCAGGCGGTGATCTTCGCCTACGACCTGGGACTCGCCCGGCCCAACGCCCTCTGAGGGCGGGCCCGCCCCGGCCGCGCGTTGCGCCGAACGGGGGACCGCCCGGGGACCGTCCGCGACGACGGCGCGGACGCCATGTGGCGCCGGAAGTCCCGTACTCCGGGCCGCGCCGCTCCCGCGCGCGTCCGCGGCGGGGCCGGACGGAGGTGCGGGGCCGGTGGCCCTGCCCGACGATGGACCCGGGTCGTGCTCCGCCGGCGCGACCGCAGCCGGTCGTACGTCGTCGAGCCGAGGGAGCGTCGGATGCGAACGGACGACACCGCACCCGTACGGCCCACGCCGGACGGACAGGACGCCAGGGAACTGCTGCGCCGTTGCGCGCGGGAGGTGGTGGACGTCGCCGAGGGCATCCGCGCGGTCTCCGCGCGCACCGGCACCGCCCTGTTCGCGCCGTCCCCGACCGGCTCCGCGCGCCGGCGGCCCCGCACCGGACTCGCCGCCCGATGGGCGCTGCTGCGGGCCCTGACCGACGGGCAGGGCCTCGGCGGCGCGGCGATCGCGGCCCCCAAGGGCATGGCCCGTGTGCTCGGCGCCGCCGCGGGGGCGCTCGGCCGGGAGAGCCTGGCCGCCCTGGTGGCCGTCACCTCCCTGCGCCTGCGGATCGCCGCGGTGCTCGTCGACCACCCCGAGGTCGGCCAGGATCCGGGCATGCGCCGGCTGATCCGCGCGCTCGCCACCGACCGCGACCAGGAGGCCGTACGGGCCCTGCGTGCCCTGTTCCGGGACCCGGCGGCCCGGCGCACCCTGTCCGGACTCGCGCCGCTGATGACCGAACTCCTCGCGATCCGGGCCTTGTTGGGATCCGGCACCGGGAGTGACCACGGCGGTCGGGTGCCCGCCGCCGGTCCCGCGCCGTTCGCCGCCCCGCCGCTCGGCGCCTCCGGCCGCGCGGGCCCGGACCGTGGCGAGGGCGCCGCCGAACCTGTGCACCTCACCGATCAGGAGAAGCAGGTCATGGCCACCGAGGGCTCCTTCCTCGGCTTCCTGCGCAACATCGAGATGCTGTCCGCCGGAGGCCGGATCCTGGTGCAGAACGTGCGCGGCCCCGACGGCGTCGTCCGCTACGTGGTCCAGGCGCCCGGCCTGGCACCCGGCCGCCCCCGCCCCGACTCCCCGGGAGACCTGGCCGCCGCCTGGCACAACCTCCTTCGGGCCGACTCGCCGTACACCCGCTCGATCGTGCTCGCCCTGGCGGACTACGGCATCCCGCGAGGCGCCGAACTCGCGCTGATCGGGCACGGTGAGGGCGGGACGGCGGTGCTGAACCTCGCCCAGGACGAGGAGTTCTGCCGCGCCCACCGAGTCACCCACGTCGTCGCCGTCGGCTCCCCGGCGGGCGACAGGAAGCCCGCCGACCCGCGTACCTGGATCGCCACCGTCACCAACCGGCACGACATCGTGCCCGTCCTCGACGGTGGCGAGGCGGGCCCCGCGTCGCCACCGCACCCCCACCTGTACGAGGTCGACTACCCCGGGCCCACCCACGAGTTCCCGCTGTGCCACCAGCCGCACGCGTACATGGAGCACCTCAGGACCGTCGTCCCCGAGGCCCGCGCGGACATCGACGAGGCCCTCACGCCCTACCACGGCCCCATCGTGCGCACCCGGGCCTACCGGCTCGGGGACCGCGCGCACCCGCCCGAGGGTCACCCCTTCCTCACCCTGCCCACCACCTCCGTCCCCAGCGCGGCGGGTCCGGTCGAGGTGCCGGTGCGCTACTACGACTCCTCCGCCGCCCACCTCTGCTTCCCGGTCGACGCCGCCGCGGCCCGGGGCCTGCTGCCCGGGGCCCCGCCGCTGACACCGAGCCGGCCGGGCGGGCGGGCCATGGCCGTGCTCTCGCTCCACGAGCACCGCTGCACCACGATCGGCCCGTACACCGAGATCGCCCTGTCCCTGCTGGTCGACGACCTGTGGCGGCCCCGCCCGTACGACGCCGTCGCCGATCTGCTGCGCCGTGCCGACCTGCGCCGCACCGGCCGGTACGTCCTCTCCCTCGCCGTCACCAGCGAGGAGGCCCGGGTGGCCGCGCAGGAGATATGGGGCCAGCCCGCCACCCGGATGAGAGCCGAGGCCGATCTGACCGACCGGGACGTCGCCGTACGGTCGCGGGACCTCGGGTTCGCCGTCCAGGGCCGGCTCGCACCGGGCGTCCGCTGCCCCCAGCCGGACTGGGTCCTCTACGGCCGCCGGGGCGAGAGCGCGGTGCGCACCCTGGTCCGGGCCCACGGCCGGCCCCGGCTGCACCCGGGCACCGGGCTCCGGGTGCGGCTCGACACCGCCGCGGCCGAACCCCTCGCCGGACAGCTGCGCCGGCTCGGCATCGACGCGGCCCGGCCGCTGTTCGTGCTGACCTGCCCCCAGTACACGGCGCATCGCAGCGCCGGTGCCGTGGTGCCGCGCTGACACCCGTACCACCGAACCGAGTTGGGAGCCGCATGGTGACCGAGCCCACCGGAGCGATCACGGCTCCCGCCGTCGAACTCCTCAAGCGAGCAGCCCAGTTGCGGGCCGACGCGGATCTCATGGACGGCTACGCCCGGCGGCTGCTCGCCACCGCGGCCACCCTGACCACCTGCCCGGCGGCACCCGACGGGAGCCGCCCCACGCTGGAGCGGCAGGCCGCCGCGTGCACCACGGCCGCCGAGCGACTGCGTACGGCGGCCGAGGCGTTGACCGCCCACGCGGGCCGATAGGGCGCGCGGGTCACCCGACCGCACGCTCAGCGGTCGTTGCCGCCCAGGTGCCACGGGGCCGGGCCCGTCCCGTCGCGCCACGCCGCGAGGTCGACGCCGTCCATGCAGACGATCCCGCACTGCCGTGCGTACTCGAGAGCGGGTTCCGTGAACTCGCTCGTGGTGACGAGCGCCGCGATGTCGGCCTCGTGGATGGTGAAACAGGTGCCCCCGAAGCGCTGCATGTCCTGTGAGCCGACCTTGTTGGTCTCGCCGTACTGCTTGCACTGGACGACCACGCGCCGCCCGTCCGGCGTGAAGGCGACGACGTCCGCCCCCAGATCCCCGGCGCCCCCCACGACCTCCACCTCCAGGCAGCCGTCCCTGGTGCACAGCTCGGCCACGGCCTGCTCGAAGCCGTCGGGGTCCAGCTCGGCGCAGTCGGCCAGGGGGTCGAGGGGCACGGGCGGAGCGGCTTCCTGCACCACCGTGGCGCGGTCCAGGCTGTCCGACGCCCGCTCGGCCGCTTCGTGCAGTGCCCGCGCGGCTCTGCGGGCGGCTCTCCCGGCGGACAGCCTGCGCCGTCCCGGCCGGGACAGCAGGGCGGCCGCGAGAGCGAGCATCGCCAGGGCCGTCGCGAACAGCGGGCGGCGCTCGACGATGCCCGCTGCGGTGCGCACCAGGAACGCGAGGAGGCAGAAGAGGATCGCGAGCAGTACGAAGAACAGGGTGGTGGTGCGCAGATCGAAGCGCCGGTCCCGGCGGACGCTTCGAACAGGGCGCGCGGGTATGGTCATCCTGGCTCTCTTCCGGACGGCGAACGAAGATCAGTGATCTACGAATGCCCAAGATCGCTCCGCACTCGCCTGCCGAGATGCCCGGAGGTTCTCGGCAAAGGCGCCGACCACGCGCGTCAGGAAGGGCACGGCACGATGACGAACGGCGACGCGTCCGTACTCGACGATCCGGTGGGCGAGTCGCTCCGCGGCCACCATGCGCACCTCGCCCGCCGGAAGGCCATCGCCCCCGGGTGACGGGGCTCCACCGGAATCGCCACGGCTGCTTTCCCAGGCCGACGGCGAAGGAGATCCGAACCGGGTCGTCGCGGTCGACTCCACGACCGTGCGTGCTCACCAGCCCGCCCTCGGGGCCCGTCAAGAGAGCCCCGGCCGGCGAGCCGCACGATCATGCCCTCCCTTGGCGAGGTGCGCGCGCCCGATGAACGGATCGATGCGCACAGCGACTTCCTGAAGGGGTGAGTCCAGGGCAGGGCGAGGCCGTCGCCGGCGGTTCGGGGCACGAGGCGGCTGTGCAGGTGGAACACGGTCTCGGCGCGCATCTGCACAGTGGCGGAGACGGCGGGTCGGTCGTGAAGCCGCCGACGTTGCCGCGGGCAGGACCAGGAGGTGGCCGTCGCCACGGCAGCCGCCGCGGTGCTCGATCGCCAGGGCGTCGGTCCACTCGTGGACGTTCGTGGCCGGGGCGCCGTCCTGGATGATCCGGCAGGACGGGCGGTCGGGGCGCGGGTGCTCGCGGAGGACCGGCGGCCGGTTGATGTGGTGGCGGGTGATCTGCACTTGGGCCCCGGCCTCCCGCATCCTGTTCCCGATGGAGTCGGCTGCGGGCGCGCAGCCGGCAGTGCACACCCAGGAGCGCTGGTACTTCTGGCACAGCCGCGGGCCGCGGTCGGAGACCGGGAGGAAGCCGAGGCGCTGTGTCGGCAGGCTGCCGACGCCGGCTGTGCTGAGCAGATCGGCCCAGCCGGCACCTGGTGGCCCTGCGGACCGGATTCGGACGGCAAGCCACCCCGTCTTGGGCCTGGTTGTGCCTGGCCCTCGCTGTATGGAGGGCCGCCTTCCGCTCACGCGGCCCGGACCATGCGGTCCAGGGCCTGTCGTTCGGATCAGGTCGGCTTGGCCCACGGTGCGTTGTCAGCCGACCGCGCCGCGCGGCGTGATCCAAACGACAGGACCTAGTGCTGGGTGCGATGCTGTGCCAGGCTGGACGGACAACCAGCCTGGTCTGGTAGGAGACCCTGCGCTGCCGGGTGGTCACCGACGTGGTGGCCGTGGGTGGGTGCGGGTGGTCTTGCTTGGCTGTGAGCGGCGTCAGTGCCGCGCGCTTGACGGCCTTCTTCCGGCAGTGGGAGTCCGACCGTAATGGGCTTTCGACCCGAACGGCGGTTCACCCCGTGCACCAATTTTTGGATGTGCAGATCAGCCATGCCCCCGGCCGGATCGTGATGACCATGGCCGGGGAACTGGACTTCACCACCTGCTCGCAGATCACCCCGGGCGTCGCCTCGCTCGCGATCTCCGGCGAGGGCCTCACCCTCGACATGACCCGGGTGACGTTCATGGACGCCAGCGGTCTGGGCTTGCTGCTGTGCTTGCGCCGGCGAGTCGTCGCGGGCGGCGGCGCGGTGGAAGTGCGCGGCGTGCAGCCCCAGGTGTGGCGCGTACTGGAGCTGACCGATACCTACGCCCAGTTCCGAGAGACCGTGCTGCACGCGCGGCCCGGGGCGTGATCTGCTGCGGCCCGCTCCATGCCGCCCGATAGCGGACTGTCAGCCCAGGCTGCCTGACTGGGTGCAGGGGGCCACGGAGCACGGGCCTGTGCCGTGGACCATGCCGTTGACGACCTGCCGGTCTGCAACGCGTGGCCGCCCCTCAGCGGCTCGTGGTATCAGCGGAGCGAGTAACTCCCGCTGCTGATATGCGAGTTCAGGTGACCTATCACCCGGCCGTGATCCACCGTCCGGTGAACTTCGAAGACGGACCCTGGTTCGAGGGCGTGATCCGACGGTGCAGGGCCGGCGGTCGAGGTGAGTTGCAAGGATGCCTTGCAAGGGTCATTTGCAACTTGTAGCCTTCCGGCATGGCCGAACAACCGCCCGCCCAAGAGATCAGCGATGTCGAGGCGTTGCGCGCCTTCGCGCACCCGATGCGGCAGAAGATCGAGCGAAGCCTGCGCCGGGGGCCCGCCAACTCCACCGCGCTGGCACGCGAATTGGGCGAGAGCACGGGGCTGGTGAGCTACCACCTGCGACAGCTGGCCAAGTACGGCTTCGTAGAAGAGGTCCCGGAGCTGGCGAAAGGGCGGGAGCGGTGGTGGCGGGCCGTGCCGGGAGACCGGCGGTTCCCGCCGTACAGCCGACAGACGCCGCAGATGCGCGAGGCACTGACCGAGATGCATCGACTCAACCTCGCCGAACTGATCGACTCCGCACGGCGGTTCGAGGAGGCGCGCGACACGCTTGGGCCCTGGGCCGACGCGGCGCTCTTCTCGCGCGCCACGCTCCGGGTCGACCCCGACCAGCTCCGCGCGTTCTTCGAGGAGTACATCGCGCTCCTCTACCGGTACTCGGCCCCGGAACGAGGGGAGGCGTCCGGGGCGCGGACCGTGCTCGTCCGGCTGCTCGGGATTCCCGAGACCGACTGACCGCGCGGCCCAACCGACAAAGAAGGGGAGATGCAAGCCATGCCGCTCCCGGCTAACTCCGCCCCGATGCGCGCCGTACTGGCCGTTTGTTCCGGCATATTAGCCAGCACCCTCCTCCTGCTGTCCGCGCCCATGGCATACGCGGGCGGGGGCGGGCTGGTCCGCCAGGAGGTGACGTTCCGGGGCGGCGGCGGACTCGTCCTGAACGGCACCCTCCTGAGCGAGAACGGAGCAGCCGGCACGGGACCGGGCATCGTACTCGTCGGCGGCTCGGGCGCCGGGCCCCGGCAGGAGTACCGTCAGGAGGCCGAGGCGTTCGCCCGGGCCGGGATCACCACGCTCCTCTATGACAAGCGGACCGTCGGCTACTCCAGGCTCCATGTGGACTTCGGCCTGCTGGCCGACGACGCGCTCGCCGGAGTGCGGTTGTTGCAGTCCAGGAGCGGGGTGAACCCACGCCAGGTCGGGCTGTGGGGGTTCAGCGAGGGGGGCTGGGTGGCGCCGCTGGCCGCGTCACGCTCGACCGACGTCGCGTTCGTCGTCACCATCGGCGGGCCCGGCTACGACCCGCTGCGTACCCAGGCCTGGAACCTCACCACGCATCTGCAGCATCAAGGGGTGGGCGGACCGTTCCGTCGCACCGTAGCCGGCCCCGCCGCCCGATTCCTGGCCTCGACGGGCCTGTTCCCTGCGGCCGGCTACGACCCCTTGCCCGCGCTGGAGCGGCTCCACCGAACCCCGGTGCTGGCTCTGTGGGGCGATCACGACACGCAGGTGCCGCCCCAGGAGAGCGCACGGAGCTTCCAGAAGGCCCTGGCCCGTGCCGGGAACCGGCACGCCGTCATCGGCTTCGTCGCCGGCGGTGCGCACAACGGGCACCGCACGTCCGACGGGTTCGACCGGATCGGCGGCCCGCTCTTCCACGGCAAGAAGCTGGGGGAGCTGGCCCCGCACTATGCGCAGACCATGACCACATGGGTGCGGGCCGTCGCCGCCGGCCACCCCCCGGCCTCGAGCACCGCCCCCGCACCCAGGCAAGCACTCGCCACCACCCCTGTACCGGACCACGCCTGGTACTCCTGGCTCGCCCCTGCGTTGCTGCTCCTCGGCTTCGCCGCCTACCCGATGGGTGCGCTCGCACGCCGCGGCCCGGTCCTGCGCCCGGTGCGATGGCTGGCCGGACTCGGCCTGCTGGCGGTGGTGGCGACGGTGACCTGCCCGCTCGCCGTCTACGTGGCGGGCGACGGTGCGGCGGCGCCCGTCGTGTGGGGCCGTCCGGCCATGTGGCTCGGGGTGCAGGCGCTCGACGTCGCCGTACTGGTGTGCGCCTGTGTCTCGGCAGCCACGCTCTGGCGCCGACGGCTGACGCCGAGCAGGGTGACCTGGCTGGGGCTGATCTCGGTCGGGCTGGCTGCGGTCGGGTTCGTCCCGTGGGCGGTGTGGTGGGGTGTTGCCGCGTGAGGCCGTCGCGTCCCTCTCCCGTCCCTGCAGCCTCCCGCACGCGCCGGAGGGCGCAGCGGCGCAGTCGTCAGAACCGTCACCCGCAGGAGGCCTTGGTTGCGCGGGAACGAGGTTTCGAGAGTGCGCCGGCTGCGGCTCACCGGTGACGCGATCGCGCCCGAGGACGCGGCCTGGCTGCGCGAGCGCCGGGACGGCTTCGCGCGAAAGCGGCGGTACTGACGCCCCGTCCGGCAGCGGGCCCCGTCCATGGTGGTGCGCTCCGCCGCCATGTACACATCGGCCCCGGCGGCCCGGTCCTGGTCGACCTGGAGACCTCCTCCGCCGACCTCGGCGAGCACGATCCGGTCGTCATGGCCCTCTCCCACGCCCGCTACGGGCTCCCCGACGAGGCGCCTCCGACCCCGGGACACTCGCCGAGTTCGAGCGGCGAGTGGCCACCGTGCGCTCCGGGGACGAGACGGTGTGCCCGTACCCGTTCTGAACGGTCCGGTCGAGCCCTGTGCGCGGCCGGACCCGCATGACCGGCCGGTCCCCTGGCTCTGCCCCCGACCTTTCCGTCTCCCCGTCGTTCCGGACGGCGGATCTCACGGCTGGGCGAGCCAGCCGGGGTCGCACAGCAACAGTCCGTCGTCCGGCACGAAGGGGAAGGACTCACCGGTCACCGCCGTCCTGGCGAGACGGTCGGCCGCGTCGGCGCACGAGAGGTCGAAGAGGGAACCCGTTGCCGCGGCCGGATCAGCCGGAGCGGTGGGTGCCCGGCGCAGGGCGTCGACCGACAGCAAGCCGGCTGCCTCGCGGATCCCCTCGTCGCTCAGGACACCGAAGATCCGCACCGCCTCGCCCAGGTTCTGCCAGCCCACGAGGTCCAGCAGTCCCGGCCGGACCTGGAGCGCGGGGATCCCGGAGGCCCGGAAACGCAGCGCCACCAGCCGCCAGGGCCCGTACGGGAGAGCGACCAGGGCTCTCGTCCGCGCGCAGACCGCGTCGAGCAACTCCATGACGGCATCGGCACGGTCCCTGATCAGCAGGCGTGCCTGTGCGGGATCCCTGGCCGTTCCAGCGGCCGTCAGAGCGTGCACCAGTGACGGCTCGACGAGTCCCAGCGCCAGGTCACGGCTGAGCAGGACGGTGTCCAGAGCGTGCGGGCCGTACTCGTCGTCGTTCTCCTCGTCGGTCGCCACGTCCGGGTCCGGCAGCCGGCCGACGACCAGTCGCGCGCCGGCGCTGAAGTCCACGGACCTGCTCAGGAGGTCCTCGCGCAGGGTGCCGGTGGAGGGACGGCGCGTCGGAAGCCACTCCGCGACGCCGACCAGCCGTCTGTGCTCGTGGTCCCGCGCCGGGTCCTCCTGGCGGCCGTTGTCCAGCAGCCTGCCGACACCGCGCTGAAGCAGGCGGCGCGCGAACATCCTTACGTTCAGCGGCCGCCCGGACTCCAGGCGGACCGCCGCGGCTCTTGAGAGCACCGCCCGGTAGAGGTCGTTCAGATCGGTGCCGTACGCCCGGCCGTCCTCGAACCGGACGTCGGGCCGCAGGTCCGGGGGCAGCACCGGCAGCCGCTGCACGGCGACGGTGTCCAAGGGCAGGCCGCCCGTGGCGTGGTCACCGGCCTGGTGGAGGAGCATCTTCACCGCCTGCCCGCCCGTGACGGCGACAGCCGCGCTGTAGCCGGGAGTTCGTTGCCATTCCTCCCCGCTCACCAGGTGCCAGGCCCGCAGCGAGGTCGGCCCGGGATCGGTGACCAGGAACAGTTCGCAGTCGGCGAGTCCCCGAAGCTCGGGCTCGGTCAGCCGCAGCACGCGGGCGAGGTGCGCGCCCGCCGCGCCGCTCAGGTACCAGGGGTGGACGACGGACACGGGCAGTTCGATGTGGCCGAGCCGTCGGCCGCGTTCCCCGGGCGTGGTCAGTGTGCGCCCGCAGGCACCGCAGGGTCGGCCGACGTCCCGCGGACCATGGCGTTCCCCGCAGGCGCACTCGCCCTCGCGGTCCGGACCGAAGACGTACGGGCAGAACAGGCCGCCGGGCACCGGGCGCCGGGTCCACGGGTCGAAGAACGCTTCATTCACCACTTGGCCGGACGAGCCGTACACGACTTCGGCGTCGGTCATCAGGCGCAGGGCGAGGCGGCCGGCGTCCAGCCGGGGCGCGATGCGGGCGGCCCGCAGGGTCAGGTCGAGGCGGCGGACGGCATGGGACGCGCAGTCGTGCAACGCGACCGGGCGCGCGGCGGGCGGGGCGAGCCGGCCGTCGCCCGCCTGGAGGGAGTCGGCCAGGTCCGTACGCCACCGCGCGCAGTCGCCGCGCGGTCCGTAGATCTCCATCGCCAGGTGACGTGCTCCGTGGGCGATGAGCCATCGGAACTCCGCGGGCTCCATCAGCTGGGCGCCCTCGCCGTACGTCGCACCCAGCAGCGGCTGCTGGATCACCATCGAATAGAGGCCCGCGGCCCGAACGCCGGTGTCCGGGCCTGCCAGGCTCTGCGCGGCGAGGTGGACGTGGACCGTGCGGGCGGCCCGGCCTGGCGGCGGGGCCCAGGGGTGGCCGGGTGCCACGACCAGGTCCGGCTCTTCGCAGTGGTCGGCGAGCCGTTTGAGCAGCGCTCCGCCGGCGAGGCCGCACACGACCACGGTGGTCCCGGACCCGTCGTCCAGCAGGTCTCCCTGCTGCAGCGGATGGTCGACGGCGAGGGTGACGGTGACGCGCGTCCGGCCCATGCCACCCCGCAGGTGCCGGCCTGGAGCGTTCGGGATCGCGTCGATCGCCGCGCCACCGCTGATCCGCTGGGCCAGGACGTGTCCGGGCAGCCGGCCGGGCATCGCGAGGGACCTGTTGCGCAGCAGGAGCGCCTCGCTGCCGAAGACGGCCTCCAGCAGGCGTTCCTCCGGCGTGCGCGGGGCCTCCTTGACCAGGGGGGCGCCGGCGCCCACGAGGAGCTGCCCAGGGTGCACCTCGCGTCCCGGCGCTGCCAGGCCGCAGGCGTCGAGACTCACCGTCCGCCGGTCGGCCACGTACGGCGGGGTGGGGGAGAAGACCGCGTCGGCGGGAAACTCCGTCGTGAGCTGGAGCAGCGCCGGGACCGACAGCGCGTCGGGATCGGCCAGGCGCTCGTTGACCAGGGCAGCCGACCCCTGCAGTCGCGGGGAGGCGGCGACGGTGCAGCGGACGGACACCGCTCCGTGACTGACCAGGTCGGCGGGGCCGAGGTTCTTCTCGCTCAGGTCGCGCAGCCGGAGCCAGAATCCGCGCGTGTACCGTAGCCACTTGGGGTGGTGGCCGACCCGGCGGCCGGCGGCGGCCGGTTCGTCGTCCGTGAGGTCCCGCAGCAGCTCGCGCCGGAAGCGGGCGTAGGAGCCACCGCGGCCGAGCAGGGTGCGTCGCAGGAGGGCTTCGAGGATCGGGCCCAGCTCGGTCCGGCCGTCGTAGCGCGGCGCCCCCCGCAGCACGAGGAACCGGTCGTCCTCCCGCGACTCGTCGAAATGCCGCACGGAGTCGTCCTCCCAGAAGACGGCGGGCGGATCGAAGACGATCTCTCCTTCCGACTCCCGTACGCCGATGGGCAGGGGAAGGTACATCAGCAGCCGGCGCACCCGCCGGGTCGTGCCGTGACGGCCCTCGAGGGCGAGGTCCAGGGTGAGGGGCAGCCGGAAGTCGGACGGCCCGGCGCCGCCATTCCTGATGCGCCAGAGGCCGGCGAGGGTCACCCTCGTCCCGCAGTCGGGGCAGACCGCGTAGTCGACGGCTCCGCCGCACTCGGGCTCGGGGCAGCGGGGCGCGGGCTCGGCGATCCTGCCGTGGCCGTTGACGGCGGAGCAGGGGCAGGTGTGGTCGTAGCGGCGGGCATGCCCGGTCAGCCGGCCGCAGGAACAGTTCCAATCGCCCAGTTCGAAGGCGATCGCACGGACGCGGCCCCCCGCGTCACCGGCGTCGATGGCGTCCGGCGCATCGCCGGAGGCGACGGTGCCCCCGGCGTCAGGGGGATCGAAGGGGTCGGGGACGAAGCGCCGCAGGACGCCGTGCAGTCCGGTGGCGCGCCGCTCGTGCGGAAGCTGGTCGAGCTGGAGGAAGCCGGCGTACGCGTCGCAGTGCGACCGCTGGACGTCGGCACCTGCGAGGGTGTGGAACGGATGCTGCTCCAGCAGGAGCACCCGCAGGTAGCGGACCAGGTCGGGATCACGCGTGCGGAAGTAGGTGCGGGCGATGTGCAGGTCGCTCCGCAGGGCGTTGACGTCGGACACGCCTCGGCGCAGTTCGCGGAACTCCTCGTCAAGGACGGTGTCGTGGAGGTCGCCGCCGCGGCCCTCCTCGGCGGCCAGCCGGACGGCGTTCTCGATCGTGTAAGGCGTACGGCGCCGGCGCCAGTCGCGCACGTGGGCCGCGAGTCGGGCGCGCGCGAAGCCGCCGGCCACGAGCGCGCTGACGTCGTCGCGCAGGGACGCCATCGCTCAGCCGATTCCGGCCCTGCCCCGGAAGTACTGCCGGAACCGGTCGTGGCAGAAGCTGTACTCCTCGTCCCCTCGCCGCGGTACGAGCCCCGGCGCTGCCCGGCGGTGGACCAGCAGGAAGCGGTGGATCCCGCGCAGGATGCTGTCGAAGTTCAGCCAGTTCAGTCCGTCGACGAGGTCGTGCAGGTCCTTTCCGGAGAGTGTGCCGGCCTCCAGGAGGAAGCCGAGGATCTCGACGTGTTCGGCGCGGTGGGCGCTGCGTGCGAGCTGCTCCAACTGCTGGTCCAGGTAGCCCTCCAGACCGGTGGGCGTGCGCTCGACATTGTCGCGCGTCAGCGTGCCGGTGGCCGTGTCCTCGACCAGGAAGCGCACGTAGAACGGGTCGCCCGCGGAGACGCGCGCCATCTCGCCGACGAAGTCGGCGTCCTCGGCAAGGGGGGCCGCCGCGCCGCCCGCGCTGCGCAGCAGTTCGGCCAGCGCGGCCTCGTCCAGGCCGGGGAGGCACAGGTGCAGGCCGAGGTCCGCCGGGCGGAGAGCGATGTCGTCGAGGCAGGACCGGTCGCCCTGGCTGCGGCCCGAGAGCACGAGCACGAGCCCGTCCGGAAGTCGTCTCGGCAGGAGGGTGCGGAGCTGGTCCGGCGGTTCCAGCTCGTCCACGGCGTCCAGCACCACGACCGTCGGCTTCTTCGGTGCCCGGGTCATGAGGCCGCGGAAGCGGCGCTCCAGGCTCCTCAGGTCCGCGCCGCGCACATGGTGCGGGTCCAACTGCTCGCACAGGCAGTCCAGTACATCCCCGGGACTGGTCGGGTCGAACCCTCCGCCCGATCTCCGGTACGCCTGGCTGATGAAGTGGTAACGGAACTCCGGGCGCCGGCTGACCAGATCCGCGAGGAGGGAGGTCTTGCCGTATCCCGAGAGCGCCTCCACGAAGACATAGCCCGAGGCTCGGTCCCGGACGAAGTCCATGATCCTCTCGCTCTCCGCGCGGCGCCCGGCGAACAGCCGCGTGTGCTGCTCGATGAGGTCGTGGAAGAAGTCCCGCGCCCCCAACCCTCCTGCCCCGTCCGCCTCCGCGGGCGCGCCCGTCCTGCTCGATGCAGCCGGCTCGCGCGGCGGTTCCGCGCGGGCGGCCTCCACGGCCTCGTCCCACAGCCGCAGCAGCGGATCCGGATCGGTGTTCAGGGCCCGTGCCAGGGCCAGCAGCGTGGCTCTGGTGGGCAGGTCCGTTCCGTTGAGGGCCTTGCTCACCGTGGTGTGGCCCAGCCCCGCCAGCCGCTCCAGGGCGAGCATCTTCAGACCGCGCGCGTCCCGCCGGTCCCGCAGGTGCTGTTTGAGCTCGGCCAGGGCCGTGCTCCGGTCTCGTCGGCGTTCGGCCATGTCGTGAGTGACCCCGTACAGGTTCGTTCGCCCGTACGCCGCCGTACGGTGACTGCGCCATTTTCGTTCCCGGACGACTCCCGCAACAGCCTTTCGCCGAACGGAGAATGCCCCATGTCGGTCCCGCCCCCCGCATCGCCCGCGCACTTCCTCACTGTACTCGTGGCGGTCCTCGTCGCGGTCGTACTCGCGCTACTGGCCGCCGTCGCCGCCGGGTTGCTGGCGCGCTGGGACGGGGCGTCGCTGCCCGGCTCCGTGCTCCGCGCGGGCACGGCCTTCGGCGCCACCCTCACCGTGCTCTGCGGACTGATCGCGCTGGGCGTGACCGTACTGTCCTGACAGCGCCGAGCCGCCCGCCGCCACGCGGGCGCGAGATCAGCGCGGCCGGGCAGCTGCCTGTCGAGTTCGCCGACATCCCCAGCAGATCAGCCTCGATCAGGCACGTGAGTCCCGGCCGGTGGCCGAAGGGGCGATGGACCCCATCCGTGCCAAGTTCGGCCCCGGCTCGGTCGGCCTCGCCGCCACCGCACATTTTCGCCGCGCTTCACAGCTTGTCCTGGCCTGCCTCCTGTACTCACAAGCCGTGCAAAGGCGTCGGCTGCCCGGCGGAGGTGCCACCCGGCATCGCCATTCGGTGTGAGCCGGATTCGCCCTCCAAAAGCTCAACTGCTCGGGCGAGTTGACTGGCTTCTTCCCGCTGGTCGGGGCCCGGGGCGATGAGCCGATCGCCGGGGAGACGGATCTGCGCTGCAGGTTCCAGCGAGTCTCGCGGACGTCAGGCTCGTGATCGTGTCACGAGCGCGACGGGAGAAGCTGCCGGTACGTCGTCCGCAGCAGTCGGCTCGAGGAGTCGAGTGTGTACGCGGGAACCTTGGGAGCCGCACCGGACAGGAAGCCCGATCCGCCATTGTCCAGGATCGTCTTGCCGGATTTTCCCGCGGCGACCCAGTCGATCTCGACGGCGAAGGCACAGAAGCAGGTGGTGTTCTCCACGGTGAGCTGGAACACCTCGGGATCGTTCGACGAGATCTTGTAGGGGAAGGACACCGGTGGGTGCGCAGCCGCCTTCGCGATGACGGGTGGATCGGTCTTGTCCAGATCGGTCTGGAACGGCCTGACGCCCACTGCTGTTCCGCACCCCCCGTCATCAACGGCGATTCCGGTGGTCGGATGCGGCTTCCGCTGTACGTCCAGCACCCGCATGCCGACCAGCAGCACTGCCTCTTCGGAAGACGTCTGGCTGGTGATGTCGACGGCTACCGGCCCCAGACGCCTCTGCCCCCTGTGCTGTCCCCGCTGGTAGTCGTCCGCCGTCTCCGCGTAGTAGTTGACGCTGGAGGAACACTGCTCCTCCGCCTGTATGTGCACGAACGACGGAAGCCTCGCATTACCGGGATCCAGCAGCCGCGGCACCGGCCTCTCATCCGGTTCGGCGGTCGATCCCAGCGCGTACACCGTGTACGCGCCTCCCGCACCCAGGACCAAGGCCAGTGCCGCGAACACCCCTGTCGCCCGACGCCGCCACCACTTGCGGGCCGGAGGCGTCGCCCGGGGCGCGCCGTAGTAGTGGACGTGCTGGACGCCCTCGGTCTGGAAGGGGCCTTGGAAGGTGTTGTCGCGCAACTCGAATTCGTCCTGCGCGCCGTGCTGTCTGTTGCCGTCGGTCATGATGCGGCGCCGCGGTGGATGTGCTGGACACCCTTGGCCTGGACCGGACCGGAGAAGGTGTTGTGATGGAACTCGAGATGGTCCCCTCCAGGCCGACTGCCGGATGCCGGGGCCAGGGATTGCAGGTGGGCCACCGCCCGCTCGAGATCGGCGGCGAAGCCGGCATCGGTCTCGTCGGCCTCCTCCAGCGCGAGCACAACCCGCTGCCGGATTCGGTCGCTGGGCGACTCGTGCCCGCTTGCCGCCTCCTCCGTCAGCCGGTGCAGCACAGGGTCGTTGCCGAGCTTGCGGCTCACCAAGTCATGCAGGCGATCCATTCCGGCGTCCAGCGCCCGGTCGACTTCCCCGTCCGCCCGCCCGGCCACGCGCTGAGCTTTGCGAACAGCCCACGCGAACGATGCCCGTCACGACACCCCCCCACTGCCTGTGCTGACCCCACATCAGACGGTACCGCCCATCGGGCGTCGAAACAGCCCGATCGGCCTGGGGAAAGCACGCCTTACAGCGGGGGACGGTCTGGCCTGTGGGCCGGGCCCATGTGGTTTCAACGCCTGGCTCGTCGCCGGCCGTAGCCACCTCGGCTGAGGATGGCGGCGCGAAGTGGCAGGCTGTGCGCGAGGGGAGTGCCCACAGGTCGTTCAGAAGGCGACGCGCGAGGGTGATGACGGTCTGCCTATGGGCTTCTTCGCTTGCGGTGAATGTGTCGCGAGTACAACCGCCTCATCGAGATTGCGGTGGCCGATCCGCTTTTGCCGTACGGACCGAGCCGCTGGATGCCGCGCCCCGCCGGGTGACGTGGGTGACGGCCAGCAGCAGGACGGCGAGGACTTGGATGGCGACGACGACCGTGATCAGCAGCGGGATCGAGTAGCCGTACAGGCCGCCCGTCAGGGCGCCACCGGCAAGGCTCGCAGCGCCGACCACGCCTGCGAAGAGGCCGTACGCAGTGGCTCGTCGTCCGCTGGGCACGAGGTCGGCGACGGTGGCGCGCAGGGTGGACTCCTGGATGCCCATGGCCGCGCCCCACACCAGCGATCCGGCCACGGCGATCGCGACCGTGTTGGTGAAGGCCAGCGCGACCACGCCCGCCGTGAGCACCGGCAGGGCGATCAGCACGCGCGGGCCGACCCGGTCGTAGACCCAGCCCGTGGCCAGTGCCGCTACGGCGTCGACGGCCATCGCCGCCGCGTACAGCACCGGCACCCAGGCAGCCGTCAGCAGATGCCGCTGAACCAAGTGGTAGGAGAGCACACCGAAGGTGGCGAACCCGGTCGTGGTTGCCGCGGTGAACCCCGCGTAGGACCAAAACGCCCTCGGCAGCCGTCCGTCCGGCGCATCCGGTGGCATGCGCGTGGGTGCTTCGGCTTCCACCTCACGTTCGTAGGCATGCGGTTCCGGCACCCGGGCCCGCAGCCAGAACAGCAGCACCAGCACGGCAATGCCGGGAACAGCGAGCACACCCAGCGCGGGACCGTAGTCGTTGCCGGTCAGAGCGAGCACGCCGGCC
Organism: Streptomyces sp. NPDC037126; assembly: GCF_055605965.1. Lineage (NCBI taxonomy): Bacteria > Bacillati > Actinomycetota > Actinomycetes > Kitasatosporales > Streptomycetaceae > Streptomyces > Streptomyces sp. NPDC037126. The sequence goes on from NZ_JBVJTD010000004.1 coordinate 156,408, forward strand.
ACCAGGAGCGGGCCGACCAGGGCGCCGATCTGGTCCATCGCCTCGTGCACGGCGAAGCCGCGGCCCCGCCCGGTAGCGGCGGTGGCGTGCGACAGCATGGTGTCCTTGGCCGGAGAGCGCACCGCCTTGCCGACCCGCTCGGCGACCACCAGCACGCAGGCCGCCCACAGCGTCCCCGCCACGCCCAGCAGCGGAACCGAGACGACCGTAAGGGCGTAGCCGGCGATCGCCAGCCCCCAGAAGCGCTGTGTCCGGTCCGCCAGCGGGCCCGACACCAGACGCAACCCGAGCGCCGCCGACTCACCGGCCCCGGTGACCACACCGACCACCAGTGCGGACGCACCCAGCGAGGCCAGCAGGGGACCGGTGATCGAGCGGGCGCCCTCGTACACGAAGTCGGCGAGCAGGCTGACGGTCCCGAACCAGACCACGAACCGCCACGGCCCCATCCGCTCTGGCCGGTCCGCCTCCTGGCCGGTCCTGCGGCCGCGGCGGCTCACCGCTGCGTCCCGCTGCGGGCGCGGCGCCAGGCGCCGTCGGCGAGGAGACGCAGGCCGTTGAGGCCGACGATGACGGTGGATCCCTCGTGGCCCGCGACACCCAGCGGGAGCGGCAGGGTCCCGGCCAGGTCCCAGATCACCAGGCCGGTGATGAACACCGCGGCGATGGCCAGGTTCTGCACGACCAGGCGGCGCGCCTGGCGGGAGAGGCGGACGACAGCGGGGATGGTCGCCAGTTCGTCGTCGCGGACCACGACCGCGTCGGCGGTCTCCAGGGCGAGGTCGGAACCGGCGCGGCCCATGGCGATGCCGGTGTGGGCGGCGGCCAACGCGGGGGCGTCGTTGACGCCGTCGCCGACGACCAGCACTTTCCGCCCCGCCTGTCCCATCTCCTGCACCGCCGTCACTTTGTCCTGTGGCAGCAAACCTGCGCGGACGTCCGTGACGCCGACCTCGCCGGCGAGCCGGGCCGCCGCGCGCGGGTTGTCGCCGGTGACCAGTACCGGTGTGGCGCCTGCCAGTTCGCCCAGGAGCGCGACGGTGGCGGTGGCTTCCTCACGCAACCGGTCGGCGATGCCCAGGACCCCCACGGGCTTGCCGTCGAGGGTGACCAGCACGGCGGTGCGCCCCTCTTCCTCCAGGCGTGCGGCCACGTCCAGGGCGGGATGGCCTGTGTGGCTGTCCGGCAGGCGGGCCGGGCTGCCGACCGCGACGGACTCGCCCTCGACGGTTGCCCTCACGCCGGTGCCGGGTGCGGAGCTGAAGTCCTCCACGAGCGGAATGTCCAGACCGCTGGTGCGGGCGGCGTCCACGATCGCGCGTGCCAGTGGGTGCTCACTGGGGTGTTCGGCGGCCGCGGCCAGCCGCAGCACCTCGGCCTCCGTCAGGCCGGGGGTGGCCGTCGGACGGATGTCCGTCACTCGGGGCGTGCCCTCGGTCAGGGTGCCCGTCTTGTCCAGTGCCACGGCATCGACCTGCCCGAGGCGTTCCATGACCACGGCCGACTTGACGAGCACACCGTGGCGACCGGCGTTGGCGATCGCCGACAGCAGCGGCGGCATGGTGGCCAGCACGACCGCGCACGGGGAGGCGACGATCATGAAGGTCATGGCCCGCAGCAGCGTCGGCTGGAGAGCGGAGCCGAAGGCGAGCGGCAGCACGAAGAGCGCGAGGGTGGCGGCCACCATGCCGATGGAATAGCGCTGCTCGATCTTCTCGATGAACAGCTGTGTCGGTGCCTTGGTCTCGGAGGCTTCCTCGACCATGGCCACGATCCGGGCGATCACCGAGTCGGACGGGTCCCGCTCGACCTTCACCCGCAGGGCGCCGGTGCCGTTCAGGGTGCCGGCGAACACCTCGTCCCCAGGCTCCTTGGCCACCGGCAGCGGCTCGCCCGTGATGGTGGCCTGGTCGACGTCGCCGGCGCCGTCCAGCACCCGCCCGTCGGCGCCGATCCGTTCACCGGGGCGCACCAGGATCAGGTCGCCGACCTGCAGCTCCTGGGTGGGCACGCTCTCCTCGCTGCCGTCGTCCCGCAGGCGGGTGGCAGCCGTGGGAGCCAGGTCGAGCAGACCGCGCACCGAGTCCGCGGTGCGGGCGGTGGCGATCGCCTCCAGCGCACCTGAGGTGGCGAAGATGACGATCAGCAGCGCACCGTCCAGGACCTGCCCGATCGCCGCCGCACCGAACGCGGCGACGACCATGAGCAGATCCACATCCAGGGTCTTGTCCCGCAGCGCCTGCAGACCGGCCCGGCCCGGCTCCCAGCCGCCGGTGACGTAGACAGCCGCGAGCACCGGTCCCCACGACCACGCCGACGCGCCGGTCAGATACAGCGGCAGCGCGACCAGGAACAGCACCAGCGCAGCCGCCGCCCACCGGGCCTCGGGCAACGCGAAGATCAGCGTGCGCCGCCGGGGCGCCACCGTCTCGCGGGCGGCGCCGGTCTCGGCCGGGCGGGTGAGGGTGGAAGACATGGGAGCGGGGTCCTTCGCAGGTTCGGACGCGACGGGTCGACTTCACCACCGTAACAGGAACAGATGAAGAGGCATTCATGTGTTCATGTGTGGTGCCGTAGCATGGGCGCATGGGTCATGGAGCCGCACCGCCGACCGGAAGCGTCCCGCGCAAGCGCCTGGACGCCGCCAGTGCCGCCAAGGTCGCCACCACACTCCAGGCGCTGGCCACTCCCTCGCGGCTGCTCATCCTCGCGCGGCTGCGCGAAGGCCCGCTTCCGGCGACCGAACTGGCGGCGGAAGTCGAGATGGAGCAGTCCGCCTGCTCCCACCAACTGCGGCTGCTGCGCAACCTCGGCCTCGTCGTCGGCACCCGCAAGGGCCGGTCGGTGGTGTACTCCCTCTACGACAACCACGTCGCCGAACTCCTCGACCAGGCCCTGTACCACGTCGAACACCTCCGCCTCGGCCTGAGCGACACCCCGGTCGCCGTCGAAGCCCCCGCGACGAAGTCGATGGTCGCTCCGCCAGGCTGAGACCAGGAGACGTCCGGACTGCAGTCGGCCCCATCGCCCGGGAGGAGAACCAGCCCCTGCGCCCTCCCTGCCCTGCGGCTGAGCACACGGGATCGACGGGATCGGCCCGCCCTGGCAACTGAGATGATCTCGGGGTGGCTGTGATCACGGCGTCCCGTTCACCGGGCTCAGCCCTCGGCAGTTTGCGGATCACATCACCGACCGGTGGCTTTCGGCATTGGCAGCCTCGCCACGATGCAGGAGGGCGGCCGGAAGTACGTTGCCGAGCCAGGCAACGCGGCTGCGAACAAGCGGATCCTCGGCGCCGCGGCCCTCACCAAAGAACAGTGCCGAGCGATGCCGGACGCCCATACAATCGCCGCGGCAAGGTGATCAACCACGTAAGTCTCTGCAGCTCGGACTACGACACGGCCTTCAAGCTCGACGGTCAGGGCGAGGTCGAAGGCATGGTCCGGTTCCGGGAGACCGAAATCGGCACAGGTTCCGACGACATGCGGGACGCGACCGTGGAGGACCACACCGACCAGCTCACGTCGTCCGGTGTGTTCAACGACTTGGTTCTGATGAGCTTTCAGGTGGCACAGGCCGGCTTGCCGGCCTCGGGGCCTGAGCCGCCCCAACGACAGCTACGAGTGCGACGAGTTCCCCATCGCCTCGGACATGGAGGGCGCCGGCCGGGGCGACGGACGCTGCTCCGTCCACTACGTGCCGGGCACCGAGAACAGCAAGGCGGGCTCAGAGCTTTCCACCTGGTACGGCAGCGATCGGATCCCGCACAACAACGCTGACCGGCCAGGAGGGTCAGCGCATGTTCAGCGGGGGCTTTCCGTTCGTACGGCCCACGCGCTCCCGGCGGCTGCCGGCTTCAACGAACGGCTCGGTTTCACGACCCGCAAGCGGGTGGCCTTCCGCGGATACCGCACTCCCTGACGGCGCGGTCCGCCACCGCGGACTCAGCCGGCGTCGCCGCCTGCGCCGGGCCGTGCGGACGCGGGGGCTGGAAGCAGGCGGTGACGTCCTTGCCGCGCGGGCAGCGGTGGGCCTGCCAGCCGTCGGTGAGGGCGTCGACCAGGAACAGCCCGCGTCCCCCGAGGGCCCCCTCACCGGCGTCGCGTTGCTCGGGCAGCCGCGTGGAGGAGTCGTGCACGGTCACGTGCAGGCACTCCTCGTCCCACATGAGGATGAGCTGCGCCGCGGTGTGGGCGTGCACGTGGGCGTTGGTGACCAGCTCGGACACCGTCAGCACGACCGAGTCCACCAGATCGGGCGCCGTCCGTTCCCAGCCGAGCGTGGCCAGGTGCGCCCGCGTCCACTCCCGGGCCGTCCGCACTCCGCTGCTGATCGGCAGCGAACGCGCCCACCCGACGGCCTTCAGTGATGAGTCCCTCGCCACTGTCTCTCCTTCAGCCGACCACGGTCCCTGTCTCGTCTGCCCGGCGGGCGGCGGCCCCAACCGAGCCGAGGCGAATTCCGTGGGCCGGGGCACCGGAACCTCCGGCCGGGCGGATGCCGCGCACCGTCCGGGTCGCCACGGACCGGCGGTCACTGGGCCTGCGGCTTCCGCGCCCGGTCGGTCTCGTCCTGGACGAGCAGCGAGAGCAGGGAGGCCACGGAGAGGCCGGCCTCGGCCGGGTGGCGCAGCACCTTGCCCGGCTGGATGCGGTAGGTGTTCGTGCGTCCCTCGCGGGTGTGGGAGAGGTAACCGTCCTGCTCGAGATCGGCGATGATCCGCTGGACCGCGCGCTCCGTGAGGCGGCAGCGCACGGCGATGTCGCGGATCCGGACGCTCGGGTTGTCGGCGATGGTCGCCAGCACGCGCGCGTGATTGGTGATGAACGTCCATCCGTTGTGGGACTCGGGGAGTTCGACCATGCACCGCATTTTAGTGGGGGTGCTTGCCGGAAGCTCGTTACATGACATAAGTTTCGTGTAACAGATGACGTGGTTCGACGGGGGAAGACTCACAGGAGGACCCGAGCGTGTCGTGGGACGAGGCCGTCATACGAGGGTGCGGGGACAACGCCGCTGAGCACGGTGGGCGATCGTCCGGCCGGTGCGGAGGGCAGCGCCCGCCGGAGGCACTGGTCGTCCAGTACGAGCGGGACGGCGCGTGGGTCGTCGTCGCGCACGGCTCCTACGACCTGCACTCGATCACACCCCTGGCCGAGGCGTTGGACGCCGGAGCCAGGCAGTACCCGAAGGTGGTCCTGGACGCCTCCAGGGTCTCCTTCGCGGACTCGACGTTCCTTAACCTGCTGATCCGCACCCACCGTGCGACGGACCTGAGCGTGGTCGCGCCGACCCCGCGGCTTCGGCGCATCCTCGAACTCACCGGAGCCGACGCCGTCCTGGAGCTACGGGCGACGGTGGAGGAGGCCGTGGGCGCGCCCGGTCCGTGCTCACCGGCGGGAGCCGCGGGAGCCGCGCGAGACCGCGGGGACGACGTCGCCTAGCCGCGGCCGGACAGCCCGGCGCGCCGGCCGCGGACACCGGCCCGCCGGGCCGCTCGTGGTCACGGGGATCAGCGGACCGTCACGGTGACCTGCCAGGTCAGGATCGCCTGGGAGCAGACGCTGCCGGGCACGGGCACGCACCGCATTCGGGAGTCGAGCGTGGTCCGCCCGGCGTCGCGGACGCGGAACACCGCCGTGGCGTCGCCGTTCGGACTGCGTCCGCCGGCCGTGCGCTGCAGCACCTCGTCGTCGGCGGCGGTGGGCGAACTCCAGGCCCACGTCGCCGTCGGGGTCCGCCTGCCGGTGAGGCGGACGGTGATCACATCACCCGTGTGAGCGGTGATGGATCGTCCGTTCGCGCTGTTCGCGAGCGTCAGGTCATGCCTGTGCACCGTGGTGGCGGGGCTCGCCGTGGCGGCGCCCGCGGCCAGGACGACCGCGGCCGCCGCCGACACGGCGGCCCGGCCCAGAGAAACTGTGATCATGAAAGGCCCAACGACCGCGGACGCGTCCAGGATGCGCCGAGGGCCAGGGAGACCCACCCGTGGGCTAGGGCCTGTCTGACCATTCGCGTCTGCCGCGCGACGCCTTGCACGCACGCTCGCCGCGCCGGTCCCGGACCCGAGTACGTCCGGTACGAGGGCCTGGGGCCGGCACGCCGAGAGCACGGGCCTGACGCCGCGCGGCCGCCCTTCGGGCGACGACGCGCATGGTCAGACAGGCCCTAAGGCTTGCGGGCCACCCCCACGTACACCGGCTGTTGCACGCGCACCCGCATCCCCGCCGCGGGCTGCCAGCTCGTGACCGGCACGACACCCGGTTCGCACAGCTCCAGGCCGTCGAAGAACCGGGTGACCTCCGCGTGTGTCCGTGCCCGGACGGCGGTGCCCCCGGAGCGGTACACGGACTCGATCCGGTCCCACACGTCCGGGTCGAACTCGGCGCTGACATGGGAGAGCAGCAGATGGCTCCCGGACGGCAGCGGATCGAGCAGGGTGCGGACGATGCCGTACGGATCCAGGTCGTCGGTGACGAACGGCATCAGCGCGATCAGCGACAGGCCCACGGGCCGCGTGAGGTCGAGGTGTTCACGGGCGTGCGCCACGATCCGCTCCGGGTCGCGGACGTCCGCGTGCACGTAGGCGGTACGGCCCTCGGGCGTGCCCTGGAGCAGGGCCTCGGCGTGCCGCAGGACGATCGGGTCGTTGTCGGCGTACACCACACGGGCGTCCGGGACGACGGCCTGGACTATCTGGTGCAGGTTCGGCTCGGTGGGGATGCCGGTGCCCACGTCCAGGAACTGGCCGACGCCGCGGTGGGCGACGAAGCGGGCGGCCCGGTGCATGAACTCGCGGTTCGACCACGCCGTGTCCTTGACGCCGGGGAACAACTCCAGCACCTGCTGCGCGGCTTCGGCGTCCACGGTGTAGTGGTCCTTGCCGTCCAGGAACCAGTCGTACATCCGGGCGGAGTGCGGTTTGCCGGTGTCGATGCGCTCCGGGCTGAATCCGGTGTCTGTCACGTCGGCTCTCCTTGCGGTGTGGGGGGTGGCGGGGTGCCGGTCAGTCGGTCTTGCAGCGGGCGGCGGCCGTGGTGTCGTGCCGGTGCCAGACGGCGTCGACCACCCGGCCGTCGGGCAGCGTGTGCCGGGCGGGGCCCCGGGCCGGCACGAAGCCCGCGCGGACCAGGGCCCGCCGGCTCGCGGTGTTGCCGGGCTCGGCACCCGCGCGGACGGTGACCAGCCCGGCGTGCGCGTGCGCGAGCGCCGCACCGGCGCGGAAGAGCTCCGCCCCCAGGCCCTGTCCGCGGCAGGCAGGGGCCAGCCAGCCGCCCATCTCGCCCGACCTGTGCTCCAGTTCGACGGCCCCGGCATAGCGGAGGTCGGACCGGCGCACGCACACCAGGAGCAGCGGCTCATCGGGTCCGGGTACGAACGGCTCGGCCAGCCTCCGGGGGACGCGGCGGCCGTCGTCCCCGGTGGGCCGCCACTCCAGCAGGGTCCGGCGGGTGCGGGAGTCGGGCAGCACACGGTCGGCCCGGGTGCCCAGCCACCGCTGCGCCTCGGCGTCGGCGCACGCGGCGAGCGCGGCCACCACGTCGAGCCGGGTCCGGGGTGTGAACAGCAGCAGCCGCTCGGTGGCCAGGACATGCCGTCCGGGCGCGCAGCGGCCGGGCGCCGGCAGCCCGGGCACGGTGCGGCCCCGGCGGATCAGCGACCAGACCATGCGACCCCCGAAGCCCCGACGCGACGGCCCGACCGGCGGCCGGCGTCCCCGCGGGGCACGGGCCGCCGAACGGATGCGGACGATCCGCACCGGCGGTGAATCTAGCGGGGATCCTCGCCGCACGTCGTCCACGGCGGGCCGTTCCGGACACCGTTTTCCCCCGGCATCCGTACCGAGGGCGGACCACCGCGGCCCGTCCGGCGATCCTCGGCCTCGCGTGACCCGTCTGGCCGCGGTCCCGCGGCGGCGCTCAGTCGGCGTGTTCCTGGGAGTCGGGCTTCGGGTGGGTGCGGGTCCAGGAGGGGTCGACGGCGGGGGAGGGGAGGGGGGAGGTGTGGTTCATGGCGATCCTTCGGACTGGTGGGGGATGGTCCGTGGTGCTGGTTCGGCCGGTGTCAGACGGGGGCGGCCGCTAGCTCCGCCCAGACGACGCGGGCGGGCCGGTCGGGCAGGACTATGACGCCCCAGTCGCGGCTCAGCGACTCGACCAGGAAGAGCCCGCGACCGTGCTGGTCGTCGGGTCCGGGCAGGCCCGCCATCGGCAGTGCGGGGCCCGCCTCCTCGTCCTCGACCTCGATCCGCACCCGGTTCGCGGTGCCGCGCAGGCGGCAGGCGATCCGCTCGCCGGCCGCGTGCACGAGCGCGTTGGTGACCAGCTCGGAGGTCACGAGGACCACGTCGTCGCGGACCCCGTCCGGCACGGCCCAGGCCGTCAGCAGGTCCCGTACGACACGGCGGGCGGTGCCGACCGCCGTGGGCACGGCCGGCAGGTCGAAGGCGGCACAGCCGGTGGGCGTGACCCCGGAGGCGAGCCGGTCGAGGCCGTCGGGCCCAGGGAGTCGACCGAGGCGCTCGCCTCCGGGTGGTCTGAGAGCGCCGGCCGGGTCCACCGGGCGGCGTGGCGGTTCGAGGCCCGGACGTTCGGCGTCCGCCGCCCGCTGCGCCCCGGGCACCGCCGGCAGCCTCAACAGGGCCTGCTCACCGGGCGATCCGTCCGGGCCGAGATCCTCGGGCGGACGGTGGAGCGGTCGGGGGAGGGAGGGCGGAGCCATCGCCGTGCGCCTTTCGTCCGGCCTCGCGTGTGGGTTCGTCCGGCTCGGCGTGGGGGTTGTGTCGGTGCGGGTCGGCCGGCCGCTCGCGCAGTGGACGACACACCGCCTCACACGAGGCCGTGGTGCGGCCCGGTCTCCCCCGACCCTGGCCACGCCGCCCGCTCCTTCGGTCGGCCGGAGCAGTGAGTCCACTGTGGCACCTGCCAACAACGCCCCGCAACCTGCAAGTTGAAAATTGCAAGAGGCCAGGTGCATGCTGCTTGCGCCAGAACGTGATCGGGTGGCATGGCGAAAGCGATCGTGTGCAAAGGTGACCCTGATACCTGCTGAGGGGGTGGGGTGTGACCGCGGAGACCGACTGGGGCGGCGCCCCGTCCGTACTGCGCATGATCCTCGGCCGGCAGCTGGAGGAACTGCGGACCCGGGCCGGTATCGGCTTCGCCGAGGCGGGCGCCGCCATCGGGGTCAGCCACTCCACGATCCGCCGTATGGAGGCCGCCAAGGTGGCCCGGCTGCGGCTGGCGGACGCGGAGAAGCTCCTCCAGGTCTACGGCGTGACCGACCAGCAGGAGATCGAAACCTTCCTGCAGTCCGTGCGCGAGGCCAACAAGCGGGGCTGGTGGCACACCTACCGCGACGTCATGCCCGACTGGTTCGCCGCCTACCTCAGCCTGGAGCAGGCGGCGTTGCAGATCCGCGCCTACGAGAACCAGTTCGTGCACGGCCTGCTCCAGACCGAGGAGTACGCCCGCGCCCTGCTCGGCGCGGGCAATCCGCACGCGTCCGCCGAGGCCACCGAACGCCGGGTCGCGCTGCGCATGCGCCGTCAGGAACTGCTCGCCCGGCAGGCGCCGCCCAGGGTGTGGGTGGTGATGGACGAGACCGTGCTGCGCTGGCCGGTCGGCGGCCCCGAGGTGATGCGCGCGCAGATCGACCACCTCATCGAGCTCCACCGGATGCCCCATGTGACCCTGCAGCTCATGCCGTTCGCCAACGGGCCGCACCCCGCGATGCGGGCGGGCGCCTACCACCTCTTCCGCTTCCGGGCCCGCGAACTGCCCGACATCGTCTACCTCAGCGGCCTGGTCGGCGCCGTCTACCTCGACAAGGCCGACGACGTCGTGGTGTACCGCGAGGCACTGGACCGGCTGGGCGCCCAGGCCGCGCCCGCCAGGAAGACCGAGACCCTGCTCGGCCTGATCCGCAAGGAGCTGTGACGTGCCCCGACCCGTACGCAACGGCATGCCGGCCGCGCGACCGGGCACGGGCGGCGTCTTCCCGCCGCACGAGACGTCGCGTTTCCCGACCTGTGTGAAGGCGGGCGCCGCCGACTTCCCGCCGTGAACCGCCCCGACCCAGCACCGCGTTGCCCCACCCCCCGTCCCGAACCCGAATGGGAGACACGGCGTTGCCAGACAACGGATGGCCGGCCGACCGGATCGACACCGAGAACGCCCACTCCGCCCGCATCTACGACTACATCCTGGGCGGCAAGGACTACTACCCCGCCGACCAGGAGGCGGGCGACGCCATGTCCCGGGAGTGGCCCGCGCTCCCGGTCCACATGCGCGCCAACCGCGACTTCATGAACCGCGCGGTGCGCTGGCTCGCCCAGGACGCGGGGATGCGCCAGTTCCTCGACATCGGCACCGGCATCCCGACCTCGCCCAACCTCCACGAGATCGCCCAGGCCGTGGCCCCCGGATCCCGCGTGGTCTACGTCGACAACGACCCCATCGTGCTCACCCTCTCCCAAGGCCTGCTGGCCAGCGCGCCCGAGGGCCGCACCGCGTACCTGGAGGCCGACTTCCGCGACCCGGCGGCCATCCTCGACGCCCCCGAACTGCGCGAGACCCTGGACCTGGACCAGCCGGTCGCGCTCACGGTCATCGCCATCGTCCACTTCATGCTCGACGAGGACGACGCGGTCGGTGTCGTACGCCGGCTGCTTGAGCCGCTGCCGTCCGGGAGCCATCTCGCGATGTCCATCGGCACCGCCGAGTTCGCGCCGCAGGAGGTGGGCCGCGTCGCGCGCGAGTACGCGGCGCGCAACATGCCGATGCGGCTGCGCACGATCGACGAGGCCCACGAGTTCTTCACGGGCCTGGAACTGGCCGACCCCGGCATCGTCCAGGTGCACAAGTGGCACCCCGACGGCAGCGGCGAACAGGGCGTGCGCGACGAGGACATCGCGATGTACGGCGCGGTCGCCCGCAAGCCGTGACCGACCCGGGGCCGGGGTCCGACCCACCTCCCGGACCCCGGCCCCGTCCCCACCGGAAGCGGAGCCGGGCCGCCCCGCCGGCCGGTACCGTGACACCGTGTACGCCACCCGAGTCACCCGGCACGTGCAGGCACCCCCGGACGCCGTCTACCGGGCCCTGACCGACCCCGATGCGGTCGCGGCCTGGCGGGTCCCGGACAACATGACCGCCCACGTGCACACGTTCGACGCGCGCGAGGGCGGCGCCTTCCGGGTCTCCCTCACCTACGACGCCCCGGACGGCACCGGCAAGTCCGGCGGCCGCACCGACACCTACCGCGGCCACTTCGCCCGGCTCGTCCCCGACGCACTGGTCGTCGAGGTGCTCGCGTTCGAGACCGACGACGACGCCGTGCGCGGCACCATGACCATGACGACCACCCTCACCCCGGCCGGCGACGGCACCGACGTGGAGATCCTCCACGAGGGCATCCCGGACGGCGTCCCCCGCGACGACAACGAGGAGGGCACCCGCACGGCCCTTCGCCGGCTCGCCCGGCTGGTGACGGAACGGACCGTGTGAATGGCCGAATCGGCACGCGCCCGGACCGGAATACGACGCAACCATTTCGACGGCCGCCACGCGCCGTGAATTCCCCCGAAAGGCGCGGAACCGCCCTCGCGCAAATGAGGTCTTAAAGGCCGTCGACGGCCGGGGCCAGCCCGGCCGTAAGGAAAACCGGGGGAATCAGAGACATGTCCGAGCGCAGCCGGAAGACCCTGCTCACCGCCGTCGCCCTCGCCGCCGGCCTCAGCCTCGCCGCCGTGACGCCCGCCCTCGCCGGCGCCTCCGCGAGCCACACCAACCGCGCCGCCGCCGTGTCCTCCGCCCAGGGCGACCCGCGCAACGTCACCCAGCACGTGGCCGACTTCTACGGCGCCTACATCGACGCCGTCTGGGCCACCGGGGACAAGTCCGCCGGGGCCTCCGCCAAGGCGCTGCGGGCCTTCTACCTCTCCGCGGCCGCCCAGAAGAAGGTCGCCGCCTTCGAGAAGAAGGAACACGCCGACGGCATCCTCTTCGCGCAGAACGTGCCGGTGAAGTGGAAGGTCGCCTACACCGGCTCGGGCGCGGGCCACGCCACCAGCCGGGTCACGCTGACCTGGAGCGACGGACCGCACGCCGAGGTCACCCGGATCGACGTCCTGTCCGACCTGAAGACCCTGAAGATCACCGACCTGAAGCCGGTCCGCTGACCGACAGGGACAGGCGTGCGGTCCCGCCCCGCCCCACTCGGGGCGGGGCCCATGCCCAAGGAGTGATCAGCCCTATCTGACCCGCCCCCTCTAGCGCCGTTCGGCGGCGGCCGAGGCGTGCCGGACGGCCTCGTGGCCGTGGTGGCGGCGCCGTTCGACGGGGGTGCGGTGCAGGGCGATGAGCGCGGCGTCGTCCCCCAGTCTGCCGCCGGCATGGGCGAGGAGATCGCGCCGCACGTGGTGGATCAGGGCCTCCGGGCTGTCGTCGGTCCACCGGGCGACCCGCTCGGCCAGCGGATAGAACCGGCCGCGCGCGTCCCGGGCCTCCACGACCCCGTCCGTGTAGAGCAGCAGCGTGTCACCGGGCTCGAAGGAGAACACGTCCAGCGTGTGCTCGGCACCCGCGTGCACCCCCAGCGGCGGCGAAGGATGCAGGCTCGGCACCGTGACGACGTGGCCGGGGCTCAGCAGGAGCGGCGGCGGATGGCCGGAACTGGTCATCCGGGTGATCGGATCACCGTCCGGGATCTCCATCACCAGGGCCGTGGCGAACCGCTCGCCCGCCTCCTCCTCGGGCTCCAGATCGGCCGCGTACCGCAGGACGCTCTGCTCCAGCGTGCCGGCCAGCTCCCCCAGCGGCATGTGCCGGTGGGCGCTCTCCCGGAACGCGCTGAGCAGCAGCGCGGCCTCGCCGATCGCGGGCAGCCCCTTGCCGCGGACATCGCCGATCAGGACGCGTACGCCACCGTCGTACAGGGTCGCCGCGTACAGGTCGCCGCCGATCTGCGCCTCGTCCTCGGCGGCCAGGTAGAGCGACGCGATCCGCAGCGTGCCGATGCGCTCGGGCAGCGGCCACATCAGCACGTGCTGCGCGGCCTCCGCGACCGAACGCACCTGGGCCAGCTGGGCCCGGCGCCGGTCGCGCAGCGCGCTGTAGACCACCGTGATCACCGAGAGCACCCCGAGCGTGATGATCTGCACGACGTGGTTCGAGGTCGTGATCCCGCCGTGGGTGAAACCGATGAGGATCTGCGCGGCCACCGCGAGCCCCCCGATGGCCGCCGTGGTCCGGGGCCCCGCGAAGGACGGGGTGATGGCGGGCGCGATCACCAGGGCCGGTCCGAGGTGGATGTTGGTGGGGGCCTGCATGTCGATCACCGTGATCACCACGATGAGCAGGATCGGGAGCAGCAGCAGCGCATGGGACGACTGCCACGGCCGCCGCACCAGCCCGGACCATGACCTCATGCCTACCAGCGTGCTCCCGGGCGGGGCGGGGGGCCACTCACGGGGGCGTTCCCGGGGGGAGTGGTGGGCGCCGGAGCCCGCCCGGTCCGACCGCTCCCCGGTGCGCCGTGCCGCCCCGGGCGCCCCGGGTACCCGTGCGGCTCCCGCGGCCGGTCACGGCCGCCGGGACAGGGCGGCGCGAAGGGAGGGGACCATGACCCACGACGGGGAGGAGCAGGCGTCCGTCCGGCAGGCGGAGGTCAGGTCACGGCGATCCTCCGGGACGCCGGCGCACACGTCCTGGAGGGCCAGGCCGCCGTCGTCACCGCCGGTGACGCGCGCATCGGGGTGGCCGGCACGAAGGGCTTCGCTGATGAAGGAGTTCGTCCGCTGCACCCGTCGCAGCGCCGACAGCCTCTACGGCGCCCTGAAGGACCTGGAGCAGTGGAACTGCGACGAGCGGATCGCGCTCACCCACTTCTCACCCGTGCCGGACACCCTGGCCGGGGAGCCGCTTGAGATCCCCCCGTTCCTCGGCAGCTATCTCCTCGCGGAGGCCATCGACACCGGCGGCGCCGACCTCGCCGTCCACGGCCACGCCCACGCCGGCACCGAACACGGGATGACCAGCGGCGGGGTACGCGTACGCAACGTGGCCCAGCCGGTGATCGGCCAGGCGCTCCACGTCTACCGCCTGGCCGGCGGAGAGGAGTGGCGTCCCGCTGTCCCGGCCTCGTCCGCCACGCGCAGTACGAGCAGCGCGATGTCGTCGGTACGCCGGGCGGCCGTGCCGGCGTGCCGCAGCAGCGTGTCGATCACGAGCTCCAGGTTCTCCTCGCGGGCGGCGGCGAGCCGGCGGGCGAGGTCGGCCGTGGAGTCGTCGAGGTCGACGCCGGGCCGTTCCACCAGGCCGTCGGTGTAGAAGGCGAGCAGCGCACCGGGGGCGAGCGGGATCACGGTCGGGGGGAACACGGCGGCGGGGTCGACCCCGAGGGGCGGTCCGGCCGGGACCACGACGGGCCGGGTGTCGCCGACCGGGAGGCGCAGCAGGGGCGGCGGGTGGCCGGCGCTGGCCAGGGTCGCGCGCCGCCCGGCGAGGTCGAGGTGGGCGCAGAGGCAACTGGTGAACAGGTCCGAGCCGAGATCGGCGAGGAGCCGGTTGGTGCCCGAGAGGATGCGGTCCGGGGCCGCCCCGATCGCCGCGTGGGCGCGGACGCCGGTGCGGACCTGCCCCATCAGCGCCGCGGCGGCTACGTTGTGCCCCTGGACGTCGCCGATGACGGCCACCGCGGCGCCGTCGCCGAGCCGGATCAGGTCGTAGAAGTCCCCGCCGATCTCCATGCCCCGGGTCGCGGGCAGATAGCGGGCCGCGACCCGCAGACCGGGGACCGTCGGCAGGGTGCGTGGCAGGAGCGCCTGCTGGAGCGCGTGGGCCAGCTCGTGCTTGGTGTCGTAGAGCCGGGCCCGGTCCAGGGCCTGGGCGAGGAGACCGGCGAGCGACGCCAGGACCGCGCGTTCCTCGGCCGGGAACGGGTGGGCGCCGTCGTAGGACAGCACACAGCAGCCGACCGGCCGGCCGGAGATGATCAGCGGCAGGAAGGCCCAGGCCCCCTTGCCACTGACCGGCACCGCCTCGGGGTAGTCGCGCCGCATCTGCTCGGCGTCCGGGAAGAACGCCGGGATCCCGGTGGTCAGGACCCTCCCGGCCGGTGTGAACGTGGTGTCGAGCGGCAGCCCGTCGAGACGCTCGATCGTGTCCGGCGCGTAGCCGCGGTGCCCGGTGATCCGCAGCCGCCCCGCGTCCGCCGCGGACAGCACCAGGCCCTGCGCGCCGAACGCGGGCATGACCTGGTCGGCGATCAGATCGATGACGTCCTGGACGCCGACGACCTCGGTCAGCCCTGCGGCCAGGTGCATCAGCTGGTAGAGCTGCCCCGCGCGCGTGGGCGTGGTGTCCCCCGCGGCCCGGTGGGGCGCCGGGGTCGCCACGTGCCGGTCCCCGCTGGGAACGACGCGGACACTGATGCCGCTGGCGTCCGGGAAGAGATGGAAGTCCAGCCACTGGTCCGGCGGGCGGCACGCGCTGAAGGAGACCGGCTCCCGGCTGATCACCGCGGCCCGGTAGCGGTCCTCGTACACGGGGTCGTCGAGCCAGCGCAGGGACTGCCACGGCCGCGTGCCCAGCAGCCGGCCCGCGGTGGCGCCCAGCAGGTCGCAGGCCCCGGAGCTGACGTAGGTGACCCGCCCCTCCAGGTCCAGGGCGCAGCTGCCGCCGGGCAGCCGCTCGGCGAAGTCGGCGGCGGCCATCGCCGGGCCCTCGCGCCGGCCCCCGGACCCGGGGGACAGCACGCGGGGCGCGTCGGCGCCGGAGGGCGGGTGAGGCCCGCGCCCGTCGGTCTCCTCCAGGAGCCGGGCCAGGTGGCGGCACCGCGACGCGATGTGGCCCTGCTCCCGCCGGGTCATCCGGTGCGGCCGGGTGGCCGGCCACATCAGCAGCAGCGCCCCCCACCGCCGCAGGCCCGAGACGGGCGCGGCGACCATCGCCAGGGGGTACGGCAGCGCCATCGCCGTGCGCGGATAGCGCCGAGCCATTTGATCCTGGCTGCCCAGCCAGACCACGCGATCCTCCCGGACCGCGTCGGCCACCGGCGCGGGAGCGGCCATCGAGACCGTCGCCCACGGCGCGGCGAACTCGGCAGACACGCCGTAGAGGACGTCCAGCCGCAGCAGCCGCTCGTCCGCCGTGAGCAGGTAGAGCGCACCGATGGACGCGCCGGTGCGGCGCACCGTCTCCGCGAACGCGGCGTCCAGTTCGTCGTTTCGGACGGCCGGATCACCCGTGCCGGTCACCTGGCACCTCCAGCAACGCGGGGCGAAAGGCCGGCGGGGCGCTCGCCTGCGTCCCGGGGGCGGGGAGTGCCCAGCCCGGTGTGCCGGATTTTTCTCGCCTACCGGGACGCTACGCCCACCCCGGGCGGTCGGCATGCCGCCCCCCGCCGGGCGGGCGACCCGCCCGGCCACGGCGACGCTCGCCTAGCGGTTCACCGACCGCATCCCCGCCTCGTCGTAGCGCTCGCCCGCGACCTCGGGCAGCTCGGCGTCGATGCGGGCCAGGTCCTGCGCGGTCAGCTCGATACCGACCGCGGCGGCGTTCTGCTCCAGGTAGGTGCGGCGCTTCGTGCCGGGGATCGGCACCAGGTCCTCGCCCTGCGCCAGCACCCAGGCGATCGCCAGCTGGGCCGGGGTCACGTCCTTCTCGGCCGCGATCTCCTTCACCTTCGCCGCCAGCCGCAGGTTCGCCTCCAGGTTGGCGTCGGTGAAGCGCGGGTTGTTGCGGCGGAAGTCGTTCTCGTCCAGCTCGGCCGGGGAGGAGAAGCGCCCGGCGAGGAAGCCGCGGCCGAGCGGGGAGTACGGCACGAAGCCGATGCCCAGCTCGCGGCAGGCGGGCAGCACCTCGGCCTCCACGTCCCGCGTCCACAGCGAGTACTCGCTCTGGACCGCGGTGATCGGGTGCACGGCGTGGGCGCGGCGGATGGTCTCCGCGCTCGCCTCGCTCAGCCCGATGTGCCGCACCTTGCCCTCGGCGACCAGCTCCCCGAGCGCGCCGACCGTCTCCTCGATCGGCACGGCCGGGTCGACCCGGTGCTGGTAGTACAGGTCGATGTGGTCCGTGCCCAGCCGCTCCAGCGAGCCGTGGACCGAGCTGCGCACATGCTCGGCCGAGCCGTCCTGCCGGCCCACGGTGCTCATGTCGCCCGGTACCGCGTCGTCCATGCGGTAGTTGAACTTGGTCGCGATCACGTACTCGTCGCGGTGCCCCCTGATCGCCTCGCCGACCAGTGACTCGTTGGTGAGCGGGCCGTAGAGCTGCGCGGTGTCCAGGAAGTCGATGCCCAGTTCGAGGGCGCGCCGGATGGTCGCGATGCCCTCGTCCTGGTCGGTGGTGCCGTAGAAGGCGGACATCCCCATGCACCCGAGGCCGATGGCCGATACCTGGAGGTCCCGCAGACTGCGCTTGCGCATGGGTGGTCCTTTCCCGTGTCCTCGCTCGTCGTCTCCCCGGCGCGTGGGCCTTCCTCCATCTAGCGACGGATTCCGGCACCCGGCATCCCGTGTGTGAGGCCGGGGGCGCGGCCGCCGCGCACCGGGTGTCCGCGACGCTATGACCTGGAGCGCGCTCCAAGTCAACTCAGCCGTTCAGCCGCACCGGCAGCTCGAACAGGTCGTTCTGCGTGACCACCGGCTTGTGACGCAGCTCGGTCACGGGGACCGCCAGTTCCAGGCGGGGGAAGCGGGCGTACAGCGCGGGGAGCGCCACACCGGCCTCCAGACGGGAGAGCGCGCCCCCTGGGCACACGTGCGGGCCGTGGCCGAAGGAGATGTGACGGTTCCTCGTCTCCCGGGTGATGTCGAAGTCCCCGGCGGTCGGGCCGTGCGCGTTCCCGTCGCGGCCGATCGCGCCGTACGACACGATCAGCGCGTCCCCGGCCGGGATCACCCCGCCCCCGACCGGCACGTCCTCGGTCGCGAACCGGATCAGCACGTGCGAGGTGGGCGTCGAGTGGCGCAGGGTCTCCTCGACGACCGCGGGCCAGCCGGCCTCGCCCGAGAGCACCGTCGCGCGCTGCCCGGGGTGGGTGGACAGGTTGACGACGGCGTTGACGATCAGGGAGATCGTCGTCTCGTGACCCGCCGCCACCATCAGCTGGAGCGTGGAGACGATCTCCTGGTCGGTGAGGCGGTCGCCGTCCTCCGAGGCGAGGATCAGCGCGCTGGTCAGGTCGTCGCCCGGCTCGGCCCGCCTGGCGGCCACCGTCCCCGTCATGATTCCCGCCAGCTCGGTGAGCGTGGCGACGACCTCCCCGGGCGGGGTCTGCGTCGAGAAGAACTTCTCGAAGAGCACCGTCAGCCGGGGCAGCTGCGACTCCTCCACGCCCATGAGGTCGGCGATGACGAACATCGGCAGCGGGTGGGCCAAGGCCGCCTTCAGGTCCACCACCTCCTCGCCGGCCGGCAGCGCGTCCAGCAGGTCCCCGGTGAGCTTCTCGATGCGTTCGCGCATCCGCTCCACCCGGCGCGGGGTCAGCGCCTGGGCGACCAGCGAGCGCAGCCTGCGGTGGTCGGCGCCGTCCACGGTCAGCATGGAACGGCCCGGGTTGACGAGCCCGATCAGCGGCCAGTCGGCGGGTATCTCGCCACGCTGCCAGGCGCCCCACACATTGATGTCCTTCACCAGGCGCGGGTCGGTGAGCAGAGCCTTCGCCTCGGCGTGGTGGGTGACGGCCCACACCGGGACGCCGCCGGGCAGTTCCACGGCGGCGAGCGGGCCGGCCGCGAGCAGCGCCGCGCTCTCGCCGTCCAGGTCGGTGACGAAGGGGTCCAGGGCGATCCGGGTTGTGCCGGTGCCGGTCGTCATCGTGGCGTGCCTCCCAGGGCAGGGGTCGGTGTACTGCGTCATGCGTACTGCGCCGGTCCGGGCCGGGGTCTGCGGCCGGACCCCGGCCCACCAGCTGGTGCGACCGGGGGCGCGCGGTAGGAGTGCGGGGCGGAACGGCGGGTGCGGTCGGTGTGCCGTGCTCGGGGGGCGGGGCGCATCGGCGGGTGCGGTCGGGGCGGCGCGGGTCAGAGGGCGGGTACGGGGGTGAACCGGACGGGCAGTCGGGTCAGTCCCCTGAGCCAGGGCGAGGGCCTGCGGGTGAGGGACTCGGCGGGCACCGCCAGGTCGATGTCCGGCAGCCGGTCCAGCACCACCTCGACCCCGGTCCGCGCGATCACCTCGGCGATCTCCTGCGCCGGGAACGGGCAGCGGTGCTCGCCGTGCCCGAAGGCGAAGTGCGCGCTGTTGCCGCCGGTCAGCGCGGAGGCGTCGGTGCGCACCTGGGGATCGGAGTTGGCGCCCTGCAGCCCGAGCAGCAGCAGATCGCCGGCCCGGACGCGACGCCCGCCGAGGTGGGTGTCGCGGGCGGCCCAGCGGCCCGCCACGTTCTGGGTGGGCGTGTCCTCCCACAGCACCTCGTTCATCGCCTCGGCGACGCTGTGCCGGCCGCCGAACAGGGAGGCGGTGAACCGGTCGTCGGTGAGCATCAGCCGCAGCGAGTTGCCGATCCAGTCGGCGGTCGGCTGGTGCCCGGCCGCCAGCATCACCATCAGGTCCTGCGCGATCTCCTCGTCGGTGAACCCGCTCCCGTCGGCGAGCATCCGGGAGACCACGTCGGCGGCGGGACGCCGCTTCCGTTCGGCGAGCAACTGGCCCATGGATGCGGCCAGATGGGCCTGTCCGGCGAGGGCGCGATCCCGGCCGTCGATCATGTCGTTCAGCGCGGTGACCAGCCCCGGGCCGTCCTCGTCCGGGAAGCCGTAGAGCCGGGCGAGGACCCGCACCGGCAGCAGCGTCGCGTACTGCGCGATCAGCTCCGCCTCGCCGGAGGGGCAGATCACGTCGATCAGCTCGTCCGCGAACCGCTCGGCGTGGCCCCGCAGTTCGAACGCATCCACCGACTCCAGCGCGTCGCTGACCATCGCCGCGCGCTGCCGGTGCCGCTCGCCGACGGTGTAGAGGATGGAGGGCTGTCCGCGGCCGATCATCGGCAGCAGCGGCCAGTCGGCGGGGATGTTCGGCCACTGGTTCCACAGCCCGGAGTCCCGGCTGAACAGCACCGGATCCCCCGTGACCTGGTGCAGCTCGCGATAGCCGAGGACCAGCCAGGCCGGGACGCCGCCGTCGAGCAGCACCGGCACCACGGAGCCGTGGTCGCGCCTCATCTCCCGGTACAGCCGGGCGGGTTCGGTCTGGAACCGGGGGCCGCCGAGCGGTACGGCGTCGGACGTGGTCACACGAACTCCCGTGGGGACAGGCACGCTTGTGCGGGCAGGTCGGCGTACCGGTTCTTCGCGTGCTGCACCAGCGTGATCAGCAGCTGCTTGGCGGAGGCGCGCGAGCGGGCGTCGCAGTCGACCAGCGGCACCTCCGGGTCCAGGTCGAGGGCCGCGCGGACGTCCTCACCCGCACGGACCGGGCCGCCGAAGTCGTTGCAGGCCACGACGAACGGCGTGCCGTGCTCCTCCAACCGGTCGACGGCGTACCAGGAGTCGTCGATCCGGCGGGTGTCGACCAGGACGACCGCGCCGAGCGTGCCGGAGAACAGCCGGTCCCACAGGAACCAGAACCGTTCCTGGCCGGGCGCGCCGAACAGGTACAGCACGTTGCGCGCGTCCAGCGTGATGCGGCCGAAGTCGAAGGCGACGGTCGTGGCGTGCTTCCCGCGTACCTGCCGGAGGTCGTCGAGCGCCGCGCCGACCTGGGTCATCGTCTCCTCGGTGCTGAGGGGACGGATCTCGCTGACGGAGCGGACCAGGGTGGTCTTGCCGACGCCGATTCCGCCCACGACCACGACCTTGAGACCGTTGTCGGCGGAGGCACCCAGCGGGGTGCGCGCGTCAGAGGCTGCGGAGTCCAACGAGCACCTGCTCCAGGATGTCGGGGTCGGTGACGGCGGGTCCGTGCGGATGCCGGGCGCTGACCCGGCCGGCCGCCAGCAGGTCGCTCAGCAGCACCTTGGTGATGCTCACGGGCAGCCCCAGCTCGGCGGCGATCTCCACCACCGAGGTGGGGAACTCGCTCATCCGGAGGATCGCCACGTGCTCCGACTGCATACCGGTCGCCGGCTCCGACTCGGCGACGACGAGGGTGACCAGGTCGAAGGGGCTGTCCGGATCGGTGCGGCTGCGGCCCTGGGTGATGGTGTACAGCCGGTCGGGCGCGTCGTCCCGCCCCGGGCGGCCCGGGCCCGTACGGCTCATGACGTACGGGGGACTGCGGTCAGGTGGGCGCCGAGCTGCTCCACCAGTTCGCTCATCGTGTGCCCGACGATGCCGGTGTCGGCGTCCTCGTCCGTCACGACGGCGAGATGGGCTCCCGCGCCCGCCTCGACGATGAACAGCACGCCGCCGTGGAACTCGGTCATCGCCGAGCGGACGCCTCCGCTGCCGTCGCCGAACTCGATGGACGCCCCGTGCGACAGCGACTGGATGCCGGCGGCGATCGCGGCGAGCTGGTCGGCCCGGTCGACGCCCATCTCCGGGGTACGGCACAGCTTCAGCCCGTCCCGGGACAGAACGAGCGCGTGCCGGGCCCCGGGCGTCCTCTCCAACAGGCCCTCCAGGAGCCAGGTGAGCTTGTCGTCGGCGGTGCTCGGGCCGGTCATGAAGTGATGTCGCCTTCCGGGTGCGTGGGGGAGGAATGCTGGGGTTCGTCGGACACGGGGTCCCGCGGAGCACCCGCCGCCCGGTGGCCGGGGTCGGTGTGCCGGCGCGTGGCGTCCGTGCGGTGCTCGGGGCCGGTGTCGTGCGGGTGGTTTTCCGTCCAGGGGTTGGGGGCGACGTGCTGGGGGGTGGCGTCCGTGCGGTGCTCAGAGCCGGTGTCCTGCGAGCGGTTCCCCGGCCAGTGGTCGGGAGCGACGTGCCGAGGAGAGCCGCCCGCCCGCCGGCCGGACACCGCGTCCCGCGTGGAGCCCGCCGCCCGTCCGTCCGCACCCGCCTCGCGCACGGCGTCCGCTGCCCACTCGTCCGCACTTGCCTCGTGTGAGGTGCTCGCGGTCCAGCCGTCCGCAGCTGCCTGGCGCGGGGGGGCCGCCGCGCATCGGCCCGTACTCGCCTCGCGCACGGGGTCCGCCGCCCAACCATCCGCACTCGCCTCGCATGAGGTGCTCGCCGTCCACCCGTTCGCGAACTCCTCGCGCGAGGCGTCCGCCGGCCACCCGCCCGGGGCCTCGCGCGGGACGTTCGCCGTCCGTGCGCCCTGGGGCGCCTCGCGGAGGTCGGTCGGTTCCGGCGGTGTCTGCCGGTGGTCCGGGGCGGCCTCGTCGGCGGGGCTTCCCGTCCATCGGGCCGAGGGCGTCTTGTGCGGGGATTCTGCCGTCCATTGGGCCGAAGGCGTCTCGTGCGGGGAGTTTCCCGCCCACTGAGCCGAAGGCGTCTCGTGCCGGGAGTTCCCCGTCCCGTGGTCCGTAGACGTCTCGTGCGGGGCGGTCGGTTCCGGTGGGGGCTGTCGGTGGGTGGGGGCCGGGGCGGGCGGCTCGGGCGTGGCCGGGGTGTCCTGCCCGGTCGCCGGGCCGGGAGTGCCCAGGTGGGTGTCCGACGTGGTGGGGCGGACCGCTCGGCGGAAGCTGCCGAAACGCGCCGCCCGGACCTTGGCGTCGCCGGCACCGGGCCGGTCGTCGGCCGTGCGCCGCACCGACCGGTGTCGCTCCGCCTCCGCGAGCGTACGGCCCCGGCGACGCCTGGGAAGTCCGGCCGGCCCCTGCGCAGGGACCGGCCCGGTGGGCTCGGGGGACTCTGGGGCCGGCGCCGGGGCCTTGGGGGGGTGCGGCCGTGCGGACACCTCCTGACCCGGCGCGACCGGTGCCACGGCCGGGGCCTGCGCCGGACTCGTCAGGATCTCCTGCGGGATCAGCATCAGCACGCCCGTACCGCCGCGAGCCGACGGCCGGAACGACACCGTGAGCCCGTGCTTCAGGGCCAGCCGCCCCACCACGGCGAGCCCGAGCCGGGTGCCGGTCAGACCGCCCAGCTCCGACACGTCACCGGACACCGCCCGCTCGGCGCGCCGCAGTTGCACGTCGCCCATGACAAGCCCGCTGTCCTCGACGGACACGATGACCCCGGCCGGCACCTCCTCCACATAGACGTGGACCTCGGCGTTCGGCGGCGAGAAGTTCGCGGCGTTGTCGAGGAGTTCGGCGAGCGCGTGCATCACACCCTCGGCCGCGTGCCCGGCGACGGCCGTCCCGCTGACCGAGTGCACCCGCACCCGCCGGTACCCGGCGATCCGGCCCAGCGCACCGCGCAGGACCGACTCCATGCCGATGGGCCGCGCCCACCGCCGCCCCGAACGGGCCCCGGTCAGCACGGCGACGGAGTCGGCGAGCCGCCCCGCCTGGGCGGTGCGGTGGTCGAGGTGCAGGAGGTCGGCGAGGACGTCCTCGTCGCCGTGCCGCTCCTCCATCGCCCGCAGGTCGGCGAGCGTGGCCGTGGCCAGGGCCTGCATCCGCGCTGCGGCGTTGGAGGTCGCGGAGACCGCCGTGGCCCGCTCCCGGCGGGCCCGCTCCAGCTCGCCCGTCAGCCGGGCGTTCTCCGCCCGCAGCCGCTCCGTCTCGTGTGCGCCCCGCTGCTCCAGCCGGGCGCGCTCTGCGGCGAACGACTCCGTCAGCTCCGTGCGCTGCCGGGCGAGTTCGTCGATGAGCCGCTGCTGCTCCCCGCGCGCCTCCTCGGCCGTGCGGGCCTGCTGCTGGAGCAGCCGTCCGAGGTCCCGCGTGACGCCGTCCAGCTGGCGCCTGTCGCCGCGCGCGGCCCGCAGGGCGTGCGCGGCCGTGGCCACCGCCGCGCCGAGGACGACCACCGCGGCGCCCGCGCCCCAGGCGAGCGGGGTGCGCACCGAGTCGGGTGCCGTCGCCAGGGCCGCGCAGACCACGAGCGCCGACAGCGCCAGGGTCACGGCGAGGGCGGGGAGGAGCGTACGGAGGGACGGTCGGTCGCCGGGCTGCGTGGGGGCTGTCATCGGTCCGGTCTGGTCCTCGCGGCGGGTGCGGACAGGTGGCGGCGGGCGGAGTCGTTCGAATGAGGGGACATGACGCCGAGTGGTGAACTGCCGGTCACTATAAGAGAGTTCGTGATCGGAACAGACGGGTTCCACACTCGTTCCGGTAGCCGGACGGTCGTGTCGAGCGCCGATAGGGCCTGATCTGGAGGACGGCCGAGAAGAGATGAAGGTTGCCTTCCGGCCCTGGTTTTCCGTTCCGTCCGGCTGTGGGTCTTCCCACCCGTTAAGGATCTTGACGGTCGCCCTCCCGCTCGCTGAACTGTCCCCCGGGTCTCGCCACCGCGAAGACCCGTCCGAGGGGGAGGGCCGGGGCACCGCGGGGAGGGCGGACCCGACCCACAAGATCCGTACATCAATACGATGACGCCTGAAACGGGCGGATAACGGGAAAACGCCTCGCACGGCCGACCGCCGGGACGCGAGGTGAAGGGGGCGATGTACATGACGAGTGAGTCGAAGGCGACGGGCTGCCGTGCCTCATGACCGCTGAAGGGCGCCTGGAGCAGTACCGTCTGCTGTGCGCACGCCTCGTCCGGTTCACCGGACGGACGCTGCGGGGCGAGTGGTACGCCATCGTCGTCGACCCGGTGCAGAGGCTCGCGCGGCGCGGACTGTCCGGGCTGCTGCTGGGCTTCGTGGCGGCGTTCGGCGTCGTCTTCTTCCACGACATCGCCCAGCATCCCCTCGGAGCGACGTGGGTACGGCGCCTCGGCGGCGTCACCGCCGACCTGCCGCTGTGGCTGTCCCTGCTGCGCACCCCGGTGTCGCTGTACGTACCGGCTCTCGACCTGCCGGTCTGGGCGGGCATCACCCAGCTGTTCCTGGCCTTCGCCCTCGCCGAGCTGGCCCTCGGCCGGACCCGCACCCTGGCGATCGCCTACGCCACCACGGTGGCCGGCACCCTCACCGCCCGTGTGATGATCGCGGCGGGGCCCGGCTGGTGGGGCTTCGGCCTGCCGCCCGAATGCGGTCGGGTGCTCGACACCGGGCCCTCCGCGGCCGTCGTCGGCCTGTTCACCTATCTCGCCGTCGTCCGGCGCGCTCCCGTGGTGTTCACGCTGACCGGCGGGTCGATGGTGTGGGAGTCGATCGCCGTCCCCAACCTGGCGGGACGCGAGCACCTGATCGCGGTCGGCGCGGCGATCGTCCTCGGGCTGCTGCACGGCCGCCGGGCGCGGCTGCGGGCCTTCGTACGAGCCCTGCTGCCCACCCGGGACACCGGCCTGTCCCCGACCGCTCCCGCCCCGGCCCCCGCACCGGCCCCCGTGCCGACCGGAACCGCCCCCGTTCCGGCCGGAACCACCGCCGTGCCGACCGGGACCGCCGTCGTGCCGCTCCCCGCGCCGGGGCCCTTACGTCCCGGACTGCTGGCCCCCGTGGAGAGCGCCGACCACGCCGGAAACGCGGCGATGACATCCCTCGAACGCTGACCGGACCGCGCGTCCCTGTGGCGCTGAACACGTTGTCGGTGTGATGGTTTTCGCACGTCGACACGGACGGGCAACCCCTATGGTTGCCGCGAGTACGGCAGGGCGTGGCTGACACCATGGTGTTCGTCGCCGGCAGGCAGCTGAAGGGAATCCAGGATGTTCCGCAAGGTGCTGGTCGCCAACCGTGGAGAGATCGCGATCCGCGCGTTCCGGGCGGGCTACGAACTCGGGGCGCGCACCGTCGCCGTGTTCCCGCACGAGGACCGCAACTCGTTGCACCGGCTCAAGGCCGACGAGGCGTACGAGATCGGGGAACCGGGGCATCCGGTGCGGGCCTACCTCTCCGTCGAGGAGATCGTGGCCGCCGCCCTCCGGGCGGGCGCCGACGCCGTCTACCCGGGCTACGGCTTCCTGTCCGAGAACCCGGAGCTGGCCCGCGCCTGCGAGGAGGCGGGCATCACCTTCGTCGGCCCCGGCACCCAGACGCTGGAGCTGACCGGCAACAAGGCCCGCGCGGTCGCCGCGGCCCGCGCCGCGGGCGTGCCCGTGCTCGGCTCCTCCGCGCCCTCCAACGACGTGGACGAACTGGTGCGCGCGGCCGAGGAGATCGGCTTCCCCGTCTTCGTCAAGGCGGTCGCGGGCGGCGGCGGGCGCGGCATGCGCCGCGTCGAGGACCCCGCCCAGCTGCGGGAGTCCATCGAGGCCGCCTCCCGTGAGGCCGCGTCCGCGTTCGGCGACCCGACCGTCTTCCTGGAGAAGGCCGTCGTCGACCCGCGCCACATCGAGGTGCAGATCCTCGCCGACGGCGAGGGCAATGTCATCCACCTCTTCGAGCGGGACTGCTCGCTGCAGCGCCGCCACCAGAAGGTCATCGAGCTGGCGCCCGCCCCCAACCTCGACCCCGAACTGCGCGACCGGATCTGCGCCGACGCCGTCCGCTTCGCCCGCGAGATCGGCTACCGCAACGCGGGCACCGTCGAGTTCCTGCTCGACCGGGACGGCAACCACGTCTTCATCGAGATGAACCCGCGCATCCAGGTCGAGCACACCGTGACCGAGGAGGTCACGGACGTCGACCTCGTCCAGGCCCAGCTGCGGATCGCCTCCGGCCAGACCCTGGAGGACCTCGGCCTCTCCCAGGACTCCATCACCCTGCGCGGTGCGGCCCTGCAGTGCCGCATCACCACCGAGGACCCCGCCAACGGCTTCCGCCCGGACACGGGCCGGATCAGCGCCTACCGCTCACCGGGCGGCTCCGGCATCCGCCTCGACGGCGGAACCACCCACGCGGGTACGGAGATCAGCGCCCACTTCGACTCGATGCTGGTCAAACTCACCTGCCGCGGGCGGGACTTCAAGGCCGCCGTCGGCCGGGCCCGGCGCGCCGTCGCCGAGTTCCGCATCCGCGGTGTCGCCACCAACATCCCGTTCCTGCAGGCCGTTCTGGACGACCCCGACTTCCAGGCGGGCCGGGTCACCACCTCCTTCATCGAGCAGCGCCCCCACCTGCTCACCGCCCGCTCCTCCGCGGACCGCGGCACCAAGCTGCTCACCTTCCTCGCCGACGTCACCGTCAACAAGCCGCACGGCGAACGCCCGGACCTGCTCGACCCGGTCACCAAGCTCCCCGCGCTGCCGGCCGGCGAGCCGCCCGCGGGCTCCCGCCAGCGCCTCGTGGAGCTCGGCCCCGAGGGCTTCGCCCGCCATCTGCGCGAGTCCCCGACCATCGGCGTCACCGACACCACCTTCCGCGACGCCCACCAGTCCCTGCTCGCCACCCGGGTGCGCACCAAGGACCTCCTCGCCGTCGCCCCCGTGGTCGCCCGCACCCTGCCGCAGCTGCTGTCCCTGGAGTGCTGGGGCGGCGCCACCTACGACGTGGCCCTGCGCTTCCTCGCCGAGGACCCCTGGGAGCGGCTGGCCGCGCTGCGCGAGGCCGTGCCGAACATCTGCCTCCAGATGCTGCTGCGCGGCCGCAACACCGTCGGCTACACGCCGTACCCGACGGAGGTGACCGACGCCTTCGTGCAGGAGGCCGCCGCCACCGGCATCGACATCTTCCGCATCTTCGACGCGCTGAACGACGTCGGCCAGATGCGGCCCGCCATCGAGGCCGTACGTGAGACCGGCACCGCGATCGCCGAGGTCGCGCTCTGCTACACCGCCGACCTCAACGACCCGGCCGAGCGGCTCTACACGCTCGACTACTACCTGCGCCTGGCCGAGCAGATCGTCGAGGCCGGCGCCCATGTCCTCGCGATCAAGGACATGGCCGGACTGCTGCGCGCCCCGGCCGCCGCCAAGCTCGTCTCGGCGCTGCGCCGCGAGTTCGATCTGCCCGTGCACCTGCACACGCACGACACCGCGGGCGGCCAGCTCGCCACCTACCTCGCCGCGATCCAGGCCGGTGCCGACGCGGTCGACGGCGCGGTCGCGTCCATGGCCGGTACGACCTCGCAGCCGTCGCTGTCGGCGCTCGTCGCCGCCACCGACCACTCCGACCGGCCCACCGGCCTCGACCTGCAGGCCGTGGGCGACCTGGAGCCGTACTGGGAGGGCGTCCGCAAGATCTACGCCCCGTTCGAGGCGGGCCTCGCGTCCCCGACCGGCCGGGTCTACCACCACGAGATCCCGGGCGGCCAGCTGTCCAACCTGCGCACCCAGGCCGTGGCCCTGGGCCTCGGGGACCGCTTCGAGGACATCGAGGCGATGTACGCCGCCGCCGACCGCATCCTCGGCCGCCTGGTCAAGGTCACCCCGTCCTCGAAGGTGGTCGGCGACCTGGCCCTGCACCTGGTGGGCGCCGGGGTCTCCCCGGACGCCTTCGAGCAGACTCCCGACCGGTTCGACATCCCCGACTCGGTCATCGGCTTCCTGCGCGGCGAGCTGGGCACCCCGCCCGGCGGCTGGCCGGAGCCGTTCCGCACCAAGGCCCTCCAGGGACGCGCCGCGGCCAAGCCGGTGCCCGAGCTGTCCACCGAGGACCGCGAGGGGCTGGCGAAGGACCGACGGGCGACCCTCAACCGGCTGCTGTTCCCCGGCCCGACCCGCGAGTTCGACACGCACCGCCAGGCCTTCGGGGACACCAGCGTCCTGGACAGCAAGGCGTTCTTCTACGGCCTGCGCCAGGCCAAGGAGTACGCCGTCGACCTGGAGCCCGGCGTCCGGCTGCTGATCGAGCTGCAGGCGGTCGGCGAGGCCGACGAGCGCGGTATGCGCACGGTGATGTCGTCGCTCAACGGCCAGCTGCGGCCCATCCAGGTCCGCGACCGGGCGGCGGCCTCCGACGTGCCGGTCACGGAGAAGGCCGACCGGTCCGACCCGGGCCATGTGGCGGCCCCGTTCGCCGGTGTGGTCACGCTCGCCGTGGCCGAGGGCGACGAGGTGGCGGCCGGAGCCACCGTCGCCACCATCGAGGCGATGAAGATGGAGGCCACGATCACGGCCTCCAAGGCGGGCCGGGTGTCCCGGCTGGCCATCAACCGGATCCAGCAGGTCGAGGGCGGCGACCTGCTGGTGGAGATCGGCTGAGGCGCCGCGCGCGGCGGCCGGAGGGCTCCCGGGTCAGTCCCAGAGCGGGTACGTCATGACCTGCTTGAAGCCCTCCGGCCGGGCGCCGGTGTAGGTCAGGCTCATCTGCGTGAAGCGCTTGAAGGACGGGTGCTTCTTCCAGGTCTGCTCGCCGGAGAGCCGGATGACCACCGGGTACGAGTGGAAGGTGCCGGCCGCGCAGTACGGCTTGCAGTCGTTGACCCAGTTCACGCCCATGCCACGTGCCCCGTTCCGGCCCCACTTGCTCCAGCTCAGACCGGTGAGCCGGCTGTTGCCGTCACCGCAGGCGAGGATGAAGTCGGCCGGGCGGACGTTGCGATGGAAGAAGCAGTCGACCAGCACGGGCTTGGAGTGATCGCCCTGCACGGCGGTCACGGCCGGAGTCGGCGGACTGGCCGAGGCCGTCGTCATCGACGCTGTCAGCAGGGCTCCTGCCGCCAGGGTGACCGCCGTTCCCACCAGTGATCCGCGCATGGCCGCTCCCACGTTGTGCTGTGTCGACCGCGTTCACTCGACGCTACGACCGTGTGGCCGATTGCACCAGTCGCGCAGGTCGGACCGCGTGTCAGCCGTGTCTGACCGTCAGGCCGTAGAACGCGACGCGGGCACCGTTCGTGGTGCTGCCGGAGGAGGACTGGTTGTACGAGCCGGCCTTGAAGTACTGCTTGTACGGCTTGAAGGACGCGGGAATGCCGTAGTGCGTGGTGGTGCCGTTCACGGTCAGGTCGATGGTGTCCCCGCCGGAGACGGCGATGGTGTAGCTCCATGTCTTGCCGACGGACACATGGCCGACGGTGTGCGGGGTCTGGCCGCCGGAGGGCGAGTTCTCGGTGCCGAGGACGATGTCCCCGTTCGCGTGGTAGTACAGCTCGAGCAGCGGCTTGGTGGAGGAGCCGCCGCTGCCGAGGTGGATCTGGCCCACGCACACGTTCTTCGTCACGGAGACCACCCGCAGCGTCGCGCTCATCCGGTGTGAGCCGCCGAGCGCCCAGTCGGCGGGGCCGCCGTCGCGGTTCATCTCCCGCAGTTCGGAGCGGGCGTAGTTCGAGTTCGGGGTGGTGACGCCCTTCTCGGGGGCCCAGAAGGTCATCGCCCCGTCGCGGGTGTCGGTGTAGAAGTAGGCGTCCTGGTAGCCGCCCGCTCCCTGGAGCCGGGACGAGGGGATGGTGGTGGGCTGCCCGGGGGAGCCCACGGGCTCCTGGAGTTCCCAGACCGACAGGTCGAAGTTGCCGCCGGGCGCGACGTGCGGATCGGCGGCGCCCGCGCTGCCGCCGCCGAGCACGGTGAGGGTGAGGGCGAGGCCCGCGGTGGTCGTCACCGCGAGCAGCCGGGATCGGGTCATGTGGGGGGTCCCTTCGTCGGACCGGGATGCGTTCAGCATCATGAACGCTGAACGCATCCTTGGTCACTGATGACCCGTGAAACTAAAGGTCTGAACCAGACACGTCAAGAGGTTCAGCAGGCACCCTCGTCCTGCCAGGGGCCCCACTCCGCGGCGCCGGGCACCTCGTTCTGGGTCCACCACTTGGCCTTCCAGTTGTGCTTGCCGTACGACACCTCGTCCCCGGCCGTGTACACCGCCGACGAACTCCAGGCGTTCTTGCAGGAGGTGGGGGTGGGTGTCGGCGTGGGCGTGGGGGTGGGGGTCGTGGTGGGCGGGGTGGCGCCCGCGAACCTCACCGAGTACTTGGCGAAGTCCCAGGCGTTCTGGGCGACGCTCGAACAGGTCCCGGACGTCCGGCCGCCGTTGTCGGGCGGGCTGCACTGCCGGTCGCGGTTCAGGGACCAGAACGTGAACCGGTCCATGTTGTGGCCCGTCGCGTAGTCCAGCACGGTCTGGAAGTCGGACTGGCTGAAGATCTCGCCCGAGTCGCTGCGGCCGTTCATGCCTGAGAAGCCCTCGTGCGCGTACGCGGTCGCCTGGTCCCAGCCGAAGGTCGACTGCAGGATCGAGTTGAAGTTGGTCAGGGCGTTCGTCTGGCTCGCCGCCCCGTTGAAGCCGCCGTCGAACGGCATGATGGAGAAGTTGTTCGGGGTGAACCCCTGTGACTTGGCCTCCAGCAGCATCTGCTTGCCGAACCAGCCGGTGCCGTCCGCCGTGCCTGCCGTCGTCACGGACACGTACAGCCCCGGGTTGTTCTGCTGGAGGATCTTCGCGGCGCCGATCTCGTTCTTGATGGCCGCGGTGTTCTCGTACTCCGGCTCCTCCAGGTCGAAGTCGATGGCGTGCAGGCCGTACTTGGTGATGACCTGCTGGTAGGCCGCCGCCGTGGACGCCGCGTCCGAGCAGGCCTGGCCGAGCTTCGTGCCGCCGTAGCCGCCGATGGAGACGGAGACGTCACCGCCCTTGCCCCGGATCGTGTTGATCATCGACTGGACGGCCGTGTCCGAGGAGACCGGTGCGGTGCCACCCCAGGTGGGCGAGCAGCCGCCGCCGTTGGGGGCGAGGACGAAGGCCAACTGGAACGCCTTCAGGCCGGTGGCGTCCATGATGGCGGCCGGGTCCGGCGGGTCGTTGTCCAGCGGCATCAGGTACGGGGCGGCGGCGTACCAGCGGTTGCTCAGCGCGGTGGTCGCGCCCGAGGCGTTGCCGGCGACGAACGCGGTGGTGCCGGCGGCCGCGAGTGTCACGGCGGCCGCCGCACCCAGACATGCCCGTAGGGGTCTCATTGCGTGCCTCCCAGAGGGGGTGGGGTGGGGAGTCGCCCCAGGCTCTGGGAGGTGTTGGGGTCACGTCAATAAGTTGGACTAGACCAACTCGCTCTTTGGACTAGACCATACGTTACCTTTACCTCCCGTCGACCAGTCGCAGACCGAAGCCCCGGTCGAGCGGCAGGCTCGGCGTGCTGACCGTGGTGGTGTGCGTGCCGGCGTCGTACGACCAGGCGGGGCCGGGGAGTTGACGTCCGTTCAGCAGGATCCGTGCGGGTGCGCCGGTGCCGTGCACGGTGAACCGGTACGTCCGCGCGTCCACCTTGCCCGTGTACTCGCCCCGGCTCGCCCCGACGGACACGGTGGTCTCCCTGCCGTCCGCGTGGACCGACACCCGCTGGGTGGCGGCGGAGCCACGGGCGAAGTCACGGGTCACGCCGTCGTCCTCGTACAGGGTGTAGTGCCCGGTGCCGTGGGCGGACGGGTACAGGTCCCAGTCCAGTTCGTGCCGGTCGCGGGTCTGCCAACTCGTCGTTCCCTTGGGCCACATGGGCACGATCGCGCCCTCGCGCACGAACAACGGAAGGGTGTCCAGCGGGGCGTGGTAGCCGTTCACCGTGGTCGGGCCCTGGTAGGTGCGGCCGGTCCAGTAGTCGGTCCAGGTGCCCTTCGGCAGATAGATGCCGTCCCGGGTGTCGGAGTCCTGGTAGACCGGGGCCACCAGGAAGTCGGGGCCCGACAGGAACTCGTACCGGGCCGGGCTGCCGAGGGTGTTCGGGTCGCCCGGGTACTCCAGCCACAGCGGACGCACCGCGCCCACGCCCGTCCTCGCCGCCTGCGCCGACAACGTGTACATGTACGGCAGCAGCCGCTCCTTCAGCTGCAGGTACTTCCTGTTGACGGAGGTGTTCGGCTCGCCGTCGAGCCAGGGCTGCTGGTCCGCGGGCTTCTTGGTGGTGAGGTCGGTGGCCCAGCCGTCCATGGTCATGATGGCCGGCAGGAAAGCCTTCCACTGCAGGTCACGGGTGTACATCTTGGCGTCGTGGCGGTAGATGCTGCCCACGTCGCCGGTGTCGTACGCGATGCCGGACATCGTCGCCCCGGCATAGGTCGGGATCTGCCAGCGGATGTAGTCCCAGGACAGCTGCTGGTCGCCGCTCCACAGCACCCCGCAGCGTTGGGCGCCCGCCCACGACACGGGCAGCCACACGAAGCCGCGCGCGTCGCTGTTGTCCTCGATCCCCTTCTTCGCCGCGTCGCAGGCGTCCAGCGCGAATTTGTAGCCGTTGCCCACCCAGGCCACGTCCAGCTTGGCTACCCGCTGGCCCGCCTTGACCTGTTCGGCGAGCTTGTCGATGCCGTCCTGGGTCCACAGGCCGAGCTGCGCGTGGTGGTCCTGCAGACCCTGGGCGGTCTGCGGCAGGTTCTCGTACCCGCAGCCGTACCCGTCGTTGACCAGCATCCAGCCGAGCGGCATCTGGTGCTCGGTGTAGCCGTCGGCGATCTTCAGCGCGTCCAGGGTGTGCCGCTCGCCGCGGTTGGCGTTGTGCAGGTAGCAGTCGGAGTCGCCGGGCTCCAGGCCGTACACCGGCGGCATGAAGGGCCTGCCCACCAGTGCCGTGTACGCGCCGATGACCCGCTTGGCGTCACCCAGGAAGTAGTAGGCGTCCAGGCGCCGTTCCTGCTGTCCGGTGGTGACCGGCGAGCCGAAGGTGTAGACACCCGGCGCGAAGGTGTTGCGGAAGACGCCGTAGCCGGCGCTGGAGAGGTAGAACGGCTGGGAGTTGTTGTAGCCGCCCTCGTTCCAGTCGAAACTGTTGGACACGTACATCGTCTGCCCGCGGTGCGAGAGGCTGCCGTTTTGCTCGCCGCCGCCGAAGAACTGCTCGTCCGCGCCCCGGGCCAGGCTCTGCCGCATCCCGCCGGTGGACCAGCGTAGCGGCTTGTCCTCCTGCCAGATCCGGGTCCGGTTGTCCGGCTTGTACAACCCGAACCGCAGCGGCTTCTTGTACACGCGCAGCACGGCCCCGGGGGAGCGGATGCCGTAGTAGTCGCCCGCGTCGAAGGAGGAGGTGTGCCGCTCCGGGGCGGGCTGTTCGCGCACGATGGCGGTACCGGCCGGGTCGCTCAGTGAGCCCGACGGATCAGCCTGGAGCCGGAGCCGGGCGCCGGTCAGGAAGTCGGCCCGGGCCTTGAGCTGCCCGGCCCCGATCGTGTAGCTGCCGTCGCCGCCGGAGAAGGAGGTGAGGTCCCCGGCGTCCGTGGTCGCGGGCAGATAGGCCGCGCCCGTGAAGGAGTTGCCGTGCACGTCGTACGGCACGACCACCACGTGGTACGTCCCCGACGCCCGGGGGACCACCGTGGCCTCCGGGTCGGCGGTGCCCGCGCTGGAGGCCACCTGCTTGCCGTGGTCGTCGTAGACGTAGAGGTCGAAGTCGTCGGTGGGGTGCTGCCAGGTGATGGACAGCGGGACGCCGCCCTCGGGGTTGTCGTCCCAGTAGCCGTCCGGCACCGAGACGGTCAGGTCGAAGCGGTCGCAGACGGTGTTCTGGGGGTCGGCGGAGGCGTCGGGACAGCTCTCGGGGCCGCCGCCGGTGCCTTTGGCGTAGACCGGGCTCTGCCAGCCGACGCTGCTGTGGGCGGGGTCCAGCACGGCGCCGGTGGCGGCGGCCGCGGCGGGTGCCGGCACGGCCAGCACGGTGCCCGCCAGGGCGGTGGCGAGCCCCAGCGGCAACCAGGCCCGCCACGGCACACGGTGTCGGAGTCTTCGCACGGCGGAACAGCTCCTCTCGCGTCACTGCGGACTGACTGTTCTTGCTGGTTCTGCTCGGAAGCGCTCGAAACTAAGGAAATTCGAGCAACTTCACGCACGAAGCCTGTGAGTTGGTGAGGTTCATGTCAATACCGCGGGCGCACACGACGAGGGCCGGCCCCCGCCGACGGGCGGGGGCCGGCCCTCGTCGTGTGCCTGGGTCAGCGGGCGTTCGTCCGCAGCACGATCTGGGTCTGCGTGGTCTGCCCGACCAGCCGGTCCCGGTCGTCGCGCAGGTCCGTCTGCACCACCATGAGCGTCCCGCCGACGTGCAGCGGCCGGGCGGTGGCGTGGACGTGCCCCGTGGTGACCGCCCGCAGGAAGTTGGTCTTGGACTCCACCGTCGACGTGCCGGACGCACCCTCCGGCAGGTTGAGGTAGGCGCACACGGCACCCACGCTGTCCGCCAGTGCCATCAGCGCACCGCCGTGCAGCGCCCCGCCGACGGTGCACGCCCCCGGGGACCAGGCCAGCGTGCCGACCGTGCGCTCGGCCGCGGCCTCCTTCAGTTCGATGCCCAGCCCGGCCGCGAACGGCATGGCGGCCAGCAGCTCGGCGGGCTCGGAGAGGGACGACATGGCGTACCGCCTTTCATGGGTGCCCGGACGATCAGGCAGTGTGCCAGCAGGTCCCCCTGCGGCAGCCGGAACGCGGACGCGTTCCGGACACGTCGTCGAAATCGCCCGGCCTCCGGGCCGGATGAGGCCGCCACCGGCCCGGACCGCGCGGCCACGGCCCGGACCCTGCCGCCGTCGCCGCCCGCCCGGCGGTCCGGTTCGGCACCGATGTCCGCAGACCCATGGCGAACCCTCCGTCGCCTGAGGCACCCTTGACAGGGTGCGTCTGTTTCGCGACGTTTGAGCATCGACGCACGGCGGAGATGCGCACATATCGGTACGAATGGCAGGACGCGCCCCGGCGCGTCATGGGGGGAGCGGTCGCCCATGCGATCCATGAGCCATGATCCACACGCCTCACCGGCCCGTGCCGGCTGCGGCTCACCGCTCAGAACGCGGGCGGAAGGGCGGGCGAGCTGAGGTGGAGATCACCATCCACAGACCCGGCGAGCTGACATCCGAACTGCGCGCGGCCTGGCACCGCGCGATGGACGAGTCGCCCGAGTACGCCAACCCCTTCCTGGCGCCCGAGTTCGCCATCGGGGTCGGCCGGCACCGGAGCGGCGTCCGGGTGGCGGTGCTGCGGGAGGGCGGGGAGCCGGTCGGCTTCTTCCCGTACGAGCGGGGGCCGTTCGGCACCGGCCGGGCCGTCGCGCTCGGACTGTCCGACTGCCAGGCCCTCGTGCACCGGCCCGGGGTCACCTGGGACCCGGTGGAACTGCTGCGGGCCTGCCGGCTCAGCATCTTCGAGTTCGACCATCTCGTGCAGGAGCAGCGGCCGTTCGAGCCGCACGTCACCGGCACCTTCGCCTCGCCGGTGATCGACGTGAAACCGGGTGACGGCACCTACGCCGAGTGGCTGCGCGGGGCCTATCCGGGCCTGGCCAAGACCACGCTCAAGAAGGAGCGCCGGCTGGGACGGGACATCGGCGAGCTGCGGTTCGTGTTCGACGAGCGGGACCCGAAGGCGCTGCGCACCCTCATGCGGTGGAAGTCCGCGCAGTACCGCAGGACGGGCCGCATGGACCGGTTCGCCAGGCCCTGGATCGTCGGCCTGGTCGACCATCTCTTCCACGTCCGGGAGGAGCACTTCACCGGGGTGCTGTCGGTGGTGTACGCGGGGGACCGGCCGGTCGCGGCCCACTTCGGACCCCGTTCGAGCACCGTGCTGGCGGCCTGGTTCACCGCCTACGACCCCGAACTGCACTACTACTCGCCGGGGTTGATGATGCATCTGCGGACCGCGGAGGCCGCCGCCCGGCACGGGGTGACCCTGGTGGACCTCGGGAGGGGCGACAAGGAGTACAAGGACTGGCTGAAAACACGCGAGTTGAGGGTCGCGGAGGGCTTCGCCGCCCGCCCGCACCCGGTGGCCGCCGCCCACCGTCTTTGGCGTAGACCTGTGCGCGGTCTGCGGAACACGGTGCTCGCCCACCCACGACTGCGGGACCCCGCTGACCAGTTGCTGAAGACGGTGGGCAGCCTGCGCACGCGGAGCCAGGACGCCGCCGCGACCCGCGACCGCCGCCCCCGCTCGGGGTGAGGGTGCCGCGTCCGTAGTTACTGACACGTACACGTCAAGATTTCGCCAAGTGGTGGAGTAATCACCGTCGGTGTGATCAGGTCTCCTGCGTCGGCAACGTCGATGCCCGTCTCGGGAGGCCTTGTGTCCGTACCAACCCGCAGAAGACGGTGGTTCACGATCTGTGCGATCACCGCTTCAGCAGCCCTCGTCGCCATACCCCCGTCCGCCGCCGCCGGTCGCTCGGCGAGCCCCTTCGGCGTCCGCGCCCTCGGCCAGCTCGCCAAGGAGCGGGCGCAGTCGACGGGCGCCATGAAGCCGCACGTGGCGGCGGACGACGACGACGGCAACGAGGCGGATGAGATCGCCGAGGGGGCGGACCAGTACTCCGAGGCCCGCACCTCGCCCGGCGTGGTCGCGCCGGGCGCCTACGGCGCCGCATGGCGTGGTCTCGCCAACCTCGGCAGCACCGGCGGCAACTGGCGCAACATCACCGATCTGCCCTACAACTCCGACGACCCGCGCTACCGCGACTTCGACTCCAACTCCAGCGGCGGCTCCGGCAACGTCACCGGCCGCATGGCCGCCGTGGCCGCGGACGACGACGGTTACGTCTACGCGGGCAGCGCCGGCGGCGGAGTGTGGCGCTCGCGCACCGGAGGCGGCCACTGGCAGCCCATCAGCGACCGGCTGCCCGCCCAGTCCACCGGCGCCCTCGCCGTCGACGGAGCCGGCCGGCTGTGGCTGGGCACCGGCGAGGCCACCACCAACTCCGACGCCTACCTCGGCAGCGGCGTCTACGTCCTGACCCACCCCCACCACGGCAGCTTCTCCCGGCGCAGCCGGGTCGGCGGCGCCGAGCTGGAGAGCACCACCATCCACGAGCTGCGCTTCGGCGGCGGCAAGGTGTGGGCGGCCACCAGTGAGGGCGTGTGGAGCCACTCCACGAAGAAGCTCGGCGGCCCCTGGAAGCTGGAGTTCGCGCCCAACCCCGACTTCATGCCCAAGGGTGCGAAGGCGGACGACCCGGACGCGCCGTACAAGAACATCGCCAACGACATCGCGATCGACCCCAAGGACCCGTCCAAGGTCGTCCTCGCCGTCGGCTGGCGCGGCGGCGACGACTACAACGGCTTCTACACGAAGGTGAACGGCACCTGGACCCGCATCACCAGCGGCCTCGGTGACCTGCCCGGCGACGCCGACAACGTCGGCAACGTCACCTTCGCCCGGTCCGCCGACGGCTCCCGCTACTACGCCATCGACCAGTCCCCGGAGCAGCTCAACACCAACCCGGACAGCGGTCTGGAGGGCATCTACGTCTCCAAGTCCGGTTCGCCGGCCGGGCCCTGGACGAAGATCGCCGACTACAAGGGCCTCGCCGCCGACAACTCGGCGCTGACCACTGCCGGTTACATGCCCGGCGTCCAGGCCTGGTACAACCAGTTCCTCGCCGTCGACCCGAGCGACGCGCAGCACGTGTACGCCGGTCTCGAAGAGGTCTACGAGACCAAGGACGGCGGCAGCAACTGGTCCACCGTGGGCCCGTACTGGAACTTCACCTTCTCCTGCTGGAGCATCGACCCCAGCAAGCAGACCGGTGACTGCCACCAGACCACCCACTCCGACCAGCACGGGGTCGCGATCGGCCGCTACCACGGCAAGTCCTACGTGTACGTCGGCAACGACGGCGGCATGTACAAGCGCCCGGTCAACGGCGCCCAGGACGCCTCCGGCCACGCCACCGACTGGACGTCCCTGAACGACGGCACCATCGACACCCTCCAGTACTACTCCGTCGGCATCGGCAAGGACCTCGATCACGGGGGCCTGTCCGTCACCGGCGGTCTGCAGGACAACGGCCAGTCCATCCTGCGCAGCAACGACAGGGTGATGGGCTCCAACTTCGGCGGCGACGGCGGCGACACCCTCACCGACCCCGCCAACGGCTGCAACATCGCCCAGGAGTACGTCTACCTCGCCGTCCAGGTCACCAACAACTGCGCCGTGAACAACGGCGGCTGGGTCAGCGACCCGAGCAAGGTGACGTCGTACAGCGTCGCCCCGGCCGACAACGCCACCAGTGAGGCACGCTTCATCGCCCCGCTCGCGACCGACATGAAGAACGGCGACACCTGGGTCGCCGGCGGCCGCCACATCTGGGTGCAGACCCACGGCTACGCCATCCGCAGCGGCTCCGAGTGGACCAGCGTCCACGACCTCGGCGCCGGCCGCACCGCGACCGCCGTCGCCGCCTCCGGCGGGAAGATCTACGCCGCCTGGTGCGGCCCCTGCAACAACCAGGGCTTCGCCCGGGGCATCGCCGTCGGCAACGCGGACGGCACCGGCTGGCACGACGTCAGCCTGCCCGTGGACGGGACCGTGCCCAACCGCTACCTGAGCGGCTTCGCCGTCGACCCGAAGAACGCCGACCACGTCTTCCTCGCGGTCAACGGCTTCTCCCGGCACTGGACCGAGGGCCCCGGCGCGGGCGTCGGACACGTCTTCGAGTCCACCGACGGCGGCACCACCTGGAAGGACATCTCGGGCAACATGCCCGACGTGCCCACCAACTCCGCGCTGGTGACGGCGGACGGCGGCCTCGCCGTCGCCACCGACCTCGGTGTCGTCTACCGGGCGCCGGGGCACAGCAAGTGGCAGCGCGTCGGCAGCCTGCCGGCCGTCGCCGTGCTCCAGCTGAAGACGAGCCCCGACGGCGGCACGCTCTACGCCGCCACGCACGGCCGGGGCATCTACACCGTCAAGGTGCGCAACCTGCACTGAGCGGACACGTCCGGCACGAGGGGTGGCCCCACGGGGTCACCCCTCCCGTGCGTACGGCACCACGCTCACGTCCAGCGTGAACACGGTCTGCGGAGCCCCGGCCAGGTCGGGCGCCTTGGCCTTCACGGTGACCACGGCGCTGCCGCCGCGGGCGCCCGCGGCGCGCAGGGCGGCGTGCGCGGTCCCGTCGGGATCCACCCGCCAGCCCGAGGCCGCCACCAGGGCCGGGGCCGAACTCAGCACTCCGGTCCACCGCTTGTCGTCCACCCTCGGCCGCAGCACGAGCGCCACCGCGGTCCCGGGCCGCACGCACAGCCGCCGCCGGACCGCGTCACCGGGAGCCACGGAGACCTCCACGTGTCCCGCCTGACAACCGCCCGCCGAGGCCCCGGGCGTCGCGCTCGCAGGTCCCGTGGTCCGCGCCGAAGGGTCCCCCGAGGGCGCCCGCTCCGACGGCGACGGCCGCGCCGAGCGGTCGCCCGAGGATCCCGCGGCCGGACCCGCGCCCCGCCCCGCCGACGCCCCGCACCCGGCCAGCACGACGACCGCGGCGACCACACACCCACCGGCCCACCACCGCATGAGAGCACCTCCCGGTCTCAGGTCACCCCACCAGGATGCCCCAGCCGCCATGAATCGCCTTGCCCCGCGCGGTGCAAGGGGCTCCGGGGGAGAGGGCGGCGATGCGGTGCGCCGGCGGCCGACCGGTGCTTCCCCCGCACGGCCCGGAGGGCTGGCGACGCGGTGCCCGGGCGGCAATTCGGTGCTCCGCCGGATTACCGCCGGACCGCGCGGCTATGCGGTGCGGGCGCAGTCCGCCGGTGCTTTCCGGAGTGTGTCCGACCGTGCGGTGGCGTTCCACCGGTGCCTTTCCGGGCCGCTCGGCGATGCGGTGCACCCGTGTTTCCCGGCTACGCCGACGGGCTGGCGATGCGCAGGGGTGGTGTGGGGGGTGGCGCCGCCGTGTCGGGGGAGGCGGTGACGTCCGTCCACCAGTCGGCGCCGTCCTCGACGTAGCGGAGCAGGACGCCCTCGCGGATCGCCCACGGGCAGACGACGGCCCGCCGCAGCCCCATCAGCTTCAGCGCCGTGTGCCCGACCACGGCACCGGCCAGGCTCTGCGCGGCGCGTGGCGCGGAGATGCCGGGGAGCTGGGCGCGCTCGGCGGCGGGCAGGGCCGCGAGCGTGTGCACGGCCGTGCGCAGGTCCCGGCGGCGCAGCTCACGCGGCTCGAACGGACCGAAGCGCCCGGGCGCCGCCCCGCACAACCGGGCCAGCTGCTGGAACGTACGGGAGCTGACGGCCGCGGTCCGCGGGCTCTCCCAGCGGATCCGCGAGGCCACGTCCCGCAGCTCGTGGCGGATCCGGCGGCGCAGCACCCTCAGTTCGCCCGGATCCGGCGGGTCCTGCACGCCCAGGTACTCACGGGTGAGCCGGTTCGCGCCGAGCGGCAGGGAGGCGGCGAAGTCGGGCAGCCGCCCCCGGCCGAAGGCCACCTCCAGCGAACCGCCGCCGATGTCGAGCAGCGCGAGCGGACCCGCGTTCCAGCCGAGCCAGCGGCGGGCCGCCAGGAAGGTCAGCTCGGCCTCGATCTCGCCCGGCAGGGTGCACATGCGGATCCCGGTCCCGGACGCCACCCGCTGCAGCACCTCCTGGCGGTTCGGCGCGCCGCGGACCACCGCGGTGGCGAAGGCCAGGGGGCCCGTCGCGTGCCACCTCCGGGCCGTGGCGCCCGCCGCGCCCACCGCCTTGACCAGCCGCTCCACCGCCTCCTCCGCGATGGTGCCGTCCGCGCCGACCTGTTCGGACAGGCGGAGCTTCCACTTGACGGTGTGGACCGGCAGCGGAACGCCGCCCTCCACATCCGCGATCACCAGCCGAACCGTGTTCGACCCCGCATCCACCACACTCACCCGCATGGCCGGGGACTACCCATTTAACGGGCAACCACCCCTTGGCGCACGAGTATTGATGTACACAGAACGCTCCTTGCGGACCGGTGCCCGAGCCGGCGGATCCACCCGACCGGGCTACTCCGGAAGGCCGTCACCCGGGAGGTCTACGTAGAGTCACAGACAGTGACCCTATGTGCTCCTATCCGGGAGACCTCCATGAGATCAATGCCGCTGCGAATACGCCCGCCCCGGGGCCCCGCGCGTGCCATCGCCACCGGTCTGACGGCCGGAGCCATGCTCCTCGCCGCGAGCCCCTCGTCCCTGGCGCGCACCCCGAGCCCCAGCCCACCGCCGACGGCCGCGTCGCAGGAACCCACCACGACCCCTCCACCGCTGTCCGCCCTCACGCCGGCCGACCAGCTCGTGGCCCCGCTTCGGCCCCTCCTCGCGACCTACCAGGTCACGCGGGGAGACACGCTCTGGTCGATCGCCCGCAAGTCCCTCGGCAGCGGGACGCTCTGGACGGCGGTCTACCAGGCCAACGCGACGGCCGTCGAGCGGGCCGCACAGAGCCACGGACACCCGTCGAGCAACCGTGGCGACCTCATCTTCCCGGGCACTCGCCTCCAGATCGGTCCGGGCAAGGGGCTGATCCAGAACCTCACCGCGCAGCAGCGGCAGTTCGCGGCCTGCATCGGCGGCGTCGTCGAAGCCTACGGCGAACTGCTGGCCAAGAACGCCGGCCAGGCGCTGCGCAAGGCCGGGCTCGCGGATCTGCCCGGGCTCCTGAAGGATCCTGCGGTCGTCGACGCGCTGACCCAGCCCATCTCGGCCCTGAAGGCGTGCCGGCCGCTCGTGCAGAAGGCCCAGGGGCTCGAGTCCCTGGCGCGTGAGGCGCTGAGCAAGAGCCCCGAACTCCAGCGCGTCCTGGGCGGTTTCATCGGCAAGGTGAAGGGCCTCGCCTGCCTGAAGTCCATCGCGGGCGGCGCGGCACTGCGGCAGCCGGGCATCGACATGCCGACGGGCGGCGCCGTCAGGGACGTCCTCCAGAAGTGCCCGGAGCTGCTCCAGAACTCAAGTGCTCTCCACAGCGCCCTGGAGCAACTCGGCATACCCGCCACCACCGGCTTGCCCTCCACGGGTTGACGGCGGTCGCCGCGGGCGAAGCCCGTCCGGGTCCCGGTTCATCACCCTCGATGGACCGGGACCCGGCATGAAGCGGCCCGCCCGCCGTCGCGCGGGACGCTGTCCGGATCCGGGCCCTACCGGGCCCGGCCCGCCCGGACCTGTACTTGTATGGTCGCGACCACTGTCGGTGTGGGGAGCGGCGCGTGAACGGTACGGATGCGACGAGGGTTCTGGTGATCGGCGGCGGCATCGCGGGGACCGCGGCCGCGCTGGGCCTGCACAAGGCGGGCCACGACGTGCGCGTCTTCGAGGCGCATCCCGACACGGCGGAGGACCTGGGCGCCTTCCTGACGCTGGCGAGCAACGGCATGCGCGCCCTGGCCCAGCTCGACGCCACCGACGCGGTCACGGCCGTCGGTTTTCCGCTGACTTCGCTGCGCCTGCTCGACGGCCAGGGCACCGAGCTGACCCACGCGCCCCTCGGCGAGGTCGCCGAACCCGGCCTGCGCTACCGCTGCCTGCGCCGGGGCGAGCTGAACGCGGCCCTGCAGGCCGAGGCCGAACGGCGCGGCATCCGGCTGCGCCACGCCGTCCGGCTGGAGGCCCTGACGCAGGGCCCGAACGGCGTCACCGCCCGCTTCTTTGACGGCACCACCGCCACCGCCGACGTGCTGATCGGGGCCGACGGGCTGAACTCGACCGTCCGCCGCATCCTCACCCCCGGCGTGCACCCCGGGTACGCCGGCCAGCGCGTCTTCTACGGTTACACCCCAGCGGCCCCCGGCATCGTGGGCGGCGGCGTCATCACCATGGTGCGGGGCAGCGAGAGCGCCTTCGGGTACGCGGTCTCGCCGGCGGGGGAGACGTACTGGTTCGCCCGCGTCGGCGGCGACCCCCTGCCCGCCGGCGCGCCCCACAGCGCGCCCGCCGTGCTGCGCGGGCAGTTGCTGCCCCTGCTGTCCAAGGACTCCACGCCCGCCGCCGGACTCGTGGAGGCCGCCGCCGACGCGATCATGGTCACCAACGCCACGGAGATGCCGCTCGGCAGCACCTGGCACAGGGGCCGGGTCCTCCTCATCGGCGACGCGGCCCACGCGGCCTCCCCGGCGACCGGCCAGGGCGCCTCGACGGCCCTGGAGGACGCCGTCGTCCTGGCCAAGGCGCTGCGCGACCTGCGTGATCCGGCGCGCGCCTTCGCCGTGTACGAGCGCCACCGCCGCCCGTGCGTGGAGCACAACATCATCGTCAGCGGCGCCATCTCCCGCGGCACCCACACCTCGTCCGGCCCCGCCGACCGGGCGCAGCGCTCCGCGCACCCCGACGAGGAACTGCTGCGCCAACTGGACTGGAACACACCCCTGTCGGCACAGGACTGACCCGGCCGCCCGCGCGAAAGTGCAAGAGGCGGAGCACTGGAGTCCATTGCCGGGGAAACCGCCGTGGCCGGATCGTTCCGTGCGACCGGCCCTTCGGAACCTTCGGCAACAAGGAGCATCCGTGCGACTCTTGAACAGAGCGGGCGGCGCCGTGGCCGCGGCCGTCGCCCTGGTCCTGGGCGGCGCCACCGCGTCCCCGGCGTCCGCCTCCCCCGTCGACGCCGGCTACCGCGTGACCGTGGGCACCCCGGTACCGTTCGCCAACCCCACGGACACCCCCGCCACCCCGTACCTCGACGCGGACGGCACCTTCCACTACCAGCAGTCCGCCGCGCTGTACGGTGCCGGGGACCCGCGCACCTGGGACTTC
This sequence comes from Streptomyces sp. NPDC037126, assembly GCF_055605965.1. Taxonomy (NCBI): domain Bacteria; kingdom Bacillati; phylum Actinomycetota; class Actinomycetes; order Kitasatosporales; family Streptomycetaceae; genus Streptomyces; species Streptomyces sp. NPDC037126. The sequence goes on from NZ_JBVJTD010000004.1 coordinate 200,551, forward strand.
TACACCGGCAGGGACTTCGACACCGCCACCTTCGACAAGACGCTCAGCAAGGCGGCCGACCCCGCCGACCCCGCCGACCGCAACGACGACACCACCTGGCGGTGCAACAACAGCCCCACCGGCCGCGAGGCGTCGTACGCGCCGGCCGGCTCGGGCTACGCCCAGAAGAACTACTGCGACCTGTCAGGGGTCTGGGTCGACCCGGACACCGGCGACTGGTACGGCCTGGTGCACAACGAGTTCACCCCGCAGCCCTTCGGCGACGGCCTGCACTACGACGCCGTCGACTACGCGGTCTCCACCGACCACGGCCGGACCTGGACCATCAAGGACCACGTCATCACGTCCCCGTACAGCACCCGGCGAGGGGACACGGCCGCCTTCCCCCACCAGACGTACTCCTACGGCGACGGCGACCAGCGCCTGTTCGTGGACACCGCCTCCGGCTACTTCTACGTCTACTACGGCTCCCGCGTCGTCGACAAAAGCGGCGGCTGGAAGGCCTTCTACGAGCACGTGGCCCGCGCCCCCATCGCCGCGAAGATGGCCCCCGGTTCCTGGCGGAAGTGGTACGACGGCGCATGGTCCCAGCCCGGCGCCGGCGGCAAGGAGAGCGACATCGTCCCCGTGGACGCCGGTCACCCGGGCGGCTACACCCCGACCGACGCCGAGTACGACCCGGCCAACACCGGCACCGCCGCCCAGCAGATCGCGGCCGGCAAGATGCCCCCGACCTCACCGCTGTTCGTGATGAACATCGCCTACGACGCCTACCTCGGCCTCTACATCGGCGAACCGCAGGCCGTCGACCAGAGCGGCAACTCACCGCAGTACCTCTACGACACCGACGACCTGGCCACCCAGAAGTGGCACCTCATCGGTGACACGGGCGCCTACACGAACGCCTCCTGGTACCGCTGGTTCCTCGACAGCACCAACCGCACCAGTTCCACGATCGTCGGCAAGACCTTCCGCTCCTACTGCGCCTTCGGCTGCTCCCGCGACGCCTACGGCGAGTACGTCGACCTGACCATCGGCTCCGCCACGCCCGCGGACCCGCCCGTGGACGCCGGCCGCGGCTACCGCATCGCCGCGGGCACGGGCCGGGTCCTCGCCCGGGCGGCCCACGGAGCCACCACCACCTCGGTGGCGCGGCCCACCGGATCCGCCCGCGAGACCTGGCGCTTCACCCCGACCGGAGACGGCGCGTTCACCGTCGCCAGTGCCACCGACGGGCGGCTGCTGGGCGTCGACGCCAAGACCGACGCGGGCCGTGCGTGGGGGGCCAGGCCCACCGTCACCCCGGCCCCGGCCGGCGGACCGACCGCCGGACAGCAGTGGTTCGTGGTCCCTGACGCGTCCGGCGACGGCACCTGCCGCCTCGTCAACCGCTACAGCGGGCTCGTGCTCGGCCTCTCCGCGACCTCGAACCGGCACGCGGAGACCACGCCGCTGCGCACCTGGACCGACACCGGCGCCGACCCGGTCGGCGGCCGCCGCACCGCCGCACAGCAGACCCTGTCGCTCACCCCGGCCGGGTCCTGACCCACCGCCCGGGCCCGTCGCGACACCGGCGTCCGCGGGCCCGGGCACGCACAACTCCCGTGGGAGTCGGCCGAGTCAGCACTATGCTGCGGCCATGTCGATCACCAACGGGGAGCCTGACGCACACCTCGCCGTCACGGCGGCCCTGGCGGGCGCCGCCGTGGTCCGCGACCTGTACGGCGGCCGGCTCGCGCGCTACGCCAAGTCCGCCGGGGACTTCGCGACGGAGGCCGACGTCGCCGCCGAGCGGGCCATCCTGGAGGTGCTGCGCACCGCACGCCCGGACGACGCCGTGACGGGTGAGGAGACCGGCCGTACCGGCGCCGCCGGCGCCCGGCGCCGCTGGCTGGTCGACCCGCTGTGCGGCACCCTCAACTACGCCGTGCGGACCATGCTCGCCGGAGTGAACGTGGCGCTGCGCGTGGGCCCGGACGTCACCGCCGCGGCGACGGCGGACCCGTTCGGCGACGAGGTCTTCTGGACGGACGGCACGCGGGCCCTGCTGCGCACCGACGACGGCGACGAGGATCTGACCCCCTCGGCGGAGTCCGCGCTGGTGGACGTGAACCTCGACCCGCCGTTCCCCAACGCCCCCGGTTTCCGGGCGGCCGCCCTCCTCGCCGACCCCGGCTTCGCGCGGCGGTTCCGGCCCCGGGTGATCTCCAGCACCCTCGCGGTCGCCTGGGTGGCCGCCGGACGCCGGGCCGCCTACGTCACCGACGGCGATCTCGCCGACAGCGTGCACTTCGCGGCGGGCATCGCCCTGTGCCGGGCCGCGGGCTGCACGGTGACCGGACTGTACGGCGAGCCGGTGCACACCGGTGCGGGCGGCCTGATCGCGGCGGCCGACCCGGAGACCCACGCCGCGCTCCTGGCCATGGTCAAGCGTCAGGCCGCCGCCCGTAGTTGACGCGCGACGGGTAGGCGCGCGGAAGGTTTCGGCTTCCGAAGTCTTGTGGCCCAGATGACTCATCACTTAAATCAAAGCATGAACTAAGTCGTGGGACTGGCGACTTGGTTCATGCCCCGATTCCACAGCCGCAGGGAGCCGCCGCATGAGACCGAGATCCCTGGGTGTCGCGCTAGCCGCCATGGCAGCGTTGATCGCCCTGCCCCTCACCCCGACCCGCGCCACCGCGGCCGAAACCCCCCTGTCCCAGGGGAAGACGGCCACCGCGTCCTCCGAGGAGAACTACGGCACCACCGCGGCCGACGCCGTCGACGGCGACACGGGGACCCGATGGTCCTCCGCGGCCACCGACGACCAGTGGCTCCAGGTCGACCTCGGGGCCAGCGCCTCCGTCACCCGGGTCGTCCTCGACTGGGAGACCGCCTACGGCAAGGACTACAAGGTCCAGATATCGCAGGACGGCACCACCTGGACCGACCTGAAGTCCGTCACCGGCGGGGACGGCGGCACGGACACCCTCGACGTGTCCGGACAGGGCCGCTACGTCCGCATGCTCGGCGTCCACCGGGCAACCCAATGGGGTTACTCCCTCTGGGAGTTCCAGGTGTTCGGCAGCGCCGGCACCACCCAGCCCACCTGCGGCACGGCCGACGCCGCCCAGGGCAGGCCCGCCTCGGCGTCCTCCACCGAGAACGCCGGCACCCCCGCCTCCGCCGCCTTCGACGGCGACACCGCGACCCGCTGGTCCAGCCAGGCCTCCGACCCCCAGTGGCTCCAGGTCGACCTCGGCTCCGTCCAGGACCTGTGCGGGGTCGACCTGAAGTGGGAGACCGCGTACGGCAAGGACTTCCAGATCCAGGCCTCCTCCGACGGCCGGAGCTGGGGCACGCTGAAGAGCGTCACCGGCGCGACCGGCGGCACGGCGGCCTACGACGTCAGCGGCTCCGGCCGCTACGTGCGGATCTACGGCACCGCCCGGGGCACCGGTTACGGGTACTCGCTGTGGGAGGTCGCCGTCCACACCGGCACCACCGGGACCCCGCCGATCCAGGGCGGCGGCGATCTCGGCCCGAACGTCATCGTCGTCGACCCCTCCACCCCGAACCTCCAGCAGAAGTTCGACGACGTGTTCGCCCAGCAGGAGTCGGCCCAGTTCGGCACCGGCCGCTACCAGTTCCTGCTCAAGCCCGGCACGTACAACGGCATCAACGCGCAGATCGGCTTCTACACCTCGATCTCCGGGCTCGGGCTCAACCCCGACGACACCCAGATCAACGGCGACGTCACCGTGGACGCGGGCTGGTTCAACGGCAACGCCACCCAGAACTTCTGGCGTTCGGCGGAGAACCTCGCCATCAAGCCGTCGAACGGCACCGACCGCTGGGCCGTCGCCCAGGCCGCGCCCTTCCGCCGCATCCATGTCGAGGGCGGTCTCAACCTCGCCCCGAACGGCTACGGCTGGGCCTCCGGCGGCTACATCGCGGACTCCAGGATCGACGGCACGGTCGGCCCGTACTCCCAGCAGCAGTGGTACACCCGCGACAGCTCGGTCGGCGGCTGGACCAACGGGGTCTGGAACATGACCTTCTCCGGCGTCCAGGGCGCCCCGGCGACCAACTTCGACAGCGGCCCGTACACCACGCTCGACACCACCCCCGTCTCCCGGGAGAAGCCCTTCCTCTACCTGGACGGCTCCACCTACAAGGTGTTCGTGCCGGCCAAGCGCACGAACGCCCGCGGTGTCTCCTGGCCGGCGAACGCGGGCACGTCCCTGCCGCTCGACCGGTTCTACGTCGTCAAGCCGGGAGCGACCGCCGCCACCATCAACGCGGCCCTCGCCCAGGGCCTCAACCTCCTGTTCACACCGGGCATCTACCACCTCGACCGGACGATCGACGTCACCCGCGCCGACACCGTGGTCCTGGGGCTCGGCCTCGCCACCCTGGTCCCGGACAACGGCGTCGACGCCATGCACGTGGCCGACGTCGACGGCGTGCGGCTCGCCGGGTTCCTCGTCGACGCGGGCCCGGTCAACTCCGACACCCTGCTGCGGATCGGCGACCCCGGCTCCACCGCCGACCACTCCGCCGACCCCACCACCATGCAGGACGTGTTCGTGCGCGTCGGCGGCGCCGGACCCGGCCTCGCCACCAACTCCGTGGTCGTCAACAGCAACGACGCCATCGTCGACCACACCTGGATCTGGCGCGCCGACCACGGCAGCGGGGTCGGCTGGGACACCAACCGGGCCGACTACGGGCTGCGGGTGAACGGCTCCGACGTCCTCGCCACCGGCCTGTTCGTCGAGCACTTCAACAAGTACGACGTCTACTGGAACGGCGAGCGCGGCCGGACGATCTTCTTCCAGAACGAGAAGGCGTACGACGCCCCGAACGCCGCCGCCGTCACCCACGACGGCGTCGTCGGCTACGCGGCCTACAAGGTCGCCGACTCGGTCAGCACGCACGAGGCATGGGGCCTGGGCAGCTACTGCAACTACACGGCCGATCCGTCGATCGTGCAGTCCAACGGCTTCCAGGTGCCGACCGGTTCGGGCATCAGGATGCACGACCTGCTGGTCATCTCCCTCGGCGGCAACGGGCAGTACGCCCACGTCGTCGACACCACGGGCGCACCCACCTCAGGGACCGGCACCGTCCCGTCCAAGGTGACGTCGTTCCCGTAGCGCGCGCCACGTCCCGGGACCGGGCTCCGCTCCGGTCCCGGGACGCCGCGTCCGAGGGCCGGCGCGCGTGACGCGCGGGGCTCACCCCCCGCGTTCGGCGCTGAGGAACGCGGTGGTGAGGTTCGCCGGGGCGGGCCTGCCGTAGCCCGCGGCGACGGTCGCCAGTTCGCTGACCTGGACCGACCAGCCGTTCCCGGCGAGCCACACATCGGTCTGCGGGCCGAGGCCGCCCTTCCACAGGTCGGTGATGTGGGCGAGGCCGGCCCGCGGACGGCCGCCGCACCCTGCTCACCCTGACCGACCGCGCCCGCCGAACCCGTCCACGCACGCGCCGTCAAACCCGCGGAAACCGTCATCACCGCGGCCCTCCCCGACCCCCGGCGGGCCCCCCGGGTCCTGGCCCTCCTCGACGAACCCGCGGAACTCCTCGAGGTCTGACCCCGCCCTCGCCGGGCCACGGGGCGCAAGCGTCCCCCGATCGGCGCAGTGTGCGCGTGCACGGGTGCATAGGTGCAGGATGGAGGGGTATGCGGGGCGACGGCGGGCCGTCGGGGCGGCCCGCACCCGTTGGTCTCTATCTTGGGAGGGGAACACCATGGCGCTCACGACGGCGGCGGCAACAACTACGCGGACCGGCGAGCTGCCCGAAGTCGCGGATCCCTCCCATGTGGCGCCGAAGGACGCCCGCGCTCTCTCCAGGCTGTTCTTCGAGCAGCTGGCGGTGCTGGAGGAGGGCACGCCCGAGTACCAGTACGCGCGCAACACGCTGATCGAGATGAACATGTCCCTGGTCCGCTTCGCGGCCGGCCGGTTCCGCAGCCGGGGGCCGGAGGAGATGGAGGACATCGTCCAGGTCGGCATGATCGGCCTGATCAAGGCGATCGACCGCTTCGAGCTGTCCCGAGAGGCGGAGTTCACCTCCTTCGCCATCCCCTACATCGTCGGCGAGATCAAGCGGTTCTTCCGCGACACCACCTGGGCCGTGCACGTGCCGCGCCGCCTGCAGGAGGCCCGCGTCCAGCTCGCGAAGGCGACGGAGGAACTCCGCAGCCGCCTGGGCCGCATCCCGACGGTCAAGGAGCTGTCGGAGCTGATGAGCCTGCCCGAGGAAGAGGTGCGCGAGGCGCGCCTGGCCGCCAACGGCTACAACTCCTCCTCCCTGGACGCCGCGATCGGCGGCAGCGAGGACGGCGAGGCCGCGCTGCAGGACTTCATCGGCACCGAGGACACCGCCCTGGAGCTCGTGGAGGACTTCCACGCCCTGGCCCCCCTGATCGCCGAACTCGACGAGCGCGACCGGCGGATCATCCACATGCGGTTCGTGGAGGAACTCACCCAGGCCCAGATCGGCGAACGCCTGGGCGTCTCCCAGATGCACGTCTCCCGGCTGCTGTCGCGCACCCTCGCCCGGCTGCGCGAGGGCCTGCTCACCACCCACTGAGGTTTTTTCCGGCGCGGCGACGGACTCTGCTCCCGGGGCTGGTCCTGATGTGGACCGAACCCGACCACTCCCCGGGAGCATCCCATGTCCGACTTCTTCGAGACCGCCGTCGTCACCGGTGCCGGCCGCGGCTTCGGGCGTGCGATCGCCGCCGCGCTCGTGACCTCAGGCACCCGCGTCGTCGGCATCGCCCGCGGCGAGCGCGATCTGCGTGCCGTACGCGACGAACTCGGCGAGGGCTTCACACCCGTCGCCGGCGACGCCACCGACGAAGCGCTCGCGCGGGCCGTGATCCGCGAGCACCGTCCCGGCCTGCTCGTCCTCAACGCCGGGGTCGCGCCGCACATGGCGCCCCTGCACGCGCTCACCCGGGCCGACCCCGACGCGCTGGTCGGCCTGCTGCGGGCCGACGTCGAGATGGAGATGCCGCCCATCCCGACCTGGTTCACCGGCCGGACGGCCGTCGTCGTCTTCAAGCGCCCGGACGGCGGCCGTCACGAGGCGTACGGCATCCAGGTGCTGACCCTGGTCGGCGCCCGCGTCGCCCGCATCACGGCGTTCAACGACCACGGCCTGGTGCCCGCGTTCGGCCTCGCACCCGCGCTCGCCACCTGAACACCCGGCACGTTGGCCGCAGTTCTCTCCTGAGCCGCACCGGCGCATCCCGGCGTGGCGGCACCAGGTGTCGGGCCGGGCCTTGGGGGCACCGGCGTTGTATGGATGCAGAGTCATGGGCACTGCGGGGGCGCGGCCGGGCCCGCCGCGCGGCGAGCGGCACGGCGGTGGCCGTGGCGGCCCGGGCGGGCCTCGCCGCCCTCGGGCTGATCTACGTTCTCGTGGGCGTGATCGCCCTCCAGATCGCCTTCGGTCACGACGGGGGCAGGCAGCAGGCCGATCGAGGCGGGGCGCTCAAGGAGCTCTCCGGTAAACCGTTCGGCGCGGCCCTGCTGTGGATCGTGGGCGTGGCGCTCGTGGGCATGGCGCTGTGGCGCCTGTCGGAGGCGGTCTTCGGCGGTGTGGGGCCGAACGGCCGCAAGCCGTCCGCGCGTCTGGCGGCGGCCGGCCGGTGCGTCTTCTACCTCTTCGCGTCCTATTCGGTGCTGTCCTACGCGGCCGGGGAGCGCGGGAGCGGCAGCGGGTCCTCCGACCAGCGCACGGAGGACGTCACCGCGACGGCTCTGCGGTGGCCGGGCGGCCAGTGGCTCGTGGGCGTGGCCGGTGTCGCCGTGGTGGCCTGCGGGCTGTGGATGTCGGTCCGGGCGCTGCGCAAGGACTTCCACAAGGACCTGCGGACGGGTGCCATGTCGCCGCGGGCCAGGCGGTTCACCGACGTGTTCGGCGTGACCGGCGGCGCGGCACGCGGGCTCGTCTTCGCAGTGGCCGGGGTGTTCGCCGTCGTCGCGGCCGTCCGGCACCAGCCGGGCGAGGCCAAGGGCACGGACGACACGCTGCGCGCGTTCCGCGATCTGCCGGCCGGCCCGTGGCTGCTCGCCGTGATCGCCCTCGGCCTGGCCGCGTTCGGCGTGTTCGCGTGGTGCAGCGCGCGCTGGCGCAGGCTCTGAAACACGGGTGGCGCCTGGCGGATCGCCCCCCGGACGCCTTCGGCTCGAAGGTCAGGGCGATCTCGTCGACGCTCACCGGGGAGATCCCGGTGCGGCGGATCCGTGCACGGCTCGGCCCGGTTCCGCCGTTGCCGATGTGCATCCTGGCGTAGGCACGGCACGTGTCGCAGCACACCGACGTCAAGCTGCGGGACGTGGCGCGCTGTCTGGTGGAGTGGCCCGCCCGCGGCCGGCTGCCCACGGTGATCCGGCGGGCGCGCTCCCCGCCGCCATGGAGTACGCGCGCGCAACCGTCACCGAGACCGCCGCCGACGGCCGCGAGGAAGAGCCGGCACAGCGGTGCGGCCAGACGGGATGAACGGACGTACGGCCGGCTGGCTCGGGTGGCAGCACCGAATACGACCGGCGGGACCGTCAAGATTCGGCGTGCCGGAGGTCCGCCAGGGCGCCACGATGCGGCTCCGGCACCACCCGGGAGGGCTCCCGGCTTCCTGATCCCGGGCCCGGCGGGTCCCTCGCCGGGGACGCCGAGGGTGGTGGCACACGGGTGAGCGGCCAGGGCCGAACTGCGGGGACCCCGGGCAGCGCCTAGGCTGTCCTGTGCGGGCGGCCCGGTGTTCCGCCCGATTTCCCGGGTCAAGAAGGCGGCCCCTGACGAAGGCACCCTCGGCAGGGGGCACTTGGCCCTGTCCGACCGGTTCCCGGGCCCGGACCAGCGCGTCCGGCGGGCCAGCTGTCCCGGCAACTCTATGGGAGACGGCCCGACTTCACCCCGGCCGGGAAATCCCCGATTCCCGGCTTCGGACGCCCCGGCCCGGGGGCCTCGGCACCGGAGTCCGAACAACCGCTCTTGTCCGGCTCTGATCCGGTCCGACGAACACCGCCGTTCGCGGCACCGACGCGCGGCACGTTCGGCTCCGGCCGGCCACCCCCGGGCCCCCGGGCCCGGCCCACCGCGTCCGGGAACGCTTCCCCTCCGCCGCCTGAGTGAGGCGTCCGGCGGCCGCATGCGGGCCTGTGGTGGTTCCCTCCGATGGGGGCCACCCCGTCGGCGTACCCGGGGAGGCGAACCGCGCAGGGGGCGGATGTGATGGACGAGACCACACGTCAACCAGTGAGGCAGATCCATGCGCATTCGCAGCATCGCCACAACGGCCCTTCTCGCAGGCGGTATCGCGCTGGGAGGCACCGCGACCGCCCAGGCCGACCCCGGCCCGACGACCGGCACCGCCAGCAACAGCCCGGGTGTGATCTCGGGCAACGTGATCCAGGTGCCCATCGGAATCCCGATCAACGCCTGCGGCGACACCATCGACCTCATCGGTCTGCTGAACCCCGCCGGCGGCACCGTCTGCTCCTCGCAGTGATGCCGCCCGTGTGCCGGCCCTCCGCCCCGGGGGCCGGCGCACGGCTGTTCAGGACGCCGTGGTGCGGCAGAGCAACAGACAGATGTCGTCGTCGTGTTCGGAGTCGTGCAGCATCGGCTTGAGCAGCGAGTCGGCCGCCGCGTCCAGGTCCTCCAGATCCGCCGTGTCGAGCGCGCCCATGGCCCGCGTCAGCCGGTCGATGCCCGCGTCGATCCCGGCGGACCGCCGCTCCACCAGACCGTCGGTGTAGAGCGCGAGCGTGGAGCCGGCCGGCAACTCCACGGTGTGCTCCTCGTACTCGTACGGCACCGGAACCCCGAGCATGATCCCCGGCTTCGCCTCCAGGACCCGCACCTCGCCCCCGGGCCCGCGCGCGATCGCGGGCGGATGCCCGGCGGCCGCCCACACCGCACCCGGGGCTCCCGGCGTGAACCGGGCTATCGCACAGGTCGCGTACAGCTCCGGCGCCTGGTGGCGCAGCATCCGGTGCAGAAGGGTGAGGATCCGGGCGGGCCCGTTGCCCTCGACGGCGTACGCGCGCAGTGCGGTGCGCAGCTGGCCCATGACCACCGCGGCGTGCAGCCCGTGCCCCGTGACGTCCCCTATCACCGCGAGCACGCTCCCGTCGGGCTGCGGGAACGCGTCGTACCAGTCACCGCCGATGTTCAGACCGTGCGTGGCCGGCAGATAGCGGGCCGCCAGTGCCAGGCCCGGCGTGCCGGGCAGTTCGGTGAGCTGGGCGCGCTGCAACTCCTCGGCCACGTCCCGGTGCTGCTCGTACCGGCGGGCGTTGTCCAGGGCGATGCCCGCCCGCCGGGCCAGCTCCAGCAGCATCACCGTGGTGTCCGGGTCGAACCGGTCGCCGGGCGCCGTCAGCGTCAGCACACCCTGCGCCGTCCGCGCGCCGAGCGGCAGGCACAGCAGCGGCCGGTCCGGGGACAGCGCCGAGGCCGGCAGGTCGTCCACGCCCGGAAGACCGGCGGGGTGCGGACCGGCGTGCTGCGGCCGCCCGGTGCGGGCCGCCGTCACCGTGGCCGCCGCCCGCCCGGTGGGCGGCGCCTGCTCCTCGTCCACCAGCCATACGTCGACGTGCCCGGCGTACGCCGGAACGAGCAGCCGCGGCAGCCGGCGCAGGATGTCCTCGTGGTCGAGGGAGGCGTTCAGGGCGGCGCTGGCGTTGGCGAGGAAGGTCAGCAGCCGGCGGGCGTTCTCCGCCTGGGCGCGCGCGGCCCGCTCGGCGTCCAGCAGTTCGCGCTGCGCCAGCGCCGCGGCCTCCAGTTCGCCGTGCAGCGCCAGCACGCCCTGATTGGTCTGGTGCAGTTCCTCCCGGTGGAACCGGATCAGCTCCTCGGTCTCGTCCAGGCGCTCGAGTACGCCGGCGGTGTCCTCGTCGGCCCGCAGCAGCGCCTCGGCGAGCCCGGCGCCGTCCAGGTCGGCGGGCCGGGGGAGGGGATCGGGGAGGGGGGAGGGGCAGACCAACGTGTGGTGCCACGGGTCCGGCTCGCGCAGGCCGACACGCAGAGCCCCGTCGCCGTCGACGGTCAGGGTCAGTTCCAGCCGGTCCCCGTCCAGGACGCGGCTCAGGCGGGCGCCGAGCGCGGTGAGGAAGCGGGCCCGGTCGAGCGCGGGCACACCGGCGTCGGCCGCGAGCCGCGCCAGCAGGGCACGGGCGCGGGCCGCGTCCGCGGCGCCGGCGAGGATCCAGGTGTCAGAGGTGACTGTCATGGGCGCTGGTCCGGCGGTCGGGGGGCCAGTACGGCCACGCTGGTGTCGTCGCGTAGGGGGCGGGCGGGGCTGCCCGCGTCCCGGAGGATGGCAGCGGCCAGCACCGAGGGATCGTGGGCGAGCAGGTGCGGGTCCTCCGGAGGGGTCCAGCGGCTGGGCAGCCCGTCGCTGTGCACGACGAGCAGGCTGTCCCCGTGCCACGGCACCCGGCGCAGGGGGACCTGCGCCGGGAAGTACGCCCCGACGATCCCCGGGTGCGAGACCAGGGACGTCCAGCCGCCCGCGGTCTTCAGCCGGGCGCCGACGTTGCCGACCCCGGCGAAGGCGAGTTCGGCCCGTTCCGTGTCCACCTGGGCCACGGCGACCGCCGCGCCCCGGGTGCGGCGCAGGGCGGTGTGCAGCCGCCGCAGGATGTCCACGGGCGGCAGGTGCGCGGTGCGGCGCAGCTCGGCCACCGCCGCGGCGGACGCGTGCGCGGCCTTCGCGCCGTGCCCGAGACCGTCGGCGAGCAGCAGCGTCAGCAGCCCGCCGGAGCGCACCCACGTCCAGGTGTCACCGCACTCGTCGGACTGCGCCAGTGCCACCGCGATCCCGCCCGCGGGCACGTCCGCGGCCGGACGACCGCGGACGACGGGCTCCGGGTCCATCCGAGCGGTGGCCACCGTCCCGCGGCCCGGCGTGCCGTGCAGCCGGAAGGAGTTCGCGATCCGCAGGCAACTGCCCAGCCCGGCCCCCAGGGAGGCCCCGGCGGTGGTGTAGCCGTCGCGCAGCGCCGCGGTGACATCGGCGATGCCGGGCCCGTGGTCGAGCGAGAAGAGCTGCACCGAGGTACCGGAGCCCGACGGCGGAGCCACGAGGTTCACCACCATGCTGCCCCCGCCCGCGTGCTTGAGCAGGTTGGTGGCCAGCTCGGTGGCGACCAGCTCTCCGGCGGCGGTGCGCTCCGCGCTGAGCCCCGCCCGCCCCGACGCCTCCCGGACCGCCGCCCGGGCGTCCCGCACCCGGGTGGAGTCGTGCACCGGGATCTCCCACACCCGGGTCATGCCACCCCCGGACGTGACGAGGGAACCTGGGTCACCCAGGCGACGGCCGTGACGGTCGTGCCTCGGCCGGGCTCGGTGTCCACGCTGAACTCGTGGACGAGCCGCTTGGCGCCGCTCATCCCGAGCCCCAGGCCGCCCCCGGTGGTGTAGCCGTCGGTCATGGCCATCTCCAGGTCGCGGATGCCCGGGCCGCTGTCGACGAAGCACATCTTCAGGCCCCGGGCACGGCCGTTGTGCAGTGGAGTGATCTCCGCCCGCCCGCCGCCGCCGTGCACCAGGGTGTTGCGGGCCAGCTCGCTCGCGGCGGTGACCAGCTTCGTCTGCTGCACCAGCCCGAAGCCGAGCTGTGCCGTGCACTGCCGCACCTCCTGCCTCACCCACGCCAGATCCGCGTCCGAGCCGATGGGCAGGCTGGTCGCCGACGCATGGCCGGACGACTGCATCATGTCCCCCCCTGGGACAGGAGTTCCATGGCCCGGTCGACGTCCAGCGCGGTGACCAGACCGGGCAGGGCGAGGCCCAGCTCGACCAGGGTGATCGCCACCGCGGGCCGCATGCCGGCCAGGACCGTACGGGCCGCCAGCAGCCGGGCCGTGGAGGCGATCTCCGCGAGCACCCGGCCGAGAAACGAGTCGACGATGTCCACTCCGGAGATGTCGATCACCACGCCGGTCACCCTGCTCGTGGCGATACGGTCGGTGATGTCGTGCTGCAGCTGTTCGGCCATGCCGTCGTGCAGCTCGCCCTGCAGCGAGACCAGCAGTACGTCGCCCAGGGCGAGCACGGGGACCTGGGTGGGCCGAGCGGGCACGGGCTGGTTCACCGGACGCTCGCACCCGTGTCCGCGCGCGAGACCTCGATGCCCTGCTGGCCCAGCGCGTAGGCCAGCGCGTCGGCGAGCGACGCCCGGGTGAGCACCGAGCCCAGGTCGATGCCGAGTTGCACGATGGTCTGCGCGATGGCCGGGCGGATGCCGGAGACGATGCACTCGGCCCCCATCAGCCGCGCGGCCGCCACCGTCTTCATCAGGTGCTGGGCGACCAGCGAGTCGACGGTCGGCACGCCGGTGATGTCCAGGATCGCGTACCGGGCGCGCTGGTCGACGATGGCCTCCAGCAGCGACTCCATGACGATCTGGCTGCGCGCGCTGTCCAGGGTCCCGATGAGCGGTACGGCGACCGTTCCCTCCCACAACTTGATGACGGGGGTGGCCACTTCGAGCAGCTGCTGCCGCTGTCGTTCGATCAGTTCCGTACCCGCGTCCAGGGCGGTCTCCATCACCACGAGGCGCAGGGTGCACAGCAGCAGGGTGAGCGCCGTCAGGCCCTCCTGGGACTGCGGTGCCGCCGGGTCGGTGAACTCCTCGCGCAGCAGCTCCACCGCGGGCTCGCGCAGCACGGCGACCTCGTCGGCGATCTGGGACGGCGTGGACCCGGCCCTGGCCCGGGTCTGTGTCATGCGCCCCAACTGCTCGCGCACCGGCAGGAACCCGGGCGCGGCGATGTCCTCCAGCCGTCCGCTCAGTGCCACGTCGGACAGCGCGTCCACCACGGCCTTGCACGCCTCGACCGCCTCGTCACGGGAGACGGTGAACACCGAGCGGAACAGGGGAGCGTCCGCCCAGCGCTGGGCGATCTGCTCCCGACGCCGCTCCAGGAAGGAACTCACCAGTTGCGGCGCCGATGCGGCCGCGTCCTGTTCCGGCACTCTCGATCCTCTCCTCTTGCAGCAGTCGGGTGCCGTGGGGGGCGGCACCAAGCGAATAGTTGTCGTACGGCAACAGTAGTCCGCGTTCTCCGGCCCGCCAAACCCCGGCCCACGGCCCCCGTCGCCGGCCCCGGACGCCAACTGGGGCCGCGCCGCCGGACGGTGGCGGGAGCCGGGAGTGACACCCGGCGCCTCGTCATGTGTCGGTGTTCTGCCGCCTAGTACGCTGGCGGATGTCCCAGTGCCTTCGAGAGGGGGACCGTGGCCGCCTTCCGCACCCGTCCACCGTCCGACGAGGCCGCAAAGGTGACCGCCACGGCCGCGGAGCTGCTGGAGGTGCTGTGGGGCCGCGCGCCCACCGCGCCCGCCTCCGCCTCACAGGTGCGGGTGCTGCTGGTCCTCGAACAGCACGACGGCATCAACCTGCGCACGCTCGCCGGCAGCCTGGGCACCGCGCCCCCGTCCGCGAGCCGGCTCTGCGACCGGCTGGAGAGCAGCGGGCTCCTCGAACGCGCGCCCGGCTCAGCCGACCGGCGCGAGGTGCGGCTGCGGCTGAGCGGCAGGGGCCGGTCGTACCTCGCCGTCCTGCGCAACCGCAGGGCGGGGCAACTGCTGGCCGTGCTCACCGCCATGCCGCCGGCCAAACGGGACGCCCTCCTGGAGGGCCTGCACGCGTTCTGCACGGCCGCGGCCCCCCGAATCCTCGATATCACCGTGCGTGCCGAGGGATCCACACCGGACCGGAAGCGGGCCGCGACCGAGCCCATCGGGCATGAGGACACCAGGTCGGAGAACCCGCGGGGGTAGGCACCCCTGGCCGAGCACCGGCACTGGGACGACGGCGGGTCGGAGAGCCTCTGACGGAAGGTGCGCGTGCCGGAGGGACCGGGGCGGGTGGCATCCGTGGCCGGGAACCCAGGGCCGGAAGACGGCAGGTCGGAGAGCCTCTGACGGGTGGCGTCTGTGCCGGAGGGCCCGGAGAGTCCGCGGCGGGAGGCATCCGTGGCCGGCAGCCCACGGCCGGAAGGCGGCAGGTCGGAGTGCCCCTGGCGGAAGGTGCCCGTGGCGGAGGGGCCGGGGCGGGTGGCCGACCCGGTGAGTCCGCGGCGGGAGGTATCCGTGGCTGGGAGCCCGCGGTGGGGAGACGGCGTGGTGGAGGGTCGCTGACGGGTGGTGGCCGGTGCGGAGGGCCCTCGTGGGGAGTCGGCCGGGAGGGGCGGCTCGCCGTGCGGGAGGGGCGGGGCGGACTGCTCACTACGAGAGGCGTCCGCGGCTGAGGATCCCGGCCCGGACGCGGTGATGGTCGACGGCACGGGCGGCGTCCCGGGCCGGGCGGCCGGGACGGCCCCGGAGCCCCGTGCCTCGTGCTGCCGGCCGGTCTGAGTCAAGGGGCACGGTCCTGCCGGACCGCGCCACCACCGGTGCGGAGGGGTGGCGGAGGGGCCCACCCCGGTCTCTTTCCCGCGCACGTCGACCCGGCTCCTTCGTTGCGTCAAGCGGTTTCGGCCCGGCGGGGCACCCCGCCGGGCCGGTGTCGGGGGCCGTCTACCCCGGATCGCGCCGTACTCTCCCAGGTGTTGCGCACGTCACCCGGGAGGGCGAACATCCGGCCCGTGCCAGGCCCCTTCGCAGGCCGCGCGCCAGGCCCCGGACGTCCGGGTTTCGCCTGGTGGAACACGCGCGACTCGACAGTCGCCGCCCGGGGGAGATCCCGGCACCCGTTCAGGCAGGACGGCGGAACAGGGCCGTCCACAGGAACGCCTCCCCGAACAGCGCGGAGTCCGCCGGTTCCTGCCGCATGGCACGCGACTCCACCACCTCCAGACCGGAGAAGATCCGGCGTAGCGCCCCGGGCGTGTAGGCGAGGCCGCCGTGCAGCCCGGGCTCGCGGTAGAAGGCCGCGTCGGGGAGCTGCGAGCCCATGCGCCCCGCGGCGAAGCAGGTGAGCGCGAAATACCCGCCCGACGCCAGCGCCCGCTCCAGGAGAGCGAGATGGCTGACCCGGCGGTGGGGTGGCAGATGGTGGAAGAACCCGGAGTCGTGGATCAGCCCGTACGGGCCGCGGAGGACGTCCGTGGTGAGGGCGAAGGCGTCTCCGCAGAGGAAGCGGACGGTGGAGCCCGCCGCGCGGGCGCGCTCCCCGGCCCAGGCGATCGCGGCGGGGGAGAGGTCGACGGCGTCCACCTCGAAGCCGCGCGCGGCGAGATGGAGCGCGTTCCGGCCCGGGCCGCACCCGAGGTCCAGCGCCCGGCCGGGGGCGAGAAGGCCACGGTCCAGATACGACACCAGGCTCTCGTCCGGCTTCTCGGTGAAGAACCGCACCGGCCGGTCCCGGTCCGCGTAGAAGCCGTCCCACCAGTCGGCGGCGCCGCCCGTCCAGCGGTCCGCCTCCGGTGCGAACAGTCCGTCCAGTAGCCGCAGTACGTCCTCCACCGTGCGGATGCTCCGGTCCATCCCGCCCCCTCTCGCGATGCGGAGAACCTAGGGGCGGGCGCGCTGGAGCACCAGGTCACACGGCTCGGCCCGAGGGCGTCGACGGGCGTCCGGCGGCACGGCGGGTAGCGGGCGGACGCCAGGCCCAGGCTCCGCCCCGTCGCGCCGCACGCCCCCGAAGGGCCCCCGCAGGGGCCCTTTCCGGGCGGACCCGGGGGCACTTCTTCGACGGTTCGCGGCCGACTCAGTCGGACGCGGCGGCCGGAGCCTCGCGCGTCGCCGCGGCCGGATCCGGCTGCTGCTGCGGCTCCTGCTGAGGGGCCGGCCGGCGCCGTCGTCGCAGCAGCAGGCGTCTGGCCGGGCACTCGACCGCCTCGTACAGCAGCCAGGACAGCCCGAGCGACACCGCGAACGCGGTCGCGGTGACGGCCACCCCCGCCAGGGCGCCGAAGTGCGGCTTCGTACCCAGCAGATTGGTGGCGGCGCGCAGCACCAGCAGATGGATCATGTAGAAGGCGAACGACAGTTCCCCGAGCCGCACTATCCGCCGGTGCCGCCACAGGGACGGCAGCCCCTGCAGGTCCGCGACGGCCGCCGCCGGGATGAGCAGGGCGAAACCGGCGATGGTGCACACCGTGGCGGAGTAGCCGGGCGCGACCTGCGGGACGAAGAAGTAGCCGATGATCGCCAGGGCGAGCGAGGCCTCGAGACCGGGCCCGCGCCATCGGCCGAGCAGCACGAGCCGCGCGGTGACCGCGCCCAGCACGAACTCGGGCAGCCGTGCGGCGGGGAACGAGTACAGCGCGTACCTCCACCAGTGGTGGGCGTCCGCCCGGGCCAGCACCAGGATCGCCGCCACGGACAGGAGGCCCAGCGCGGCCGACCCGCGCACCCCGAGACGGCGCAGCAGCAGGATCAGCAGCGGGAAGGAGGCGTAGAAGAACGCCTCGCAGGCGAGGGACCAGCTGACCGGGTTCAGGGTCTGCCACCAGGGGCGCCACCAGGAGTGCAACAGCAGCACATTGGCGAGTGCCTGGTTGGGCGCGGGTTTCGTCTGGTGCGCGAGGGTGTACGTCATGACCACGGCCACGGCGCAGGTGACCAGGTGCACGGGGTAGATGCGGGCGATGCGCCGGCGCCAGAAGCCGAGCGCTCTGTCGTGTGGCCGTGCCGACCAGGTCAGCACGAATCCGGACAGTACGAAGAAGAACGACACTCCCGTGGCACCGGCACCGAATCCCCAGGAAACGAGGCGGCCGCCGGTGCCTCCGAAGTAGCCGAAGTTGTTCACGTGCAGTCCGAACACCAGCATGGCCGCCATCCACCGCAGTCCCGTCAGGGACGGCAGGGAGGGAATGGCGGCTGGTGGGAACCGGGCGTTCGTCGCGCCGGTTCGGTTGGGCGGCGTCCGGAGCGCCCGGGGCGTCGCCGTGGTCATCGAATCACCTGCCGCAGAGGGTTGGCGTGGGGCATGAAGGGGAACGTTGCCCGTTCATCGGCCTTCCATCACTTCACATGGCAAACATCACACTGCTGGCGAACGAGGCTACCCCCCGTATGCCACGGACGGCGGCACCGGGTACAGCCGTACGAGTGACGGACGACACCGCCGTTGACCACGCTGCTTCCGCCCCCGCGAAGAACCCCCGGACCCGGCCCGGACCGCCACCGGACACGTACGGCGACCGGACAGGTACCGCGACCGGAAACGGACCGCCACCGGAAACGGGCCGTCCTGGAACGGGCCGGCGGACGGTGCACCGCCGCGCCGGAGATACAGGTGGGCTAGGCGGCCGGCTCCTTGCTGATGCGCTCCGGCATGAATGCGGAGGACTCCCTGGCCCGCTCCTCCCACGCGAACACGCGGTCCGCTGCGCCCTCCAGCGCCTGGAGAACCCGGAACCGGAGCCCAGGGGAGTCGAGTTGGAACCGAAGCTGGTGGTACGGGGGACCACGGGACCCCCGCCGGAGTGAGCGACCGGGACGCGGGACCCTGAGCAGGACGGCCTCAGGCCGCGGCGCCCAGCGCCTCGATGAGCTGCGCGCGCGTCATCCTCGAACGGCCCGGCACGTCCGCCGCGGTCGCCCGCTCGTACAGCTCCGCCTTGGAGAGGGCGGAGAGGTCCTCGGCCGGCTCGCGCTCGCCGCCGCGGTGCTTCCCGGCGCCCTTGCCGGACCTGCGGGCCCTGCCCCGGGAACGGCTCTGCTCGACGCTGCGGTTGAGCACCTCCATGAGGTCGATGACGTTGGTCGCCTCCGGCGGCTCCGGCTCGCCGACGACCTCCTCGCCCTTCTGCTTCGCGGCGACGAGCCGCTTGACGCGTTCCTCGTAGGTGTCGCGGTAGTCGTCCGGCTTCCATTTGATGGTGAGGGCGTCGATCAGCTGCTCGGCCGTCCGCAGCTCTCTGCTGCTGCTCCTGGTGCGCCGGTCGGGCAGCAGGTCCACGACGTCGGCCGGGTCGCGCACCTCGTCGGCCCAGTGCAGGGTGTGCAGCACCAGGACGTCCGGCTGCGCGCGCAACGCGGTCAGATACTCCTTGCCGCGCATGGTGAGCGTCGCGATGCCCGCCTTGTCGGACCGCTCCAGGGCCGCCCGCATCAGCTCGTACACCTTCGTGTACTCCTTGCCGCGCGGGCCGACGTAGTACGTGCGGCCGAAGTAGACCGGCTCGACCTGGTGAAGATCGACGAACCCGGCCATGTCGATCACTTTGGACCGTCCCGGGGCGATCTCGTCCAGCTCTTCGGGCTCCACGATCACGTACTCGCCGTCACCGAGTTCGAAGCCCTTGACGATCCGGTCGGTGTCGACCTCCTTGCCGGTGCGCTCGTTGACCCGCTTGTTGCGGATCCGGTCCGAGGTGCCGCGCTGGAGCTGGTGGAAGTGCACCGTGTGGTCCTCGGTGGCGGTGTACAGCCCCACGGGCAGTGTGACCAGCCCGAAGGTCAGGACCCCGCTCCAGATCGGTCTCGCCATGTCCGCCCTCGCCTCCCGTCCCACCGAACGCCACCGCTCACGGCCAGTGTCTTATCGCCGACACCTTTCGGCCACCGACTGCTTTCCGGCGGGCGTCAGCCGTAAAGGCCGATCATGGAGGCGAGGAACATGGTGGCCGCAGCGGTGAGGCCCAGGGTTCGGTGGCGGGGCCATGCGGCGAGGGCGAAGGAGTATGACCAGGCCGCGCCGGTGAGGGCGACGCCCCACCAGGCGGCCGTCGTCTGGGCGGCCATGAGCGGGATCGGTGCCAGCACGAGCGTCGGTGGGACGACGGCGAGGCGTGGCCTGATGCCCAGCCGCTTGTAGACGACCATCAGGACGAACAGGGCGGCCGTGAGGACAAGCGGGATGGCCGTCATGTTCCACCTGGTGAAGCAGAGGC
Organism: Streptomyces sp. NPDC037126; assembly: GCF_055605965.1. Taxonomy (NCBI): domain Bacteria; kingdom Bacillati; phylum Actinomycetota; class Actinomycetes; order Kitasatosporales; family Streptomycetaceae; genus Streptomyces; species Streptomyces sp. NPDC037126. The sequence continues at coordinate 220,350 of NZ_JBVJTD010000004.1, forward strand.
CGTCGGCCGTGCCGCAGATCCGGTCGCTGCGACCGTAGGCCCACGAAAGATAGAGCCGGGCGCCGGTGGCCAGAACCGCTCCTGTGACGGCCGCGCCGAACACGCGCGGCAGGACGGCCTGGGGTTCTGCGGGTGGGATGGTGGTCATGGCCGCAGCCTCGCGCAATCGGCGGTCAGGGGCGTGAGTACGGATACTCAGCCCTAGGCGTCAAAGCTGAACGAGCTGACTGGCCAGGCGACTTGGTCAGGACTCGGATGCGCGCCTAGTGGCCGACTCGCCCCGGCGCACAGCGGAGCTTCGGCGCGCGCACCGACTTTCGATGTCGTGGCCCCCTCTTTCGGCTGAGCTTCGTAGACCCTCGGCGGACGGCGCTCGCGGAGCCGGAGTCGGCAGGGTGGCGGCATGGAGAGGACCAAGGGGATCAAGCGCGCGCGGTTCCTGGCCGGACTGGCGTCCGCCGGGCTCGGGGCGGCACTGCTGCCGACGGGTTCGGCCCGGGCGGCGGAGGAGCGCCAAGGGCATACGGGCCGGGCGGCCGGGGAGCGGCAGGAGTATGCGGCCGGGGAGCGCCAGGGGTGTGCGGTCCGGGCGGAGGAGGTGCGCCAGGGGTGTGCGGCCGCGGCTGCAGGGCAGCGGCGCGGACCGCGTGGGCTGCGGCACCGGGGCGTCGTCTACACCGTCGGGGCGGGGGAGACGCCGGGCACGGGCTTCAGCGCGGACCGGATGCGGCAGGACATCCGGGCGATCCGCGACGACCTGCACGCCGACACCGTGGACGTCACGGGCGACGGCGTGGAACGGCTCACGGCCACCGCCGCCGAGGCCGCCGAGCGTGGTCTGCGGGTGTGGCTCCAGCCGACGCTGGGGGACGTGCCCGCACGGGACGTCCTGGAGCACCTCGCCGAGACCGGCCGGTTCGCGGAGCGGCTGCGTCGGCAGGGGGCCGCGGTGGACCTCAGCGTGGGCTGCGAGTTCTGGCTGTTCGTGCCGGGCATCGTCCCGGGCGACACGGCCCTGGAACGCGTCCGGAACCTGCTCGACGGCCGGGTGGACCCCGTGGCGATGCAGCGCCGCCTGGACCGCTTCACGGCCAGGGCGGCCGCGGTCGGCCGTTCCGTCTTCCGCGGCCGGCTGAGCTACGCGGCGGCGCAGGACGACCGGGTGGACTGGCGTCTCTTCGACGTCGTCGGCATCGACTACTACTCGTACTTCCCGGACCGGGCCGACCACGTCCGGGAGCTGACGCGGTACCTGCGCTGGGGCAAGCCGCTGGCCGTCACCGAGTTCGGCACCTGCGCGTACGTCGGCGCACCCGAGGCCGGCGGGATGGCCTGGGACGTCGTGGACCACGACAAGAAGCCTGAGGAGATCAAGGGCGGACTGGTCCGCAGCGAGCGCGCGCAGGCCGAGTACGTCACGCAACTCCTCGACGCCTTCTCGTCGTTGGACCTGTACGCCGCGATGGCCTTCGAGTTCGTGACTCCCGACGCCCCGCACCGCCCCGGCGATCCCCGCCATGACCTCGACATGGCGAGCTACGCCGTCACCCGGACGGTGTGGGACCACCCGGGCGACCCCGCCCCTGGCTGGCACTGGGAGCCCAAGGAGGCCTTCCACGCCCTGGCCCGCCGCTACCGGTCCGCACGAGCACCCCGCTGAGCGGCCCGGGTCCATGCGCCGAGCCGTGTCTGGTCGGCCGGCCCGGATCCGTGCGCCGAGCCCCGTGTCCGGTCGTCCGGCCGCGCTCGTGCGCCGGGGGACGTGTCCGGTCGACCGGCCCGTGCGCCAAGACGATGCCCGATCCGTGCGCCGAGACCGTGCTCGACTGCTCGGCCCGTGCCCCGGGGTCGTCCCCCGCGGCACCGGCGGCTCACCCGTTCGGAGGATGCCCCGGCTTGCCGCGGCGTCGTCGGCGGGCCGGGGCCACATGATGCCTGCATGGCCCCGACCGCCCGCCGGACCGCCCGCTCCCGCCGTGGCGGGCAAAGCCACGCGAAGGCAAACACCTGCCCATCGAACGCGGCCAAAATTGTATTGCTCGTTTTCTTGAACCCTTCGTGTTTCTGAGGGTAGGTTCGGCCTCATGACCGCCTCCCCGACCCCGACCACCGCCGAGGAGCTCCGCGGTGCCGGCCTGCGCGTGACGGCAGCCCGCGTCGCGCTGCTGGAGACCGTCCGGGACGGCGACCACCTCGGCGTCGAGGCGATCGCCTCCGGGGTCCGCGACCGCGTAGGCCACATCTCCCTGCAAGCCGTCTACGAGGCCCTGCACGCGCTCACCGCGGCGGGCCTCGTGCGCCGTATCGAGCCGGCCGGTCACCCGGCCCGGTTCGAGGGGCGCGTCGGCGACAACCACCACCACATCGTGTGCCGTTCGTGCGGTGCCGTCGTCGACGTCGACTGCGCAGTCGGCGACGCGCCGTGTCTGACCGCATCCGACGACCGCGGCTTCTCCATCGAAGAGGCCGAGGTCGTCTACTGGGGCGTCTGCCCCGACTGTTCCACCGGCCGCAGTTCCTGAGCACCGAGTTCCGCACAGTTCGGAAGGATTGCCATGACTGAGAACCACGACGCGATCGTCACAGACGCGAAGTCGGAGGGGGGCAGCGGCGGCTGCCCCGTCGCGCATGACCGAGCCCTGCACCCGACCCAGGGTGGCGGCAACCGCCAGTGGTGGCCGGAGCGGCTCAACCTGAAGATCCTTGCCAAGAACCAGCCGGCGACGAACCCGCTCGGTGAGGAGTTCGACTACGCCGAGGCGTTCCAGGGCCTCGACTTCCCGGCCGTGAAGCGGGACATCGCCGAGGTGCTCACCACCTCGCAGGACTGGTGGCCGGCCGACTTCGGTCACTACGGCCCCCTGATCATCCGTATGGCGTGGCACAGCGCGGGCACGTACCGCATCAGCGACGGCCGTGGCGGCGCCGGCGCCGGGCAGCAGCGCTTCGCCCCGCTGAACAGCTGGCCCGACAACGTCAACCTGGACAAGGCCCGCCGCCTGCTGTGGCCGGTGAAGAAGAAGTACGGCCAGAAGATCTCCTGGGCCGACCTGATGATCCTCGCCGGAAACGTGGCGCTGGAGTCCATGGGCTTCGACACCTTCGGCTTCGGCGGCGGCCGTGCGGACGTCTGGGAGTCGGAGGAGGACGTCTACTGGGGTCCCGAGACCGACTGGCTGGACGACAAGCGCTACACCGGCGACCGTGAGCTGGAGAACCCGCTCGGCGCGGTCCAGATGGGCCTGATCTACGTCAACCCCGAGGGCCCGAACGGCAACCCGGACCCGCTGGCCGCGGCCCGCGACATCCGCGAGACGTTCCGCCGCATGGCGATGAACGACGAGGAGACCGTCGCGCTGATCGCCGGCGGCCACACCTTCGGCAAGACCCACGGCGCCGGCCCCGCCGACTCGGTCGGCGTCGACCCCGAGGCCGCAGGCCTGGAGGAGCAGGGCCTCGGCTGGCGGAGCACCTACGGCACCGGCAAGGGCCGGGACGCCATCGGCTCCGGCCTCGAGGTGACCTGGACCGCCACCCCGACCCAGTGGGGCAACGGCTTCTTCGACATCCTCTTCGGTTACGAGTGGGAGCTGACCGACTCTCCGGCCGGCGCCAAGCAGTGGGTGGCCAAGGACGCCGAGGCCATCATCCCCGACCCGCAGGACCCGTCCCAGAAGCGTCTGCCCACGATGCTGACGACCGACCTGTCCCTGCGCTTCGACCCGATCTACGAGCCGATCTCCCGCCGTTTCCACGAGAACCCGCAGGAGTTCGCCGACGCCTTCGCCCGCGCCTGGTACAAGCTCACCCACCGCGACCTGGGCCCGAAGTCGCTGTACCTCGGCCCGGAGGTCCCGCAGGAGACGCTGATCTGGCAGGACCCGCTGCCGGAGCGCGAGGGCGGCCTGATCGACGACGCCGACGTGGCGGCCCTGAAGACCAAGCTGCTCGACTCCGGACTCTCGGTGTCCCAGCTGGTCACCACCGCCTGGGCGTCCGCCTCCACCTTCCGGGCCAGCGACAAGCGCGGCGGCGCCAACGGCGCCCGGATCCGTCTGCAGCCGCAGCGCGGCTGGGAGGTCAACCAGCCCGACGAGCTGGCCCAGGTGCTGCGCGTCCTCGAGGGCGTCCAGCAGGACTTCAACGCCTCCTCCGGCACCAAGAAGGTCTCCCTGGCCGACCTCATCGTCCTCGGCGGTGTCGCGGCCGTCGAGAAGGCCGCCAAGGAGGCCGGCTTCGAGGTCCGGGTGCCCTTCACCGCGGGCCGCGTGGACGCGAGCGACGCGCAGACCGACTCCGAGTCCTTCGAGGCGCTGGAGCCGACCGCGGACGGCTTCCGCAACTACCTCGGCAAGGGCAACCGCCTGCGGGCCGAGTTCCTGCTGGTCGACAAGGCGAACCTGCTGGACCTGACCGCCCCCGAGATGACGGTGCTCGTCGGTGGTCTGCGCGTCCTCGGCGCCAACCACGCCCAGACGCAGCTCGGCGTCCTCACCAAGACGCCCGGCGTCCTCACCAACGACTTCTTCGTCAACCTGCTCGACATGGGCACGACCTGGAAGTCGACCTCCGAGGACCAGACCACGTTCGAGGGCCGCGACGCCGTCACGGGCGAGCTGAAGTGGGCCGGCAGCCGCGCCGACCTGGTCTTCGGCTCCAACTCCGAGCTGCGTGCGGTCGCCGAGGTCTACGCGAGCGACGACGCGAAGGAGAAGTTCGTGAAGGACTTCGTCGCCGCTTGGGACAAGGTCATGAACCTGGACCGGTTCGACCTGAGCTGATCCACGCTCCGAAGGCGCCCGGACCGACCCGCAGAGGCCGGTCCGGGCGCCTTCGCCGTACGAGCGGAAGAAGTGACCTGCTCACGAGCGCGACCGGGTCCTCCCGCACGAGCGTGGCCGTGGCCGACTGTCGCGGAACCGTCACGGAAGATCCACGATCGTCACAGGCGGTCCACAGCGGAAACCCAGGGTCCCCGGACTGTGTCTCCGCCGGTGAGCACCGGCACCGAGCCGGCCGCGGCACGCACACCGACATCGGGGGACCCCATGCACCACCGCAACACCATCCGACTCGCCGCCTCGGCGACAGCAGTGATCGCCGCCGCCCTGTCGCTGACGGCGTGCGGACCGGGCGACGGCGACGGGGCGGCCGGGACGTCGTCCCCGTCCCCGGCCTCCGCCGCCCCCTCGCACACCGCCACCACCACGAGCCCGTCCACGGCCGCACCGACCTCGGGATCCACCGGCGGCGGCGCGTCGACCGCTTCCGCGGCCCCGGTCTCACCCGCCGCCGACACGTCGGCCGGTACGGCGCCGACGTGCTCGCCGTCGGCCGTGGAGGCGAAGGCCTACCAGGCGGCCGTCCGCCCGCAGGGGACCGGCACGGGCGCGGCGGTCGTCGAGTTCACCAACGTCTCCGGTCACGCGTGCGTCCTGCGGGGTCACCCGTCGGTGGCCGGGGCCGGCAACGGGTCCCCCGAGCACAACAGCCCGCTCAAGGTCACCCCCACGGGCACCGGGTCGGCCGTGCGCCTCGCGCCCGGCGGTAAGGCATGGGTCAAGCTGACCTTCGTCCAGGTGCAGGGCGAGGGCGACGGGTACTGCGCGTCCGGTGCGAAGCCCGTCGTCTACCCGACCCTCGTGGTCGGACTGACCGGCTCGGGAGCACACCAGGTCGCCCTCTCGGACGGCCAGTTCGCCGAGTGCGACAACACCGTCACGGCCACCGCCGTCTCGGCGGTGAAGCCGTCCTGACCGGCGACTGATCAGCGGGCGGCCGCGGCGTCGGGGACGACGGCCGCGGCCGCTCAGCGGCCGAGCGCCGCGGCCCCCGCTCGCGCGTACTTCTCGTCCAGGTCGCCGGACGGCGCGCCCGCGACGCCGATGCCCGCCACGGGGGTCCCCTTGGCGGTCACCGGGGTGCCGCCCGCGAGGAAGAGGGTGCCCGGGATGTCCTTCAGGGCCGGGGCCTGGGCCAGCCGCCCGGCCAGTTCCGAGGTGGGCGTTCCAGGAGACGGCGGTGAACGCCTTGCGCCGCGCCGACTCGTACGACTGCGGGCCCGCCCCGTCCCCGCGCAACGTGACCAGGATCCGCCCCGCGCCGCCTCGTCTGGCTCGGCCTGGTCGTCGGGGCCTGGGCGCTGCTCGTCGTCCTGGCCCCGAGCTTCGCCTGGTGCGCGGTCCCGCTGTTCTGCACCGGCCTGCGCACCCTCCCGCCGCGCGCCGCGATCCCGCTGGTCGTCCTGCTGACGGCACTCGCGGTCGCGGCCCAGCTCGGCCTCGCCGGCTGGCCCGACCCGAACGTGCTGCTGGCACCGCCTGCCGTCGCGGCCGTGGCCACCACCGTCTTCGTCGTCATGCAGCGGCAGTCGGCCCGCCAGGGCGCCCTGATCGACGACCTGCCGCGCGCGGGCTCCCCTCGGCGCGCCGCCCGTCGACGGAGTTGGTCCGCATCCCTTGCGCCGTGTCATGTACGGGTCCAGACTCCCGCCTTGCGAACACGCGTGCACGTCGCGCGAACGTCCTTCACCCCCACCGTCGGGCGAACTCCGGCTGCCTGAAGGGATGTTCAGTGTCACGCTCCACATCCGGCCGAAGGGGCCGCGCGGCCGCGTCCGGCTGATCGGGACGACCAACCACCGAGCCTGACGGCGCGACTTGGGCTGCGCCCTTCACGTAGATCGAGCCCGCGCTGTCGCAACCCCCCAGGAGAGAGATGTCCAGACCGGCAAGAGCGAGAGTCCCCTTGCTCATCGGCGCGCTGGCCGCGGCGACAGCCTTGGCCACCCCGGCCCTGGCGGCCCCGCGCCCGCACGCCGCGGCCCCCACCCTCGCCCAGGTCAGCAGCGACCCGTACACCGACTCCCAGGCCCAGCACGCCACCGAGGTCGAGCCGGACACCTACAGCTTCGGCGGCACCGTCGTCTCCGCGTTCCAGGTCGGCCGGGTCTCCGGCGGCGGGGCCTCCAACATCGGGTGGGCGACGTCCTCCGACAGCGGGCAGACCTGGACGCACGGCTTCCTGCCCGGCTCCACCACGAACACCGGCGGTCCCTACTCGGCCGCCAGTGACGCCTCCGTGGCCTACGACGCCAAGGACGGTGTGTGGATGGTGTCGTGGCTCGGCATCCGCTCCGGAAACAGCGTCGACGTCGACCTGAGCCGCTCCACCGACGGCGGGCACACCTGGGGCGCGCCGGTCACCGTCTCCACCGGCACGTTCGACGACAAGAACTGGACGGTCTGCGACAACCACTCGTCCAGCCCGTACTACGGCCACTGCTACACCGAATACGACGACGCCGACGCCGGTGACGCCGAGCACATGAAGACCTCGGCCGACGGCGGCGCCACCTGGGGCGCGCAACGCAGCCCGGCCGACAACCCGAGCGGGCTCGGCGGACAGCCGGTCGTGCGGCCCGACGGCACCGTCGTCGTACCGTTCTCCTCCGCCAGCGAGGACAGCGAACGCTCCTTCACCTCCGCCGACGGCGGCGGCAGTTGGAGCTCCAGCGTGCAGATCGCCACGGTCTCGCACCATCCGGTCGCCGGTCTGGAGGACGACGCCGCCGACATGTCCCGGCTGGACACCCTGCGCGAAGGGCCCCTGCCGTCCGCGGAGATCGACGCCTCCGGCCGGGTCTACGCGGTCTGGTCCGACTGCCGGTTCCGCAGCGGCTGCGCCGCCAACGACATCATCATGTCGACCTCGGCGAACGGTACTTCGTGGAGCGCCCCGGCCCGCGTGCCGATCGACGCCGTGGGCGGCACCGCCGACCACTTCGTGCCCGGCATCGGTGTGGACCCCAGCAGCTCGGGCAGCACGGCCCGTATCGGGCTGACGTACTACTACTACCCGAACGCCTCCTGCACGGACACCACCTGTCAACTCGACGCCGGCTACGTCTCCTCCGCCGACGGCGGCGCCACCTGGACGACGCCGACCCAGCTCGCCGGCCCCATGACGCTGGCCTGGCTGCCGAACACCTCACAGGGCCGGATGTTCGGCGACTACATATCGACGTCCGTCCTGTCCGGCGGCAACGCCGTCACCGTGATCCCCGTCGCCCACGCCCCCAGCGGCAGCACCTTCGACGTGGCGATGTACGCACCGGCCGGAGGCCTGCCGATCGGCGGCGGCCAGTCGGGCGGCAACACCGTCACCGTCACCGACCCGGGTGACCGGACCGGCACCGTGGGCACCGCGGCGAGCCTGCAGATCACGGCCACCGACTCCTCCTCGTCCGCCAGGCTCACCTACGGCGCGACCGGACTGCCGCCCGGTCTGGCGATCGCCTCCGGCACCGGTCTGATCTCCGGCACCCCCACCACCGCCGGCACGTATCACGTGACCGCCACCGCCACCGACGACACGGGCGCCACCGGTTCCACCACCTTCACCTGGACGGTCAACCCGGCCGGCGGCGGCACCTGCACGGGCGCCGGTCAGAAGCTGGGCAACCCGGGCTTCGAGTCCGGCAACACGGTGTGGTCCGCGAGCTCGGGCGTCATCGGCCAGTACGGCTCACAGGGCGAGCCCCCGCACGGCGGCACGTGGGACGCGTGGCTCGACGGCTACGGAACCTCGCACAGTGACACCCTCTCGCAGTCCGTGACGATCCCGTCCGGCTGCAAGGCCTCCCTCAGCCTGTACCTGCACATCGACACCGCCGAGACGACGAGCTCCACCGCCTACGACACGCTCACCGTCAAGGCGGGCAGCACCACACTGGCGACCTACTCCAACCTCAACGCCGCCACCGGCTACAGCCAGAAGACCTTCGACCTCTCCTCCCTCGCCGGGCAGACCGTCACCCTCACCTTCACCGGCATCGAAGACCGGTCGGCCCAGACCTCGTTCGTCATCGACGACACCGCCCTCACCCTCAGCTGATCCCCGGCAAAGTCCCGCTGCCCCGCCGCGGGGAGGGCGCCCGATCGAGGCCCGCCCTTCCCACGGCCCGGCACACCGTTCCACCCTCACCGGACCGGGCCGCGGATCTCGCGCGTACGGCTCAGGGCCCGGGTTGACTTCGAGAGCACTCCAATCCGTACCGTCTGGGACATGAGCACTGCACAGCACAAGATCGGATCCGGTTTCGGCGCGACGAGCACCGCCGACGACGTCCTGCGGGGCATCGACCTGACCGGAAAGCTCGCCGTGGTCACCGGCGGTTACTCGGGCCTCGGCCTGGAGACCACCCGCTCGCTCGTCAAGGCCGGCGCCCACGTCGTGGTGCCCGCCCGCCGCCCGGCCACCGCCGCCGAGGCACTGGCCGGCATCCCCGGCGTCGAACTGGACGAACTGGACCTCGCCGACCTGGAGAGCGTGCGCGGCTTCGCCGAGCGCTTCCTCGCCTCCGGGCGGAACATCGACATCGTGATCGACAGCGCCGGCGTCATGGCGTGCCCGGAGACCCGCGTGGGGCCCGGCTGGGAGGCCCAGTTCGCCACCAACCACCTCGGTCACTTCGCCCTCGTCAACCGTCTGTGGCCCGCGATCGCACCCGGCGGCGCCCGGGTCGTCTCCGTCTCGTCCCGCGGCCACCACTTCTCCGGCATCCGCTGGGACGACGTCCACTGGCGGCGGGGATACGACAAGTGGGAGGCGTACGGCCAGGCCAAGACCGCCAACGTCCTCTTCGCCGTCCAGCTCGACAAGCTCGGCCGTGACGCCGGTGTCCGCGCCTTCGCCCTGCACCCGGGGGGCATCATCACCCCGCTCCAACGGCACCTGCCCAAGGCGGAGATGATCGAGCGCGGCTGGATCGACGAGGACGGCAACGCGCTCAACCCCGAGGGCTTCAAGACCCCGCAGCAGGGCGCGGCCACCCAGGTGTGGGCGGCGACCTCGCCCCAGCTGGACGGGCTCGGCGGTGTCTATCTGGAGGACTGCGACATCGCCGAACCCGCCCCGGAGGACGACCGCGTCGGCGTCAGGGACTGGGCCGTCGACCCCGAGCAGGCCGCTCGGCTGTGGGACCTGTCGGCGCAACTGACGGGCGTCGACGCCTTCGCCGCCTGAACCCGAGCTTCCTCGCAAGGCTCCGAACCCGGACCGCCTACGCCGGCCATCCCCCGTAGGGGACCGTCAGCAGTTCCATGGCGTGACCGGCCGGATCCATGAAGTACACGCCCCGGCCACCGTCGTTGTGGTTGATGGTGCCGGGGTGCCGGCGGTGCGGGTCGGCGTAGTGCTCGATGCCGCGTGCTGTGATGCGTGCGTACGCCGCGTCGAACTCCTCCTCGGAGACGAGGAAGGCATAGTGCTGCGGGGTGATCTCCCCCTCGGGGGCGGTGGCGAAGTCCAGCGTGACGCCGTTGCTCAGACCGACGGCTATGAACGGGCCCCACTCCGCGGTGATGTCCAGATCCAGCAGTTCCGCGAAGAAGCGGGCGGACTCCCGGTTGTCCCGGGAGTGGATGATCGTGTGGTTCAGCTCGACCGGCAAGGAATGCCTCCGGGGCATCTCCCGGCACCTCCATGCCTCACCCGGACGGTGACCGGCACGCGATGCCAGGATCCAGTCCAGTCAGCGGTTCTTCCGGCGGAGAGGGCAGGATTCGAACCTGCGTGGGCCCCAGGGGGCCCGACCTCGAGGTGTCTCGTAGGTCCCCGATAGGCCGCTCCGGGCACCTCTCCCCGCGACCGTCGCACTCTTTCTCGCCGGTCACAGGGACAACAGTGGCAGGAGGCGCTGACCGGGCGCTGACGAGCGTCTGACGGCCCGCTGCGGCGAGGCGGTGCGGCGGCCGGAGACCCCGGCCGCCGCACGGCACGTCAGCCAGGCCAGGTCCCCGTGAGCCGACGGGTGGCGACCGCTCCCGCGCGCTCCACCACCGCCTTGGTACCGGCGAAGACCGCGCCCTGCAGGACGGCGGCCGTGAGCACCTCGCCCCAGCCGCGGTCCTCGTCGGTGGCGTCCGGCGCGTCCTCCTCGTGTCCGGACCACTTCCACGCCTGCTTGAACAGGGCACCGGCGAGCAGCCCGCCGGCCACGCCGAGGAGCAGACCGACCGGCTTGTAGGCGATCTCGGCTGCCTTCATCGCCTCAGCCCTTCCCGCGGCGGCACGCCAGCCAGAGCACGACGGCCGCACCCGCTGCCGCCAGCAGCAGACCGCGCTGGTCCCGTGCCACCCGCCGGCCCCGGGCCGTACCGGCCCGCACCTGTTCGGGCGCCTTCTCGTCCCACAGCCGACCCGCCTGGGCCGCCTTCGCGCGGGCCTGCCCGGCGGTCCGGGCAGCTTTGTCCCTGACCGGGGCGGGCACCTTGTCCTGCACCCGGGACACGGCCTCCGCCGCCTTGCCCTTCAGCTCATCGGCCTTGACCGCGGCCTGCTCCTTCAGTTCGCCGGCCCTGGCGGCGGCCTGAGCCTTCGCCTCGGCCGCCTTCTCCTGGGCGCGGGCCTTGACGTCGGTCTTGGCCGCGAGTGCCGACACCGTCTCCCCGAGCTCGTGGCGGGTCCGCTCGACCTGCTCGCGCAGTTCCTCCGGGCTTCCGGTGGTCGGCTCCTCGTGAGGCGGCTGGCTCATCGGTGCGCACTCTCCTTGATCCCGGCCACGTCGGCCTTCACGTTCTCGATCGTCTCCCGGGGCGAAGGCGGTGAGGCCTGACTGACCTCCTTCTTCGCCCTCAGCGCCAGCACCGCGGCGATCACGCCGAGGACCGCGGTCACGACGAGGGCCGCGGCCCACACCGGCAGCGACAGCGCCAGAGCGGCGATGGCGGTGGCCACCAACGCCTCCAGCGTCAGGAAACCGACGACGCCGGCGCCGCCGAACAGCCCGCCACCCTTGCCGTACCGCTTGCCCTTCTGTGTCATCTCCGCCTGTGCCAGACGCAGTTCGCCCCGCACCAGCTCCGTCAGCTGCTGCGAGGCCCGTTGCACCAGCTCGCCGACCGGCTCCGCGGACGTCTGCCGACCCGGGTCGTGGTGCGGCTGCGCACTCGACGACATGGCGATCACCTCCCCTTGCTCGTCACTTCCGGCAGGAAAGCGCCGCAGCGCGATCCGGTGAGCGCGGGTACCCCGAACGGAGCGGTTCAGGACACGGGTTGTGTGCCCGCTCAGTCGCCGTCGCCCTCCAGACGGCGGACGTCCTCCTCGTCCCACTTCGTGGTGTCGCGGGGCTGGGTGTAGGGCTCGGCGCCCGGCGGATGCCCGCCGGCGATGGCCCGCTGCCGTACGGTCTCCGCGTCGAACTCCAGGCCGAGCAGGATCGCCAGGTTGCTGATCCACAGCCACACCAGGAAGACGATGACGCCGGCCATGGTGCCGTAGGTCTTGTTGTACGAGCTGAAGTTGGCGACGTAGAACGCGAAGCCCGTGGAAGCCGCCATCCAGATCACCAGCGCCAGGAAGCTGCCCGGGGTGATCCACCGGAAGCCCTTCACCTTGGCGTTGGGGCTCGCCCAGTACAGGATGGCGATCATCATCGTGACGAGCAGGACCAGCACCGGCCACTTCGCGATGGACCAGGCGGTCAGCGCGGTGTCCCCGATGCCGAGCGCCTGCCCGGCGTGGCGGGCGATGCCGCCGGTGAAGACCACGATCAGCGCGCTGATCACCGCGAGCACCATCAGCACCACCGTGAGGCCGACCCGCACCGGCAGCACCTTCCACACGGGCCGGCCCTCCGGCATGTCGTAGACGGCGTTCGCGGCGCGGATGAAGGCCGCCACGTACCCGGACGCCGACCACACCGCGAGCAGGATGCCCACGATGGCGACGGCCGAGCCGGTGCCGGAGTGGTTCTGCAGCTGCTCCACGGCCCGGGTGATGATGTCCCGGGTGGAGCCCGGGGTCAGATGCCTGAGGTTCGCCAGCACCTTGTCGGTGACCGACCTCCCGGCGATCCCCAGCAACGACACCAGCACCAGCAGGGCGGGGAACAGGGACAGCACGCCGTAGTAGGTCAGCGCGGCGGCCCGGTCGGTCAGCTCGTCGTCCTTGAACTCCTTCAGGCTGCCCTTGAGGACCGCTCCCCAGGCCTGCTTCGGCAACTCCGTGGGCGCCTGCGGCGCCGCCTCCTCGACCTCCGGGTCCGGCCCGGCCTCCTCGGGTTCCGGCACGCGGGCGGCAGGGCCCTGATCGCGGCCGTCATGGTCTTTTCGCCCTGGAAGATGCAGTCTCGCCATAGTCACCGGGTATCCGCGCAGCGCACGCTCAAGCCAGGACCGGCCGCCAGTGCCCCCTCGCGGGTGGCGCGCGACCGGCCGTACAACCCTCGGGCCGGCTGGCAGGTCTTCACCACCGTACGCACCATTCCCGGCCTTTCGGCACAACCCGTTCGAACGGGGGAACGCATGAGCTTCGTCCGCAATCACACCCGCGGCGCCGCGACCGCGGCCTGCACCCTCCTCATGGCGGCCGGTCTCGGGGCCGCCGGCGCCGGATCCTCCGAAGCCGGCACCGCGGCCCCGAGGACCCGGCTGATCGCCTCCTCGGTCCTCGGCGGCGACTACAAGGTCACGCTGACCGCGCTGCGGTCGACGGCGGACCGGTACGCAGCGTCCGTGCGGCTGCAGGTCTACATGCAGAAGCACGGCACCTGGAAGGAGTCCGACCGGGTCACCGTGGGCGAGGTCGACGGCTGGTTCTGGTACCCGCTCACGGGCAGCGGCGCCGTCTGCCGGTTCTCGACCGCGAGCACGGAGCCCGCGCCGCTCACCGTGAGCCTGCTGGTCACACCGTCCATCGGCTGCTCCGGACCGGCGCACTACGTCGTGAAGCAGGGCCGGATCCACGCCGGCTGACCCGCCCGGGCGCATGGGGACGCGGGCAAGGTATGTCGACGAGATTGTTGATGATTTGGTCAACATCCCTGGTCCGGGCAGTGCGCTCGCCGCGGAGGCCGAGCGCGCGGGGCTGCACGGTCCGGTGGCCGGAACCTGCTGTTAGGGTGCGCTGCCGTGATCGAGATATGAGCGAGAGGGATCCCGAACCCCCGGAGGACCCCCGGCCGTCGATGGAGGAACTGCTCGGCCGCCTGACGGCGTCTCAGCGGCGGGCGCTGCGCAATGCGGGCTTCGGTGTCGAGGAGTTGCGCGCGATGGCGTCCGTGCCGGGAGGCCGGGAGCGGGTGCGCGCGCTGGTGGGGGAGTTCACCGACGGCGGAGAACGGCTGACCCCGGTCGACTGGCCCGCCCCGCCGCAGGAGTACGCGCCGCTGCGGCTCGTCGTGCTGCGGTGGTCGCAACTGGTCGTCTTCGACCTCGCCGCGGTGGCGGCCACCGCACTCGTCGCGGTCAAGGTCGGGCGCTGGCCCGCCGTCGGCACCTATGTCGCCTTCACACTCGTGTACGTGCTCTGGCTCAGGCGCCGGATGCCGCGCTCGCCGGGACGCCGGGCGGCCGGCATCGTGGCGGCGCTCGGCTACGCGACGCTGATCATCGGCGCGGGCTACGGCACCCCCCGCGTCTACCTGGACGCCTGGGGCAAGGAGGGCACGGCGACCGTGGTCGACCAGAACTCCTCCCACACACGCGACGGCGGCGAGGACTACACCTGCACGGTCACCCTGCCCAACGGCGACGAACGGCAGTTGCAGGCGTCGAGCCGCGTCTGCGAACACCTGGAGCCGCTCGCCACCGACCGGGTCCCGGTGGTCTACGACCCGGCCCACGTCGTCCTGCCCATGGCCGGGACGAAGGGGCAGTTGGGAGTCGCGAAGAGCCTCCTGGCGCCCGGAGCGGGGCTGGTGCTGGTGCTGGCCGGTGCCGCCCACGCGGTCGGGCGTACGGCGCCCGCGCGGAGCGGGCGCCGGGGTTTCGAGGAATCCTGACACCGGGGCAGGAGCCTGCGTGGGCCCCTGGGGGCCCGACCTCGAGGCGTGCTCGTAGTTCCCCGATCATGCCGCTGATCATCGCGCTGGAGAACCTGGTGCTGGGCGCGGCCCTCGACCTGGCCGCGCCAGAGGCGATGTGGGAGCTCACGGACCGCACCCCGACGCCCCACCTCGCCGAGGCGCTCGCCGCCGTGGGCGACCACCGCGCCGACCGCGCCTTCGAGGTGGGTCTGACCGCCTTCATGAACCACGCCAGGACGCTCCGCGAGGCCCGCGAATCCTGAGTTCCCCGGCGATTTCCCAGTACCGGCAGTAACATGATCACCTTTGGCTCTGGGTGTACCAGCCAGTCAACTTCACGCGTCCGAGGACGCGCCCTGCCCGGAGATGCACATGTCTTCTGCCAACGATGCCTTGGAAGATGCCCGTACCCAGTACGAGCACCACGTCCATGCCTGCCGCCAGTGCCGTGCCGACTCCGCGCCCTGCGCCGTGGCCAAGCACCTGTGGCGCCTGTACAACATGGCCCGCCGGGACCAGCTGCGATCGACGGGGGCCTGACGGGGGACGGTGCTGACGGGGGAGGCCCGATCGACGCACACCCTCAGGCGGCCGAGTTCACGCACCTGGGGGACTCCACGCCGGTGCTGCGCGCGTACGCCGACCGCATGTGGACCCGATACACCGACAGCCTCAGCGCGGCCGTCGCCGACGAGTTCGGCGTGGCGCACGACGACCTCGCATGTGTGTCCCTCGCACGATTCGTACTCGACATCCCGGCCCTCGTCCGCGGTCGGCAGGACCGCCGGGCCGTCGAGGCGGTCTTCGACATCCTCACCCGCGGCTGGCGACCGCCCGGCCGGCCGACCGCGTCGTAGTCCCCGACGGACGAGCGGACTTGTGCCGCCGCGGTGGTTGGCTGAGACCTGAGGCGCAGGGGCACTCCTTCGGCAGGGGGAAGGCGATCGGCCGGGTGGTCGACGCCGGACCGCCGCGCTCGCTGCGATGCTCGCGGCATGACCGATGGCGGACTGATCTCAACGCCTCGACGGCGTACGGGTTTGCGGGGCAGGGCCGCACGGCCGCCGGCGCGGCACGGATAACCTGCGCGGATGAAGCGGATGCAGCGGGCCGCCGGCGCGATCGTCGGCTCAGCGGTGGGCGACGCCCTGGGCGGCCCCTTCGAGTTCGGCCCCCGAGGAGTCTTCTCCGCGCGGTTTCCCGCCCCGGGTGCCGGTGGCGAAATGTGCGGAGGCGGTGGCTGGGACCCCGGCGAGGCCACCGACGACACGCAGATGGCCGTCCTGGTCGCGGAGTCGCTGCTGGAGCGGGGCGGACTGGACCTGCCGGACATCTTCGCCCGCTTCCAGCGGTGGGCGGCGTCCGAACCGAAGGACATCGGCCTGCAGACCGAGGACGTCCTGACCAACGGCATGCCCTGGGACCTCGCCGCCGCGATCCATTTCCAGGTCAACCAACGGGCAGCGGGGAACGGCTCCTTGATGCGGGCGGCGACCTCGGCGGTCCACTTCGCGGCCGCCGGGCGGGAAGCCACCATGGACGCGGCCCGCCGCATCGCCGCACTCACCCACGGCGACCGTGCGGCCTGGGAAGGCACCGCGATCTTCCACGAACTCATCCGCGTCACGTTCGAGGACACCGACCCCCTCAGCGCGCTCCCGGGCATCCTGGCACTTGTCCACCCCGACCACCGCAGCCGCTACGCCGAGGTCCTCGCGCCCGACTGGCACCCCGATCGGGCAACGGAGTTCAACGGTGCCGTCTGGCCCTGCCTGGGCTCCGCCGTCTGGGCCCTGCGCACCACCACCGGCTTCGAGGACGCGATACGCGCGGCGATCGACCTCGGCGGTGACACGGACACCGTCGCCGCGGTGGCCGGCGGCCTCGCCGGGGCGTACTACGGGCTGGACGCCGTCCCCGTCCGTTGGACCCGGCCGCTCCACGTCCCCCTGCCGGGCTTCGGCGGTCGCGTGCTGCGCCTGCCGGATCTGCTCGACCTCGCACACCGCCTCGGAGGCCTCGGAGACTGAACCGGAGCCTGCTCCGCGTCCCGATCCTCGGCCTGCCGGGTTCCCGGAAAAAAGTTCCGACACGATGCAACCTGGCTCCGAGCCCGTGCGTATAGGAGGCGATAACCGCACCTCGCAGGGGGAATACTCATGCACTCGGACCGTTCGGCCGGTCGGACCGCCGGCCGTCTCGGCGCCGCCTTCGCGGCCTGTGTCGCACTGCTCTCGGCCGTCGGCTGTTCGGTCGACACGGGGACCGGCGTCCGGGTGGCGCCCGGCGCACCGGATGCCCAGGCGTCCGCCGCCGTCGCCGCGCGAGCCAACGGCGCGAACAAGGACGGCGGGGACGGGTCGTCCAAGGCCGCTCCCTCCATGCCGGAGCCCGCCGTGCTCGCGCGGGCGCAGGTGAACATCGGCGACGGGCAGACGGTCGGGGTGGGCATGCCGATATCCGTCACCTTCCCCCAGCCCGTCCCCGCGGCCGAGCGCGAGGCCGTGGAGAGCTGGCTGCGCGTAGGGACCTCCTCCGGCACCACCGGGGCGTGGAGTTGGGTGAAGGACCGCAACCGTCCGGAGGGGGAACGGGTCGACTTCCGCCCGAACACCACCTACTGGCGGCCCGGCACGAAGGTCACCCTCCGCCGCGGCTCGCACGGCGTGTGCCACTTCACCGTCGGCCGTTCCCTGGTCGCCACGGTCGACACGACGACACATCAGATGACAGTCGACACCGGCGGGACGACGCACCGCATCCCGATCACCGCGGGCAGACCGGGGCTGGACACCTGGAGGGGAACGATGGTCGTCATGGACAAGCAGCAGAAGGTGCTCATGGACTCGCGCACCGTCGGCCTGGGTCCGAACGACACATACCACGGCTTCTATTTCTGGGCGGTGCACCTGACGGCGTCCGGGACCTATGTGCACCAGAACGTCCGGGCGAACACCGAGGCCGGACACCGCAACGTCACCCACGGTTGTGTCGGCCTCGCCTCCGACGGCACCGCCGAGCGTTTCTACGAGCACATAATGGTCGGTGACGTCATCAAGGTCACCGGCTCGTCGGACAAGGACACGGTCGCCACCGGCAACGGCTACGGCGACTGGAATCTCACCTGGGAGCAGTGGCTCGAGCACAGCGCCGCCGGCGCCACCACGACCGCATGACCCCCGCCGCAGCGGCGGTGCACCACGCGCCCCGCGCTGTAGACAGAAAGCACCACCAGTTGACCGAGGACGAGTTCGACCTCTTCTACGCGGCCGCCTACCCGCGGCTGGTCGGCCAGCTGTACGCCCTGACGGGGGACCACGCCGAGGCCCAGGACGTGGTGCAGGAGGCGTTCGTGCGTGCCTGGGACCGGCGTTCGTCGGTCCTGACCGGCGAGCGGGATCCCGAGGCGTGGATCCGTACGGTGGCACACCGGCTGGCGATGAGCCGCTGGCGGCGGGCCCGCCACTGGTGGGAGCTGGTCCGGGGCGCGCCGGCGCCCCGGACGGTGCCCGAACCGAGCCCGGACCACGTGGCGTTGGTCGCCGCTCTGCGGCGCCTGCCCGACGCCCAGCGCAGGGCGATCGTGCTGCACCACCTGTGCGACCTGAGTGTGGAGCAGATAGCCGCCGAGACCGGCGCGGCCGTCGGCACCGTCAAGGCACGCCTGTCACGCGGCCGTACCGCACTCGCCGCTCATCTCGTGAGCGAAGAACCGCACGCGACGGAGGAAGCCTGTGCCTGAGCAGCAGCCCCCGCAGCCCCTGACCGAGACGGACCTGTCCGCCCGGCTCCACCACCTGGCCGCACACCGCACGGCACCGGTCCCCGCCACGGGCGCGCAGGTCAGAAGCCGGGCGGTACGCCGGCGCCGCAACCGGCGCGCCGCGCTGTGCACCACCGCCCTCGCGGCGGCGGCCCTCACCCTCGTCACCACGGGTGCCCTCGACTCCCGCACCGGGCCGACCGCACCTCCCGCGACGTCCGTGTCCCACCCCCCTCGGCCCGCACCGTCCCCGACGTCCCTCCAGCGGGTCACGGTCGACCTGGACACCTACACCCTGAGCATCGGGGGTAAGAGGTTCCGCATCGGCAAGCCGTCGGAGAACTGCCCGATCGGCGAGACGACGGTCACGGTCACCGCCAAGTACGCCACCCTGACCATGCCCCCCGCCAAGAGCACCGGGTACCGGGACGTCATGCACCACGCCGTCACCTTCACCGACCGCACGCACCACGAGCGGCTACTGATGTTCGGGCTGATCCCGGCCGCCGGTCTCAACGCCATCGGCAACGACTTCGACTCCGGCGCCATCGCCCTCTCACCCGAGGACGGGAAGCAGGTGTACGACGCCATCGAACTCGGCGCGCGTGTGGAGATCAAGGGCCACCAGGGCACGAGGGCGGACCCGTGGTGCGACGAACGCCAACCGATCACCAGCACCCACTGACACCGAACCGCCGGCGGGCGCGCACGGGAGCAGGTCATGGACGGCCTCGGTGAGAGACTGGGCGTCCGAGGGCGAGGGAAGGCCGGGAGCGACGAGCAGCCCTGACGAGAGGGGCGGCACGAGCCCGTGCAACCTTTCCCGCGTGCGCGCTCGTCATCCCGTGCAACATGTTCATCATCAACGCATCCTTCATGGGCCCCCTGGCGTCGTCGGTCCGCCAACTGCTCGACTTCGCCTGGACGCAGACCAGAGCCTGCGCGTTCGCCATCGCGCTGCTGTCCGGTGTGGCGGTGTCCACCCTGCTCCCCGGCCTCCCGATAGCCCGTTACGACCTGCTCGTCGTCTACGGCGTGCTGCTGACCCTGCTGTTCTGGCTGCGCGGCTGGGAGAGCGGGCGGGACATCGCGGTCATCACCGTCTGCCATGTCATCGGCCTGGCCTTCGAGTTGGTGAAGGTGTCGCTCGGCTCATGGAGCTACCCGGAGCCGGCCGTGCTGAAGTTCGCCGGCGTACCGCTGTACGGAGGGTTCCTCTACGCGGCCGTCGGCAGTTACATCTGCCGGGCCTGGCATCTCTTCGACCTCGAACTGATCCGCTACCGGCCCAGGGCGACTGCGGCGGTGGCCGCGGCCGTCTACCTCAACTTCTTCAGTCATCACTGGTTGCCCGATGTGCGCTGGCTGTTGGCGGCGCTGCTGGTGGCCGTCACCGCGGGCACCTCCGCGCGGTTCACGGTGCGCGGGGTACGCCGGCAGATGCCGCTGGCGTTGTCGTTCGTCCTGATCGGCTTCTTCCTGTGGGTGGCCGAGAACCTCGCCACGTACGTGGGCGCCTGGCGCTACCCCTACCAGCTCCACGGCTGGCAGCCCGTCGGCGTGGAGAAGTTCGCCGCCTGGTCCCTGCTGATCAGCATCACCGTCGTCCTGGTGGCGGCCGACCGGGCGCGTGCGGCTCGTCGCCGTGCCTGACCGGCCATGCCGTCGAACGGGGCGCGCGGGCGAGGGCTCGGCCCGCCCTCTCCGCGTCACCGGGCGGCGTTGTTCCGCGCGTTCGGCGCCGACGGCAACGGCTACCTCGACCGGCGCGACTTCCAGGCCCTCGCGGGACGCTGGAAGGGGCTGCCGCGCGTGCGGCCGGGGTCCGAACTGGCCGCAGGGGTCGACACGGTCATGCTGGGCTGGTGGGACCACCTCGCGGCCCAGGTGGACCCGGACGGGGACGGCGCGGTCGACCTGGACGACCTCCTCGCCATGGTGGACCGGCTGCCCGCGATGCGCGAGGTCGTCGCCGCGACCGCCGAGACCGTCTTCGACGCCGTCGACGAGGACGGCGACGCCCGTATCTCTCCCGCCGAGCACCAGCGGCTGGTCGACACACGGCACGGCGAGAGCGTCGACGTCGCCGATGTCTTCGACGACCTCGACCAGGACGGGGACGGCTACCTCAGCCGCTCCGAGTTCACCGAGCTGTGGTTCCGGTTCTGGACCAGCGACGACCCGGCCGAACCGGGCAACCGACTGTGCGGCCCGGTGCCCACCCGCACCTGACGGCCGGGGTTTCCGGACCACGAGCGGTTCATGGTGTGGGTGAGCGCAGTGTGAGGCCGTCCGACCGGCGGCGGGCCCGGTGGCCGCGGACCGGAAGGTGCCGCGCGGCGCGCCGGGCCGGCCGGGAGGGAGCCGCGCCGGGACCCGGCCCGCCTATTGACCCTCCTGTTCCGTCAGCGCGGCCAGTGCGGCGATCGCCCGCTCCAGTGGCCGGTCCTGGCCCCGGCCGTCCACACCGAGGGCGGCGGCCAGGGCACCGGCGTCACCGCTGCGGACGGCTTCCCACAGCCGGTCGGCCGGAGCGGGCGGTTCGTCGGCGGCCGGGGTGTCCAGCCAGTGCCGGACGCGCTGGAAGGCGTACGTCGGCAGTTCCACCCGGCGCACCGGACGACCGGTGAAGACCGCGGGCCAGTGCCAGTCCACGCCGTCCACGAAGAGCTCGGCCAGCGCGTCGAGGAGGGCGACCGGCGCGGGGCGTGCGCCGTCCAGCACGGTGACCCGCGCGGCATCCGGTGCCGGGTCCGTCGCCGTCGTACCGAGGACGATTGCCCGCAGGCCGGGCACGGCCGCCCCCGCCCCCCGGCCACGGGTGCGCGGCGCGCTCAGCAGTTCGGCCCAGTGGCCGGGAGAGCGCAGGCGGTCGACGGGCACCGGTTCGCCGGCCTCGCCGAGGACGGGCAACCGGGGGGCGTGGTACGTCAGTCCGGCGGTGACGTGGCCGAGGTCATCCCCGACCGCGTCCGCCGCGAGCAGCGCGCACGCGTCGGCGAGGGACAGCACCCCCGCCGCGTGGGCGGCCGTGACCGCTCCCGGACCGTGGCCGAGCACGCGGTCCGGTTTCAGGCCCCAGGACTGGAGGAGGCGGAACAGGCCCACCTCCAGGGCGAACGCCGACAGGGCGAGTTCGGGGGCGTACTGCCGTATCTCGCCGACGGCGACCGCGAACGCGGGGAACTCCTGGGCGAGTTGGCCGACGGCGACCGCGTCGCGTCCCTGTCCCGCCCCGCTTCCGCGGTCGTCGGCGCCGGGGAAGACCAGCGCTCGCCGGTGTGTACCGGCCGCCCCCGTGCGGACCGACGGCGGGGCCGTACGACCCTCCGCGATCTCGGTCAGCCCGTGCAGCAGGGCCGAGCGGTCCGCCCCGGTCACCGCGGCCCGGTGCGGGAACGCGGACCGCCCCGCGGACAGGGTGAACGCCACGTCCTGCGGGTCGAGATGCGCGCGGCCCGACAGATGGGCGGCGAGGCGTGCGGCCTGCTGCCGCAGCGCCGTGGGGGTGTGGGCCGACAGCACCCACGGCACCTGGACATCGGCTCCGCCCGCACCGGCACCGGGCCGCTCCTCCGGCGGGGCCGCCTCTTCGAGGATGAGGTGGACGTTCGTGCCGCTCGCCCCGAACGAGGACACACCCGCGCGGCGCGGCCGGCCCGCGCCCGGCCAGCTCACGGGCTCGGCCAGCGGCCGTACCGCGCCCGCCGACCAGTCCACTTGCTCGGACGGCCGGTCGGCGCCGCGCGTAGCCGGGAGGACACCGTGCCGCATCGCCAGCGCCATGGTGATGACGGCGGCCGCGCCGGACGCGCACTGGGTGTTGCCCAGGTGGGACTTGACCGATCCCAGCCACAGCGGCCGGTCGTCGGGACGACCGCGGCCGTAGGTGGCGATGACGGACTGGGCCTCGATGGCGTCGCCGAGGGCGGTGCCCGAGCCGTGGCCCTCCACCGCGTCGACTCCGGTGGCGTCGAGCCCGGCGTCCACCAGCGCCTGCGCCATCACGCGGCGTTGTGCCGGGCCGGACGGCGCGCTCAGTCCGTTGCCCGCCCCGACATGGTTCACCGCGCTGCCGCGCACCACCGCGAGCACCGGATGGCCGAGGCGCCGTGCGTCCGAGACCCGCTCCAGGAGCAGGGTGCCCGCGCCCTCGGCGAGGCCCATGCCGTCGGCGGCGGCGCTGAAGGACTTGCTGCGTCCGTCGGGTGCCAGACCGAGGAAGGTGGAGAGCCCGCTGAAGAGCACGGGTGTCGCCATGACGGTCACCCCGGAGGCCAGGGCGAGGGTGCACTCCCCCTGGCGCAGGGCACGGCAGGCCAGGTGGAGGGCGAGCAGCGCGGAGGAGCAGCCGGTGTCCAGGGTGATCGCGGGGCCCTCCAGCCCGAGCGTGTAGGCGATCCGCCCGGAGACGATGCTGGCCGTGGTGCCGCCGCCGAGGTGCGCGGGCAGCTCGCCGGGGAGCCGGTCCAGCGCGCTGCCGCCGGCGTGGTGGATGATGCCGGCCGCGTACCCGCTGTGCGAGGCTCCCGCGAAGACGCCGGTCCTGCTGCCGCGCAGGGAGAGTGGATCGATCCCGGCGTCCTCGACCGCTTCCCAGGACGTCTCCAGCAGGATCCGCTGCTGTGGGTCCATGGCCGACGCCTCGTCCGGTGAGATCCCGAAGAACTCGGCGTCGAACGCGCCCACGTCCCGGAGGAACCCGCCGACCGGAGTCGTACCGTCCGGCCGACGGCCGTCGCCGCCCCGGTCGGACGGGAAGCCGGTGATCGCCTCGCCCCGGGAGGTGACCAGGTCCCACAGCTCCTCAGGGGTGCGGACGCCGCCGGGGAACCGGCAGGCCATGCCGACGATCGCGATCGGGTCGCTCTCCTCGTCGGTGCCGTGGCCGGTGTCGGCATCCGCCGGACGGCCGACCAGTGGGGAAGGCCGCTTGCCGCTCGACGCGGACGGGCCGATCGGCTCCGGCGCCCGCGGCTCGCGCGTGCCGGTCGGCTTCGCTGCCTGTGCCTCCCGTGCCGACGCGCCGGACGGCTCCGGTGCAACGGGATCCTGTACGGACGAGCTGGGTGACTTCCCTGTCCCCGCCCCCTGTGCGGACGGCCCGGACGGCTCCGGTGCCTGCTCCTCCCCGTCCGACGGGCCAGGGGGCTCCGGAGGCATCTCCAGGGCGAAGAACTCCGTGCGCAGGTGCTCGGCGAGCGCGGCCGGGGTCGGGTGGTCGAAGACCAGCGTGGCGGGGATGGGCCGGCCGGTCGCCGCGCTGAGCCGGTTGCGGATCTTCACCGCGCCCAGCGAGTCGAGCCCGATGTCCCGGAAGGGGCGGTTCGCGGCCACCGAGTCCGCCGACGGGTGCCCCAGCACGTCGGCGACGACGGACCGCACGAGCTCCAGTACGGCGCTCTCGCGCTCCTGCTCCGTGAGGGCGGCCAGAGTCCGCAGCAGCGCCTCGGGATCGTCCGCCGGGTCGTGGTCGGACTCACCCCCGCGCGCCGAGGCGTCCATCAGGCGCCGTGCCTCGGGCACACCCGACAGCAGCGGCCTGGGCCGGGCCGAGGTGAACGCCGTGACGAAGCGGTCCCAGTCCACCGGGACCACCGTCACGCCCACGTCGCCCCGGTCCAGGGCGTCCCCCAGGGCGTCGAACGCCGGGTCCGCGGCCATGAACGGCAGCCCCCGCAGCCGCAGTTGCTCGGGGTCCACGGACTTCGGCCGGTAGGGGTCCTGGACGTGCCAGACGCCCCACGCCACCGAGGCGGCGGGCAGTCCGCGGGCCCTGCGGTGTTCGGCGAGCGCGTCGAGGTACGCATTGGCCGCGGCGTAGGCCCCGTGCTCGCCGCTGCCCCAGATGCTCGCCACGGAGGAGAACAGCACGAAGTCCGTCAGGTCGTCGCCGTCCAGCAGTTCCGCGAGGTGGTCCGCGCCCGCGGCCTTCGCCGTCAGCGACTCCGCGAACCGGGCCACGTCGATCTCGCCGAGCGGGGCGAGGTCCATCAGCGTCGCCGCGTGGATGACCGTCCCCACCGTCACGCCCTGCTCCTTGAGCGAGGCGAGCAGCTCCGCGACCGCCGCACGGTCGGCGATGTCGCAGTCGGCGACGGTCACCCGGGTACCGAGCGCGCCGAGTTCGCCGCGCAGCTCTGCCATGCCGGGAGCCTGCGCGCCACGCCTGCTGGTCAGCACCAGGTGCTCCGCGCCCCGGCCGCACAGCCAGCGGGCGATGTGCGGGCCGAGCGTGCCGGTCGCGCCGGTCACCAGGACCGTGCCGGTCGGCCGCCAGCCGGACTCGGTACGCGCGCCGCTCTCGGCCCGCACCAGGCGTCGCGCGCAGGTCCCCGACGGCCGCAGCGCCACCTGGTCCTCGTCGCCGCCGCCCGTCAGCACCGCGCACAGCCGGTCCGCCCACCGTTCGTCCGGCGTCGCGGGCAGGTCGATCAGGGCGCCCCAGCGGTCGGGGTGCTCCAACGCCACCACCCGTCCCATGCCCCAGACCATCGCCTGGGCCGGATGGGCCAGCAGGTCGGAGTCGCCCACCGACACCGCGCCGCGCGTCACCAGGTACAGCGGTACGGCCAGGCTCGCGTCGAGCGTCGCGTGCAGCAGCGTCAGGGTGGCGGCCGCGCCGGCCGGCGCCGCGGGATGTGCGGGGTGCGGGCGCTCGTCCAGGCCGAGCAGGGAGACCACTCCGCGCGGCGAGGTCTCCGCGGCCAGCGCGTCGGTCAACTGCGTGGCGAGCGCCGTGCGGTCGCCCCGCAGGGTGTCGACGTCCCGGCGGACGACGAGGGCACCGCGGTCGGTGAGCGCCCGGGCGACCTGTTCGGCGGTCGCCTCGGCCCCGGCCCCCGCGGGCACCGCGAGCAGCCAGGTGCCGGCCGCCGTCGAGGGGACCGGCTCGGGGAGCGGGATCCAGGCGATGCGGTAGAGCCAGTCGTCCAGCGGGATCTCCTCGCGGGACCGCTGCCGCCAGGCCCTCAGGGCCGGCAGTACGTCGGCCAGTGGCGAGGTGCCGTCCAGCCCGTCCGCGCGGACGATCCCGGCGAGCGCGGCGACGTCGCCCTGTTCGACGGCCCCCCAGAACTCCGCGTCGGCGCTCCCGCCGCCCGCCCGACCGGGCTCGTCCGCGCCGTCGTCCAGCCAGTAACGGCGCCGCTGGAAGGCGTAGGTGGGCAGGTCCAGCGCGGCCGGGGCCCGTCCGCCCGCCTGAGTGCGCCAGTCCACGGGGCCGCCGGCGACGTGGAGTTCGGCCACCGAGGTGACGAAGCGCCGCAGATCGGCCTCCTCGCGCAGCAGCGAGGGCACGACCGAGGTCTCGGGGCGTGCGGCGTCCTCGAAGGTCTCGCGCAGCGCGAACGCCAGCGCGGGGTGCGAGGTGACCTCCACGAAGTGCGTGACGCCCTGCTCCAGCAGACCGCGCACCGTCCGCTCCAGTTCGACGGGCCGGCGCAGGTTGCCGTACCAGTAGGCGGCGTCCAGGCCGCGGGTGTCGAACGGGCCGGCCGTCACCGTGGAGTGGAAGGGCACCTGGGACGGGCGCCCCTGGACCCCGGACAGGTCCCGCAGCAGCTGCTCCTCGATCGGCTCGACGTGGCGGGAGTGGGACGCGAAGGTCGCGGTGATCGGGCGTACCCACACCCCCTCGGCCTCCAGCGCCGTCCGCAGCTCCTCCACCGCTTCCCGGTCACCGGCGACGACGTGCGAGGTGGGCCCGTTGTACGCGGCGACGCACAGCCGGCCGCCCCAGGGTTCCAGACGGCTCGTGATCTGCTCGCGGCGCAGCGAGACGGAGAGCATCGCGCCCCGGTCGGAGGCGATCCCGGAGGCGGCACGGCTGCGCAGGGCGATGATCCGTGCGGCGTCGTCCAGGGTGAGGGCGCCGGCCACGTACGCGGCGGCCACCTCGCCCTGGCTCGACCCGATGACGACGTCCGGCTCCACGCCGTACGAACGCCACAGCGCCGCCAGTGCCACGTTGATGGCGAACATCACCGGCTGGACCACGCTGGTCTCGTCCAGGGGCGGTGTGCCCGGGGCACCACGCAGCACGTCCGTCAGCGACCAGTCGACGTGGGGCGCGAGCGCGGCCTGGCACTTCTCGACCTCGGCGCGGAACACCGGTGCGGTGTCCAGCAGTTCCAGCACCGTGCCCGCCAGCTGCGCGCCCTGCCCGGGGAAGACGAAGGCCACCCTGCCCGAGGTGGCCGCCGCGGTGCCGCGCACGACTCCGGGGGCCTCGCGCCCGTCGGCCAGCGCGTCCAGACCGGCCAGGAAGCCCTCCCGGTCGTGCGACACCACCGCGGCGCGGTGCGGGAGGGCGGTGCGCGCGGTCGCCAGGGTGTGCGCGACGGCCACGGGATCCGCCTCGGGCCGCGCCGCGACATAGGCCCGCAGCCGCTCCGCCTGGGCGCGCAGGGCGACTTCGCTCCGCGCGGACAACGTCCAGCACCGGACGGGAACGGCCGGTCGCGCCGCGTCCTGGCCGCCTCCGGCCTCCGGGCCCGGCACCTGCTCCGGCCCGTCGCCGCACTCCTCGACGATCACGTGCGCGTTGGTGCCGCTGATGCCGAACGAGGACACCCCCGCCCGGCGCGGCGTGCCGTCCGTCACCCACGGCTCGGCGCGCGCCGCGAGCCGCACGGCGCCGGTCGACCAGTCCACCTTCGTGGACGGCTCCGCCACCTCGCGGCCGGGCGGGAGCGCCTTCCGGGTGAGCGCCTCCACGACCTTGATGACGCCGGCGACGCCCGCGGCGGCCTGCGCGTGGCCGATGTTGCCCTTCACCGAGCCCAGCCACAACGGGTGGTCCGCGGGCCGGTTCCGCGCGTACGCCCTCAGCAGTGCCTGCGCCTCGATCGGGTCGCCGAGTGCGGTCCCGGTGCCGTGCGCCTCCACCACGTCCACCTGGTCGGGTGAGAGCCGGGCGTCGGCCAGGGCCTGGGCGATCACCCGCTGCTGCGCGGGGCCGTTGGGTGCCGAGAGGCCGTTGCTCGCGCCGTCCTGGCCCACGGCCGAGCCGCGGACGACGGCGAGGATCCGGTGGCCGGCGCTCCGGGCGTCGCTGAGCCGTTCCAGGACGAGCAGTCCCACGCCCTCGGCGAGCGACATCCCGTCGGCGCCCTCCGCGAACGGCCGGCAGCGCCCGCCGCGTGCGAGCGCGCGCTGCCGGCTGAACTCGATGAACGACACCGGCGAGGACATCACCGTCACACCGCCGGCCAGCGCCAGCGTGCACTCGTGCCGGCGCAGCGCCTGGACGGCCAGGTGGAGCGCCACCAGCGAGGACGAGCACGCGGTGTCCAGGCTCACGGCGGGGCCCTCGAAGCCGAAGGTGTAGGCGATCCGCCCGGACAGCACGCTGGCCACGTTGCCGGTGGCCAGCAGCCCCTCGACGTCGGGTGGCGTCCGCCGCAGCCGGGCCGCGTAGTCCTGGCCGTTGCAGCCGACGAAGACACCGGTGCGGGTGCCGCGCAGTGCGGCCGGGTCGATCCGGGCCCGCTCGAACGCCTCCCACGCCGTCTCCAGCAGGATCCGCTGCTGGGGGTCCATGGCCAGCGCCTCACGGGGCGAGATGCCGAAGAACTCGGCGTCGAACTCCTCCGCGTCGTGCAGGAAGCCGCCCTCGCGCACATAGGTCGTACCGGTGTGGTCGGGGTTCGGGTCGTACAGCCGGGCGGTGTCCCAGCCGCGCCGGACCGGGAAGCCGCTGATGGCGTCGCCGTCGGCGTCGATGAACCGCCACAGGTCCTCGGGGGACCTGATGCCGCCGGGTAACCGGCAGCTCATCGCCACTATGGCGATCGGTTCGTGCTCCTTCGCCTCGGCCTCGGCGAGCAGGCGCTGGGAGCGCCGGACCTCGCCGACCATCCGGTCCAGATAGGCGCGCATCCGGTCGTCGTCGTTCATCTCGGTTCACGTCCTCGGCTGTGGGGGGCCCGGCGGCGGGGCCGGGCAAGGGCGACGGTCAGGGGCGGTCCCCGGCTCAGGCCGGGCCGAACTCGCTGTCGATGAGGGCGAACATCTCCAGGTCGGAGACCGCGGAGAAGTCCTCGGGACCGGCATGGCCGCCGTCGGCCGGGTGCACCGCGGGCTCGCCCGCCGTGTCCCCGAGCCTCCACAGCAGCTGCCGCAGGCGTGCCGTGGCCCGGGTGAGCGTGTCTCCCTCGGCACCGGCGAGTGCCGCCTCCAGGTCGTCGATCCGGGCCGACAGCCGGGTACCGGGACCGCTGTCGGCCACCGTCAGCTCCTCCCGCAGCCGCCGGGCGAGCAGTTCGGGCGTCGGGTGGTCGAAGACGCTGACCGCGGGCAGCCGGACGCCGGTGGCCGAGTTGAGCCGGTTGCACAGCTCGACCGCGGTCACCGACTCGAAGCCGATCTCCCGGAAGGCGCGGTCCGCCGGGACGGCGCCCGGGTCCGGATACCCCAGCACCGCCGCGGCCTGGCCGCGCACGAGGTCCCGCAACAGGCGCAGCTGTTCCGCCTCGTCGTGCCCGGCCAGCCGCGCCCGCCACTGCTCGCCGTGCTCCGCCGCGGGCTCCGGCCGCCCGGCGGGAAACGATGCGCTCCCGCCGAACAGCGCGGCGCCGGGGCGCAGTTGTACGGCGGGGGCGGCGACCGGGTCCGCCGTGGGGCCGGGCGCACCGGTCAGCGTCCGCAGCACCAGGGATCCGAGCGTGGCGACCGGTCGTCCGTCCTCGTCGGTCAGCCGTACCGCGACCCGGTCCGCGCCGGTCCGGCGCAGTGCCGCCCGCACGGTGCCGCGGCCGGGGGCGTGGAGCGCGACGTCGTGCCAGGAGAACGGCCTCGGTGCCGCCTCGCCGGTGTCGGTCAGGGCCAGGGCGAGGGGTTGCAGGGCCGCGTCGAGGAGTGCCGGGTGCAGCCCGAAGCGCCCTGCCTCCGAGGCCGGTCGACCGGGCAGGGACACCTCGGCGAAGAGTTCGTCGTCGCCGCGCCGCCACGCCGCGCGCAGTCCCCGGAAGGAGGCGCCGTAGCGCACGCCCGCGTCGGCGAACCGGTCGTCCAGGCCGTCGAGCGCGACGGGTTCGGCGCCCTCCGGCGGCCAGGCACCCCCGGTCTCGGCTCCCGCTTTGCCCGGTGTGCCCAGCGCGCCGCTGGCGTACCGGTGCCAGGGTGCCGCGGGACCCTCGTCGGCGCCGCGGCCGAACACGTCCAGGCTCCGTACGCCGTCGGCGGCAGGTGCGCCGACCGCGAGCTGCAGTTGTACGGCGCCGTCCGGGGGGAGGACGACGGGGGCGTGCAGCACCAGCTCCCGCACGCCGTCGCAGTCGGCGCGGGCGGCCGCGTACAGCGCGAGTTCCACGAAGGCGGCGCCGGGCACCACCGCCTCGCCGCCGACCTCGTGGTCGGCGAGCCAGGGTTGGGCACGCCGGGACAGCCGGCCGGTGAACAGCAGTCCGCCGGACTGCACCAGGCCGACGGCCACCGGCAGCAGTGGGTGCCCGGCGGCCTCCAGGCCCGCGGCGGCGAAGCCGGGGTCCCGGCCGGCGCCCGGCGGCAGCCAGTAGCTCTGCCGCTGGAAGGCGTAGGTGGGCAGTGCCACGCGGCGCGCGCCCCGCCCGGCGAACACCGCCTCCCAGTCGGGGGTGGCGCCGTTCACCTGCGCGTCCGCGAGCGACCTCAGCAAGCGGCCGGGGCCGCCGTCGTCGCGGCGCAACGTGCCGACCACGGCGGTCCGTGCGGTCCCGGCCGCAGCGGCCGTCTCCTCCATCGCCAGGCCGAGCACCGGGTGCGGGCTCACCTCGACGAAGAGCCGGTGCCCCGCGGCGAGCAGAGAGCGGGTGGCCTGTTCGAACTCCACGGTGCTGCGCAGATTTTGGTACCAGTAGCCGGCGTCCAGGTCCGTGGTGTCCAGCACTTCCCCGGTCACCGACGAGCAGAACGCGGTGTGTGCAGGGGCCGGGGCGATGTCCGCCAGCTCGTCCAGCAACCGCTCGCGCAGCGGCTCCACCTGGGCGCAGTGCGAGGCGTAGTCCACGGCGATACGGCGCACCCGCAGGCCGCGTTCGGTGCACCGGGCCGCGTACGCGTCGAGGGCGCTCTCGTCGCCCGCGACGACTGCCGAGCCCGGTCCGTTGACGGCCGCCACGGACAACCGCCCGGCGAAGGAGGCGAGTTCGGCGCGCACCTCGTCGGCGCCCAGGCCCACGGACAGCATGCCGCCACTGCCGGTGGCGGACACCAGCGCCCGGCTGCGCAGGGCCACGACCCGTGCGGCGTCCGGCAGCGACAGCGCTCCGGCGACGCACGCGGCGGCGATCTCGCCCTGCGAGTGGCCCAGCACGGCGTCGGGCACGACCCCCACGGAGCGCCACAGCTCCGCGAGGGAGACCATGACGGCGAACAGCACGGGCTGCACGACGTCCACCCGCTCCAGGCCCGGCGCCCCGGGCGCCTGCCGCAGCACCTCCTCGACCGAGTAGCCGACGTACGGGGCGAGCGTCTGGCCGCACTCGCGCAGCCTGCGGGCGAACACCTCGGAGGAGTCCAGGAGTTCCGCCGCCATGCCGGCCCACTGGGAGCCCTGGCCGGGGAAGACGAAGACCGTGCCGCCCGTCCGGGTCACCACGCCCTCGGTGAGTTCGGCCGCGCCCTGCCCCGCGGCCAGCGCGTCGAGTCCGCGCAGCAGCCCGGCGCGGTCCGGCGCCACGACCGCGGCCCGGTTCTCGAAGGCCGAGCGGCCCGTCGCGAGCGTGTACGCGACGTCCACGGGCCGTGTCCCGGGCCGTGCCCGCACGTACTCTCCCAGGCGGGCGGCCTGGGCGCGCAGGGCGGCCGGGCCGCGCCCGGACACCACCCACATCACCGGTCCGTCGCCGTCGGACGGCTCCGCACAGGCGGGCGCCTCGTCGGCCGCGTCCGTCTCCTCGGGGCCGGCCTGCTCCAGGATGACGTGGGCGTTCGTGCCGCTGATCCCGAAGGAGGACACGCCCGCCCTGCGCGGGCGCCCGGCGTCGGGCCAGGGCCGTGTCTCGGTGAGCAGGTCGACGCTGCCCACCGTCCAGTCGATCTCCGGGGAACGCCGGTCCGCGTGCAGGGTGCGGGGGAGCACGCCGTGGCGCAGCGCGAGGACCGTCTTGATGACCCCGGCGGCGCCCGCCGCACCGGCGGTGTGGCCGATGTTCGACTTGACCGAGCCCAGCCAGAGCGGCCGGCCGGCGGGGCGTCCGTGTCCGTACGTCCGCTGCAGGGCGCGTACCTCGATCGGGTCGCCCAGCGGTGTGCCGGTGCCGTGCGCCTCGACGGCGTCCACCTCGCCGGGCGTGAGGCCCGCCGCGGCGAGCGCCTGGCGGATCACCTGTTCCTGTGCCGCGCCCCGGGGTGCGGTCAGGCCGTTGCTCGCGCCGTCCTGGTTGACGGCGGAGGACCGCAGGATCGCGAGGACCGGGTGCCCGTTCAGGCGGGCGTCCGAGAGGCGCTCCAGGAGCAGGACCCCCGCTCCTTCGCTCATGCCCATGCCGTCGGCGTCCGCCGAGAAGGCCTTGGAGCGGCCGTCCCCGGCGAGCGCGCCCTGCCGGCTCATTCCGATGAAGCCGCCGGAGGTGGCCATCACGGTCACCCCGGCGGCCAGCGCCAGGGTGCACTCTCCGGTCCGCAGCGACTGTGCGGCCAGATGCAGCGAGACCAGCGAGGACGAGCACGCCGTGTCCACGGTGACGGCCGGGCCTTCGAGGCCGAGGGTGTAGGCGACCCGGCCGGACAGCACGCTGGCCGCGCCACCGGTCACCAGGTGGCCCTCCATGCCCTGCGGAGCGTGGCGCAGATCGGTGCCGTAGTCGGTGTGGGCGCAGCCGACGAAGGTGCCGGTGCGGGTGCCGCGCAGCGTCGAGGCGTCGATGCCCGCCCGTTCGATCGCCTCCCACGAGGTCTCCAGCACGAGCCGTTGCTGGGGGTCCATCGCCGTTGCCTCACGGGGCGAGATGCCGAAGAAGGCGGCGTCGAACCGGTCCGCCTCGTGCAGGAAGCCGCCTTCGTGGGCGTGGCTGCGTCCGGGCCGGTCGGGCCCGGCGCCCTGCAGTTCCTCCAGGTCCCAGCCGCGTCCGGTGGGAAACCCGGAGACCGCGTCCACCCCGTCGGTGACGAGCCGCCACAGGTCCTCGGGGGACTCGACGCCGCCGGGGAAACGACAGGCCATCGAGACGATGGCGATCGGCTCGTCCCGGGCCGCCTGCGGCGCCGGGTCCGCGGGCGCGGCGCCGTCCGCCGTCTGCGTGCTCCGGCCGAGCAGTTGGGACAGCATGTGGGCGGCCAGGTCGTCCGGGGTGGGATGGTCGAAGACCGCGGTGGAGGCGAGGCGCAGGCCGGTCTCCTCGGCGAGCCGCCTGCGCAGTTCCACGCCGGTCAGCGAGCCCAGCCCGATGTCGCGGAACGTCTCGTGCCCGAGGATCTCCTCCGGCGCCACCTGCCCGAGGATGTCCCGCACATGGCGGGTGATCAGGTCGAGCAGCATCCGGAGCCGACCGGGCTCGTCCGCCGCGGTCAGCCGCCGGACCGGCGGTAATGCAGTCTCCCCTGTCATGGCGCACACCTTCCATGCCTCGCCGGATCGAGGAACGGCCGAACGAGGCCCCTCCGCACGAAGACCCTTGCGGGCCCGCCTGACGCCCGTCTGACCAGCCGCTGACGCGCCGTGCCACGGTCCCAGGTCACCGGGCGCGGGGAGCGAGATGTTCCGGGGGTCTCCTCCGGTGCAGGTCAGGACCGGGTCCGGGTTCCTGGGCAACGGCCTCGGCGTCGGCTGACGATCAGGTCGCAGGTGGAGGTGCCGCCGGCAGGGCGGAGGGCGCCCCAGCCGTCGACGGTGAAGTGCTCGGTGCCCAGCACCGAGGTGCAGTTCGCGGCCACGGACTGCGGTGGCTGCCGGTCGGTGGCGCGCCGGGACGACGCTGATCACCAAGATCCCAAGTCATCGAAACGGGGGTTCGTGGCTCATGGCATGGGACGAAGGGGAGGACCTGCACTGGCTCAACATCGCCGTACATCCCCTCGACACGCAGAGGGACCAGGTGTACCTCCGGGGCGTCGACTGACTGAGGCGGCTCCAGGGCGCCCTGGCGCAGGGCAGCCGAGGCCGTTCACGACGACCTGGACTCCGGGCCGGTCCACCACCCCAGGAAACCGTTGTCGATCCGGGCCCCAAGCGGCAACCGGCCCCCTGGTCAGCCCGAGGTTCCCTCGGTGACGGTGACCAGCGCGAGGACGCCGTCCACGGCGATGTCGTCGGCGTCCCCCGCGGCGAGCAGTGCCGCATCCAGACGGTCGAGGCGGACGGCATTTCCGGCGAGGGTGGCAGCCCCTTGAAGGACCACCGCGAGCACGCACGTTCCAGCCTCCGGCCGCACCGCGACGCGATCGCGCACGATCCGGACCCGCGCCGACGCGACGGCGCGCCGCACCATGACGTTGAAGTCGACGATCGGGCCGCCGAGCAACTCGCAGTTCGTGTCGGAGTCACCGGAGAAGGCGAACGGCTCGTACGGGGCGGTCATCACGTGCGGGACACCGTCGACCGTGAGGGCCATGCCGGGACCGTCGACCACGGTGATGATTCTGTCCACGCCCTCGAAGACCGAGAACGGTCCGCTCTGCGCGACATCGGCAAGGCTGACACGCCAGACGAAGTCGCCGGTCCCCGCCCCCTCGGGTCGGGCGGACACCTCGGAGGTGACACCTCCGCCGTTCTTCCACGGCGCGGGTGTTCTCTCCTGAGCCCGCAGAACCTGCACTGCCATGTACTTTCCTTCCCCGGCGGACACGACGAGAGGACCTCGCGGGGCCGGGCTGGGATCCCGGACGGTGAGGCCCTCGTCACCGCACTGTACGCGACGCTCTCGACGCCTCTCGGGAGCCGGCACCCCCGGCGCCCCGCGGACCACGAGCGCGATCGGCGGCACGCCGCCACACCCGCTCAAGTCCCGTACACATCGGCCACGTTGGCCCGCGGCAGCGGGGCGTGCCGGGCCGCCGGGCCCTGCGCGAACGTGCGCAGGAGGTTCTCGGTGGTGCGGGTGACGAAGGCACGGGTGCGGGCGTCCATGCCGTGGTCGCGGCCGAGTTCACCCGTCCCGGCCACCAGGCCCTCCACCCAGCGCATGGTGCCGGTCGCGAAGACCCCCGCTCCGGCCGGAGCGGTGTAGTACGCCGAGTCGCTGTGGCTGGGACGGCCGCCGCACACCAGCGGGGAGTGCGCGGTGATCTCCAGCGCGCCGGGCGTGGGGGCGCCGGGAGTGACCCGGTCGTACTCGACGCCGACCAGGTGGGCGAAGGCCTCCCCGGGGCGGACGCCGGTGCCGTCGTACAGCCAGTGGCCGGACTCCCGGACCACGTACGGCGCGTCGACGGGATAGCCCTCGTACAGCACGCCGGTGAGGGAGGATTCGGGGTCGGCGCCGGGCGGCAGCCGGTAGTCGGTGGTGATCTGCGCGGGGTGGGACGCGTAGACGGGGTCGGCGCGGTAGGAGGTCTTGTAGCAGACCACGGTACGGTCGTCCGCCCGCTCCCCGGCCTCCAGCCGCACCCGGCGGAAGCACGTGTTCGCACCGAGGAGGGCGACGTTCGTCCCGGCGTCCCGCGCGGCGGTGACGTGCGCCCGCTGCTCCGGTGTCCAGTACTCGTCGTGGCCCAGGCAGACGACGGCGTGCGCGTCCCGCAGCACCGAGGGGTCCCGGTGCACGTCGACCCCGGTGCTGTAGGCGAGCGGAATGCCGAGGCGTTCGGCGAGGACCACCAGCGCCCGCTCGTAGACCAGGAACTTCTCGGCGCCGCCGCCGTCGTAGGGGCGGTCGAAGCTGACGGCCAGGGAACGGGTGGCGTACGCGCCGGAGGTGCCGTTGTAGAGGCTGCTGCCGCCCCAGCGGTTGTACGCCTGCCAGGTGGCCGGGGCGTGCAAGAGGACCGTACGGCCCGCGCCGTCGGTGGAGCGGACCACGAGCGGGACGTACCGCTGGTGCCCGGTGTCCGCCTCCAGCCGCAGCAGATACGCCCCCTCGGGCCAGCCGGCGGTGTCCACGGGCAGCGTCGCCGGCCAGTCGGCGCGCACGGTGCGG
Source organism: Streptomyces sp. NPDC037126 (assembly GCF_055605965.1). Taxonomy (NCBI): domain Bacteria; kingdom Bacillati; phylum Actinomycetota; class Actinomycetes; order Kitasatosporales; family Streptomycetaceae; genus Streptomyces; species Streptomyces sp. NPDC037126. Next base: position 255,982 of record NZ_JBVJTD010000004.1, read on the forward strand.
GTCGCGGGCAGGGTGAGCGGGGCCGGCTGGGCGCGGCCCGGTACGCGGCCCGAGGCCCAGACCCGGCGGGCCTGCCGTCCGCCGTACCAGCCGATCCGGAACGCCGAGACCCGGAAGGATCGCGCGGTGGTCGACACGTGCAGGTCGAAGCTCTCGCCCGGTGTCACGCTCACCCGGTCCGCATAGCCCGCCACCCCGTCGGGCGGGCCGGTCGGGCCGAGCCGCCACGCGTCGGTGCCCGGCGCGTCGCGTTCCCCCTCGGGCCTGAGCCGCCGCGCGCGGGCGCCCGAGGACCGCCGGTCCGACGGCGCGGCCGTGCACCCGGCGGCGGTGCCGAGGCCCGCACCGGCGCAGACGGTGAGGAACCGCCGGCGGCCGAGGCTGGGGCCGTCGTTCGGTGCAGTGCTGTGTGCCGGAGCCACGTCACCTCCCGGATACGTCGGCTCCAGCGTCCCGAGGCCCCTTCCCCCGGCGCAACCCCGCCGCGTCGACGGACGGCAGGTGCCCGGGCAGGCGCGGCAAGGCGGTGCGGGCGGGCGCGGACGGCCGGCGGCGGTACGCCCGTACGGGTGACGGGTGACGGGTGACCGGGGTCAGGTGCGGAAGCCGATGTGCACGTGGTCGTGGTGGGTGGCGTCGCTGAAGAACTGGCCGGGGCCGCCGCCCGGCAGCAGCACGGGTCCGCCGACGTTGTACGACCCTGCGGCGGCCGCGTCCCGCATGAACCGCTCGATCAGGGTGCGCGGGGCCGCCGGATCGACGACCGGGTGACCGTCGATCCGCCACACGTCGAACGCCCGCCCCCGCGGATGGTCGCTCGGCCTGCTGGTGCCGAACACGTCCAGCGGGTGCCCGGAGCGCACGACGCTCACCTCCAGCCGGTAGGTCCGGGCCAGGGCGAGCATCGCGCTCGCCACGCTGGTGTGCACCTGGCCGCTGCGCAGGTCGGCGACGGCGGCGGGCGGCAACGTGATCCGGTGGTCGGACAGGGCCGCCCGGACGTCCGCGGGCAGCGAGCGGGCCGGCGGGCCCGGGTGCGCCGGGTGCAGGGCGTCCACCGTCCAGCCGTGCGTTCCCCGGGAGAGCCGCACGTCGACGGTCGTCCCGCCCGCGCCGACCGTGCCGCCCCGCCGGGTCCACTGCCTGCACACCACCAGCACGCTGGCGGACCGGGACAGGATCCCGCCGTACTGCGCGTCGAGGACCTGCAGCGCGGCCTGGTCGGCGGCCGGCAGCAGGGGGTCGGCCTGGTCGACGAGCGCCGTCGGCAGGCCGAGGGCCGCGACCCGAGACCGTGCGGCGGCCGGTGTGCCGTGCCCGTCCGGCCACGCACCGATCGCCTCCACCAGTCGTACGGCGCGCAGCTTCGCCGCGGGCTGGACCTCGGCGTTCGTCGGCCGCCACGGCGTGGTGCGCGGCAGCGCGGGGGAGGGGGCGGCGCTGCTCGCGGACGGGTGGGGCGGGTGGGACGGGTGCGCGGTGGGGGTCGTACGCCCGGTGCAGCCCGTCACGCCGAGCGCGACCCCGGCCAGGGCCGCCAGCACGGTACGGCGGCCGGGCGGGGGATCGGGCGCGCGGGTACGGGTCATACCGCCCAGTGTCCGCCGCCCGGGCCGCGTCGGCGACGAACGGCCAAGGTGTCTAGAACGGTGGTTCGTCGAGGAGGTCGAGCAGCGACTCGGAGCTCTGCTCGGCTCCCGGCCCGGCTCCGGACGCGCAGGGGAACACGCGGCCCCAGGAGGCGGCGCGGCCGAGGGAACTCAGCCGCCAGGCGAGGCTCGCCGCGCGCCGCAGACCGGCGACCGTGCGGCCTTCACCCGTCCAGGGCTCCAGGTAGGCGTCGCGCAGTCGGGGCAGCACCTGCGGCCCGTAGTGCGCGCGGGCCCGCTCGGCGGTGACCCGCAGACTGCAGAACGGGTGGGAGACGGCGGCGTCTCCCCAGTCGAAGAACGTGAACCGGCCCGGTGCCGGTCGGAACAGCTGGCCGTCGTGCAGATCCGCGTGATCGAGGGTGTCCTCGATCCCGGCGGACGCGAGTTCCGTGCACCACTCCACGAGCCGGGGCCGCAGCGCGCCGAGCCGGGCGCGTGCCTCCGGGCCGAAAACGGTGTTCCCGGCGAGCAGCTTGTCGAACACCGAGGGCAGGTCGAGGGTCCGGGCCGAGGGGACGCCCAGCCGATCCATCGCGCGGACGTGTGGGACCAGGGCGCGCTGCACGCCCGCGTACTGGCGCAGCAGGTCGGCCCAGGCCTGCGGCCCGACCGTCTCGCGCGAGAGCACCTGCCGGAACAGGTCGCCGCCGTCCGGGAGCAGCGACCAGCCGCGCCCGGCGTCCACGGCCAGCGGCTCCAGCACCTGCCCCGGTACCCAGCGGGCCAGCGCGGCGGTCAGCGGACCCTCGAAGGAACTGGCGGGCGGATTCGCCTTGAACCAGACCGCCTCGCGCCCCTCGACGGGCATCCGCACCAGCACGGACCAGGGCCGCAGCCGGACCTGAAGGTCGCCGCGGGTGCGCAGGCCGTGTCCGGCGAGCCGGTCCTCGGCCCAGCCGAGGGCTGACGCCCGCCAGGACTCCCGCTCCCAGGGCGTCACGGCGTCCTGGTACCGGCCCCGGTCCACCACCGCCGAAAACTCGTGTCCCATCGCGCCATCCCAGCAGCACGGCCTGGGCCGTGACCACTGGTTTTCCCGGCCGGTCCCCGCCCGGCCGTCATCCACGGGGGTGCGCGGAGCGGACGATCTCCGAGCGCAGTTCCTCGTTGTCCACCAGCACGGGCCCGGCGACGTGCGGCTCCAGGACGCCCGCGGGGTCGAGGTCGCCGACCAGGAAGGGAGCGTCGGGCAGCCGTACGAGCCGGCCGGTCGACGGGGTCGGCGGCGCTGACCACCGCGATGCGCAGCCCGCCGGGCGCCGACTCCGGTGGCCTCGGTGCCCACTGCGACCCCGGCACCCTGGACCTCTGGATGACCCGCGCCTACCAGCAGGCGTTCCGGCACCTGTTCGACGGCACGGTCGAGATACGACCCCTGGGACGCGGCCCACCGCACCGCGGGTCCCCAGTACCCGGGATCGACCATGTGCTCGGCGTTCCGCACCTTCCAGGGCCGGACCGCGCTGTCCGACATGGCCACGACCAAGGCGTGCTGCACACCGTGCCGATCCCCGAGGCGATGGCCTGCCTGCTGCTGCGCCCGCTGCGGCCGGCGTCCCCGACGGCGACGTGTGCGGGGTCACCGTCGACCAGGTCTTCCCCGCGAGCGAGAAGTGGCACCCGCTGCTCATGAAGGCGCTCGCCGGCATCCCGGACGTCCGGGCCGGCGACTCCGTCTGGTGGCACTGCGACATGTTCCACAGCGTCGCGCCGGTCACCGGCCAGCGGGGCTGGGGCAACGTGACGTACATCCCCGCCGCCCCCTGGTGCCCGCGCAACGAGCGCTACGAGCGCTCCTGGACCGGCCGCTTCACCGCCGACCGGCTGACCGCCACCGGCCGCCGGGGCCTCGCCCTGGACTGACCCCGTCGACGCACGGGCCCAACCCCCGGGCAGGGTAAGGAATTGGGGCCGCGCCACAGACACGTGCGCCCCCGGACGGAATCCGGGGGCGCACCGCCCTCTCAGGCCCTCAGGCCCTCAGGCCCTCATGCGGTCAGGCCAGCTGCCTGCGGCGCAGCGTCAGGTAGGTGCCGGTGGCACCCGCGGCCAGCAGCGCGCCCACGCCCAGGCCCACCGGCAGCACCGGGAAGCCGTTGGTGTCGGTCGTGTCGGCGGCGTTCTGCATGGACGGACCCGGGGTGATGCTCGTGGCCACCGCGGCGACGTGCTTGATCGGGCCGACGTGCTTCACGGAGCCGTCCGAGTTCAGCAGCACCTGCTTGTTGTTCGGGTGCCGGAAGTCGAACATGCCCGCCAGGGAACCGGCCGTGGCGTCGAAGGAGTGGTCGCCGATGCGGCCGACACGCCAGTTGTCCTCGATGAACCGGGTGATGGACGCCTGGTTCGTCAGGGTGTGGTCGACCTTGTTGACCTTGCTGTAGGGCGAGACCACGAGCAACGGCTGACGGGTGCCCGGACCGCAGCGGTCCGCGTAGCCACCGGACGCCTTCGGGCCCTTCTGGCACGCCGGGCTGTCGGTCGCCTTGCCGTTGGAGCCGAGCGAGGTGTCCGTCGAGCCGTTGCGGGGGGCGACGAAGGTGTGGTCGTACCAGCCGTCGGAGTCGTCGTAGGCGACCACGATCGCGGTGGACTTCCACTGCGGCGAGCTCTGGATCGCGTTGATCTGCTGGACCAGGAAGTGCTGCTCGTCGATCGGGTCGGAGTAGCCCGCGTGGCCGTCCTGGTACTCACCGGCCTTGAGGAAGCTGACCGCCGGCAGCTTGCCCGCCTTGAGCGCGGCGGAGAAGTCGGTCAGGTCGTAGTTGTGGTTCGCCTGCCCGCTGTGGCCGATCTCGGAGACGCTCTTCGGCGGCAGGTGGTGCGGGTTGGCCGTCGACTTGTAGTACGAGAACGGGTTGTGGTGCGGGCTGTAGTCCGCCACCGCCGCGTTGCCCACGTTGGTGTGCGTGGTGTCGCACTTGGCGTACGCGCCGGAACCGCCGGTCCAGGCGGTCGAGGGGCGGAAGCCGCCCTGGAACCAGCCCCAGGACACCTTCTTGGTGTTGAGCAGGTCACCGATGTTCTTGCCCTGCATCGCGGCCAGCGCGTTGCTGCTCGTGTGGTCCTTGTCCGAGCAGTCGTCGAAGGCCGGGTCGGGGTCGTTGATGACCGTGCCGACACCCTTGGCGTCGGGCGACTTCACCGTGTACGCGTCCGGCGTGGAGGTCTGCTTCGGGTTCTCCGTGCCGGAGGCCGGGTCCACGGAGACCACACCGTGCGTCTGGCCGGAGGCCAGGTTCAGCGCGCCGGGCGTGGACGGGCCGTAGACCGAGCTGAAGGAGCGGTCACCGAGCGAGTACTGCTGCGCGTAGTTCCACAGCGCGGTGACGGTGTTGCCGTCGTAGTAGTCCATCGCCAGGCCCGGCTCGCCGAACAGGCCGCCGCTGCACTTGTCGACCTCGGTGTTCTGCACGAACTGGTCGGCCTTGCCGCCGTCGTAGGCGTACTGCTCGGGGCCGTAGGAGTGGTTCTGGTCGCAGGTCATCGCCTGGGACGGGGACAGCCGCTTCGGCGCGTACTGGTTCGGGTTGTGCTTCAGCAGCCCGGCGTGCGCGAGGGTGTCGATGTCCTTCGGGGTGTGCTTCGACGCGGTGAACTTCGTGCCGTCGGTGTTGGCCGCCTTCGGGTACGTGCCGAAGTAGTGGTCGAAGGAGATGTTCTCGTCGAAGAGCACGACGACATGCTTGATCGGCGTTGCGGTCGAGGAGTGCCCGCCCTGCGCCCCGGACGCTGCCGCCCAGCCGGGCGCGTTGCTGCCGAGCACGGTGAGCGCGACGGCACCCGCCAGTGCGCCCAGGCTCCGCATCGCGGCTCGTCTTCCTCTGCTTGCCATGGTGGTTTACCCCTCCGGACAGAACGTCTGTGCGTCGTACGATCACGGATGCTGCGCCCCCTTCCAGGCGCGTCGGCGGAGCCATGATGGCCTGTGGGTGAACACCAAGTCAGGGAACCTGGGGGAAAACTTGACGGTGTGTTGACCCAGCCGGCCGCCGAGTTGTCCGGACAGGTTCAGCCGAGCAGGGCGCGCCCGTACCAGTCCGCCGCGTCCCGCACGCCGGGCAGCGCGTAGAAGTAGCCGCCGCCGAAGGGGCTGATGTAGTCCGTCAGCGGCTCGCCCGCCAGCCTGTGCTGCACGGTCTCGAACTGCCGGACCAGGTCCTGCTGGTAACAGGTGAACAGCAGGCCCATGTCCAGGTTCCCGTTGGCGTCCATGCCCCGGTCGTAGTTGTAGGCACGGCGCAGCAGGCGCTGGCCGGCCGTGGCGTGCGTGCGCGGGTTGGCGAGACGGATGTGCGCGTCCAGCGGGATGACGTCACCCTTGGGATCGTCCGCGTACTTGGGCGTGTCGTGCTCGTGGTCGCCGTCCAGCGGCGCGCCCGAGGAGCGGGAGCGGCCGAACATCCGCTCCTGCTCGCTCAGCGAGACCCGGTCCCAGAACTCCACGAGCATGCGGATCAGCCGGACGACCTGGTAGCTGCCGCCGACCGCCCAGTCCGGCTCGCCCAAGTCCTTGCCGACCCAGATCAGTTGCCGCATCTCGCGGGCACTGGTGGTGTCCGGGTTGGCGGTGCCGTCCTTGAACCCCAGGAGGTTGCGCGGGGTGCCCGAGGGCCGGGGCGGGCTGGTGAAACCGTCCAGCCGCCAGCGGACCTGCATCCCGCCCCGGGTGTGCCGGGCCATGTCCCGCAGCGCGTGCAGGGCCGTGTCCGGCTCGTCGGCGTGCAGTTGGAGACTGAGGTCGCCGTGGCACCAGTCGGCCTGGAGGTCGTCGTCGGGGAAGGCGGGCATGGCGGTCAGCCGCCGGGGCTTCAGCGGGGCCAGCCCGAACCGGTCGTCGAACAGCGAGGCGCCGACCCCGACCGTCACGGCCAACTGCCCGGCGGGCAGCCGGTCGCCGAGGACGCCGGAGTCGGCGGGCGGGCCGGTGATGCCCGCCGGGGACGGCGTGCCGCCGGAGGTGAGGAAGCGGGCCCGCTCGGTCAGCGTGCGCAGCAGGTCCGCGAGTTCGGCGCGGTTCTCGGCGGCCACGTCGAGCGAGGCGAACACACAGGTCCGGCGCGGGGTCGCGATCGCCGAGGCCTGGTGCTCCCCGTGGAACGGTGCCACGGACGCGGTCGCGGCCGTGGCCGACTGGGTCTCGGGGGCGGCGGCGCCGGTGGCGAGACCGGCACCCGCGAGGGCCGCGCCGCGCAGGAAGCGGCGCCTGCCGAGGCCCTCGGTACGTTCGGGTCGTTCGGCGCTGCTCACACGGTCCTCCGGGGGTCGCACAGGGTCGCCACCGACGCCAGCCGCTCCACCAGGTCGCCGAGGACCGCGTCGGTGCGCTCCCGCTGGGCGCGGGTCAGATGGTCGAGCGGGGTCCAGCCGGCGCCGTGCCGGAAGCCGTCCAGGGTGTGCTGGGCACGGTCCAACTCGCCGTCCAGGCCTCCCAGATCGGCGTACCGGGTGGTGAGCAGCGGGCGCAGCCGGGAGAGGACCTCGCGGGTGCCGTCGAGGTTGGCGCGGGCGGTGGCGAGGTTGCTGCCGCTGCCGTAGTCGGTACGGCCGGTCAGCTCGAACTGCACGGTGTTCTCCAGGATCTCGTGCGCGCGCAGGCCCAGCTGGGCGGGATCCATGCGGGTCCCCGCCCAGTCGTCCCGCAGCCCGGTCACCGCCTTGACCAGGGCCGCCGCCGGGGCGCGCAGACCGTCGGCCGACTCGCCGTGCCACAGCCCGTACTCGATCCGGTGGAAACCGGCGAAGTCCTTGTCGTGCACTGCGCCGGGCAGTCCGGCATCGGTGCCGTTGATCTTCCCGTCCGCGTCCCCGAAGGCGTCGTACGCCGCCCCCAGCCGCTCGTACTCCAGGTGCGCCGGCAGCCAGGCCGACCGGGCGGCGCCGAGGTCCCCGCGGTCGATCGCGTCCCGGAGGCCCGTCGTCAGCCGGACGACGCCGGAGAGTCCGTCGCCGACCCACTTCTGGTACGCGATCGCGGGCGGGATGAGGTCGTGCTCCGTCACCGGCGCGGCGCCCGGACCGCGCTGCCCGCTCGTCACACGGACGCTGGGCCCGGTGACCGCGTCGGCGTCGTCGGGCACGCACTTGAAGGCGTACGTCCCCTTGCCCAGCCGGACGGTCAACTGCCGTGTGGTGCCCGGGCCGATGCCCTCGACCTCGCCGTACACCGCATGGCCGGCCGGATCCTCCAGGTACACCTCGGCGGCGCCGTCGGAGGTGTTGTGCAGGTCGAAGGTGCGCACCCCGGGCTCGGGCCGGGTCCAGCCCCGGCCGCAGTGGCTCTCCGAGACCTCGACGGCGATGTGCCCGGAGCCGGGACCGGAGGACCTGTGCCGTGCGCCGCCGACGGTGAGGGCCAGCAGGGTGCCCCCGAGGGCGACGGCGATGACGAGGAACACGGCTGGGGCCGTCCGGAGACGCGCCGACCGCGTGCCGAGGCGGGCCAACGGCATGCTGAGCCTTTCCGGGACGACGTACGCAGCTGTCCGCGCGGCGACGTGATCACCGACGGAACGGCCTCATCGTAGACACCCCGGCGGAACCGAACAGCAGTCCAGGCGATTCGGTGACCAAGAATTCCCCCGGGGTTCACCGGCCGGTGGCAAGGCCCCTGGCGGCCCGGCCGGTTCAGCGCACCGGGAAACCGAAGGAGTAGCCCTGCTGCTTCAGCCAGGGCAGCAGGGTGCGCAGCGCCGCCACGGTCTCGGACCGGTCGCCGCCCGCGTCGTGGAAGAGGATGGTGGGGCCGTTGGACAGTTCGCCCTTGACGGTGGCGATGATGGCGTCGGTGCCGGGCCGTTCGAAGTCCTTGGAGTCGACGTTCCAGCCCAGCGGCCGCATCCCGTGCGAGGCCGCGAGCTGCCGGCTGTACGGGGTGAAGGCCCCGCCCGGCGCCCGGTAGTACATCGGCCGCACGCCCCCGGACGCCTTCGTTATCTGCTGCTCGGCGCCCAGGATCTCCTGCGACTGGTAGGTCTCGCTCTTGTGGTCCATCGACGTGTCGTGCGAGACCGTGTGGTCGCACAGTCGGTGCCCGTCCGCCACCACCCGCCTGACCATGTCGGGGTGCGCCTCGGCCTGGGGGCCGATCATGCAGAACGTCGCCTTCACGCCGTTGTCGCGCAGCACCTGGAGCACCTGCGGGGTCCAGGTCGGGTCGGGCCCGTCGTCGATGGTGATGTTCACGGCGTGCGCGCCGCGGTCGGAGGCGTGGGCGATGGTGGCGGACAGGGGCGCGGTCCTCGGCGCCGTATGACGGGCCGCGGCTCCCGGTGCGGCCTGACCGCTGCCCGTCTGCCCGGCCTGTGCGGTCCACACCGAGGCCGCGGCGGCCACCGCCGTGACTCCTACCGCCGCCCCGATCACCCGGCCGTACCATCCCCGCCCGCCGTGCCGTGCCATGTCCGCCCCGATTCCTGCCGTGCCGTCGTTGGGTCCTCGTGCACCTGCCAGGACGGCCGGGACGGAGCACGGGCTCCTTCTGTTACGGATCACGGACAATTCCGGGGCGCTTCCGCGACAGTACCCGGACGTATCGGGTGAGAGCGGCGCGGCACGCAGCGGCTCGCACGAGCAACGCCGTGGCAGGCGCGTACGGTTCGGGACCAGAGGGACGAGCCGGATGCCGTCGCCGGGGCCGTGAGCGGATCCGGGCGGGGAAAACAACGGGACAGGCCGCAGGGGGAGTCACTAGGGTGCCCCGATGCCTCTTTACCCGAAGATCGAGCCGTACGAGCACGGCATGCTCGACGTGGGCGACGGCAACCACGTCTACTGGGAGACCTGCGGCAACCCCGAGGGCAAACCGGCCGTCGTACTGCACGGGGGACCGGGTTCCGGCTGCACCCCTTACCCGCGGCGCCTGTTCGACCCCGCCGCCTACCGGATCGTCCTGCTCGACCAGCGTGGCAGCGGCCGTTCCACACCGCACGCGAGCCGCTACGGCACCGACATGAGCGTCAACACGACCGCGCACCTCCTGGCCGACCTCGAACTGCTGCGCCGGTACCTGGGCATCGACCGGTGGCTGGTGTGGGGCGTGTCCTGGGGGTCCGTGCTGGCGCTGCGTCATGCGCAGACCTGTCCGGGAGCGGTCTCCGAACTGGTGCTGACGGCGGTCGCGACGGGCTCGAACGCCGAGGTCGAGCTGCTGACCAGGGGGCTCGGGCAGATCTTCCCGGAGGCCTTCGCGCGACTCCTGTCCGTGCTCCCCGCCGACGACCGCGACGGGAACCTCGCCGCGGCCTGCAACCGGCTGCTGGAGTCCCCCGATCCCGAGGCGCGCGCGCGGGCCGCGCGGGCCTGGACGGACTGGGAGACGGCCGTGATCCCCGCGCCGCCGCGCTCCGTCGCCCGCTACGAGGACCCCGTCTTCCGCAGCGGCTTCGCCCGCACGGTCACCCACTACTGGGGCAACGACCACTTCCTCGGCGAGGGCAACGACCGGGGCGTGGTCCTGCGCGACGCCCACCTGCTCAAGGGCATCCCCGGCACCCTCGTCCAGGGCACCCTCGACTTCGGCAATCTCCTCGGCACCGTCTGGCGCCTCCACCACGCCTGGCCGGACAGCGAGTTGGTCCTGGCGGACAACACCGGCCACGACGCGACCGCGCCCTCCGTGGCGGACGCGACGGTCGCGGCGACGGACCGGTACGCCACCCGTCGGTTCAGGAGCGTTCCATGACGACCGTGCCACCCCGGCTGCTTGCGCTGCTGGACCAGTTCGACTTCGCGCGCGAGCGCCTGGCCGGGCGGTTGAGCGGGCCCGTCATGGACAGCGGCGACGGCACGCCGGCCGAAGTGGCGGCGATGACCGACGAGGAGTACTTCTGGGAACCGGTGCCCGGCTGCTGGTCGGTCAGACGGCGCGGCGACGGGCCGGGCCCCCGGGCGACGCTCCTCGCCGGTGCCGGTGAGTGGGGGCGGGACGCCGCCGCCCACCCGCACCCGTGGCCGCCACCCGTCACCACCATCGCCTGGCGCCTGAGCCACCTCACCGAGATGCTCACCCTGCGCGCGGACCACACCGCCGGCACCCGCTCGGCGAGTCGGGACACGCATCCGGTCCAGGGGGACGCGGCCACGGCCGTCGCCGCCTTCGGCGCCGGCGCCGCCGCCTGGCGCCGGGCACTGCTCGGCGCCGACGACACCGCGCTGGACACGGTCGGCCACTGCACCTACCCGTACGGCGGCGACGCGGAGGAGCCGTTCCTGGACGTCGTCTGGTGGGTCAACCAGGAACTGCTGCACCACGGAGCCGAGATAGCCCTGCTCCGAGACCTGTACCGAGCGAGCGGACAGCCCTCGAAAACCTAGGGACCCGCCGCCCGCGGAGAGCGGCGCAGCAGGTGGGCGACGGCGAAACTCCGGACATCGGTGCGGGCCAGGCTGCACTGACACCCCCGTTGGGCGGCTGTTGGAGCCGGGGCGGCGTGTGACGGTGCCGGCCCGGTCCGACTCAGCCCTGCTGGGTGTCGAGCCAGGTGAGGATTTCGGGGGTCACCGGGTCGGTGATGTCGGTGAACTCGTCGTGCTTCGTCAGGAACTTGGCGACGTACGGGCACACCGGGACGATCCGCTTGCCCAGGGCCCGGACGTCCGTGAGCGCGTACTCGACCAGTTGTCCGGCCAGGCCCTGCCCGGCGTAGGCGTCGTCGACCTCGGTGTGGAAGAAGACCCGCTGCTCGCCCCGGTCACGGAAGGCGGTGAGGCCGGCGCGCTCGCCGCCGACCTTGATCTCGTAGCGGTGCCGTGCGTCGACACGCTCCACGGTGGGTGCGGGGGAGGACTGGTTCATGGTCGTCCTTTCGGCGGGGAGGAGCACCGGCGCGGCGGGTCCGGCGAGGTCCCACCACAGACCGAACCCTATCGCCGTTCCCGCAGGTCAGTGATGCGATGCCGGGATCACCGCCGGGCCGGCCGGTGACGGGCTGCGCCGTCCCCGCGTTCCTCGGCCCGGCCGGCCCGCGCCTCACGCGGTGACGGTGCTGTTCCAGGGGATGCGGTGGTCGTACTGCCAGGACATCTTCTCGGGGGTGGCGAGGCGGGCGAACAGGGGGAGGAGGGCGTCCCGCACGATCCGGCCCATGGGCCCCGCGGCCTTTCCGCTGTTGGTGCGGGCGGCCTGGGCGATGACCCGTTCGACGCGAGCACGGCGGGCCCCTTCGTAGGCGGTGAAGGCCTGGGCGCGGGGCAGGTCCCGCAGCGCGCGGGCGAGTTCCACGGCGCTCTCCGCGGCCAGGGAGACACCCTGGCCGGAGCTGGGCGAAGTGGCGTGGGCCGAGTCGCCGACCAGCACCATCCGCCCGCGGTGCCACTGCGGCACATGCGGCAGGTCCTCCATCGGGCCGGAGGTGATCAGGTCCTCGGGCCGGGTGCGCCGCAGCAGTTCCAGGGCCGGGACGGTGTCGTCCGCGAAGGCCTCGCCCAGGCGGCGCAGCCACTCCTCGTTCGCGGTCTCGCGCACTTGCCGCCACGTCAGGTACGGGTGGGGGAGGTTGGCGAACCAGACGCCGGTGCCGTCGTCGAAGGACTGGTATCCGAAGAAGGCCCGGCGGCCGAACGCCATGTACATCCGGTCGCCGGTGGGCGGCAGCCCCGCACCCTCGACGCGGGCACCGAAGCCGAGGAGTCCCGAGTAGCGGGGCTCCGGCGCGCCGGGGTCGATCAGCCGGCGCACGCGGGAGCGCAGGCCGTCGGCGCCGATCAGGACGTCCGCCTCCTCGCTGGTGGTGCCGTCGGCGAAGACGGCCTGGATGCCCGTGTCGCTCTCGCGGACGTCGACCAGTTCGTGGCCGTGCTGGATCCGCACCTGCTGCCGCGCGGCCAGGTCGCAGAGCCTGCGGTACAGGTCGGCGCGCCAGGTGAACTGCATGGGCTGGCGGATCTCGGTGATGGTCCGGCCCTTGTGGTTCTGCAGCACGATGGCGTTCATCGGAGCGCCGACCCGGTCGAGTCCGACCAGGTCCAGGGCGGCCCTGCCGTTGGGGGCGACGCCCAGTGCTCCGCCCACGCCGTCGGCCGTCTCGGTGTGGGACTCGTGCACGGTGGCCTCGATCCCGGCCCGGCGCAGCGCGAGTGCTGCCACCGGGCCGGCGATGCCGCCGCCCACCACGATCGCGGTGCGGGTGCGGGTCATGTCAGCGGGTTCCCTTCCGGGTGGGGTCGTCGACGACGGGCAGGCCGCCCTCGCGGTGGGCGCGGCGCAGGTCGTCCAGGTAGGCGCGCGAGCACATGGCGGTCAGCTGGGCGCTGCCGCCGCGGCGGATCCGGATCTCGCCGTCGCCGACCGACCCGGTCAGCCGCAGTGTGGCGGTGCCGGCGCCGGGCTGGGCGTCCTTCACCCGGCCACGGCGGAGGAAGGCGAGGTCCCAGCCGTCCACGGCGACGTCGTCGGGGAGCAGCAACGTGACCGCGGCGGAGGTGAGTTCGAGGTGCACGGTGACCGGACCGTCCCAGCCGATCGCCGGGGAGCGCAGGTCCAGCACGACGGTGGCGCGGCGTGCGCGGACCTCGTACTCGGTGGCCTCGGTCCAGTGGCCCAGGTGCTTCACGGTGGCGTGGTCCGCGTGGATGCGCTCGGCGGACACGAGCGGAGTCGTTGTCGTCATGGCTCAATAGTTGCACTGAAACTAGTCTCAGGTCAACTAGTTCAGTTGAGGATTGTCTCGGGTAGGATCAGGGCATGCGCAGCTCCCCTCTCGGCCTCACCGTCCTGTCGCTCCTGCACATGCGGCCGCTGCACCCGTACGGCATCCAGAGGCTGATCAAGCAGTGGGGGAAGGACCAGGTCGTCAACGTCAGCCAGCGGGCGAGCCTGTACCGGACCATCGACCGGCTCCTCGACGCGGGACTGATCGCGGTCCGCGAGACCAGCCGGGATCAGCAGTACCCGGAGCGCACGGTGTACGAGGTGACGGACGCCGGCCGCGCGGCGACACGTGAGTGGCTGCGCGAGATGCTGGCCGCGCCGCGCGCGGAGTACCCGGAGTTCCCCGCCGCGCTCTCCTTCACGATGATGCTGCTGCCGGAGGAGGTGGCGGCGGACCTCTCCGCCCGCGCCGCACAGGTCCGGGCGTGGCTGGCCGAGCTGGAGGCCGCCACCGAGGGAGCCCGGCAGCTCGCGCTGCCGCGGATCACGATGCTGGAGGACGAGTACCGCCGTGCCGTGCTGACCGCGGAGCTGAACTGGCTCGACGCGGTCACCTCCGACATCCGCTCGGGCGCCCTCACCTGGGACTTCGAGACGCTCTCGGCTCTGGCCGCGGCGTCCTCCTGACGCCCGCGGTGACGGGCGGCGCAGTCCTCCTTCCGGCTACGCGGACGCCCGCGGGGTCAGGACCTCCTGGAAGAGCGCTCCGTAGCGTGCGACGAGGGCTCTGCGGTCCGTCTCCAGCAGGCTCTCGTCCCTCGCCACCCACAGCGCGTACAGCAGTCCTCCCGCCAGCGCCGCCGCCAGTCGCGCGCGCAGGTCGGCGTCGGGGCCCGACAGGCGCTTGCGCAGGGGCTCGACGAACACCCTCTCGTGGGTCTCGCGCAGCCGGCCCAGGATCTGCGGCTCGGTACTGCCGTGCACCAGCGCCAGGAAGATGCCGCGCGCGGCGCCGTCGAGGTCGAGGAGGAGCGTGGCGAGCCGTTCGCCCAGCCGCTCCAACGGGACGTCGAGCAGCGGCTCGTCGTCGATCGTCAGGTGCATCGTCTCCAGGAACAGCAGTTCCTTGCTCTTGAAGTGGCGGATCACCAGCGCCGGGTCGGCCCCGGCGGCCGCCGCGATCCTGCGGACGGTGGTCCTCGCGAACCCCTGGTCCCGGAACAGCCGGGTGGCGGCGGTACGGATGGCCTCGCGCGTGGTGGCGCCGGGTCCGGTCTGCGGCATGCGGTCAGCATAGGCGGCGCCCCGGACCACCGAGAGACGCCAACCCCCTTACTGGGCAAAGGTGTTGGCGACGCGGATTTGGTGGGCGTTTCAAGAAGTTCGGTCAACAATGTTGACTCGCCGTTCCGGCGCCCGCACATTACCTATCGGTAGAACCCCACGGTAATCCCGCCATCCGCACATCGCGGCCGTCGGCGGGCGTGCCCCCACGTCCACGCCCCGGCGGCCGGTACTTCCCCCTGCTCCGAGCCGCCGTACCCCTCGCGAACCAGCACATGCCCGGGCACCGCCATGCCCGCATGCTCCGTGTCCCCGTCCCGAGAAGAGGGAGCACATGCCCATCCCCGCCCTGCGCCGTGCCGTCGCGGCGACGTCCGCCCTCGCCGGTGCGCTGGCCCTCGGCCTGACCGCTGCCCCCGCCCACGCCACTGCACCCCTGAACTACGCCGCCCTGGGCGACAGTTACAGCGCCGCCTCCGGTGTCCTGCCCGTGGACACCAGCAACCTGATCTGCCTGCGTTCCACCGCCGACTACCCGCACGTCATCGCCGCCCGCACGGGAGCCCGGCTGACGGACGTCACCTGCGGCGCCGCCCAGACCAAGGACTTCACCCAGTCCCAGTACCCCGGCGTGGCGCCCCAGGCGGACGCCGTCACCGCGAACACCGACCTGGTGACGATGACGATCGGCGGCAACGACAACGGCACCTTCATCAACGCCCTGGTGTCCTGCGGCGCCGCGGGCATCCTCGGCGGAGGCAAGGGCAGCCCCTGCAAGGACACCTACGGCAGCTCCTTCGACGACGCGATCGACGCCAACACCTACCCCGCGCTGAAGTCCGCGCTGCGGGCAGTCGCGGCGAAGGCGCCCAACGCCCGGGTGGCGGTGCTCGGTTACCCCTGGATCACGCCCGCCACGGCCGACCCGTCCTGCTTCGCGAAGATGCCGATCGCCTCCGGCGACGTGCCGTACCTGCACGCCATCCAGGCCCATCTCAACGCCGTGGTCCAGCGCGCCGCCGAGGAGACCGGGGCCACGTACGTCGACTTCTCCCAGGCCTCCGCGGGGCACGACGCGTGCCAGGCCGTCGGCACCCGGTGGATCGAGCCGCTGCTGTTCGGGCGGAACATCGTCCCGGTCCACCCCAACGCACTCGGCGAGCAGCGCATGGCCGAGCGCACCATGAGCGTGCTCGGCCTCGGCTGACCCGGGTGAGGCCACGCCCCCTCGGAGCCGGTCGGCCGCCTGCGCCCGCCGGCGACGGGCTGCCCGCCGTACGACGGGACGGCGGGCACCGCCGGATCAGGCCCGGGCGCCGCCGTCGACCGGCAGCACCGCGCCGGTCACGAAGGAGGACCGGTCGCTCAGGAGCCATGCGGCGGCCTGGGCGATCTCCTCCGGGTCGGCCGCCCGGCGCAGGGGGCTGACCGCCGTGATCCGCTCCCGCAGACCGGGAGTCGCCGCCTCCCAGGTCCTGGTCATCTCCGTCAGCGTGAAGCCCGGGGCGATCGCGTTGACCCGGATGCCCTCCGGACCGTACGTCACGGCCGCCGACTCGGTGAGACTGTTGACCGCCCGCTTCAGCGCGCCGTACACCGGCAGTTCGGGGTTGCCCCGCAGGCTGCCGACGGAGGAGTTGTTGACGATGGCGCCCGCCCCGGCGGTGGCCCGGACGGCGGCGACCTCGGCGGCCATGGCCAGCCAGACACCCTTCAGGTTCACCTCGTACGGCCGGTCGAACTCCGGCTCCGGCAGGCGGTCCATGGGGCCGGGCGGCTGGATCGTCGCACCGTTGTTGAAGGCGATGTCGAGACGGCCGTACAGCTCGACGGCGCGGTCCACGGCGGCGCGCACGCTCGCCGCGTCGGCCAGCTCGCACACGACGTGGTCGGCGGTGCCGCCGGCCGCCCGGATCTCCTCGGTCACCGTCTTCAGCTGGGCCTCCGTACGGGCCGCGAGCAGCACCCGGGCCCCCTCCCGGGCGAACAGGCGCGCCGCGGCCGCTCCGATTCCCCGTCCGGCCCCGGTGACGAAGGCGACCTTGCCGGCCAGCAGGCCGAGCGCGGAGCCGGCGGGAGTCGCGGTGGTGTGTGTGTTGTCCATGGCGGCGAGCCTGCGCGTGCCCGCCGGCCCCATCCAGGCACCGGGAGTACCTGGATCGGCCGCTCCCGCGACGCGCACACTGGGGAGGTGGACAGACGAGAACTGGCGGCCTTCCTGCGCAGCAGGCGCGAGCGGATCGGGCCCGCCGACGTGGGACTGCCCGCCGGGCCGCGCCGCCGCACACCGGGGCTGCGCCGCGAGGAGGTGGCGGCGCTGGCGTACATCTCGGCCGAGTACTACACCCGGCTGGAACAGGCCCGCGGCCCGCGTCCCTCGCGCGAGGTGCTGACCGGGCTGGCCAGGGCGCTGCGGCTGTCGGACGCCGAACGCGACCACCTCCACCAGCTGGCCGGCGCCCCGCCGGCCCCCGCGTCCGGACCCTCGCGCGAGGTACGCCAGAGCATCCTCGACCTGGTGCACCGGCTTCCCCTGTCCGCGGCCTTCGTCACGTCGGCCACGCTGGAGGTGCTCGCCTGGAACGAGCTGGCGACCGCCCTCATGGAGGACTTCTCGGCCCTGCCGCGACGCGACCGCAACCTCGCCCGACGGGCCTTCCTCGAACCGGACCCCGAGGGGCGCAGGCTCTACGGCGTGTCCGACTCCGACGCGTTCGCGCGGCACGCGGCACGGCGCCTGCGCACGACCGCCGCCCGCTACCCCGACGACCCCGAGGTGAGCGCGCTGGTCCGCGAACTCCGTTCCGGCAGCGAGGAGTTCGCCCGGCTGTGGGCCTCCCACGACGTGGACACGGAACCGACCCTCCAAAAGACGTTCCGGCATCCGCTGGTGGGCCCGGTCACCGTCAACTGCGACGCCCTCGACCTGACCGACCGGGACCAGCAGGTCGTGATCTACACCGCCGTCCCCGGCTCGCCCTCCGAGGAGGCACTGCGGCTGCTGTCGGTCATCGGCACCGAGCGCATGTCCGCGCCGCGCTGAGGAACCCGCTCCGGCACTTCGCCCGGCTGGGCCAACGGGCGGCCCGCACCGGCCTCTTCCGTGGCAGACCACCGGAACCGGGCGGCCGACGAGATCCGCCGCCCGCCGCATGCCGACGTTCGCCGAGGGCACCCTGACTACGGCATGCGGTCGGCACCCTCGGCGGAAGCGGCAGGTGAGTTCCCTGGCACACCACACCCCCGCGAGCCGGGGCGAGACGATCGGCGGCGCCGCACGGCACCCGGGTGAAGATCGTGCCCGCCCGTTTCAGGGGCGGACCGAAGGGAGACTCCGGAAACCGTACGCGGCACGCTGCCCAGCTCGCGACCCGGACGGCGACTCTCGGGTACCCACCGCGACCCGCCGTACCCGGGAGCCGGGCTCGACGGCGTCCACGGCCGACACTCCACGGGCGGTGGCGAGACACGATGAGAGCATGGAAGAGGAAGAAGGGGCAGCCGGAGCAGGCTCCTCTGGAGCTGTGCGACCTGTGCGGGGCCACCTTCCCGGAGAGCGAGGCGGTGCGCGGACGCGTACCCGACTCGTCCTGCGCCGACCCGCACGGAAGCTGGTTCGACGGTCTCCGGCTCATCACGGCGTGCGGACAGGCCCACTTCGAGGTCATGTGGGACATCTACCGGCACCGCCCGTTCCTCCGCGAGGAGCTCTGGGCGGCGAAGATCACCCGCGCTCTGACCAGCGGCCCGCCCGTCCTCACCTTCGTGGAGCTCGGCTGCCGGACCGGTCTGCACGAGCCGGAGATCCGGCGCGCCATCGCGTGGCACAACGCACGAATCGCCCGTCGGGACGAGGAATGACCTCCCACCGGCCCCGGCGCAGGCGCGAACCGTGAGGCCGCACGAGCGCTTCGACCGCTACCAGAGGGGGCACCGCTGGGTCGGCCTGCCGCTCGCCGTCGTGTACAAGTTCTTCGACGACCAGACCCTGTACCTCGCGGCCGTCCTCACCTACTACGGCTTCCTGTCCCTGTTCCCGCTGATGCTCATCCTCGTCGCCGTCCTGAGCACCTTCCTCAGCAACGATCCCGGTCTGCGGCAGCGCGTCCTGGACTCGGCCCTGAGCAAGTTCCCCGTCATCGGCGACCAGATCGTCGGCAACATCCACTCCTTCCACGGCAACGGAGCCGCACTCGCCGTGGGCATCGCGGGCAGCATCTACGGCTCGCTGGGCGTGGCCCAGGCCGCCCAGTACGCCCTCAACAAGATCTGGGCGGTCCCGCGGCACGCCCGGGCGGACCCGTTCCGCTCACGGCTCAGGGGGCTGCTGTTCCTGCTGATCCTGGCGCTCGGGCTGTGCGCGTTCACCCTGCTGTCGGTGGCCTCCTCACAGACATACGTGTTCGGCGCGCGGCTGCGGGGCGGCACCTGGATCGCCGCCACGGTGGCTTCCGTGTGCCTCAACACCGGACTGCTGCTCCTGAGTTACCGCCTGCTCACCCATCGGACGCTGCACTGGCGCTGGCTCGTCAGCGTCTCCGTGGGAGCCGCCTGCGCGTGGCAGGGGCTGCAGTGGGTGGGCACCTACTACGTCAGCCACGTGCTGCGCGGGGCCACGGCCACCTACGGCCTGTTCGGCATCGTCCTGGGGCTGATCGCCTGGCTGTACGTGGGGGCGCTGATCTTCCTCACGGCGGCCGAGGTCGGTTCCGTACGGCTGCTCCGGCTGTGGCCGCGGAGCCTGCTGACGCCGTTCACCGACAAGGTGAACCTCAGTGCGGGCGACCGCCGCGCCTACCGGTCGTACGCCGCGACCGAGGCCTTCAAGGGCTTCCAGAAGATCCGGGTGACCTTCGGGCAGCCGCCGAACGACGGCGGCGGGAACCGGTCCGACAGGAACTCGTGAGGGTCACCGGGCCAGCAGTTCGGCGACGGCCCGGTCCAGCTCGGCCGGTGTCACGGCGCCGACCGCGCGCACGATTCCCCGGGCGTCGACCAGTACGTTCGTGGGGACGCCGTTGATGCCGAGCGCGGCGGCGTAGTCGCCCGACTCGTCCAGCAGGATCGGGCCGTCCACGTTCCACACCTCGGCGAACGTGAGCGCCTCGTCGCGCGCGTGGCGTGTCTCCCACACGTTGATCAGGACGATGTCCAGCCCGGACCGGGCGGTACGGCGGCGCAGTGCCTCGAGAACCGGCGCCTCCGCGTTGCACGGGCCTCACCAGCTGGCGAAGAAGTTGATCACGTAGCGCTTCTCCGCCCACTCCCGTGTGGTGCGCACCCGGCCGGTCCGGGCGTCGGGCAGCGCGAAGCCGGGAAGCCCGCGGCCGACCGCCGGATGGGTCGGGGGGCGCACGGGTCCGGGCAGCCAGGGCCGGTCCACCACGGTCAGCGTGCCGCTTCCCGCGTTGGACACCAGCAGTCGCCCGGAGGCCGCGTCGAGGTGGCAGTCACCGGGGCCGTGGCCGACGGTGATCCGGTGCGTCTCCGACCCACTGGCCGTGTCGAGGGCACTGACGGTACCGGCGCCCCTGTTGCAGACGTACAACCGCCCGCCGTCCGGGGAGACGCACATGCCGACCGGGGCCTGCTCGACCCGCAGCTCGTCCACCGGGCGTCCGGTCGCCAGGGAGAGGCGCAGCACCGTGCCGTGCAGGGACCCGGCCACGTACAGGTGATCGGTGACGGGGTTGACGACGGCCTTGCAGGGTCCCTCACCGACGGCGATCCGCCGCAGGGGGCGGAGGGTCTCCGTGTCGAACACGGTCAGCGAGCCGGCCATGAAGTTCGCGCAGTATGCGCGACCCCGCCGGGCGTCCACGGCGATGCTGCCCGCGCCGATCTCCGCGGGAATCGTGCCGATGACCTCCAGGCGGTCGGCGTCGATGGCGGTGATCGTCCCCGCGGCGGTGTTGCCGCAGAAGACCCGCCGTCGCCGCGGGTCGTGTCCGAGGCCCGCCGGGTAGGCGTCCGGCCCGACCCCGATCCGGGCGATCCGCGCGGCGGTGCCGGCGTCGAGGACGGTGACCGTGTCGGAACGGGCGTCGGCCGTGAACAGACGCCCGCTCGGCAGGTCCAGCACGATCGGGATCGGTTCGCTGCCCACGTCGGCCCGCCACAGCGGGACGCACCGGTCCACGTCCACGGCGACGACCGCGTTGTCGCGGGAACAGGCCACATAGGCGCGGCGCGCCGCGGAGTCCACGGCCACGGCTTCCGGGCCCGCGCCGAGCCGGGTTTCCGCGACCACCTCGTGCGCCCGTGGGACCCGGCAGGCCGGGCCGCCCGGCGGAGGACGAAGGTTGCCGCTCATGGCCCTTGTGTAGGCGGATGTCCGGGAGACAAAACGCAGGGGCGGCTGCCGTTCTCCGTGCCGTTTGGAAGATGCCGCCCCTCCGCCCGCATCCGTGGACGGGGACGTTCACGCATCACGGACCAGGTGACTCCCAGGGGCCAGAGGAGTGCCATCGTGTCTTGGCCCCCACGGCCGGAAGGAGTTCCGATGTCCTCCCATGCTCAGTCCCCCGCACCGTACGGGACCGAGGATCCCGACAGCCACGAGGCGTGGCAGGCTCGCAGCCGACTGGTCCTGACCCCCGTGGCGGCGCCGTCGCTCTGCCGGGGCAGTCGCGGACCCGCGAACTGCACCGCCCGCACGCCGCAGGCATGCCCGACGCCGCGCTCGACCACGCCGACGGTTGCACCGCGGGTGGGCTCCACGCCCCCATCGCGCTGAAGCGTCCCCAGCCCTGATCCGCCCGGGGATCTTTGCACGGGGCAAACGAGTGGGGGACGCACAGCCGTGGCCGGCCGGTGTGGAGGAGGTCAGCGCGCCCTTCCCCGGGGCTTCAGCGGAACGTGCGGCAGTTCCGGTGCGGGCAGCCGGTCGCCGTCGTACCCCTTCACCTCGCCGAAGCGGGTCCCCGTCATCCAGTCCTCACGGGCCTCGGCGATGTCCTCGTGGCTGCGCCCGATGAAGTTCCACCACATCACGATCTCCTCGCCGAACGGGGGCCCGCCGAGCAGGACGACGCGTGCCGGGGCGCCGGACTCGTTGGTGAGGCGGAGGGTCTCGGCGCCCTCGGGCACATGGCCGAGCTCGGACGGTCGCAGCGGGGTGCCGGCGGCGCGGACCTCGCCCTGGTCGACGAGGACACCGTGCTCGAAGGCGGGGTCGACGGCCAGGGTGAGGTCGGCGCCCGGCTCCAGGGTGAGCTCGGCGCCGAGCAGGGGCGTGAAGGTGCGGACGGGGGAGACCGCGCCCGCGAGGGAGCCCAGGAAGACGCGGAGCACGGCGCCGTCGAACCGTACCGGTTCGGGCACGTGGTGCTCGAAGTCCGGGGCGGTGTGCCGGTGTTCCGCGGGGAGCGCGACCCACAACTGGACGCCGTGCAGCACGGTGGTGCCGGGCGTGGAGACCTCGGAGTGGCTGATGCCGTGCCCGCCGGTCATGAGGTTCACCTCGCCGGGCCGGACCAGGGCGTGGCTGCCCAGGCTGTCGCGGTGCTCGATCTCCCCGCTGAACAGCCAGCTCACGGTCTGCAGCCCGGTGTGCGGGTGCGGGGCCACGTCCATGCCGCCGCTGCGGGAGACGTCGTCGGGACCGTAGTGGTCGGCGAAGCACCAGGCGCCGATCAGGGTGCGGGCCCGCTGGGGCAGGGTGCGGCGCACGGTCATCGCGCGCGGTCCGCCGAGCGGCACGTCCCGCGGCGTGAGCACCTGCACCCGGGCCGCCGCGCCCGTCCGGTCGGCCTCGGAGCCGCACCGCATCTCGGCGGGCCTCGTCTCGGTGTTGCTCACCTGAGCCCACCTCCCATCCATGATAGTTTTAGATTCAACAATTATGATGTGATCATAACCCCGGCGACGGCCCCGCGCACCGGTACGGGCGGAGCCGCGGCGGCACCCGGAGGAGTCCAGGTTGACCAGTCCCGTGACGGCCGGCACCACCCGGCGGATCTTCGTCGACAAGCAGAGTCCGAAGGCGTACCACGCGCTGGTGCAGACCTCCGAGGCGGTCCGTGCGGCCGCCGCCGAGGCCGGCCTCGACCGCACCCTTGTGGAACTGGTCAACCTGCGTGTCTCCCAGATCAACGGTTGCGCGTACTGCCTGCACGTGCACACCCGGGCCGCCCTGCGCGCCGGCGACACCCCGCAGCGCCTCGGCGTGCTCGCCGCCTGGCGGGACACCGAACTGTTCACCCCCGCCGAACGGGCCGCCCTGGCCCTCGCCGAGGCGACCACCGCGGCCGCGGACACCGGGGCGCAGGACGGGGCGTACGCGGCGGCGCGGGACGTCCTCACCGATGATCAGGTGTCGGCGGTGATCTGGGTGGCCGTCACCATCAACGCGTTCAACCGCGTCTCGATCATGAGCGGCCATCCGGTGCGCCCGGAGCGGTGAGCGCCCGGCGGGCGGCCTCCGGCCCGGCGTCGCCGACCGTCGCGAGCAGATGACCGACCAGCGGATCGCGGTCGTTCGAACGCCATGCGACGGCGACCCGGGTACGGGCGGTGCCGGGGTCGAGCCGCCGGAACGCGACGCCCCTGAGCCTGATGCGCCGGATGCTCGCCGGTGCCACGGACACCCCGAGGCCGGTCTCCACGAGGGCGCACACGGTCTGCCACTCCACCGCGTGCTGGGAGATCCGGGGCGTGAACCCCGCCTCCGCGCACAGGCCGGCGATCTGGTCGTACAGCCGCGGTCCGACCGCGCGTGGCAGCAGGACGAAGGGCTCGGGGGCCAGCCGTCCGAGCGGGACGGCACGGCGCGCGGCCAGGGGGTGCCCGGACGGCAGGACGGCCACGAACGGCTCGCTGAGCACCGTCCGGAAGTCCAGCTCCGGGTCGCCGGGCGGGGGCTCGCGCAGCAGCCCGATGTCGATCGTCCGCTCCCGCAGCGCGTCGAGCTGGGGTGCCGTGGTCATCTCGTGGATGTCGAGGTCCACCTCGGGGAACCGCCGCCGGAAGTCGCGCAGCAGTCCCGGCAGGACGGTCAGGGCGAGGGAGGCGGCGAAACCGATCCGCAGCCGACCGGCCCGGCCGCTGCCCGCGGCACGCGCGGCGGCCAGCCCGTCCGTGAGCCCGTCGAGGGCCGCCCGGGCGGCCGGCAGCAGGGCGCGGCCGGCCGGGGTGAGCGTGACCCGCCCCGGCCCCCGGTCGAACAGCGGATGCCCGACCCTGTCCTCCAGTCGGCGGATCTGCTGGCTCAGCGGGGGCTGGGCGATGCCCAGACGGGCGGCCGCGTGCCCGAAGTGCAGTTCCTCGGCGAGCACGACGAAGGCGTGCAGTTGTGGCAGGGGCAGTTCGGGACGGTCCATATCCTCAGAGATATCAGCTCATGCTCCTGGCTGTATTAGACGTATCGAAGTCGGCCGCCTAGCGTTCCGCACATGACAGAGCGACGCGCGATCCTCGGCGGCTCGGCCTTCGAGGAGCAGATCGGCTACGCCCGTGCGGTGGTCGACGGCGACCAGGTGCACGTGTCCGGGACCACCGGGTTCGACTACACGACCATGACGATCCCGGACGACGTGGTGGAGCAGGCCGAGCAGTGCCTGCGCAACATCGAGGCCGCCCTGGCCGAGGCGAAGTGCACCTTCGCCGACGTGGTGCGCGTGCGCTACCTGTTCCCCGACCGCGCGGACTTCGAGCCCTGCTGGCCCGTGCTGCGGCGCTGCTTCGGCGAGGTCCGCCCGGCCGCCACCATGATGGTGTGCGGCCTCGCCGACCCGCGGATGAAGATCGAGATCGAGGTGTACGCCCGCCGCGCCGCCGGCTGACCGCCGCGCGGGCGCCGGGTCTCCTCGCCCGGGCGGCCGTCCCCTAGGTCGGACAGGCCCTAGGTCTCCTTGCCCGCACGCAGGTAGGTGGACCAGCCGCCCGGCGGCTGCTCGCCGACCTCCAGGGTGCGCAGGCGCGCCAGGAGCTTCGGGTCCTGGGCGTCGAGCCAGTCGACGAACTGCCGGAAGGAGACCAGACGGACCTCCGGCCGCCCGGCGATCTGCCTCAGCGCCTCCTCGGCCGCGTCCATGTAGATGCCGCCGTTCCACTCCTCGAAGTGGTTGCCGATGAACAGCGGGGCCCGGTTGGTCTCGTAGGCCCGGTCGAAGCCCTCCATGTACGACTGCGTCGCCTGGGCGCGCCAGTAGGGGTAGTTGTACGACGGCGCGCGCGTCGAGTTCCCGGACTGGTTCGCCAGCATGTTCCAGTCCATGGACAGCACTTCGAACTTGTGCCCGGGGAAGGGGATGCCCTGGAGCGGCAGGTCCCAGACGCCTCCCTGCTTCCGCGGCCAGCGCTGCACCCCGCCCGGCGACGAGGCGTCGTAACGCCAGCCCAGCGCGCGGGCGACCGGCAGCAGGTTCTCCTGGCCGAGCAGGCACGGGGTGCGGCCGCCCACGAGTTCCTTGTCGTAGTCGAAGGGCAGTGGCGGGCTGTCCCGCCAACCGGTGTGGGTCCGCCAGGACTTGACGAAGGACTGGGCCTGTTCGATCTCCCAGCGCCACTGTGCCGAGGTCCAGTTGGCGACCGAGCCGGGGCCCTCGCAGAAGTGCCCGTTGAAGTGCGTGCCGATCTCGTGGCCGTCGAGCCACGCCTCGCGCACGTACTTCAGGGTCGCCTTGAGGTGCTCGTCGGTGAGGTAGCCGATGTCCGAGGCGCCGACCGGGTTGTTCGGCGGCCGGTACAGCCGCTTCTTGTCCTCCGGCAGCAGGTACAGGCCGGAGAGGAAGAACGTCATGTGCGCCCCGTGGGCCCGGGCGAGCTCCAGGAAGCGCTGGAACAGACCCGTGCCCACCTCGCCCGCGCCGTCCCAGGAGAACACCACGAACTGCGGGGGAGTCTCGCCCGGTTCGAGCGCGGTGGGCGGGTCCGGCTGCCTGGGCTGCCGTCCGGTGTACGACGTCGAGCCGTCGCCGATCAGCCGGGGCTCCACCTGTGCCTCGCCGGGGCCCGCCGCGCCGAGTCCCCATCCGCCCCCGCCGCCGCACCGGGTCAGTGAGGTTGCGGCCACAGCGGCGCCGACGCCGAGGCCCAGGCGTGCCGCGTTCCGGCGGCTGATTCCACTCATCGCCATCCCAACCCGCGCCCCGTCACGACGCGTTGTGCGCTCCCTTGATCGTTGCTGTCAGCACCTCGCACAATAAGGACGATAAGCATATGAACTGTCATATTTGAGTCGGCGTGGCGCGCAAAAAGGGGTCCGCCACCCGGCCCGGCGTCCGTTCGGGTGCCTGGGCGCGGACGTGCGCCCGGTGCCACCGGGGCCCCACGAGCCGACCGCGGCCGCACACCCTCCTCCAGTGGGCCCAGCCACGCCCGCCGGGCCGGTGCACGTTCCGCGGTCCCCCGGGTCGGCCTGCCTTTCGCCGCGTTCGGCGGGCCGGCCGTGCTTCCCGCCGCGCCTGGCGCGGTCGGCCGTACGCACGCTGCCCGCCGGTGGCCCCCGGCTGCCCCGAAGGTCAGCGGAACGCGGCGGCGTTGCGCTTCGCCCAGGCGGTGAAGGGTGCCGCCGGACGGCCGAGGAGGTGCCGCACGTCGGGGGAGACCGCCTGCTCCTCGGGTGTGGGTTCGCCGAGGATCGCGAGCGTGCCGTCGGCGACGGGCGCGGGCATGAAGCGGAGCATCTGGGCGCGGGCCTCCTCGCGGGACTGCTCCACGAACGCCACCGGCTCGCCCAGGGCCTCGGCCACGGCCGCGGCGCGCTGCCGGGGTGTCGTGGCCGCGGGGCCGGTCAGGGTGTAGGCCGCGCCGTCGTGTCCGTCCGTGCGCAGGACGGTCGCGGCGACGGCCGCGATGTCGGCGGGGTCCACGAACGGCAGGGCCACGTCGGCGAAGGGCGCCGCCGCGGTTC
Organism: Streptomyces sp. NPDC037126; assembly: GCF_055605965.1. Lineage (NCBI taxonomy): Bacteria > Bacillati > Actinomycetota > Actinomycetes > Kitasatosporales > Streptomycetaceae > Streptomyces > Streptomyces sp. NPDC037126. The sequence continues at coordinate 282,362 of NZ_JBVJTD010000004.1, forward strand.
GGTGCAGGCGGACCGGTTCGGCCCAGGCCAGCGCGTTGGACGCCAGGCCGCCGGAGCGCAGGACGGTGAACGGCAGCCCCGACTCCGCCACGGCCGCCTCGAAGCCCGCCGCGTGCGCGTACGTCTTGGGCCGGGTGCCCACGCCCTGCGAGGAGAGCAGCACCACCTTGCCCACCCCGGCGGCGCCGGCCCGCCGCAGGATGCCGGCCGGATCCTCGCCCGCGACCAGCAGGAACAGCGCCTCGGCCCCTTCCAGGGCGACCGTCAGACTCTCCGGCTGCCCGAGATCGGCGGCCACGGCCCGCGCACCCGGAACGTCTCCGTCCCCGATGTGCCGCGCCACGGCCGTGACGGCCTCCCCGTGCCCGAGCAGCTCGGCGACCAGTGCGCGTCCGACGTTTCCCGTGGCGCCCGTGACAACGATCATGACAGTTCCTCCGTGTGAGTTAGTTGACTAACTAAGTCGAGACGTTAGCGCGCTCCCACGGCCGGTGTCTATCCTTAGTCAGGTGACTGACTCAGAAGCTGCCGCGTCGATCGGGACGAAGCGCCCCGGAAGGCCGGGCGCGTCCGGCCGGGGTGACAAGCGCCGACGCCTGGTGCGGGCGGCCGTCCAGGTCTTCCACGAGCAGGGCGTGGAGAAGACCACCCTCGGCGACGTCGCCCACGCGGCCGAGGTACCGCTCGGCAACGTCTACTACTACTTCAAGACCAAGGACCAGCTGGTCGAGGCGGCGGTGGACGCCCACTGTGAGCAACTGGCGGAACTCACGGACCGCTTGGACCGACTCCCGGACCCGGCCGACCGGCTCAAGGCGCTCATCGCCGGCTGGGTCGACCAGCGCGAGACCGCGGCCCGTTTCGGCTGCCCCTTCGGCACCCTCGCCACCGAACTCGACAAGCGCGACGACGGCCTGGACCTGGCCGCGGCGAAGGTCGTGCGGGCCCTGCTCGACTGGGTGGAGTCCCAGTTCGCCCAGCTGGGCCGCGCCGACGCCCCCGCACTCGCCGTCGAACTCGTCGCCGCCTACCAGGGCATGTCCGTCCTCACCAACGCCCTGCGCGACCCGAGCCTGATGGCCGGCCAGGGTGAACGCCTGCGCACCTGGATCGACACGCTCGCCGGTGCGTGACCGGGCTCCCACCAGGGTCGAAGGAGCTTGCGCCCTCACATCCGACCGGGTGAGCCCCGCCGGTCGCCGCGCCCTGAGCGGCCTCAGGTGGTGACGCCCTCCTCCTGGGCCGGAGCCGGTACGACGTGGATGTGCTGGACGGCCCGGCTCAGGACCAGCACGCCCACGACGATCAGCAGCGCCCCGCACGCCTCCGGCACGAGCCACCAGCCCGTGCGGATCCGCTCGTCGAACAGGGTGATGCCCAGGGCGAGACTGACCACCGCGTCACCGATGGTCAGCGCGGGCTGAGCCGCGGCCAGCGGGCCGGCCTGGAGCGAGTTCTCCAGCAGCAGCACGGCGGCGACGCCGGCGAGCGCGAAGCCGTACGTCTGCCACGACTGCAGGAACGCCACGAAGCCGCGATCGGCGAACGTGCCCGTCGCCGACTTGAGCATCGCGGCGGTCAGGGCGTTGCCCGTCGCGGAGGCCACGGCCAGCAGCGCGGCGCGCCGGGCCGGCGGGCGGCCGCGGCCGGCCAGCAGGACGGCGGCGGTCATGGCGCCGACGCCCAGGCACAGGGCCGGGATCCAGCGCGTGAGCGGGGCCTGGTCGAGCGCTCCGTGCGGCGCCGCCGCGACGAGCAGTGCGGCCAGCCCCGCCACACAGCCGCCGACCCCCCACCAGCCGTAGCGGGGCAGCCGCCGGTGCATCAGCGGCGCGGCGACGAGCAGCGCGAACGGCAGCTCCAGGATGAACAGCGGCTGGACCAGCGCGAGCGGGCCGTTGACCAGGGCCAGGCTCTGGAACAGCGCGGCGCAGATCACCCCGGCCATGCCGATCACCCAGAACGGCCGGTGCACCAGCTCCGCGAGCAGCCGGAGGCCACCGCGGCTACTGGCGGACGCGGCCCTGCGCTGGAACGCGGTGCCGACGGCGTTGCTCGCCGCTCCCGCGACGGCGAACACCGCGGCGAGTTCGATCACGACCGTCTCTCCTGCCTGCGGCACGTCTCCCGGAGGGGCCCCGGGCCTTTTCAGCCTACGGAAGGGTGCCGCTCACCGCGGTTCCGGCCGATGGCGGCACGGCTCCTCGCCGCTGCTCACGCCGCTGCGGTCGCGGCGGGTGTGGCTCGTTCCCGTCCTCGTCGGCCGAGGGCGCATCGCGGCGTGCGCGGGGTACCTGAGTGGCGAGGCCGGGCGGGCGAGGGGCGAGGAGGAGGACGGCATGGCGCAGGCGGTGCGCGAGATCATGACCGGCAACCCGGTGGCGGTGGCGCCGGAGACCCCGGTGTGCGAGGTGGCCGCCAGGATGCGGGACGAGGACATCGGCGCGGTGCTGGTCTGTTCCGGTCAGCGGCTGCGCGGGCTGGTCACGGACCGGGACCTGACCGTGCGGATACTCGCCGCGGGCGGGGACGTGACCGCGCGGACGGTGGCGGAGGCGTGCAGCAGCGAGCTGGTCACCGTGGCCCCGGACGACGACGTGGACCGGGCCGTGCAGCTCATGCGCGGCAAGGCGCTGCGCCGGCTGCCGGTCGTGGACGACGGGCGGGTGGTCGGGATCGTCGCCCTGGGCGATGTCGTCGTGGAGCGGGACCCCGAGTCGACGCTGGGGCACATCAGCGCGGCCGGGCCCACCCGGTGAACACGGGGTCGCGGACGTACCGCGGCCGGACCCGCCCGGTGAGCACCTGGCGGATCCGGCCCCGGGGGCGGGTCAGGAGAGGGCGAGGTCGTCCGCGTAGACGGCGCCCTGCCCGTACCAGCCGTGGACGTACACGGTGACCGTGCCGGAGGCCCCGGTGGTGAACGGCACCGTCAGCTTCGACCAGGACGAGGACGAGGCCCAGGTGCTGGCCGTCGCGCCGCCGCTGACCCCGAGGTAGGCGTAGGGGCCCTGCACCCAGCCGCTCAGCGTGTACGCCGTGTCGGGCTTCAGGGTGAGGGTCTGCGCGCACTGGCCGGTCTGCGTGGCGGACGGCGCGGTCTTCAGGGCGTGGCTGCCGCCGTGCACGGGAGAGGAGACCACCGCGGCACCGCTGTCACAGGTCCACGGCGCGAGCGAGCCGGTCTCGAAGTCGCCGTTGCCCAGCGCCGCCGTGCCACCGGATCCGTTCACGGTCAGGGTGAGCGTGGAGCTGTGCCGGGTCGAGCCGGCCGTCCCGGTGACGGTCAGGGAGTAGGTGCCCGGGGTCGCGGAGGCGCCGGCCTTCACGGTGAGCGTCGAGCTGCCCCCGGCGGTGACCGAGGCCGGGCTGAGGGTGGCCGTCACGCCGCTGGGCGCGCCGCTCACCGCCAGGTCGACGGACTGCGCGCTGCCCGAGGTCACCGACGTCTTCACGGTGGACGTCGCCGACCCGCCGGGGTCGACGGAGGCGGTGGCGGGGGAGAGGGAGACGGAGAAGTCGTTGGCGGGCGGTGTCGTCGTACCACCTGTGAAGGGCTCGAAGGTGTGGGAGAAGTACCAGGTGTCCTGGGCTATCCCGGAGCAGGTGTCGGAGGCGCCGGAGCCCGGGCAGCTGCCGTTGTCGCGCTGGAGGGCCCAGAAGGAGAGGGTGCTGATGCCCTTGGACACCGCCCAGTTGTAGACCGTGGTGGCGTCGGCGGTGGTGAAGGTCTCGGCCGGTCCGTAGTCGTCCACGCCCGGCATCTCGGTGACGCCGACCATGTTCCACAGCTGGGTGTCGGACAGGTTCGGGTACAGCGACGCCAGCTGGTCGTGCAGGCCGCTCGCCGCGGTCTCGGTGTCGGTGGCCATGTGGTGCGTCGCGCCGTCGTAGTAGTCGAACGTCATCAGGTTGACGACGTCCACCTTGGCGCCCGCGGTCCTGGCGCTGCGCAGGACGGCGAGACCGTTGTCGGCGAGGCCGGTCGTCGTGGTCGGCAGGGTGTACGAGAACTGCACGGAGCGCCCGTTGGCGGCGGCCCAGTCCTGGACCTTCTTGATGGCCTGGTTGCGGCGGTCGATGCCGGCCTGGTTCGTGAGGGAGTTGTCCTCGACGTCCATGTCGAGCCGCGAGACGTCGTAGGTGGTGATGATCTTCTCGTAGGCGGCGGCGATGGCGTTCACGTCGGTGCAGCTGTCGGCGATCTCGGTGCCGCCGTTGTCGGCGGCGTATCCGCCGAGGGAGGGGATGGCGTCGCCGCCGCGCGACCGCATGGTGGTGAAGTCGGCGCCGAACACGGAGGAGTTCACGGGTGTGCCGGTGTCGCCGTTCCAGTACGGCGTGCAGGAGCCCTTCTTCTCGGTCTGCAGGAACGCCATGGTCAGGTACTTGGATCCGGAGGACTGGGCGAGCGCGGCGGGGCTGTCGCCGTTGTAGGCCTCGAAGTAGGGCGCGAAGACGTGCGCGGGCAGCGGAGTCGCCGCCTGCGCGGTCCCCCCGAACCCCAGGGCGAGCCCTGCGGACGCGGCCAGCGTGGCCACGGCGGTGAGCAGGGCGCGTACGGATCTCGGACGTGTCATCGGGTACTCCCGGATAGCGAACGACGGTCGATCGAGCGGGGGTGTCGCACGGTGGGCCCGGCCGGGGCTATTGGTCTAGGCCATGATTGGTCTGGACCAAACGCCGGTCAAGGTGTGGGAGTAGCCTTTTGCGTGTTCATGGGGGTCAACCGCCGCACGCGGCGGATCGCCTGAGGGTGCGTCAGCGGACGCCCGTGGCGACCGTGGTCGTCACGCGGACGAGGCAGGGCGTGCGGGGAGTCGAGCCGAAGCCGAACCGCACGGGGGGCTCGACCGCGGTCGGGGCGCCCAGGTCCCGGCCCTCGTGGACGGCGGTCGCCGCGGTGATCGGCCGCAGATCGTGCGCGCCGTACCACTCGTACCGGCCGCCGCCGGCCGTTCCCCGGGTGCGCACGCCCAGCAGCAGGCGGGCGACCGGATCCGTCATCGCCGTCCAGAGGGCGCTGGTGGCCAGTGCCCGGGGTACCGCCCGCAGCAGGAGTCCGGTGAGGGTGGGCCCACCGACGGTGAACCGCAGGTCGAGCAGGGGATCCGCGGCCACCGACCACTGGTCGCCGGTGGTCCGTACCCGCACGGGGACGACCCGCACCTCGTCGAAGGTGTAGGTGCCGGCGACGAAATCCGCCACCTGGCGGGTCGGGGCCAGCAGCAGGCGGTGGCCGTCGGCCCGTTCCAGCATCACGTCGCTGAACGGCCCGAAGGGCGAGCGGGGCCAGTGGCCGAGCACCAGCCGCGTCCCGGACGTGGTCCCGACCCCGGCGATCCACCCGTCGAAACGGAGCCGGGCGGACCGGGTGGGGCCCCTCGCGGCCCGGCTCATCCGCACCCGCCGACCGGTCGCCGCGGCGAGCCGCCGTGCCGCAGGGCCGGGGGCCGGCATCCGGGCACCGGGCTCATGCCCGTGTCTCGCCGGGCACCCTCGCGCCCTCGCCCGCGGGGCGGACGCGGGACGAGCGTACCGGGCGGGAGACGCCCAGGCGCACTCTGTGGACCCCGTCGGAGAAGTGGGCGAGGGGCTCCGTGGTGGGCGGGGGCAGCCCCGCGGCCCGGGTGAGGGACTCCTGGGCGACCTCGACGCCCGCCTCACGGAGCGGCCAGGGCGCGTGCTCGACGGGCGTCTCCCACAGGGCGCCGCAACTCCGGGTGAAGGCCCGCCACCGCGAGGTCAGCCACACGTCCCGGCGGGTCGGCGTGACCGCCGGGCCCGGACGCACGGCCAGACGGTAGCCGGGCCCGCGGCCCCACCGGGCGCCGGTGTAGGTCAGGACACCCCGGCGGCGCGACGAGCCGAGGCGTCCGTAGTGGTAGGGGAACCCCACCGTGCGGGCCGCCAGCATCACGGGGCAGCCCACCTCGATGGACAGGAACCACAGGCCGTCCCTGCCGTCACGGCCCCGCACGTACGTCCGCAGATTGGTCTCCAGGAAGACGGGCAGGGCGGCGGGGAGCCCCGGTGGGCGCACACCGGCCATGACGAACGCCGTGAGGCTCACCCACGCCGACCCCTCGTACGTGTCCACGACCAGGCCCTCCGGCAGCAGGCGCTGCACCTGGCCGGGGGAGTAGGCCCAGTGCACGAACGCCTGGGTCACCCAGTCGGCCCGCAGCGCCGGAACGTACACACGCTGCTCCGGTCCATACGACACCACGCGCACCGACTCCCCCGGCCGCCACCCCCGAAACCCCGGGTCCGGTCCGGGCGGCTCACCTGTTCCAGACGGACCAGGACGCCGTCCCCTGCGCGGCCGCGAGGACGGCGAGGACGACGAGGTCCGCGATTCCCAGCCCGAGACCCAGCAGCGCGCGGGTCCTGCGGGGTGTGTCCCGGCGCAGGGCCAGCACGGCCAGCACGATGGCGATGGGCCCGAGGACGAGGTTGAGGACGAGCAGCCCGACGAGCCCGAGCACGAAGGAGGCCACGGCCATGCCCTCGGTGTCCCGTCGGCCCGTCCGGGGTGAGGGGGGAGCGGTCAGCCGCATCGTCATGCCCTCCCCGTCCGGTGCCGGCGCCGCCGCTCGCGTCCCGCGAAGACGAGCAGCCAGACGGCGATGAGCGAGCCGAGCACCAGGGTGACGGGCCACGGCAGGTAGGCGGCCGTTCCGACGACGATGCCCAGCAGGAGCAGGGCGACGACCAGGAAGAGCACGCCTACCTCCCCGGGGCGGTGACGGAGGCGGACGGCTGCGGACTGCTGAGCGGCTCGGACGGCCGCATGGTTAACGTGTTCATGCCATCACGGGTTGCCCGTGAAGCCGGTCTCACGCGGCCGTCCTGTGCTCCGTCCGCCCGCCCTAGGTGGCGCGGGTGCCGCCGCCCCTGCGGATGCGGCCCAGCAGGTCCCGGTGGTAGGCGGCGAGCCGGCCCGCGGGGACCGGGGCCGGACTGCCGGCCAGGGTGTACCAGGTGTCGCCGCCGAAGTGCTGGACGGCGACGCGCACGTTGTGGCCGTCGGACAGGAGGATGGTCGCGACGGTGAGGTCGCCGGTGATGACACCGATCTCGTCGGTCATCGCCCCGCCGGGGCCCGCGGTGACACGGTCGACGTAACTGTTGACGCTGGGAGGGTTGTTCATGGCCGCAGGTTTCCATCAACCCGACCGGCGCGCCCGCACCGGGCGGGTGTCGCGCGCGCGTGTCCCGAGGCGGGGAGGCCGCCTCACACCCGGCTCGACGTGGCCGTGTCCGCCGAGAGCCGCTGGGCCGCGTAGATCGGGAGCACCGACAGCAGGACGAGCACGGCGGCCACGACGTTCACCACCGGCGCCTGCTGGGGACGCGTCATGTTGTCGAAGATCCAGATCGGCAGGGTCTCGATGCCGGGCCCGGCGGTGAACGTCGTCACCACGATCTCGTCGAAGGAGAGCGCGAAGGCGAGCAGGCCGCCGGCCAGCAGCGCGGAGCGGACCAGCGGGAAGGTGACGTCCGCGAAGGCCCGGAAACCGGTCGCGCCGAGGTCCATGGCCGCCTCCTCGTACGAGACGGACGTCCGCCGCAGCCGCGCCACGACGTTGTTGAACACCACGACGATGCAGAACGTGGCGTGCCCGACGATCACCGTGAACAGCCCGAGACCCACGCCGAGCGGCTCCAGGACCGTGCTGAAGGCCGAGTTGAGCGCGATGCCCGTGACGATCCCCGGCAGCGCGATCGGCAGGACCACGACGAACGAGACCGAACCGCGGCCGAAGAAGCGGTACCTGGCCACCGCGAACGCGATGAGGGTGCCCAGGACCAGCGCGATCGCGGTGGCCCCGAGCCCCGCCTTCACCGACACCCATACGGCCGCACGGGCGCCGGAGTTGTGCAGCGCCACCGACCACCAGTGCCCGGTCAGTCCCGGCGGCGGCCAGCTCGCGCTGCGGTCGGGGTTGAGGGAGTTGACGAGGACGAGCAGCAGCGGCACGTAGATCACCGCGAAGCCGAGCCCGGCGCCGATGCGCAGGGCGATGCGCGCGGTGCGGCTGAGATGCATGGCGCTCTTCTCCTACAGGCTGTTCAGGGCACCCGTACGGCGGATCGCCAGCAGGTACAGGACGATCACGACCACGGGGACGGTGCCGAGCGCGGCGGCCATGGGCAGGTTGAGTTCGATGTTGGAGTAGACGAGATTGCCGATCAGCTGCGTCTTGCCGCCGACGATCTGCACGGTGATGTAGTCGCCGAGGCTGAGCGAGAAGGTGAACACCGAGCCCGCGGCGACCGAGGGCAGCACCATCGGCAGGACCACCGAGCGGAAGGTCCGCCCCGCGCGCGCCCCGAGGTCCGCCGACGCGTCCAGCAGGTTCGCCGGAAGCTGTTCGAGGGCCGTGTGGATCGGCAGGATCATGTACGGCAGCCAGAGGTAGGTCAGGGTGAGCACCGTGGCCGGCAGCCCGAACCCGGGACCGCTCAGCCCGAACGGGGCGAGCATCCAGTCGGCCGGGCCGCCCTGGGCGAGGATGAGCCGCCAGGCGTACACCTTCACCAGGTAACTCGCCCACAGCGGGGTCAGGATCGCCACCACGAGCAGCGGGCGCCGGCGGGGCCCGGCCACGCGCGCGGTGTAGAGGGCCAGCGGGAAGGCGATCAGCGCGCACAGCACGGTCACCGCCAGCGCCACGCCCACGCTGCGCAGGATCACCTGGCGGAAGACGGGGGTGGTCAGCACCTCGTGGAAGTTGTCCGTCGACCAGATCTTCACCACCTGCGAGGTGAAGGAGTTCGTCGTCCAGAAGGCGGAGACGAACAGCACGGCCAGCGAGCCGAGGTAGAGGACGGTCAGCCACAGCAGCGGGGCCGTGAGCAGCAGGGTCAGCCGCAGCTTGGGCCTGCGGTGCAGCGTCCCGGCGAGCCGCCGGACGGTTCCCGGGCCGGCGGCGGTGGTCGCGTCGGTCGTCACGGCTCAGCCCTTGATCTCGGTCCAGGCCTGCACCCACTTGGTGTACGGCACGCACTTGACGTCCGTGCGGCCGTCCAGGCACTGCTCGATGGGCGTGTTCCAGAAGGCGATCTTCTTCCAGTAGCTCTCGTCGGCCGCGTGGTAGACCGTGCAGAAGTTCTTGTCACTGGTCTCGGCGCAGGCCTTGGAGTTGGCCGGTGCCTCCCCGAAGTACTCGGCGACCTCCGCGTTGACCTTGGGGGAGACGATCCAGTTCAGCCACTTGTAGGCGCAGTTGGGGTGCTTGGCCTTGCTGGAGACCATCCAGGTGTCCGACCAGCCCGTCGAACCCTCCTTCGGGACCAGCGCCTTGACCTTGGCGCCCTCGGACGCGGCGAGGCTCGCGATGACCTGCCAGGTGGTCCCGACCACGGAGTCGCCGCTCTTGAAGGCGGAGACCTCCTTGAGGTAGTCGCTCCAGTACTCGCCCACGTCCGCGTTCTGCCGCTTCAGCAGTGCCACGGCGGCGTCGAACTGCTTCTGGTCCAGCGCGTAGGGGTCCTTGATCCTCAACTCGGGCCTGGTGGCCTTGAGGTAGAGGGCCGCGTCGGCGATGTAGATCGGCGAGTCGTACGCGGTGACATGGCCCTTGTACTTCGAGGCGCCGTCGAAGACCGCCGACCAGGAGGTGGGCGCGGGGCTCACCTTCGAGGTGTTGTACATCAGCAGGTTGGCGCCGCGGCCGTGCGGGATGCCGTACATCCGGCCCTTCACGGAGTTCCAGGCGCCGTTCTTCAGCCCGCTGAAGACGTCCTTGTAGTGGGGCACCAGGCCGGTGTTGACGGGAGCGGCGTCACCGGAGGCGATCAGGCGCAGGGAGGCGTCGCCGGAGGCGGAGACGGCGTCGTACTCGCCGGTCTTCATCAGCTTGACCATCTCGTCCGAACTGGCGGCGACCTTGGAGTGGACCTGGCACCCCGTCTGCTTCTCGAAGTCGCCGACCCAGTTCACCTTCGGGTCGTTGGAGCCGTCCTCGACATATCCGGCCCAGGCGACGAGATCGACCTCGCCCTCGGTCCTGCCCAGCTTCGTGGGGGCCTTGAGGTCGGGCGGGTTGAGACCGGTGGCCGAGGAGCCGCCGGAGCCGGAGGAGTCGCAGGCGGCGGCGAGCAGCAGCGCGGCGGCGCAGGCCGCGGTGCGCAGGGTACGGGTCAGACGCACGACGTTCTCCATGGGGACGGGGAAAGCGGGCAGGGGCGGGTCAGGAGGGCAGCCGGACGGCGTGCCGGTGGTGCCACCGCAGGCGGACCCGGGTGCCGCGGTAGGCGGCGACGTCCTCCGAGGAGGTCTCCAGGTTCTGCTGCACCGCGGTGAGCCGGCCGCCGCCGTCGAGGTCGACGAGGAAGCGGGTGGCGTCGCCGAGGTAGACGACCTCGGCCACGGTGCCGGTCGCCGTGGCGTGCGCCGGCTCGTCCGCCTCGGCGGACTCCTTCAGGACGCGGATCTTCTCCGGGCGGATGTTGTACGTGCCGGGAGCGCCGACGACCCGGTGGGCCACCTCGCCGTCGAGCAGGTTCGAGGTGCCGACGAAGGAAGCGACGAAGGCGGTCGCCGGGCGTTCGTAGATCTCCGCGGGCGTGCCGACCTGGGCGATGCGGCCCTGGTCGAAGACGGCGATCCGGTCGCTCATCGTCAGCGCCTCGTCCTGGTCGTGGGTCACGAACACGAAGGTGATGCCCACCTCTCGCTGGATCGCCTTGAGTTCGACCTGCATCTGCTCGCGCAGCTTCAGGTCGAGGGCGCCGAGTGGCTCGTCGAGCAGCAGGACGCGGGGCCGGCCCACGAGCGCGCGGGCGAGCGCGACGCGCTGGCGCTGACCGCCGGAGAGCTGCGCGGGGCGCCGCTGGCCGTAGCCCTCGAGCCGTACCTCGGCGAGCGCCTTGCGGGCGCGGACCAGGCGTTCGGCCTTGGGCACCTTCCGGACCCGCAGCCCGTACGCCACGTTCTGCTCCACCGTCATGTGCGGGAAGAGGGCGTAGTCCTGGAAGACGGTGTGCACGTCCCGTTCGAACGGGGCGAGCCCGGTGACCTCCTGTCCGGCGAGCTCGATCCGGCCCTGGTCGGGTGTCTCGAACCCGGCGACGAGCCGCAGGACCGTCGTCTTCCCGGAGCCGGACGGCCCGAGCATCGAGAAGAACTCCCCGTCCCGGATCTCCAGGTCGACCCCGGCCACCGCGTTCGTCCCGCCGAAGGACTTCCGCAGGTCCTGCAGCCGGATCGCAATTCCCCCCATACGGGAACCTTTCTGGCGCGCTGTACGTTGACAGTAAACATATGAAGTCATAGTTCAAAGCTCAAGAGCCCCTTAGGGTAAAGCTTGAGTCAACGCACGAGGTGGTGGCAGTGAGGCAGTACGAGATCGGGGGCGGCGCCCGCAGGGCCGTCTTCAGTCCGGTGGACAGCCGGGCCCGCGTGGACGCGGTCGTCCGCCGCATCGGCGACGCCATCGAGCTGGGCCTCCTCGCCGACGGCGAGCAACTCCCCGGTGAGACCGAGCTGGCCGGACAGCTCGGCGTCTCCACCGTCACCCTGCGCGAGGCGCTCATGGCCCTGCGGCAGCAGGGCCTGGTCACCACCCGCCGCGGTCGCGGCGGAGGCAGCTTCGTCGCCCTGCCCGAGGTCCCCGCCGACGACCGCCTCAGGGCCCGGCTGCTCGGCTGGAGCACCGAGGAACTGCGCGACCTCGGCGATCACTGGGCCGCCCTGTCCGGGGCGGCCGCCCGCCTCGCCGCCCAGCGCACCGAACCCGACGATCTTCACCAACTCCGCCGCACCGCAGACGAGTTGGCGCGGGCCGAGGACGTGCCGGCCCGTAGCCGCCTGTACGGCCGCTTCCACGTCGAACTCGCCGCCGCCGCCCAGTCGGCCCGGCTCACCCGCGAACAGGTCGCCCTGCAGAGCGAGGTGGGGGCGCTGCTCTGCCTCGTCCTGGCCGACGACGCATATCGTGAAGAAGTTGCGGACCGTCACCGCGCCGTGATCTCAGCCGTGCAGGATGGGGCCCACGAAACGGCCGGCACGCCGGCCGAGCGGTGCGTCAGGGAGTCGACGGCGCGTCTCGTCGCCGTACGCCTCACCCTCTGAACGCGCCGCGTCCGGTTCCCGTCCGCTGGAGGACACCATGGGCGTCAGCTCCGGGCTCGCCACCCTCGGCACGGAAGCGGAGCTGTGGGTGGCCGCGCAGGTGGGCCGAGCGCTGGAGGCGGTCTTCGACACGGTCGCCGCCACCCGCGCCGACACGGCCGCCCTGCTCGACCGGGTGGCCGGCGAGGGCCGCCGGCCCGCCAGCGCCGACCTCGCCGCGCTGCGGCCCGGCCTGCATCTGCGCCTCACCCGCGAGGAACTGGTCTCCGGCGTGGGCTTCGTCGCCGACCCCGGCCTGCTCGCCGATGTGCCCGCCTGGCTGGAGTGGTGGCAGTCCGGCGCCGACGGCGACGTCCGCCCGCTGCTCCTCGACCTCGACCCGGGCCACTCGGCGTACTCCGACTACACGCACTGGGACTGGTTCACGCTGCCCCGCGACACGGGGCGGCGGGCCGTGGCCGGACCGTACGTCGACTACCTCTGCTCCGACGAGTACAGCCTCACGCTGTCCGAACCGGTGCTGATCCAGGGGCGGTTCGCCGGGGTGGCCGCCGCCGACGTGTATCTGCGGCACTTCGAGGCCGCCGCCCTGCCGCTGCTGCGGCGCCTCGCCCGGCCCGCCCGTCTGGTGAACGCGCGCGGCCGGGTCGCCGCCTCCGCCGACCCCGCCCATCTGGCGGGCTCCCTCACCAAGGGGCCGGACTTCGGCGAGGTCCTCGCCGAGGCGAGGCCCGCCGTCCACGACGGCATGCGCCTGGTGCCGTGCCGGGGGATCCCCCTGGTGCTCGTCCTGGCGTGAGGCCCGTGGTGACTCAGTTCCGGGGGAGGTCCCGGTAGGCGACGCGGGCCAGCTCGTGCACCTCGCCGACCGTGCCCCACTCGTTCCCGCCCAGCCGGGACAGTGGCCGCAGCCGCCGGATGTCGGGCCGGCCGTCCACCAGGACGTCCTCGTGCACGGCGGCGTGCACGACCCGGCCGAAGACCACCGTGGAGTCGCCCAGCCGCAGCGTCGAGTGGAGGGTGCACTCCAGGGCGACCGGGGAGGCGGCCACGCGCGGCGGCTTCACCCGCAGGGAGGACTCCCGCTCGATGCCCACGGCGTCGAACTCCCCCTCGTCCCGGGGAAAGTCGGTCGAGGTCGCGTTGATCTGCGCGAAGAGCGGCTCCGGGGCGAAGTTGACGACGAACTCGCCCGTCGCCTCGACGTTGCGCAGCGAGTCCTTGCGTCCCACGGAGGTGAACTGCACGATCGGCGGGTCGGTGCAGGCGACGGTGAAGAACGAGTGCGGGGCAAGGTTGGCCGTCTCGCCGTCCGGTGTGAGGGTCGAGACCCAGGCGATGGGCCGGGGGACCACGACGGCCGTCAGCAGCCGGTAGAACGCCCCGGGCCCCAGTGACTCGGGTGAATGGTCGACACGCATGACACCACGCTAGTGCTGCGACCGGAAAGGTTCACCGGCTTGCGACGCCCGGCACGGCACTCCCCCAGCCTTCGGCCGGGGTACCCCCACGCCGCGTGGTCGCATCACCCGAGTACATCCGGTACGCGGGCGTTGCTCCGCCTTGCAGCTGCACGCACCACACCCCGCTCGGGTCGGCTGACAACGCACCGTGGGCCAGGCCGACCTGATCCGAACGACAGGCCCTTGGCGCCGGCCGGCCGGTGGTGTGCACCGGCCCCGCGAAGGTGGTCCCGGATCCTTCGCGGGGCCGCCGGCTCAGGCCGCCAGGCGCCGCGCGAGCTCCTTGGCCTTCACGGCCGCCTCGTCGAGGGCGCGCTGACGGGAGGCCTCGTACAGCGGGATCAGCTCGGCCATCGCCGGGTTGTGCGGGGCCATGGTCAGTTCGGGGACGATGAAGTCCAGGTCCATGCCGAGGGAGTCGGCAAGGATGGTCCCGAGGTAGTTCTGCACGTACTCGTACCCCTCGCGCGGGGTGCCCGGGCCGTACGCGCCGCCGCGGCTGGCGACGACGGTCACCGGGGTGCCCTTCGCGCTCTGGGTCCCGCCGGCGGTGCGGCCGATGAGTATCACGTTGTCCAGCCAGGCCTTCAGGGTCGAGGGAATCGAGAAGTTGTACATCGGGGCGCCGATCAGCACCGCGTCGGCCTGCTCGAGCTCCTCGATCAGCCGGACGCGCGCGGCGAAGGCGGCGGCCTGCTCCGGCGTGTGCGAGGCGGGATCGGTGAAACCGGCGGTGTGCGCGTCGGCGGTGATGTGCGGGACGGGCCGGGCCGCCAGGTCGTGGTGGACGACCGTGCCCTCGGGGTGCTGCTCCAGCCAGTGCGCTCGGAAGGCCTCGGTGACGGCGCGCGAGGCCGACGCCTCGGCCGGGAACACGGAAGAGTCGATGTGCAGCAGGGTGGCCATGGGGGCTCCAAGGAGTGAAGGGTCGGCCCGCACCGGTACCGGTGACCCGCTACCGGCGGGCTGACGTTTCGTACTCGACTATATCTAGCATAGGGACTTACTTTTTTTCATCCCCCTACCTCGGGGTAGTACCCTTGGCGCATGGCGGAGGAGCAGAACCACGACAGCGCGGCGTGCAAACGGGTGGACGAAGGCATCACCCGCGTCTTCCAGTTGCTCGGCAAGCGCTGGAGCGGACCGATCGTGTCCGTGCTGGTGGAGCACCCCGCCTATTTCGCCGACATCCGGCGGGCCGTGCCCGGCATCAGCGAGCGCATGCTCTCCGACCGGCTCGCGGAGCTCGGCGCGGCCGGTCTCGTCCTGCGCGAGGTGGACGAGGGCCCGCCGCTACGCGTCTCCTACCGCCTCACCGAGGCCGGGGCCGCGCTGGACCCCGCGCTCCAGGAACTCGCCCGGTGGGCCCGGCACCACCTGCCGGACGCGCCGCTGTGCCCCGGGGCGCCGGAGGAACGTCCGACCTGCGCGTCCGCGTAGCGGGCGCCCGGACCAAGCGCGTCCTCCCGGCCAGGCCGCCGGGGAGCCGGAAACACGGCTGCGGAAGCTCCGGGCGCGGTGGCAGGATGCCGGAGTGGATCTCTCCCTGCGCGTGGCCGGCGAACTGCTGGGCACCGATCTGTCCGACCCGGTCGACCTCGGCGGCAGCCGGCGCAGCACGGTCCTGCGCTGTCGTACGGCCGCCGGCGGCAGCGTGGTCGTCAAGTCGTACGCCCGCGAGCCGGAAGCGCTGCGCTCCTTCACGTCCGAGGCCGCCGGGCTCGCCCTCCACCGGACCCCCGCACTGCTCGCTGCGGACCCGGCCGTACCGCTGCTGGTGATGGAGGATCTCGGGGCGGCGCCGACGCTGGCGGACGTGCTGCTCGGAGCCGACCCGAAGGCCGCCGCGGAGGGGCTGCTCGCCTGGGCCCGCGCCCTCGGCCGGCTGGCCGCCGGATCGGTGGGCGGGCAGGGGGAGTTCAGCCGCCTGACGGCCCGGTACGACGCGGGCGCGTCGAGCTGGCAGGACGAGCCCTGGGCCGAGCGGAACGCCACCGCGCTGATCCCCCTGCTGGAGGGGGCGGGCGTCACCGCGCCGCCCGGCCTGGCCGCGGAACTGGCCCGGATCGGGACGGCCGGAGGGGAGCGGTACCCCGCCTTCACACCGGGGGACACCTGCCCCGACAACAACCTCCTGACCCCCGACGGGCTCCGGCTGATCGACTTCGAGGGATCCTGCTTCCAGTCGGTCTTCCTGACGGCCGCGTACTGCCGGATGCCCTTCTCCACCTGCTGGTGCGTCTTCACACTGCCCGAGGAACTGGCACGGGAGACCGAGCAGGCGTACCGCGCCGAGGTCGTGCGGGCGTATCCGGCGCTGGCGGACGACCTCGTCTGGGAGGCCGGGATGCGCCGGGCGGTCGCCGTGTGGACGGTCGACGTGACCGTGCGCCTGCTCCCGCACACGGCGGCCGCCGACAAGCCCCTGCACCGGACCCGGCGGGCGCCCCTGGTGCGTCAGGTCCTGCGCCACCGCTGGGAGATGGGCCGGACCCTGGACGACTGCCCGGCCCTCGCCGAGACGGCGGACCTGCTGCTGCGGAAGCTCGCCGACGACTGGGAGGCCGCGCCCCTGCCCCCGTATCCCGTCTTCGGCGGCCGAACCGGCCCGTGCGTCGTCGCGCAGCGCTGAGCATGGTGTCCACCCTGCCGAGGGAGCAGCACCCGACCCGCACCGGCCGCACCTACGACGGCACCGGCATCCCACCGCAGCCGACCGAACCGGTCCTCGCGAAGGAGGAGTTCGCCGGGATGCGCGACTCGGCCTCCGACCGGGCCGTGCACACACGGCGAACCCGCCCCTGACCGGGCTCAGTCGACCGGCCAGGTGTGCACCGGGGCGTTGAGGTGCATGTAGTCGATGTACACCTGCGTCATCCGCCGCAGCGCCTCGTGCCGGCCCGCCCGCGTGGTGTCGGCGATGTGGTGGAACATCTCCTTCTGCCACACCGCCCCGTTGCGACCCGCCACACAGCGCTGCTCGATGATCCCCAGCAGGGGCTCCCGCCACGCCTCGTCCATCCCGGAGAGTTCGAGACCGCGGTGGGCGAGCGGCAGCAGGCGGCGCAGCACCAGTTCCGGCACGGGCACCTCGCCCATCCCGGGCCAGTACAGCCGCGCCTCGATGCCGTGCCGGGCGGCGGTGTGCAGGTTCTCCTCGGCGGCCTTGAAGGACATCCGCGACCACACCGGCCGGTCCTCCTCGACCAGGGCGCGCGTCAGGCCGTAGTAGAAGGCGCCGTTGGCCAGGGTGTCGGCGACGGTCGGCCCCGCGGGCAGCACCCGGTTCTCCACCCGGATGTGCGGACGGTCGTTGGCGACGGCGTAGACGGGTCGGTTCCAGCGGTAGATCGTGCCGTTGTGCAGGGTGAGTTCACCGAGGTCGGGTATGTCACCGCGGTCCAGCGTCTCCGCGGGCTGCTGCTCGTCGCACAGCGGCAGGAGGGCCGGGAAGTACCGCAGGTTCTCCTCGAACAGGTCGAAGACGCTGTTGATCCACCGCTCCCCGAACCACACCCGGGGCCGTACGCCCTGCACCTTGATCTCCTGTGGACGGGTGTCCGTGGCCTGCTCGAACAGCGGGATCCGGGTCTCGTGCCACAGCTCCTTGTCGAACAGGAAGGGCGAGTTCGCCGCAAGGCCCACCTGGACACCGGCGATCGCCTGCGCGGCGTTCCAGTACCCCGCGAACTCCTCCGGGGAGACCTGAAGATGGAACTGCGTGCTGGTGCACGCGGCCTCCGGGGTGATGGTGTCCGCGTAGGTGCGCAGCCGGTCGTCGCCGTCCACCTCGATGTGCAGGTCCTCGCCCCGGGCCGCGAAGACCTGGTCGTTGAGCAGCCGGTAGCGGGGGTTCTCCGACAGCGAGTCCTCGCCGATGTCCTCCTGGCGCAGGGTGGGCAGGATGCCGACCATGATCAGCCGGGCGCCCACCGACCGCGCCCGCTCGTCGGCGTGGTTGAGCGCGGCACGGATCTCGGACTCCCAGGCGTCCGGACCGCCCGCGATCAGCCGCCGCGGCGGCACGTTGATCTCCAGGTTGAACCGGCCCAGCTCGGTGGACCAGGCCGGATCGGAGATGGCCTCCAGCACATCGTTGTTGCGCATCGCCGGCTCGGCGCCGTCGTCGACGAGATTCAGCTCTATCTCCAGGCCGACCTGCGGCCGCTCGGACTCGAACCGTGCCTCGCGCAGCATCTTGGCGAACGCGTCGAGACACTCCTGCATCTTGACCCGGTACCGGCGGCGGTCCTCGCGGGTGAAGACGAGCGCCGGGACGTCACGCCCCATCGGCCCTCCAGGGTTCCCCTCGTCGGGCAGCTCTCCACCTAGAGTCGCACCATCGCGCGAACCTCACCAAGCGGATGCCCCGGGCCCCGCCGTTCCCAAGGCACGAGGGGGGTGCTGGTCCGCCTCGGCGGAGGTTGGGAAGATGGGCGCATGACGATGTCCCGCGGCGCCCGCGGGCCCACCATCGCCGACGTCGCCGAGGCGGCGTCGGTGTCCCGGACCACGGTGTCCCACGCCCTCAACGGCATCGGCAAGGTCGACCCGCGCACCCGTGAACGCATCCGCGAGGTCGCCGACCAGGAAGCACACGGCGACCGTGGCGCGCAGCTCACCGGGTGGCCGGTGCTGGTAGACGAGGGCGAGGGGCGGGCCGCCCACCCCGGTCGCCGTCTCGGTCCGGCCGGTGACGACCCCCGCGCCCACGTACGCGCCGCGCCCGGGCACGAAGGACGGCACGGCCAGGCTCACCGCCGCCGCCAGCACCGTCGCCGCGCCGGGCTGGTGCCCGGAGCGCGGCGCGGCGAGAGTGCGTGCATGGCGTGGCGCGGCAGACGGGAATCGTCAGACAGGCCCTAGGAGCCGTGCGGTGCCTCAGGCGGTCCTGCGGGCCACGCCGCCGTAGAAGCCGATCTCGGCGGACCGGGGCGGCGGTGTGGCGTCCGGGCGCCAGAACGGCACCTGGGCCAGGCCGGGTTCGACCAGTTCGAAGCCGTCGAAGAACCGTTCCACCTCGGCGCGGGACCGCAGGTTGAGGCTCGCGGTGGCGTTGTTGTACACGGCCTGGGCCGCGCTGCGGTCGGCGAAGTCGCCCGTGGCGTGCGAGAGCACCAGGAAACTGCCCACGGGCAGCGCGTCCCGCAGGGCGGCGACGATCTGCTCGGGCCGCTCCGCGTCGGTGAGGAAGTGCAGGATGGCGACGAGGAGCAGGGCGACCGGCTGCTCGAAGTCGATGACCTTGCGGACGTCGGGGTGGTCGACGATGGACCTCGGGTCCCGCAGGTCGCCGAGCACGATGCTGGTCGTACCGGAACGGCTCAGCAGCGCGTTGCCGTGGGCGGCCACGATCGGGTCGTTGTCCACGTAGGCGACCCGCACGTCCGGCGCCGCCTGCTGGGCGACCTCGTGCACGTTCGGCGAGGTGGGCAGCCCCGCGCCGACGTCCAGGAGCTGGCGGACCCCGCTGTCGACGACGTACCGGACGGCCCGGTGCAGGAAGGCGCGGTTCGCCCGTACGCCGATCCGCGCCTCGGGCGCCGCGGCCGCGAGCCGGTCGCCCGCCTGCTGGTCCACCTCGTAGTTGTCCTTGCCGCCCAGCAGGTAGTCGTAGATCCGCGCGGGATGCGGCTTGCTGGTGTCGATGTGCACGGCCTGGAAGCCGTCCTGTGTCACGCTGGGCTCCTCTCGACGACCGTCACGGCCTCGGACCCGCAAACGGTTGGCCAAAGCTTCCCATATCAACTAAGGCCCCACTGCCGTCAGTTCCTGAAGCCGCCTCCGGCACCCGCCCCACCGGCGGAAACCGCCGCCGCACAGAGTTGGGCCGGGGCGCCGGTGGTCACTCCGGACCGCATGGACGAGGACAGGCCGCTCGCCCTGGTGACCGCGCCCCGGAGTGCCATCGGGCACGCACCGGCCAGGCAGTTCGCGGAGCACGGCTACGACGTGCCGAGCAACACCGAGGACGGCCGCCTGGAGCACGCCGCGCGGGAACTGCGCGAGACGGGTGCCCGGGTCCGGCCGTACGGGCCGACCTCCGGAAGGCGGCGGGCGTGGAACGGCTGGTGCCGCCACGACCGGTCCGGAGATCGACGTCGCCGTGCTCGACGCCGGAGTGGGGCAGTGCGATGCCTTGGCGGACACCGACTTGTTCGACGACCTGTCGGTGGTCGATCCGAACGTGACCGACTTCTTCAGGCGGGCGGACACGGGGGCACCAAGGTCGGCGCCGCGGACAAGGATGGCGCGGACGACGGCGCCCGGCAGGCCTTCGAGGTGGTTACGCACGACCGGCGCAAGCAGGTCACCGGCTCCCTGAAGACCAGGGTCCAGGGCCGGGCGAACAAGGTGCCGCCGGACGGTGCCAAGGCCGCCGCGCACCGGTCGACGGCCGACCCGGGCACGGCCGAGGACACGGACAAGGGCTGGGACTCCGCCCGGGCCGCCGCTTCACCCGGTCGGCCCGGCTCCGCTGGCCCGCGGGTGAACGGCGTCGGAGGGTCTGAACAGGATCTTCCACCACCACGCGCAGCGAAAGGCCCGGTATCGAGGCCGCAGCCCCCAGACCGGCCCGCCGCCGCACCGCCGACGTCCGGCGGCGGGCCGACCCGGCGGGGCGGGGAACGCAATCCACGCGCTCGGTCCGTTCCCCGTCCCGTCCGGCAACGGCACAGCCCCACAGGCGACTTGACCGCGCGGGCCGCCGGCCTGCGCCGCACGCGCGCACGGGCCGGTTCCGCTTCCGGGCCGACGCGCTAAAATCACCGGCAGTGCTTGGGACGTAGGCATCACACGGTCTGTGCATGTCACAGACGCAGCGAATCCTCTTGGTCAAGGGAAAGAGTCGACTCCGTGAGCCTGGAATCCGAAAGCCACGTGGCGCCCGTGCCGGAACCCTCCGCCGTGCAGGACCCGGACGAACTCCAGCTGCTGCGCCGGCACTACACCGAGCTGCGCAACCGCACCATCGCCCGTTCGGCCGTCGCGGCGGCGGAGGGCATCCTCAAGGAGCGGTACCGGCTGGCCGGCTTCCGGGAGGCCTTCGCGCTGCTGCGCACCGCCTCCCAGCAGCACAACATAAAGATCCACACCATCGCCGACGCACTGGTCCGCGTCCCCGGTCCGAACCCGGGCGCCCCCCTCTGGTTCCCCGGCCGGACCCGTCCCGGGCCGCCCGCGCTCACCGCACTGCGCTGGACGGACGGCGCCGACCCCACCTCGCAGGGCGCCGTCCTGGACGCCGCTCTGCACCGGGTGCTGGACATCACCGGAACCGACATGGGCAATGTGCAGCTCGCCGAGAACCAGCTCCTTCGGATGGCCAGGCACACCGGGCTGAACCGCCAGTTCACCGATCACTTCACCTTCGTCGACCATTCCGGTACCGCCTGTTCCGAGGCGGCCCGCACCACGGAACAGATCACCGTCGCCGACGTGGCCACCGCTCCCGTCTTCGACGAGGAGTCCCGCCGGGTGATCCTCCACGCCGGCAGCCGCAGCTGCCACAGTGTGCCGGTGCTGAGCGAGGAGAAGATCCTGCTGGGCGTGATGTCCTCCCACCACGTGCGCCCGATGACCGGCCTCACCCGGGTCCAGCTCGACGCGCTGCAGTCCTGCGCCGCCGCCACGGGCCGCTGGCTGTCCTGGTACCGCCGCACGAGGGTCCTCGACGCCCTCGAACACCTCCACGCGACCGCCCGCCGCTCGCGCTGAACGCGGCGTCAGCCTCGGACTCGCCGCCTTTTCCGGCGCCGGCTCACGCCGAGGCCGCCGGGTCGGTGCCGGGGGATCGCCTGTGGGGTCGCCGGCGCAGACGCCCGGGCCACGGGGGAGTTAGAAGGCGCGCCGGGCCCTGCGGACGTGAGCCCGGCCACCCACGTCGACATCGGGGAGCCGGACGGTACGGCGCTGGCCCCGGCCTGGTCTCGCGGTCGTGAGCCCGGCCACCTGGGGTGGCGCCCGGGAGCCGGACCGTGCGGCGGTCGCCGCGCCGGGCCCTGCGGTCGTGAGCCCGGCCACCCACGTCGACATCGGGGAGCCGGATGGTACGGCGCTGGCCCCGGCCTGGTCTCGCGGTCGTGAGCCCGGCCACCTCGGGTGGCGCGGGTAGCCGAGGGCGCCCAGGGACAGACGGGCGTCCCCCCGACAAGAACGCGGCGAGTCCCCTCAGGTCGTGGCCGTGGACCGCACGCCAAGACCCGTGAGGAAGGCGGCGAGGACGCGGGTGAGCCGGGGTTCCACCTCGACCACGGCATGGGCGAGCCGGGGGTCGCTCGTGTACAGCTCGCGCAGGAGCGGGCCGGGCGTGGCCATCTGCCACAGGGCCCCCGCCATGCCGGTCGCCGTCGCGATGGTGTCGACGGTCTGCGACTCGGTCAGGCCCAGCAGCCGGTGCAGCTCCGCACCCATCAGCTGGATCTCGTGGAGCGTCGTCAGCTTGAAGGAGCGGACCGCGTCGATCGACACGTTCCGTTCGAGGTTCAGGGGCGCCTGGGCGAGCAGGTCGCAGAACACGGGCCGCGCCGCCAGCGTGCCGGCGACGGCGGCGGCGACCTCGGCGGGGGTGGCCCGCTCCCTGCCTCCCAGATCGTCGCGCAGGTCGGCGGACCACTGCCGCCAGCCCTCCGCGGTCAGCTCCAGGAAGATCTGCTCCCTCGTCTCGAAGTAGCGCAGCAGCGCCGACTTGTGCATGCCCACCTGCGCGGCGATGTCGGTGAGGGTCACGTCCCGCACGCCGTCCCGGCGGGCGAGCGCCCGCGCCGCGTCCAGGATGGCTTGCTCTCGCGCCTGTTTGGCCTCGGCACTGCGCGCACGTTGAAAGGCGGGCTCACTCATGCAGGTCATCATAGGAAGCCGTAAGAGAACGCCGTTGCATTATTAAGAGAACGGTGTTTCACTAATGACATGACTCGACAGGATTCACAGGTCTGGTTCATCACCGGTTCTTCACGCGGCCTCGGTCGCGCCCTGGTCGCCGCCGCTCTTGAGGCGGGTGATCGCGTCGTGGCCACCGCCCGCCGCCCCGAGGTGCTGGCGGAGGCGTTCGGCGAGCACGGCGACCGCATCCTCCCGCTCGCCCTCGACGTCACCGACGTGGATGCGGCGCGCGAGGCCGTGGAGGCGGCCGTCGCGCACTTCGGGCGCATCGACGTGATCGTGAACAACGCGGGCTACGCGAACGTGTCGCCCGTCGAGACGGCGGAAGACAAGGACTTCCGCGCCCAGTTCGAGACCAACTTCTGGGGCGTCTACAACGTCACGAAGGCCGCGCTGCCCGTCCTGCGCGGGCAAGGAGGGGGCACCGTGGTGCAGTTCTCCTCGGTCGGCGGCCGGGTCGGCGGATCGCCCGGCATCGCCTCGTACCAGGCGGCGAAGTTCGCGGTCGACGGCTTCAGCCGCGTCCTGGCCGCGGAGACCGCGCCGTTCGGCGTCCGTGTCATGGTCGTCGAGCCGAGCGGCTTCGCCACCGACTGGGCCGGTGCGTCCATGACGGTCCACGACATTCCCGAGGCCTACGACGAGACCGTGGGCGCGATGAACCGGCGCGTGCGCCAGAGCGCGGCGGGCGCGGCGGGGGACCCCGATCGCGCGGCCGAGATCATCGTGCGGACCGTCCACCGCGACGAGATCCCGGGCCACCTCCTGCTGGGCGTGAATGCCGTGAACATGGCGCTCGACCACTCCCGGCGCCAGTTGGCTGAGGCGACCGCCTGGGAGAAGGTGAGCCGCTCGGCCGACTTCGGCGAGCCCTTTCCCGTAGAACTCCCCGCCGAGGGCGACGGCGCCCGGGTCTGAGCCGGAGTGCGGGGCCCGCGGGCACAGCGTCGCGAGCGCCCTTGCGATGTGAAACCGATCGGTTTACCTTGATGGAAACCGATCGGTTTTCACGTGTGGAGGCGGGCATGACTTCGATCAAGGACTCCGTGGTTCTGGTCACCGGCGGTAGCCGCGGCCTGGGCAAGGCTCTGGTGGAGGGCCTGTACGGGCGCGGCGCCGCCAAGGTGTACGCCACGGCCCGCGACCCGCGCACGGTGACGCATCCCGACGCCGTGCCCCTCGCCCTGGAGGTCACCGACCCCGGCTCGGTCGAGGCCGCGGCCGCGCAGGCGCGGGACGTCACCGTTCTGATCAACAACGCAGGTGTCTCGCTCGGCGCGACCTCGTTCCTCGACGCGCCGGTCGAGGACGTGCGCCGGGAGTTCGAGACCAACTTCTACGGGCCGCTGCTGGTCACCCGGGCCTTCGTGCCGGTCATCGAGCACAACGGCGGCGGGCACCTCCTCAACGTGCACTCCGTGCTCTCGTGGATCGGGCTCGCCGGGTCCTACAGCGCCACCAAGGCGGCCCTGTGGCAGCAGACCAACTCCCTGCGCCTGGAGCTCGCTCCCCGGGGCATCGCGGTCACCGGGCTGCACGTCGGCTACATCGACACGGACATGACCACGCACGTCGACGCACCCAAGTCCGCCCCCGGCGACGTGGCCGCCCTGGCGCTCGACGGCATCGAGTCCGGAGCGTACGAGGTCCTCGCCGACGACATCTCCCGGAGCGTCAAGGCGGGACTCTCCGCCGACCTGGCCGAGCTCTACCCGCAACTGGCCGGCTAGGGCCTGTCTGACCATTCCCGTCTGCCGCGCGACGCCATGCACGCACTCTCTCCGCGTCAGACCCGAGTACGTCCGGTACGAGGGCCTGGGGCCGGCACGCCGAGAGCGCGCACCTGACGCCGCGCGGCCGCCCTTCGGGCGACGACGCGCATGGTCAGACAGGCCCTCGTGCCCGGTCGGCCGCCGCCCGTCATGGCGTGCCCCGCTGCGCGTCACGGCGGCAGCGCGGTCGGCGCCGGGCGTTCACCCTTCTCGAAGAAGTGCCGCCCCGTCCGTATGCTCCGCGCATGAAAATCTTCCGGTCACGCGGCCGAAAAGACGTTGCGCAGACGGCGAGATCCCCCCTGGCCAAGGCCATGGAGCTGTACAAGGCGGGGCGCTACGCGGAGGCGGAGGCCGAGGCCCGCTCCCTGGCGGAGGCGCCGATCCGGCTGGGCGACGGCCGGTTCGCGCTGCTCGCGTCGAGCATGGCGGCCGTCGCGACGAGCGCCCAGGGCCGTCACGCCGAGGCCCTCGTCGCATACGACGCCCTGCTACCGGACTTCGGCAGGACCTTCGGCGCGGAACACCTGCAGACGCTCAAACTGCGCTCGGACCGCGCCCAGACGCTCTCCGCCCTCGACCGGCACGCCGAGTGCGAGGCGGAGTGCGCGGCCGTCGCCCGGATCGCCGGCCGGGGCACCGAGCCCCAGATGCCGGTCATAGAGGCGGCCGCCCGCAACGGGCAGATATTCGCCCTCAACGCGCTGGGCCGTCAGCCGGAGGCCGAGGCGCTGGCCCGCGCGGCACTCGCCGCCCGTCCCGCGTCGGACCGGATCGCCCTGGTCCTGCGGCTCGGACTGGCCCGCAGCCTCAACGGCCAGGCCCGTCACGAGGAAGCCCTCGCCGAGGCGGAACGCGCAGAGGAACTGTGCCACGGCATGTCGCAGGAGTGGCGCAGCCCGGAGACGGGAGCCGTCGAACTGGTGGTGGCCACCGCCCTGTCGGGGCTGGGCCGCGCCACCGAGGCCCGCGCCCGCGCCGAGGCCGCGCACGAGGCCTGCTCGGCCGCCTTCGGGCCGGACCATCACCGCACGGTCGAAGCCCGGGCGCTCCTCGACCGGATCGACGCCGTCTGACCCGGCCGCCGGCACTCGGCGCCGGCAGCAACGGCGAGCCTCACCTGCCTCGCCGGCCCCGAGTGTCGGCGTATCGGCGGGGTGCGGTCGACCGCCTGTGGGTCCGGACCGCGCTCGTGTCGCAGGACTTCGCGTGCCGGCCACTGCGCACGCGGGAGAACGTCACCCTCGGCCATCCTCCGAGGTACGACGACAGCCCGGCCCGGGAGGGCTGTGGCGGCCAAAGGCGTGCGGGAGGCGGTCGAGCGGCTTCCGCGACGGCTCGACGAGGGCCACTACGACGAACTCGCTTATCCCGGTGGCCTGTTCGCCGGGCTCGTCGCCCTCGGCGAGGACCGCCGCACCCCGCTCCCCTCCCGGGCCCTGACACCGCACGGCACTTGGGCACCCCTGGACAGCGGCGCACCGCCCCCTTAGTCTCATCGTCCAGAATTAGAAAATGAAGCCAAGAAGGGCGGGGCGGGTGGCGGACTCGGTCGCGGACGAGCACCTGATCCGGGAGGCGGAGAAGATCGCCGTCGCCCTCGGCCGGATGTTCCCGGGCCTGTGCGAGGTGGTGCTGCACGACCTGCGCGATCCCCGGCACGCGATCCGGGCGATCGAGAACAACCTGTCGGGCCGTCAGGTGGGCGAACCGGCAACCGAGTTGGGGCTCGTGCGCATCGCGGACCCCGCGTACCCCGGCGTCGTCCAGAACTACCCCAACAGGTTCCCCGACGGCCGACCCGCGAAGAGCACGTCCATCGGCATCAAGAACGCCGCGGGGGAGTACGTCGCGGCGCTCTGCCTGAACCTCGACATCTCCGTCCTGTCGCCCGTGACGCTCGCCCTGACGAACCTCGTGGCCACGGACACCGAGCACCGCCCCGGGGCCCTGGAGACCCTGCGGGACCGCAGCGCACGCGAGTTGCGCCAGGCGGTGGAGACGCTGTGCGCCCAGCGCGCCGCGACCCCGCGCACGCTCGGTCGGGAGGACAAGAGGACGCTCGTACGACAGCTGTACCGGGACGGCTACTTCGACTCGCGCGACGCGGCGCAGACCATCGCGGACCTCCTCGGTGTGTCCCGGGCGACTGTCTACAACTACGCGAAACCACCGTCCACGCCTGCGTGAGGCGAGGACGCGAACCCGAAGGACGAAAAGAGGATTCAGCCATGGCCGCCGCCCTGCCCGTGACCTTCGACGACGTCCGTGCGGCCGCCGCACGCCTCGAAGGCGTCGCCCACCGCACCCCCGTCCTCACCTCGCGCACCCTGAACGCCCTCGTCGGCGCCGAGGTGTTCATCAAGTGCGAGAACTTCCAGCGCATCGGCGCCTTCAAGATCCGCGGCGCCTACAACGCCGCAGCCCAGCTCGCACCGGACCGCCTCGCCAAGGGCATCGCCGCCTACTCCTCCGGCAACCACGCCCAGGCCACCGCCCTCGCCGCCCGCGAACTGGGCACCAGCGCCGTCGTCCTCATGCCCGAGGACGCCCCCCTCGCCAAGCGGGAGGCCACCGCGGGCTACGGCGCCGAGATCGTCACCTACGACCGCTACACCCAGGACCGCGCCGCGCTCTGCCAGGCGCTCGCGGAGGACCGGGGCCTGGCCCTCATTCCGCCCTACGACCACCCGCACGTCATCGCCGGCCAGGGCACCGCCGCCCTCGAACTCCTCGAGGAGACCGGCCCGCTCGACGCCCTCGTGGTGCCCGTCGGGGGCGGCGGCCTCATCGCCGGCAGCGCCGTCACCGCCAAGGCGCTGCACCACGGCATCCGGGTCATCGGCGTCGAACCCGAGGCGAGCGACGACACGAAGCGCTCACTGGAGAGCGGCACACGCGTCACCCTGCCCGTGCCCCACACCATCGCCGACGGCCAGGCCCTGCCCACCCCCGGCGAGATCACCTTCGCCGTCAACCGGCGCCTGGTGGACGGCATCGCCCTCGTCAGCGACGCGGAGATCATCACCGCCATGCGCTTCGCCTTCGAGCGCCTGAAGATCGTCCTCGAACCGAGCGGCGCCACGGGCCTGGCCGCGCTCCTGGCCGGGCACGTCGACGACCTCCCGCCCCGCATCGGCGTCATCGCCTCCGGCGGCAACATCGACACATCGAGGTTCACCGAACTGCTGAGCGCCTGAGCGGCGAAGAGCCGCCGGGCATGCGCCTGTTGGGGGCGAGGCCCCTCGTACGGTCGGGCCGTGATCACCGCATTCGGCGACGCGTTCCTGGTGACGGCCGACCGGCACGCCGCCTGGGGCGCGACCCAACTCCAGGCCCTGACCGCGTTCCTGCCCGAGGAGCGGTGGGCGCCGTGGGTGCCTGCCCCGGCGCCGTCGTGTTGGTCACCCATGACGAGGGTGCGCTGGACGCCCCGCGTCCGGATCGCGTCCTGATCCTGCCGGACCCGGACCCGGACCCGGACGAGGGTGCGGGCGAGGGCCTGTGGGGCGAGGGCCGCCGTGAACTGGGCGCCCGCGCCTGCGCCGATGCCGGGCCCGCCCTCAGAAGTGTGTACCGCCGTCGATGCGGATCTCCGTGCCGGTGATGAACCTGCCGTCCTCGGAGCCCAGCATCGCGACGACGGACGCCACGGTCTCGGGTCCCGCGAAGCCCCGGCCGAGCGCCGGTGCGAGCTTGGCGAACAGGCTCAGGTCGGCGTCCTCGGGCAGTCCCGGGCCCGCGCTCTGCCCGCTGGCGCCGCTGCCGTCGGTCATGCCGGAGGAGATGGAGCCGGGCTGCACGGCGGTGAAGCGAACGCCCCGCCCGGCGTACTCGGCGGCCAGGGCGTGCGTCATCGACTGGATGCCGCCCTTGCTCGCCGCGTAGGCCGCCATGTACGGGTGCGCGAACGCGGCCGACGTGGAACTGAAGTTGACGACCGCCGCGTCCCGGCCCGTCAGCAGGGCCGGGAGGGCCTCGCGGATGACGAGGAACGTGCCGACGAGGTTGACCTGCAGGATCCGGGTGAACTCCGCGAGGCTCGTCTCGTGCGTGTGCGAGGAACGCAGGATCCCGGCCGCGTTGACCAGCACGTCCAGGCCGCCCAGCGCGGCGGTGGCGGCGGCGACGCCTTCGCGCACGGAGGTCTCGTCGGCGATGTCCACGACGAGCGTCGTGAGCCGGTCCGCGTGGGCGCCGGCCTTCTGCGCGGTGTCCTCCAGGCCCCGTTCGCTCACGTCCGCGGCCACCACCGTGCCGCCCTCCGCGAGGATGCGCAGCACGGTGGCCTGGCCGATGCCCGAGCCGCCTCCGGTGATCAGTACCCGGCGGCCGTCGTAGCGGTTCATGTCTTCTCCTGCCCGGCCCCGCCCGATGTCCCGCGGGGCCCCTGTGACGCCGGTTCTCCTGCCGACGGCGTCCTCGATGCGCTTCACGTTACGCCTAAGTGACACGTTTTGTCATCGGGGCACGACGTGCCACCAGTGGGTCGCCGGCCGTACCCTTCTGGGGTGAGCACCAAGCCACCGTCCTCCCTGAACGAGCGCCGCAAGGCCGCCACCCAGCTCGAGATCGCGCACGCGGCGGCCGATCTCTTCGCCGCGCAGGGGCCGCACGCGACGACGGCCGAGGAGATCTCCCTGCGGGCCGGCGTGGCGCTGCGGACCTTCTACCGCTACTTCCGCTCGAAGCAGGACGCGGTGAGCCCGCTGCTCGCCGACGGCGCCGACCGGTGGCGGGCGCTGCTGGAGGCGGTGGAGCCGGGGACCGAACTGCCCCGGGCGCTGGAGGTAGCGGTGGAGCAGTCGCTGGCGGCACCGGACGAGGACGCCGCGCGCGCCCTGCTGAGGACGCGCGGGCTGCTGCGCGCGGCCGCCGACGACCCCGCGCTGCGCGCGGTCTGGTACCGCGTCAACCAGGAGTCGGAGGAACGCCTCGTCCCGGTCGTCGCGCGGCTCGCGGACGGCCGCCTGGAGGAGGTGCAGGTCCGTCTCGTCGCCGCGGCGGCCACGGACGCGATCCGCATCGCCCTGGAGACCTGGGCCGGTACGGAGGCGGACGTCCGGGGAGAGGGCTCCCCGGCCGCGCTCGCGATCCACTGCCTGCGCCAACTCCTCGGCGGGATGGAGGCGTCGGCGCGCGGCTAGAGCCGCGCCGACGCGGCGACCGGCCGGGCCCGGCGGCTCGGCCCGGCCGATTGTCAGTGCCCCCGCCTACGGTGTGATCAGTGAGGGCCGGCGGGAACAACCGCAGGTCCGGCCTTGGGGAGGGGTGTGCCATGTCTGCGGGGTCCGCGCTGTCGAGGACGTATCTGGAGCTGTCCCAGGAGGGCGGCGGCGCCCACAAGTTCTACGAGGTGACGGTGGACGGCCAGGTGGTGACCGTGCGGTACGGCCGGATCGGCGCCGCCGGACAGATTCAGACGACGACGTTCCCCACCACGGAGAAGGCACAGGCCGCCGCCGCGAAGAAGGTCGGCGAGAAGGTCCGCAAGGGGTACGCCCCGGCGGTCCAGGGCCGGCGTGCCCCACGCTCGGTGACCCGGCGTCAGGTCAGCTCGGCCCCGTCCACCGCGCGCGGGGTCGCGCCCGTGCTGTGGCGGTTCCGTACCGGCTCCCCGGCGTTCGGCATCCACGTCGACGACGACCACTGCTGGGTGGGCAACGAGGCGGGGGACGTGTACACCCTGGACCACGAGGGCGCCGTCCTGGCCCGCTTCGGGCTGCCGGACGGCGTGAAGTGCCTGGTCGCCGACGACTTCTGGATCTACGCGGGCTGCGACGACGGCAAGGTCTACGACCTCTCCTCCAAACTGCCCTTCGCCGCCTACGACATCGCCGCCGACGTCGACATCTTCTGGCTGGACATCCACGAGGGCGTGCTGAACGTCTCGGACCGCGACGGCCGGCTCACCGTCATCGACCACGAGGACGAACACCAGTGGGCCCGCCGCAGCCAGGGCGAGCACGCCTGGATGGTCCGTGCCGACGACCGGGCCGTCTACCACGGTCACCAGCGGGGAGTCACCGCCTACGCCCCGGACGGCGGCGGCGGGTTGTGGCACACGCCCACTCATGGCGAGGTGCTGTTCGGCTGGCAGGAGGACGCCGCCGTGTACGCGGGCACCGCGCGCCGCGTCGTCCAGCGCCTGTCGAAGGCGAGCGGCGCGATCGAGGCGACCTACGCCTGCGACGGCGCGGTGTACTCGTGCGCCACCTCGCCGGGCGGCCGGTTCGTCTTCGCCGGGGACGCGGCCTCGTCCGTGTACTGCTTCGACCGGGACGGCACCCGGCTGTGGAAGCTCGGTACGGGCGGCGGCTCGGCACTGTCGATGCAGTACCGCGACGAGCGGCTGTACCTGGTGACCACGGACGGCTCGCTCGTGTGCGTGGACGCGAGCGAGGCCGCCGTCACCGCGGCCCAGCAGGGCACCGTGCCGGTGGCGCGGGACGTCAAGCTCGCCGCCGCCCTGCCGACCTACGCACCGGCCACGGCCGTCGGCGCGGTGGCCACCGTGGTCCAGGCCCCCGCCGGAGCGGTCGTCGTCGAGTGCGTCCAGGAGGCCGGCCGGGTCCGGGTCCACGTGGTGTCCCACGGCTACGACCCGGGCTGGAACGTCCAGTTTCCGCGCGCCATACGCGAGCCGGGCGCGCGCTATGTCGTGGACGCCCTGCACCCGGCGGCGGGCGGCTTCTACCGGGTGCGCGGCGACATCCGTCGCCTGGTGTGAGGCGCCCCCGTCAGCGGCGGGCCACCTCCGCCAGGACCTCCCGGGCGGTCGCGAGCACCTGCTCGCGGTCCTCGGGGACCAGGCCGATGCGGGTGCGCCGGTCCAGCAGGTCGGACTCGTCCAGGGCGCCCTCGTGGCGGACCGCCCAGAGGAGTTCGGCGCGGGTGACGGGATGGCCGGGCAGCACCGGCGCGGACAGCGACGGGTCCTCGGCCGCGAGTGCGTGCACGGCGAGGGCCTCGGTGCCGTACCGGCGGACCAGCCGGCGCGGTACGGGCAGTCCGCGCAACCGCTCGGGTCCGGCGGCGCCGACCAGGGGCAGCGCGGCGGTGCGGGAGGGGGCCGCCGACAGACCCCGGGCCTCGGCCGCGGCGTCCACGGCGTCCTGCGCCATCCGCCGGTAGGTGGTGAGCTTCCCGCCGACCACGGTGGTCACACCGTCGGGCGAGGTCAGCACCGCGTGCCGGCGCGAGATGTCCGAGGTGCGGGCCGGGGCGCCGCCCGGCGAGGTGTCGAGCAGCGGCCGCAGCCCGGCGAAGGCGCCGACCACCTCGTCCCGTCCCACGGGCGTGTCCAGCACCGATCCGAGGACGTCCAGCAGGAAGCCGATGTCGGTCTCGGGCACCTCGGGGACGTCGGGGATCCCGCCCTCGACCGGCTCGTCGGTGAGGCCGACGTAGACCCGGCCGTCACCCTGGGGCAGGACCAGGACGAAGCGGTTGGTCTCGCCGGGGATCGGGATGTGCAGGCCGGCCGGCAGGGTCCCGAGCCGTTCGGAGCGCAGGACCAGATGGGTGCCGCGCGAGGGCCGGATCCGGATGCCGTCGACGAGTCCGCCCGCCCACACCCCGGCGGCGTTGATCACGGCGCGGGCCCTGATCTCGCCCGCCTCGCCGGTGAGTTCGTCGCGGACCCGGGCGCCGCCGCCGGTCAGCTCCAGCACCCTCACCCGGGTCAGGACGCGTGCGCCGTGCGCGGCGGCGGTCCGGGCCAGGGCGGTCACCAGGCGGGCGTCGTCGGTCACCCGGCCGTCCCAGGACAGCAGCCCGCCGCGCAGCCCGGCCGCCCGCACCGAGGGTGCGAGATGCCGGGCCTCCGTGGCCGTGAGGCGGCGCGGGGCGGGCAGCACCTGGCGCGGGGTGCGGGCGGCCAGCCGCAGCATGTCGCCGGCCCTGAACCCCGCCCAGGCCAGGGAGGCCTGCGCCCTCGACACCAGCGGGGTCAGCGGCAGCACGAACGGCTGGGCGGCCACGAGGTGCGGGGCGGTCCGGGTCATCAGCACCCCCCGCTCGACCGCGCTCTCGTGCGCCACGTCGAACTGCGCGGACGCCAGGTAGCGCAGCCCGCCGTGGATGAGCTTCGAGCTCCAGCGGGACGTGCCGAAGGCCAGGTCGTGGGCGTCCACCGCGACGACGTCCAGACCGCGGGCGGCGGCGTCCAGGGCGGCTCCGGCCCCGGTCGCGCCGAGCCCGACGACCAGGACGTCGGCCACCCTGCCGTCCGCGGCCTCAGCCAGTTCCCGGGAGCGCCGGGCCGCGCTGAGGGACGAGCCGGGTATCGCCTCGGGGTTGCTCATGGCGTGAGGGTCCTCTCCAGGAGGGTGCACAGCTCGGCGAGGAAGGCGGCGGAGTCCAGCTCCGGATCGTCCTCGTCGGTCATGGTGCGCAGGGACAGGGTGAAGGACTGCACCGTCAGCAGCAGGGCGCGGGCCTGCCGCTCGGTGTGGCCGGGACGCACGGAGCCGTCCGCGTGCCCCTCGCGCAGGGCCTCGGCCAGCAGCGCGAGGAGCGCCTCCTGGCTCGCCCCGCGCCGGTCGAGCACATAGGGGAGCAGCAGTTCCGGATCGACATCGACGATCTTGTGGAAGAGGGGGTGCGCCCGGAACGCCTCGACCCCCGCCACCAGCCCGGTCACGATCCGGGTTCGCGTGTCCGTGCCGGGGGTGGGGGCGGGGATCGAGCGGGTGGCCACGCCGATCCACTCCCGGGTCATCAGATCGCCCACGAGGGTCCGCAGGTCCGGCCAGCGCCGGTACAGGGTCATCCGGGACACGCCGGCGCGCCGTGCCACGTCGGCGAGGGTGGTGCGGCGGACCCCGACGGCCAGCACGCAGTCGCGCACCGCGTCGAGCACGGGATCGCTGTCCGCGCCGTTCTGACCGTCCGAACCGTTGTGACGAATAGGCGTCATGTGTCACAGTGTAACGCCCCGGGGGCCGGACGGAAGCAGCAGACCGTCGCCGTCGCCCGGTGCGCGGCCGAAGAACCGCCGCGCGAACCGAGCACACCGACCTTGTGAGGACGACCGTTCAATGGACATGCTGTGGAACGGCTGGGGCGACCCGGCCAAGGCGGCACCGCTGCCCGAGACGGTGACCGGACTGCTGCGCGACCTGCTCGGCGTCAAGCCGCGCACCACCCCCGCGCTCGCTCTTGAGGACATCCGCCTGCCCGGCACCACGGCCGACCCCGCCGCCCTGAAGGCGCTCGCCGAGGCCGTGGGCGACGACGAACACGTCCGCACCGACGCGGAGAGCCGCGTCCGGCACACCCGCGGCAAGTCCACCCCCGACCTGCTGCGCCTGCGCGCCGGCGATGTCACCGACGTCCCCCAGGCCGTGGTCCTGCCCGCCTCCCACGACGAGGTCCTCGCCGTGCTGCGCGCCTGCGCCGCACACGGTCTGGCAGTCGTCCCCTTCGGCGGCGGCACCTCCGTCGTGGGCGGACTCGCCCCCGAGCGCCGCGCCTTCGTCGCCCTGGACCTGCGCCGCATGGACGGCCTGCTGGACCTGGACCCCGTCTCGCGCACCGCCGTCCTCCAGCCCGGACTGCGCGCCCCCGAGGCCGAAGCACTGCTCGCCGAACGGGGCTTCACCCTCGGCCACTTCCCGCAGTCCTTCGAATGGGCCACCATCGGCGGTTTCGCCGCAGCCCGCTCCAGCGGACAGGCCTCCGCCGGCTACGGCCGCTTCGACGAGATGGTGCTCGGCATCACCCTGGCCACCCCCGAGGGCACCGTCGAGTCGGGCCGCGCCCCGCGCTCCGCCGCCGGGCCGGACCTGCGCCAGCTGATCCTCGGCTCGGAGGGCGCCTTCGGCGTCATCACCTCCGTCACCGTACGCATCCGCCCCCTGCCCGAGATGCGGGTCTACGAGGGCTGGCGGTTCGCCTCCTTCGCGGAGGGCGCCGCCGCACTGCGCAGGCTCGCCCAGGACGGCCCCCGGCCGACCGTGCTGCGGCTGTCCGACGAGACCGAGACGCTCATCGGCCTGGCCTCACCCGACGCCATCGGCGGAGGCCTGGCGCAGAGCGACGCCGGATGCCTGGCGATCACCGGCTACGAGGGCACGGCCGAGGACACCGCGCGGCGCCGCGAGCAGGCGGCGGCCGTCCTCACGGCCTGCGGCGGCACCCCGCTGGGCACCGAGCCGGGGGAGCGCTGGGCCCACGGCCGCTACTCCGCGCCCTACCTGCGCGACTCCCTGCTCGACGTCGGCGCCTTCGCCGAGACGCTGGAGACCGCGGCCTTCTGGTCCCGCGTCCCCGACCTCTACGCGGCCGTCCGCACCGCGCTGACCGACACCCTCACCCAGGCCGGCACCCCGCCCCTGGTGATGTGCCACATCTCCCACGTGTACGAGAACGGCGCCTCGCTGTACTTCACCGTGGTCAGCGCCCAGGGCGAGGACCCGGTGGCCCACTGGACGCCCGCCAAGCAGGCGGCCAACGAGGCGGTCCTCGCCGCGGGCGGCACGATCTCACACCACCACGGGGTGGGCACCGACCACCGCGACTGGTACGTCAGGGAAGCCGGGGAACTGGCCGTCGAGGCACTGCGCGCCGTCAAGCGCCGACTGGACCCCGACGGACTGCTCAACCCCGGCGTCCTGCTGCCCACCGACTGACCCCAGACCCGCCTGCCCCGGAGGCACACCGATGCGACAGTTCACCGCCGTCGTCAACCCGACCGCGGGCGGCTCCACCGCGGCGGCCACGCTGCTCCAGGTGGCCCGCCTGCTCCGGGAGGCCGGGGCCGGGCTGGAGACCGAGTACAGCCACAGCCTGGCCAACGCCCAGGACATCGCCCGCCGGGCCGGCGAGCAGGGCCGGATCGTGCTTGCCGTGGGCGGCGACGGCATCGCCGGCGGTATCGGCGGCGCGCTGAGCGGTACCGGAACCGTCCTCGGCCTGGTACCCGCGGGGCGTGGCAACGACTTCGCCCGCGCCCTGGACCTGCCCGCCGACCCCGCCGCGCTCGCGGACATCCTGCTGCACGCCGAGCCGCGGCCCGTCGACACCATCGAGGTGGAGTCGGCCGTCCATCGGGGCACGGTCGTCCTCGGCAGCGTGTACGCCGGTGTCGACGCGCTCGCCAACCGGCACGCCAATCACGCCCGGCTGCTGCGCGGCGCCGCCTCGTACTACGCGGGCGGCCTGCGTGCCGTCACCACCTGGCGGCCGGCCGACTACCGCGTCACGGTCGACGGGGAGGAGTACGCCCACCGCGGCTACACGGTCGTCGCCGCCAACTCGCCCTACTACGGCTCCGGTCGGCTGATCGCCCCCGGCGCACGGGTCGACGACGGCCTGCTGCACGTCGTGATGATCCGGGAGGCACCGCGCCGGCTGTTCTTCGCCATGATGAACGAGCTGAAGACGGGCGCCCATGTGCGCCGCCCGGAGGTGCGCGTCCTGCGCGGCAAGGAGCTGCGCATCGAGGCCGCCCGCCCCGTCCCCTACGGCGCCGACGGCGAGGTGGAGGCCACCCTGCCCGTGACCGTACGGGTACGGCCCGGAGACCTGCCGGTGCTGTACCGGCCGGCGGCCCTGTCCTGACCGTCCCCGTCGCTGCGCACGGAGAACGCCGGACCCCTCGCCGCGCCGGGCGACGAGGGCCGGCGGCCCGACGCCCACCCGGTCACGGGAATTCCCCACCACATCCCCCATGCTTCACGCCCCGGCGCCTGGGTAGGGAAGCAGCACCCGGCCGGACGGCCGGAAGTGGAGCGGGGGAGAGGTGTCATCCATGGTGCCGGAGCAGACCGAGGGCGTGGTGCTCGCGGTCGTCGTGTACGACGGACGGGTGCTGCTGGTCCGGTCCGGGGACGGTTGGGGCCTGCCGTCGGGCGGTCCGGAACCGGCCGAGACGGCGGAGGCGACCGCGGCGCGCGTCGTCTACGAACTCACCGGCTACCTCGTCGACGGCTCCTCGGCGCTGGACGGAGCCCCGGCCGTGGTGTGCCAGCTGCTGAGCGAGGACCCCTCGGGCGGCGCCCGCCTGGCGCCGGACCAGATCCACTGGGCACCGATCGCCGAGACCGCACGGACGGCGTTGCCCACCGTCGTGCGCGACTACCTGCAGGGGCACACGCCCGTGTGAGCCGGCTCCGGGCCGCTCCCGGTCAGTGGTCCGCCGCCGGATCCGGCGCCTCCGCCAGGAAGTGGTGCCGGTCGACGATCGCCCGGTCGATCTCGCCCTCCGCCACCAGCCGGCCCGCACCGTCGACCGCCCACACCGGAAAGGTCAGCCGCCGGCCCGCGGGTTCGGCCGGTGGCTCGACGATCACCTCGATCCGGCCGCCCACCCGCGTCGCGCACAGGTGCCGGAGGCGGACCGCGGTGCCCACCGTGGTCTCGCCCGTCCCCGCGAACTCAGCCGCTGCCCGCAACGTCGCCTCCTCCATCCACGCGATCAGCCGCGGGGTGGCGAGCACGGGCACATCACCGCTGCCCACCGTCAGCGCGGTGTCGGCATCCGTCACTTCGTGGCGCATCACCCCACGCTAGCGCCGGAAAGCCCCCAGGGAACCTTGAACCTGTGCCGGCTCGGGTCGTTCCGGGTGCGGGACGAAGGCGGGTAGCGCGGCGAGGCTGTGGCGCACGGCCTCGCCGCCGTACTCGAACATCTGCCGCTCGTAGTCGCCGACCGCGCCGATGAGGTCTTGGCGGCGCTCGACGGCGCCGATCAGGCAGCGGCGCAGCAGGTCGGCGTCGCGCAGGGCGGTGTTCGCACCGTTGCCGCCGGTCGGGGAGGTGGCGTGGATGGCGTCTCCGAGCAGCATGACCGGACCGGGCGCCCAGCGCTCGCGGGGCTCGACGACCCGGATGGACAGCAGGGCGCTGTTGTCCGGGTCCGCCTGCTCGACGAGCGCCCGCAGCTCCGGGTGCCAGCCTTCCATCCTGGACAGCACGGCCTCCCGCGCGGTCGGGTCCTCCAGCGAGCCGTCCGGCGGAAGGATCATGGCCCAGCGTACGTAGTCGCCGATGTCGGGCAGCGTGACTTCGGGGGCCAGTCGTTCGGCGGCTCGCCTCGGCGGGGTACGGAAGCGCATCGCGCCGAGCAGCAGGCTGACGCCGTCGCCCGCGATCTTCGAGCCATAGGCCCTGGACAGGCCGGCGAACTCGTCGGTCAGCGGGGTGCGGCCGATGACGAACCGGACGCCGGTGTCGGTCGGGGTGGTCTGCGGCGACAGCACCCCGCGGACCGCGGAGGCGACGCCGTCCGCGCCGACGAGCAGATCGGCGGTGGCCGGGTCCCGGCGGGCGAACTGGGCTCGGACCCTGCCGTCGTCCAGCACGTCGTAGCCGGTCAGCGCGGCATCGGTGTGCACGGTCAGGCCGGTCAGCAGCAGGTGTCGCAGCACCTGCCGGTCGACCACGATGCCGGTCCGGCCCGCGCCGAGCCTGCCGATCGCGTTCAGCTGCGGGTCCAGGACCAGTTGCTCGGCCGAGGCGTCCATGACGATCTCGTCCAGCAGCGGGTGCCAGCGCGTCGGCAGGCAGTCGCGCACGGCCTGGAAGCCGGTCGGGTTCAGCACGAGCCGGTAGCCCTGGAACCGCGCGGTGATCCCCGGGTCGCGCTCGTACACGTCGGCCTCGATCCCGGCACCCCGCAGACCCTGCGCGAGAGCCAGACCTCCCAGACCGGCTCCGACCACGGAAACTCGCATCACACACCTCCTGGACAGACATCCGAACGAACTTAGTTCTGCATATACGATCTAAGTTCTAAGAGGCGAACTTAGATCGTGTCAAGCTATGGTGACGGGTATGCCCGCTGATCCCCGACGACGCCGAGCAGCTCGCCATGCCCAGCCCGCTGGGGAGCCCGCAGCGGCGCCCCCGCGCAAGAAGCCCATCACGGTCGACCGGATCACCGACGCCGCCCTGCAGGTCGTGGCCACCGAGGGCTACGAGGCGCTGACCATCCGGCGAGTCGCCGCGGTGCTCGGCACCGGGCCGTCGTCGCTGTACGCACACATCGTCGGCAAGGAGGACATCGACGATCTGCTCGTCGGCCGGCTCTGCTCCGAGGTCGTGCTGCCCGAACCGGACCCGGCCGTGTGGCGCGAGCAGATCCGCGACGTGTACGCGCAGATCCGCGACCAGTACCTGAAATACCCCGGAGTCTCCCGTGCCGCGCTGGGCGTGGTCCCCACCAACCTCTCCACGTTGCGGGTCAGGGAAGGGCTTCTGGCGATCCTGCTCGCCGGCGGAATCGAACCGCAGAGGGCCGCCTGGGTGCTCGATGCCCTGTCCCTCTACGTCAGCGCCTACGCCCTGGAGCAGTCGCTGGTCCAGCAGCGGCGCAGACACCCGGACCAGGAGTGGGTCCTCGGCCGCGAAGAGCTGATCCACCGGTTCACCGCACTGCCGGCCGACACGTTTCCACAGACCCGACGCCATGCCGCCGAGCTGACCTCCGGGACCGGACACGACCGGTTCGACTTCACCCTCGGCCTGATCACGGACAACCTCACGCAGCCGACACCGGCATCCGACATCGGGTGAACCCCGCGGCCCGAGGCGGCTCCGTACCGGCGTGACAGGGTTCCTGCCGGCACCCGGACCTGCCGAGCCGCCGATGCCGGGCCATGCTGGAACGGACCCGCTTCGCCCGTGCGCGCGGCACGTCCGGTGCGCACCTCACGAGGAGGCTGGCTCCCGTGCCCGAGTCGCAACCTGTCATCGTCCCGCCGGCCAGGGCCGCCGTGTTCCTCGTCTGCACCGTCGAACAGGGCGGTGAGGAGACGGTCCGGGACCTGCTCGAGGACGTGTCGGCGCTGCGCCGGTCGGTCGCCTTCCGCGCGCCCCCCGAGGAACTCAGCTGTGTCGTCGGCATCGGGTCGGCGGCGTGGGACCGCCTGTTCAGCGGGCCGCGGCCACGGGAACTGCACCCCTTCGTCGACCTCGACGGCCCGGCCCACCAGGCCCTGGGCACCCCCGGCGACCTCCTCTTCCACGTCCGCTCCCAGCGCATGGACCTCTGCTTCGAACTGGCCCGGCTGCTCAGCGAGCGACTCGGCGCGGCGGCCACCGTGGTCGACGAGGTGCACGGGTTCAAGTTCTTCGACGAACGCGACCTGCTCGGATTCGTGGACGGCAGCGAGAACCCCGAGGGGCGGATCGCGGCCGACGCGGTGTTCGTCGGGGACGAGGACGCGGAATTCAGCGGCGGCAGCTATGTGATCGTCCAGAAGTACCTGCACGACATGACCGCCTGGAACACCCTGTCGGCCGAGGAACAGCAGAACGTCATCGGGCGCACCAAGCTCGCCAACATCGAACTCGACGACGACGTGAAGCCCGCCGACTCCCACGTGGCGCTCAACACCATCACCGACGAGCACGGCAACGAACGCAAGATCGTGCGCGAGAACATGCCCTTCGGAAACATCGCCCAGGGCGAGTTCGGCACCTACTTCATCGGTTACGCCCGCACCCCCGACGTCACGGAGGAAATGCTGAGGAACATGTTCCTCGGCAGGAAGCCGGGACAGCACGACCGGATCCTGGACTTCTCCGTCGCCGTCACGGGCTGCCTCTTCCACGTGCCGACCATCGGCTTCCTCGACGACCTCCCGGCCCCGCCTCCGCTTGCGGGGCACTGACCCTCGGGTTTCAGTGAATACCGACCCCTTGCGCACCAGGAGCAGTCATGTCGATGTCGTTCGGCGCACCGTTCGGTTCACAGGACCCGTTCAGTGAGTTGTTCAACCGGTTCTTCG
This sequence comes from Streptomyces sp. NPDC037126, assembly GCF_055605965.1. Classification (NCBI taxonomy): domain Bacteria; kingdom Bacillati; phylum Actinomycetota; class Actinomycetes; order Kitasatosporales; family Streptomycetaceae; genus Streptomyces; species Streptomyces sp. NPDC037126. The sequence goes on from NZ_JBVJTD010000004.1 coordinate 322,299, forward strand.
GTATGTCACCGGCGTCGTCACCACCCGCGGTGCAGCGGGTGCCGATCGGACGGCTGCTGACGGAGTCGTCGCAGGAACTCCTCAACCTGGCCGCGCAGAAGGCGGTCGAGGACGGAACGTCCGACCTCGACACCGAGCACCTGCTCTGGGCGGCGACGAGGGTCGACCCGTCGCGCAGGCTCCTGGCGCAGGTCGGAGTCGATCCCGACACGCTCGCCGACGAACTCGCCAAGGTCCTGCCGCACGAGGCCGGCGAGCCCTCCGCGCAACCGGGGCTCACCCCGGCGGCCAAGCGCACCCTCGGCGCCGCCTACGCCCGGTCCCAGGCGGCCGGTGTGTCCTACATCGGCCCCGAGCACATCCTGAGCGCACTGCTGGGCGACAGCGACACCGGAGCCGCCCGGATGCTGCGCGCCGAGGGCCTGGACACCAAGAAGCTGACGGGCCTGTCCGAGCAGGCCGGCCGAAGCGAGGGCCAGCCGGCCGAACGCAAGCAGCCGGCCACCACCCTCGACGAGTTCGGCCGGGACCTGACCGAGGAGGCCAGGGCCGGCAGGCTCGACCCGGTGGTGGGGCGTGCCGAGGAGATCGAGCAGACGGTCGAGATCCTCTCCCGGCGCTCGAAGAACAACCCCGTGCTCATCGGCGAACCCGGCGTCGGCAAGACCGCCATCGTCGAGGGACTGGCCCAGCGCATCGTGGCCGGAGAGGTCCCCGACACCCTGAAGGACAAGCGGGTCGTGGTGCTCGACATGTCGGGGCTGGTGGCCGGTGCGCAGTACCGCGGCCAGTTCGAGGAGCGGCTGAAGAAGGTCATCGAGGACGTCCAGGCGGCCAGCGGCGACATCATCCTGTTCATCGACGAACTGCACACGGTCGTCGGCGCCGGTGCGACCGGCGAGGGCGCCATGGACGCGGGCAACATGCTCAAGCCCGCGCTGGCGCGCGGGGAACTCCATGTCGTCGGCGCCACCACCATCGACGAGTACCGCAAGTACGTGGAGAAGGACGCCGCCCTGGAACGCCGCTTCCAGCCGGTGATGGTCCCGGAACCGACCGTCGAGGAGACGGTCCAGATCCTCGAGGGCCTGCGGGACGCCTACGAGGCGCACCACCAGGTCCGCTTCGACGACGGGGCCCTGGCGGCCGCCGCCGAACTGTCGGACCGCTACATCACCGACCGGTTCCTGCCCGACAAGGCCATCGACGTGATGGACCAGGCCGGTGCCCGGGTGCGGCTGCGCGGCGTCGGCCGCTCCACCGAGATCGTCAGCCGCGAGGACCGGATCGCCAAGCTCCGCCGGGAGCTCGAACAGGCCGTGTCCGCCGAGGACTTCGAGAAGGCCTCGGAGCTGAAGCGGGAGGTCGCCGAGGTGGAGGGCGAACTCGCCGGGATCGAGGAGCGCCGCGAGGGCGTCGTCTCCGTCAAGGCCTCGGACATCGCCGACGTCGTCTCCCGGCGCACCGGCATCCCGGTCTCCCAGCTCACCGCCAGCGAGAAGGAGAAGCTCCTGAAGCTGGAGGAGGAGATGCACGACCGGATCGTCGGCCAGGACGAGGCGGTCACCGCGGTCTCCCAGGCCGTGCGACGCAACCGCGCCGGCATGGGCGACCCGAACCGCCCCGTGGGGTCGTTCCTGTTCCTCGGCCCCACCGGTGTCGGCAAGACCGAACTCGCCAAGACCCTCGCCGCCCTGCTGTTCGGCGAGGAGGACCGCATGATCCGCTTCGACATGAGCGAGTTCCAGGAGAAGCACACCGTCGCCCGGCTCGTCGGCGCACCTCCCGGGTACGTCGGCTACGAGGAGGCGGGCCAGCTGACCGAGAAGGTGCGCCGCCGGCCGTACAGCGTGGTGCTGTTCGACGAGGTGGAGAAGGCCCACCCGGACGTCTTCAACACACTGCTGCAGATCCTCGACGACGGACGTCTGACCGACGCCCAGGGCCGCACCGTCGACTTCCGGCACTGCGTCGTCATCATGACGTCCAACATCGGCGCGCACCGCATCCTCGACCACAAGGGCGATGTGTCCGACCTCAAGGACGAGTTGATGGACGACCTGCGGGGCCGGTTCCTGCCGGAGTTCCTCAACCGCATCGACGACATCATCATCTTCCACGCGCTCACCGAGACGGATCTGTCGCAGATCGTCGACCACCTGCTGGACCAGAGCAAGCACCGGGTGCGCGCCCAGGGCATGCAGCTGGAGGTCACGGAGTCCGCCAAGAAGCTGCTGATCGCGCACGGCCACCAGCCGGAGTTCGGCGCCCGTCCGCTGCGCCGCACGATCCAGGCGGAACTCGACAACCGCATCGCCACGCTCCTGCTCAGCGGCGACGCCGAGCCCGGGGACACGATCATCGCGGACGTGGTCGACGACTCCCTGCACTGCTCGGTGCGGAAGAACGACTGAACCTAAGGCCCTTCCGGCGCGCCGCCCGGCTCACCGATCGACACCACGACCGCGCGGGTGTGCCCGTCCGGTGTGTCGTACTGCACGGTGTCACCCGGTCGGCGTCCGAGCAGCGCACGGCCGAGCGGGCTGTCGGCCGTGACCAGGTTCTGGTCCAGCGCCTCGGCGACCTCGCCGAGCTGCAGGGTCTCCAGCGAGCCGTCCTCGAAGCGAACGGTGACCGTGCTGCCCACGCCGACCTCGTCGGTGCGCGCGGGGCCCGCCAGATCTGCCTGCCGCAGCCGGTCGGTGATGTCCGCGATACGACGGTCCAGGCGATCGAGCTGGTCGGCCCGCTGCAACTCGTCGGCCTGATCGGCCTGGTCGCCCACCTGCGTGGCGTCCTTCAGTGTTCCGGCGACCAGCCCGCGCTCGTCGCGCAGATCGGCCAGTTCTTGCTCCAGCGCGCGACGGGCCTCGGCGCTGATCGGCTCGGGGGCACCGGTCATTCCTGCTCCTCTGTGCCGGCGGGGGCTTTCCTTCGGCATCGTAAGCGGTGGAGAGGTGGAAGATCCGGAGATATCGTGATCGTGCGTGTTTTCCTGATTCGCCCCTCTTCGACCCCTCACCAGGAGGTTCGCATGTCCTCGAAGCGACGTCGCAAGAAGAAGTCCCGCGCCAAGCACGCGGCGAACCACGGCCGCCGTCCCCAGTCCTGACGTCTGCGGGATTCAGGGACCAAGGCAGCCGTCAGGCGCTTCGCCGACGCCCGCTGACCACCAGCCGAGCGGCGTCGCCCGTGACCTGCCGACTGCCTTGGCCCAGCGGAGAGGGCAGGATTCGAACCTGCGTGGACCTCATGGATCCGACCTCGAGACTTGCTCGCGGGTCCCCGATGAACCGCTCCGGGCACCTCTCCTCGCTCCCGGCCTCGCGGTCTCCCGCTCCGCCGTTCACATGGACAAGAGTGCCCGCGGCCGCTGACCCCACGCTGACGCGCCGCTGACAGCACCGGTTCCGGCCCCGGCCGGGTGCGTCAGGGATGGATCTTCCGCTGGTCGGCGAGCATGGCGACGAACTTGGCGATGCGGGCCGCCCGCGTCTCCGGCTTCCTCGCGTCCTGGACGCGGTGCAGGATCGAGTACCGGTTGCGGCCGTCCAGCGTGGCGAAGAAGGCGGCCGCCTCGGGTACGGCGTCCAGGGCCGCACGGAGGTCGTCGGGCACCGTCGCCCTGCTCTGACCGGCGTACGCCGCCGCCCAGCGGCCGTCCGCCCGGGCCTTCTCCACCTCCCGCAGGCCGGCCGGCCGCATCCGGCCCCGCTCGATGAGCCCGACGGCCTTCTCCCGGTTCACCTGGGACCACCTGCTGCCCGGTCGCCGCGGGGTGAAGCGCTGCAGCCAGTGCAGCTCGTCGAGCTTCTTCTTCTGCCCGTCGATCCAGCCGTGGCAGAGCGCCGACTCCAGTGCCTCCGCGTAGGAGACACCGCCCAGTCCGGAGTCCTTGCGGGGGATCTTCAGCCACACGCCCGTGACGTCCGCGTGGTGCTCCTCCAGCCACTCCTCCCACGCGTCCTGCGTGGGGAAGGCGAGCACCGGATCCGTCGTGTCCCGCGGTCCACCAGACATGGCCCTCATGAAATCCCAGCCCGGCGGCGCGGTCAATCCGGGCACCGTGCGCCGCTGACGTGGTGCCCGGAGCGGGTCAGGCCGAGGCGGCCGGGCGTGGTACGCCGTGGAAGACCTGCCGGGCGTGCCAGTCCCGGTGGGCGGCCGCGACGGGGCGCGCGCCCGGCTGGGGCCCGACGACCGGGCGGCCCGAGAGAGCCGTGACGTGCTCGCGGGCCGCGGCGCTGTGACCGACGAACTCCTGCGAGACCAGGATGCGGTGACCGTCACCGACACCGAGGACACCCTTGTCGAACAGCTTGTGGTGCAGCGAGCACAGACACAGGCCGTTGTCGACGTCGTCGGGTCCGCCGAACGCCCACCAGCGCACGTGCGCGGCCTCCAGCCCGACCGGAACCGCCCCGATCCTGCCGTCGTAACCGCAGAAGGCGCACCGGTACTCGTACGCGGTCAGCACGGACTCCCGCATGCGGCGGTCCCGTTGGCGCCGGGCGGCCGAGAGCGTTGTGGCCTCCGCGGGCTCCGGTTCCAGACCGACCGCCTCGCACAACTCGCCGTGGAGCGAGGGCGGGAAGTGCAGATCGAGCAGCAACCGCGAGAGCCGGCCGAGGAGCTGGGGCTCGTGCCTCAGCGCTGTCCTCAGTTCCGGCACCAGACGCCCCGTGGCGCCCGTCGCGCGCAGATCGCGCACACCGGTCCCGGGACTGCCGGGCCCGCGCTCGGTGCGCACCTCCCACACGCCGTCGCCGACCAGGTGGTGGAACGGATAGGCGGGCGTGGTCCGGTGGGGCGGCCCGTACTCGGTGAGCAGCCTGCGCAGGTCCTCCTCCACGGCGCTGTACCGCAGTTCGTCCTCGGCGTCGCGCTGGAACCGGCCGAGCGCGTACAGGAACAGCAGCGGCTTGTGCGGCGCCCGCGTCCCGCTCCTGGTCCACTGCCTGAGTGTCGCCGCCCGCTCCATCCAGTCCATGGCCGGTGATCGTACCGACGCACCCGCGCACGACCGCGCGTGCCCGGACACTTCCCGGCCGGACCGGTGTCCGGGAAAACGACGTGAGGGCGCGGCGGGCGGTGGGGGAGAGTGGGCACATGGAGTACTTCTGTTACCACCGCGACCGGCCCGGAGCCCTGGCACTGCGCGACGACCTGCTCGAGGAGCACTGGTCCTACATGGACCGGTTCGGTAAGGAGATGATCGCCCGGGGCCCGACGCTCGCCGGTGACGGGGACACACCCACCGGCAGCGTGCACATCCTCGGCCTGCCGGATCCCGCCGCGGCACGCGCGTTCGCGTTCGAGGAGCCGGGCTACCAGGCGGGCGTGTACCGCGACGTGCTGCTGCGCCGGTGGCGCAACACACTGGGGCGCACCATGTGGGAGTTCCCCGGCGGCCGGACCGGTGGCCGCCGGTACCTGGTGCTCGGACTGGGCTCGGGGGAGCCCGCCGACCTCACCGTGCCGTCCGGACGGCGGGACGAGCTGATCGCCTACGGGCCCCTGCTGTCCGACGACGGCACCGCCTGGCTCGGAACGGCGGCCCTGCTGCGCGCGCCCGACCCGGACTCCGCGCGCACCGTACTGACCGGCGACCGGTATGACGGTATCGAGGTCCACGACTGGCAGTTCGGCGGGCGTCAGACATGACGACGGTCAGGCCGGCGTCCTGCCCGGCACCCGGCCGGGGCCCGTCCCGCCGCGCCCGCGGGACGGCCTCACCGGGCGGTCACGGCCCCCGTACACCGGCCCGCGGCGGTGTCACGCCGTCTCCGGCCCGTCCTCGCCCGCGGCCTTCGCCTCCGGCGTGGGGGGAACGGTGTAGTAGACGGAGCTGCCCTGCTTGACGCGCTGGGCGTGGTTCCTGGCCACCAGGTTCTCCAGGGTGGTGCGTACGACCTTGGTCTGGACGCCCCGGTCGGCGTGTGCGCGTTCCAGCGACTCGGTGACCTCCGCCGCCGACCGGGGCTCGCTCTGCTCCGAGAGGTGCGTGCGGACGAGTTCGACCAGGGTGGGCCGGGACGCCTTGGGGGCCTCCTTCTTGGCGGACTTGGCGGACTTGACGGACCGCTTCACTGGGCCGGTCGCCTCCTTGGTGTCCTTCCTCGCCGCCCGGCGGCCGCCGGGCACGGTCGCCGTCTTCTTCCGCGGCGCGGGCACCGCCGCCGTGCCGGTCGCCGGGGCCGTGACACCGAGAGCCTGCCGCATGCTCACCAGGACCGCGTGGTTGCGCTGCAGGGTGGCCAACTGCTCCTGCAGGGAGGCGATTTCGGTGCCGATGCGCTCCTGCTCCTTGAGGTTGTGCTCGAGGTCGGTGGTCACCTGGCTGACGTACTGGGAGGTCAACTCGGTGACATGTACGGAGTTCTCAGGCATGTGCTCTCCGTTCGGAGGTGTGGGGCGTGCCGGGCACCTGGATGATACGGGTGGCTCGCCCTTTTTCCACCGAGACCGAGGGGAAGCATCCGAACCGGGCGTAAACGACTGGCGTGCGCGAAGGTCCGGGACCTACTCTGCGCGACATGGCGAAAGCACCCGTGCTCACACCCCGGGCGGACGACTTCCCGCGCTGGTACCAGGACCTGGTCGGCAAGGCCGAACTGGCCGAGAACGGGCCGGTGCGCGGCACCATGGTCATCCGACCGTACGGCTACGGCCTGTGGGAGCGGATGCAGCAGGAGCTGGACGCCCGCATCAAGGCGGCCGGGGCGCAGAACGCGTACTTCCCGCTCTTCATCCCGCAGTCGTACCTGACGAGGGAGGCCGAGCACGTCGAGGGCTTCGCGCCCGAGCTCGCCGTGGTCACGCACGGCGGCGGCAAGGAGCTGGAGGAGCCCGTCGTCGTACGGCCCACCTCCGAGACGATCGTCAACGAGTACTTCTCCAAGTGGGTGCAGAGCTACCGCGACCTTCCCCTGCTGATCAACCAGTGGGCGAACGTGGTGCGTTGGGAGCTGCGCCCGCGTGTGTTCCTGCGGACGACCGAGTTCCTCTGGCAGGAGGGCCACACCGCACACGCCCGCTACGAGGACGCCCGGGACTACGCCGCGCACATTCACCGGAACGTGTACGCCGACTTCATGGAGAACGTCCTCGCCATGGACGTCGTACCGGGACGCAAGACCGCCCGGGAGCGGTTCGCGGGCGCCGTCAACACCCTCACCCTGGAGGGCATGATGGGCGACGGCAAGGCGCTCCAGCTGGGCACGAGCCATGAGCTCGGACAGAACTTCGCCAAGGCCTTCGACACGCGGTACCTGTCGAAGGACGGCCGGCAGGAACACGTCTGGCAGACGTCATGGGGCTCCACCACACGGATGGTCGGCGCGCTGGTGATGATGCACGGGGACGACGACGGTCTGTGCGTCCCGCCGCGTCTGGCCCCGGTCCAGGCGGTCGTCCTCGCCGTCAAGGACGACGCGGGCGTGCGGGCCAAGGCCCACGAGATCGGCGACCGGCTGACCGCGGCGGGCGTGCGCGTCCGCGTCGACGACCGCACGGACCTGCCGTTCGGCCGCCGGTCCGTCGACTGGGAACTCAAGGGCGTGCCGGTACGGATCGAGGTGGGGCCGCGCGGCCTGGAGAGCGGCACCGCCGTGCTGGTCCGCCGCATCGCGGGCGGCAAGCAGCCGATGGCCCTGGAAGCGCTCGCCGCCCGCCTGCCCGAGGTGCTGGAGGAGGACCAGGCGCTGCTGCTGGCCCGCTCCCGCGAGCGCCGCGAGCAGCGCACCGTCGAGGTCACCACGGTGGAGGAGGCCGTGGAGGCGGCGGGCACCGGCTGGGCACGCATCCCCTGGGCCGCGCTGGGCCCCGGGGGCGAGGCGAGGCTCGCCGAGCGGGGAGTGACCGTGCGCTGCCTGGTCGCCCCCGACGGGTCGGTCCCCGGGAGCGACGACCAGCCGGGCAACATCGCCGTGGTGGCGCGCGCCTACTGACTCGCCACCGGTCCCGCGGCCGTGGCGAGCCGTCCGTGTCCACCTCAGGCGCGGCTCTGTCCGGGCTCCTCCGGCTTCGGCCGGCGCGGGGCCAGGAGCCGGCTGGTGAGCAGGGCGACGACGGCCGACAGGACGATGAGGGGCATCTGGTCGTAGGCGTCCTGGCCGAGCAGCAGGACGGCCAGGACGGAGCTGGTGAGCGGCAGCCCGGTGACGACCGTGGCCGCCGCGGCGACGCCCAGCGCGAACCCGGCCGTGACCCCCAGCCCGGGCAGGCCCGAGCAGGCCACTCCCGTCGCCACGCCGATCAGCACGGACGGGAAGATCGGCCCGCCGCGCAGGCTGCCCAGGCTGATGCCCCACGCGAGCGCCTTGCAGACGACCAGCGCCACCAGCGCGAGCACGGACCACGCGTGGGGCGTCTTGGCCAGCTGGCCGAGCGTCACCTGCCCGGACAGCGCGGCCTCCGCGGGCGAGCGGCCGGTGAGCAGGGCGTACGCCGCCACGCACACACCGACGGCCATGGCGCACAGCACGGTGCGGACGGCCGTGCTCCTGGCGGAGGTCCATCTGTTGGTCCGTTCGCCCAGGCGGTGTGCCGCGGTGACGATCGCGGCGATCAGCACGGCCGCGGGCAGGCCCCACAGGAAGTCGCCCGCGTCCGGCTTGGTGTCCGGCGGCACCGTCGGCAGGGCGAGGGCGCCGATCGACAGTCCGGTCCAGTGGCCGAAGCCGGTGAAGACGAGCGCCCCGGCTCCGCTCGCGGCCAGGCAGGGCAGCAACAGGACGGCGAGCCGGGGCCCGGCGAGCCCCGCGGCCTCGACGACCATGATGGAGGCCACGACCGGTCCGCCGAGGATGGTGGAGATCGCCGCCGTGGAGCCCGCGGTGGCCACCACCGACGTCGAGGGGGGATCCACCGTGTGCCGCACGGTGTGCAGGCCGAACAGGGCCAGCGCCGAGCCGACCGCCATCAGCGGCGCCTCGGGACCGAGGGTCACACCCAGCGGCAGGGTCAGCACGGCGGCCAGCACCACGCCCGGCAGGGCCCGCGGCCCCACGGGCTTCCCGCCCAGCCCCCGCACCGGGATGTGCCCGCCGCCCCCGGGCATGCGGGTGACGATCGGGGCGAGGATCAGCCCCGCCAGCGTCAGCGCGGGCAGCGGCCACCACCACGGGGCCTGCCCGAACCCGAGCGCGTGCGGCAGCTCTTCCCACACCTTGTCCTGCAGCCAGCGCTGGAAGGAGACGAAGAAGAAACAGGCGACCGCGATGGGCACGCCGAGGCACAACGACAGCAGCAGGAGCCGGAGGTAGCCGGGGCCGAGCAGGATCCGCCCCGGGTCGGCCGAGTCCGAGGTGGGGGGCTGGGTGGCCGGGCGGCTCACGCGCGCTCCTCGGGGGTCGGTCGGCTCGGCACGCGGACGCCTCCCTCCGGCGGGCGGGACGCGGCACGTCCGAAGTGGCCGGTCCCGCGCCAGGTGGGCTTCAGTGAACGGCCTTCAGTTAACGGCCGCCCGGCGACCGCCGCATCTCGGAGTCGCCCGGGCCGCCCAACACGTCCCGAAACAGCGCCCCAACGGCGTAACACGCGGGGCACGCCCGGGCGCACGCCGGCAGCGGCGCGTCCGCCCGCAACTTCCGCCTGGCCTACGATCGGACGGTGATGGAGAGTGCAACGCTGGCCGGGGCGTTCGACGAACTGGCCGAGAGCTACGACCACCCGCACCACGAGGAGATCGCCCGGGCGCTGATCGAGTGGGTGGCCCCCGGCACGGCGGAGGCGATCGCGGACGTGGCGTGCGGGGCGGGCGCGGTCGCCCTGCAACTCGCCCGGACCCGACCCACAGGCGCCCGCGCCGTCCTGGCCGTCGACCTGTCTCCCGGGATGGTGGCGGCGGGCCAGGACCGCGCCGCGGCCCTGGGACTGGGTACGGCGATCGACTGGCGGGTCGCCGACGCCGTACCGCTGCCGGTCGCCGATCACTCCCTGGACGCCGTGTTCTGCGCCTCCTCGCTGCACTTCCTGGGACGCCGGGCGCCGGCCGACTGGCTGCGCGCCCTGCGGCCCGGCGGCCGCGTGGGATTCACGCTGCCGCTCGCCACCCACTTCCGCCCGTCCGGCCGCTTCGCGACGCACGTCGCCCGTGACGTGCCACTGCCCCGCACCGCCGAGGAGGCGAGTGCGTGGGCGACGGAGTGCGGCTTCACCGAAGCCGACTCACGCGTCCTCGTCCTCGGCACCCGGCGCGTCGCGGTGACCTCGGCGACGAGCCCGGGCGGACGGTGATCCGGTACCGCCCGGGGCGGCCCCGTCACCGCCGGGAACGCGCCGGGCGGGTCAGATAGCTCGTACGACGGCTGTCCCAGGAGCGGCGGAGCGGGTCCCGTACGGCCCGTACGCACAGCCCGGCCGGGGTGACCACCGCGAAGTACAGCGCGGCGAGCCCCAGACGGCCCAGCCGCTCAGTCCACCGGGATCGCGGCACGCCAGTCACCCTCCTCCCGCCACTCGGGCTGGTCCCGCTTGTCCAGCAGGAAGCCGCCGAGGACCAGCAGGTCGATCCGCGTGCGCATGAAGCAGGCGTAGGCCTCCGCCGCGTCGCGCACGATCGGCTCCCCGCGCACGTTGAACGACGTGTTCACGAGCACCGGGCATCCCGTGCGTTCCTTGAAGGCGGTGAGCAGCGCGTGGAAGCGCGCGTTGTGTCCGGCCGTGACCGTCTGCACCCGGGACGAGCCGTCGACATGGGTGACCGCGGGGATCGTCGAGCGCGGCACCCGCAGCAGATCCAGACCGGTCGCGCCCTCGGCCGCGGCCCCGCACTCGCGCCGCCGGGCGGCGGCGACCTGCGCGGTCAGCAGCATGTACGGGCTCTCCTGCGGCAGGTCGAACCAGTCCTTGGCGTCCTCGGCGAGGACAGCGGGGGCGAACGGCCTGAAGGACTCGCGGAACTTGGTCTTGAGGTTGAGCGTGGACTGCATGGCCGGGTCGCGCGGGTCCGCGAGGATCGACCGGTTGCCCAGCGCGCGCGGCCCGAACTCCATACGGCCCTGGAACCAGCCCACCACCCGCCCGGTCGCCAGCTCCGCCGAGACACGTGCCACCAGCTCGCGCTCCGGCAATCGCACGGCGGGGTACCCGCCCCGGGTCAGGAAGTCCTCGATCTCCTGGTCGGAGCAGGAGGGGCCGAGCAGCGCCCCCGCCATCGCGTCCGTACCCCGTCCCACATGGGCGCGGGGCGCTCCCCGGCGGTGCGACTCGGCCAGCGCCGCGCCCAGTGCCCCGCCCGCGTCCCCGGCCGCCGGCTGGATCCACAGCTCCTCGGTGACCCCGTCCGCCAGGAGCCGGCCGTTGGCCACGCAGTTGAGCGCCACTCCGCCGGCCAGGCAGAGCCGCCGCTCCCCGGTGCGGTCCAGTGCCGTCCGGGCCAGCCGCAGCATCACCTCCTCGGTCACCTGCTGCACCGAGGCCGCCAGATCGAACTCCCGCTCGGTGAGCGGGCCTTCGGGTGTCCTGCGCGCTCCTCCGAACAGCTCCTCGAAGGCCCGGCCGACCATGGTCCGCCCGTACTGGAAGGTGAAGTGGCGCAGATCGAGCCGGAACGAGCCGTCAGGCTTGACGTCGATCAGCCGCTCCCGGATGAGCGGCGCGTAGCGAGGCGTCCCGTACGGCGCGAGCCCCATCAGCTTGTACTCGCCCGAGTCGACCTTGAAGCCGCAGAAGTACGTGAAAGCCGAGTACAGCATGCCGAGCGAGTGCGGGAAGCGCAGTTGCGCGAGCGGGACCAGCTCGGTGCCCCGGCCGTGCCACAAGGTCGTCGTCTCCCACTCGCCCACGCCGTCGACGCACAGCACCGCGGCCGACGGGAAGGGGCTGGGGAAGAACGCCGAGGCGGCGTGCGAGGCGTGGTGGCGGTGCGCCACCACCGGTGGCAGCGGCCGCCCCGGCGCCAGGGCGCCGAGCCGCGCCCGCACGTCGTCCAGGGCGCGCCGCTTCCAGCCGGCCCACTCGGGGAACGCCCGGCGGAACACCGGGAAGCCGTGCGGGGCCGTCGCCAGCCAGGTCGCCAGCACCCGGCGGAACTTCAGCGCCGGGTCCTCGTAGAACGCCACGGCCGCCAGGTCGTCGAGCCGCAGCCCGGCCTCGCGCAGGCAGAAGTCCACCGCACGGTGGGGGAACCCGGGGTCGTGGCGGCGCCGGGTGAACCGCTCCTCCTGCGCCGCCGCGAGCGGGGTGCCACCGGCCACCAGGGCCGCGGCGCTGTCGTGGTAGTAGGCGGAGACGCCCAGGACCGGGCCGTCCGGCCCGCCGCCCGTGCCGGTCCCCATGTCAGAACAGGGGGTAGACGGAGGCGTCGTCCTCGGGCTGCGGCCGCAGCCGGGACGGCGGGGCGGCGGGCGGATCCGGCGGGGCGCTGGGGGAGGACCCGGGCCCGCCCCGGTGCCGCAGCCAGGAGGCCAGGCGGCGGACCGCCGACGCGGGCGACGGGCCGCGGTCGTCGTCGTGTTGCGGGTCGCGCATGGAGGGGCTCCTCACGCCAGGTCGAGGCGGTCCGCCAGCTGCCGGGCCACGAGGTCGTAGCCCAGATCGGTGCAGTGCACGCGGTCGATGAACAGCCAGTCCTCCGGCCCGGCGGCCTCGCCCAGCGCCACGTTCATGTCCAGGAACGGCACGTCCAGGCCGGCGCATCCGGCGGCCAGCCGGTCCGCGTAGGCGCGGCCCACCGCCATGGTGGAGATGTCGTTGTGGAACCGGCGGAAGTTGGACACCTCGTCCAGTTCCTCGAACAGCAGCCGCTCGCGCGGCAGCGGCTCCTCGCGCACCCAGGGCGCGAGCGGCTGGAGCACGAAGGTCAGCCGGGCGCCGAGCCCGTCCGCGAGGGTCTTCCACGCGCCGAGGTGCCGCAGGGTCAGCTCGGTGGCGTGCGCGACCCGCTGGTCCGGCGGCGGCACCACGTCGGGGGCGGGGCCGCAGTCGAAGAAGGCGCCGTGCCGGCCCTGTTTCTCCTCCGGCAGCCGGCTGAGCACCAGGTTGTTGACCCCGGACAGCAGCACGATGTCCTCGACCGGCGGGAGTTCGTGCAGGAACAGGGTGAACAGCAGCAGTTCCTGCGCCGAGTTGTGGCTCTGTCCGGCGATGTTCAGCCAGGGCAGCCGGGGCGCGTGGCCGTTCCACAGCCGTGCGGTGACGGTGGCCGTGTCGTCGGTGGCGCCGACGCCGAAGACCGCGGAACTCCCCGCGAGCACCCGGGCCGGTCCGTCGGGGCGGTCGTCGCCGACCGTCGCCCGGAGCCCGCCGGGGCCGGGCGTGACCCGGAAGCCGTGCCGGTCGGTGGTGTAGACGGGTGTCTTCTCGTTGCCGTACTGGAAGTACCCCAGGTAGGGCTGGTCCTCCAGGAAGAAGGTGTAGTGCTCCATGTGCGGGGTGAACTCGGCGCGGGGTGAGGTCATCGCGAAGGGGCTCCCGTGGCGTGGGTGGGCGGGCGTCGTGCGCTCAGCGGGCCGGGGCCGGGGGCGGCGGCTCGGGCAGGGATCCGGGACGGTCCTCCCGGATCAGGTCGGCGTTGATGGCCATGCCCGCGAGCCCGCCGCTGGCGGCGGCCATCGCGGCCTGCTGCATGTTGCGGCCGAGGTCGCCGGCCACGTACAGCCGGGGCAGGCTGGTGCGGCCGCGCTCGTCGCTCTGCACGGACTCCAGGTCCGGGGCCTGCAGCCAGGGGCGCAGCGGGGCGACCCGGGGCTCGGTGTCCAGGTGCAGGAACATCGCTCCGTAGCTCGCGGACCGGCCGTCCCCGAACACCACCTCGACCCCCTCGGGATGCGGCTTCAGCTCGCGGACCTGTTCGGCGACGACGGGCACCCCGGCCGCCGTGAGCCGGTCCCGCTCGTCCTGGGGCAGCTCGCGCCGGTCGGTCAGGTAGGTGATGGTGTCCGACCACACCGTCAGGGTCGCGGCCAGGCACTCGCTGGGGACCGTACCCCCGTACACGGCGAAGCTGCGTTCGCGCACCTCCCAGGCGTGGCAGTACGGGCACTCGAAGACCGACCTGCCCCACAGGTCCGCGAGTCCCGGGACGGGCGGCAGCACCGAGCGCACTCCTGCCGCGTACAGCAGGGTGCGGGCGCGAAAGGTGCCGGACTCCTTGGTGCCGACCACCACATGGTCGCCGTCGGGCTCGGCGGAGACCACCTGGTCGTCGCGGAACGTCACGTCGTACGAGGAGAGTTGGGCGCGCGAGCGGGCCCGGAAGTCCGCGATCGTCGACCCGTCGTTGGTGAGGACGTTGTGCATGACCCCGGCCGCCATGTTGCGGGCGTCGCCCGAGTCGATCAGCAGCACCCGGCGGCGCGAACGCCCCAGGTAAAGAGCCCCGTTGAGGCCGGCCGGGCCGCCCCCGACGATCACCGTGTCATAGAGCTGCGTTTCCAATGGTCACCCCTTGTCGAGTAGGTCGCCGTTCGCGGGCCCGCCGGCGGGCAGGGACGGGTCCTCGCGCAGCGGCGCGAGCAGCAGCAGCGCGCCGACGGCCAGGACGGTCCCGCACACCTCGAACACCGCGGGCACGGAGAGGGTCTCGGCGAGCAGGCCGCCGAGCGTGGCGCCGATCGGCATGGAGCCCCACGAGCACAGCCGGGACACGCTCATCACGCGGCCCTGCAGGTCCTCCGGTGTCAGCCGCTGGCGCAGCGACATCACGGGGATGTTCCAGCCCATCATGAAGACGCCGTTGGCGGCCAGCGCCAGCGCGGCCAGTACCGGTTGACGGCCCAGGCCCAGCGCGACGTACGCGGCCCCGGACGCCACCAGGGACCACCGGGCCAGCCGTACGGTGGGCAGCCGGTCCGCGGCCCGGGGCGCCAGCCAGCTGCCGGCGACGGCGCCGACCGACCCGGCGGCGAGCAGCAGCCCGTACCCGGTCCCGCTCAGCCCCAGGTCGCGGTCGCTCAGCAGCACCAGCATCGAGAAGGTAGCCGAGAACACCAGGCCGTACAGGGCGCTCGCGGCCAGTGTGAGCCGCAGGGTGCGGTGGCCGAGGACGAAGCGCAGGCCCTGCCGGATGTCGCGCAGCACCCCGCCGCGTGCCCCGCCCGGGGCGCTCTCCCGGCGGGTGCGGGCGAGCGGGGAGAGGCCCACCAGCAGCAGCGCGGCCAGCGCGTACAGCACCCCGCCGGTGGCCAGTGCCGCCGCGGCGGCCAGACCGGCCAGCAGGCCCGCCACGGGCGGCCCGATCATCTCGTTGAGCAGGATCTGCGCCGCCGACAGCCGCCCGTTGGCGCGCTCCAGCTGCCGCTCGTCCACCAGACGCGGCAGCATCGCGGGCGCCGCGGTGTCGGCGAGGGTCTCGGCGATGCCCAGCACGAACGCCAGCGCGTACAGCAGCGGGAGGGGGCGGCTGCCGGCGAGCACCACCATCGCGCCGAGCAGCGCCCCCGCGCGCACCAGGTTGCTGCCCAGGACGATCCGGCGCCGGTCCACCCGGTCCACCAGGACGCCGGCGGGAAGCGCGAACAGCAGCCAGGGCAGCATGTTGACGGTGGTCAGCCCCGCGACCGCCGCCGGATCGGGATGGTGCGCGACCACCAACAGGGGTAGCAGGGTACGGGTGATGCCGTCGCCCGCGTTGGAGGCGGCGGTCGAGGCCCACAGCCACCGGAACGGACCGCCGAGGTCCGCCCGGCGGTCGTGGCCGGTTCCCCGTCTGGCGGTGTCAGCCAACAACGCTCCCCTCGGACCACGTCCGCAGTCCCAGCAGCCGCTCGCCCAGCTCGCTCAGCGCCGCCGGGCCGTACAGCTCGGACTCCTCCTTGCGCCTCCCGCCCTCGGGCGGATGCGGCGGGACGCGGTCCCGCCAGAACCGCACCCGGGCCTCGCGCAGTTCGGCGTTCTCCTCCCAGGCGGGCGCCATGGTCAGGTACTGGGCCATGCGCACCCGGGACTCGGAGACGTTGGGGTGCACCCCGTGCGGCAGCAGGCTGTTGAAGATGATCAGGTCACCGGGGGCGACCCGGGGCGTGGTGATCGGGTAGCCGGTGATGTCCGGAGTGAACGGGTCGCGGTCGGCGGGCTGGCCGCCCACCCACTTCTCCCACTCCTCGAAGATCTCCGGCACACACTGGAAGCCGCCGATCTCCTCGTCCCCGTGGGTGAGGGACAGCACCGCCTGGCAGCTCACCGGCAGTGGATCGGCCGAGGTGTCCACGTCCCAGTGGACGAACCCGTCGAAGGCGCGCGGTCCCCGGTTCGGCGGGTTGACGTTCGCGTAGTCGATGGTCACCCACAGGTCCGTACGGTCCCAGACGTCGACGAAGGCCTCGTAGACCCGCGGAGTCTGCCGGATGTCCCACTGCGCCTGGTGGTTGTACATCTCGACCAGTCCGCTGTGGCCCGGCAGCCGGTCGTTGCCCGTGTGCGGCGAGGTCCAGGTCGAGGGGTCCTCGGGACGCATGTCGAGGAAGGAGGCGAGCCCCTCCGCCAGCGCGGCCACCGTCTCCGGCGGTACCGCCTGACGGACGATCACATGGCCCTGGGTGGTCCACTGTTCCCAGTCCGCGCGGGACAGGACGCGCAGCGGCTCCTTCTTGTGGATGTCTCGCAGTTGTGTGGCGGCCACAGACACTCTCCAGGGTGCTGTACGGGGGCGGGTTTCACTCGGCGATCAGGCGGTGTTCGGGCAGCACCACGGCGTCCAGCTCGGTCTCCAGGAGCAACTCCACGGCCTCGTCGAGCCGGTTGAGGATGGGCCGGCCTCCGCCGTTGGCGCTGGTGTTGATCAGCACCGGCAGCTCGGTGCGGGCGCCGACCGCGTGGCACAGCCGGTGCAGCAGGGGCTGCTCGTCGGGCCGTACGGTCTGCAGCCGGGCCGTGCCGTCGATGTGCCGGGCCTCGGCGAGCTGCCGGGCCCGGTCGGGCCGCACCCGTACCGCGAACAGCATGGTCTCGGTGTGGTCCAGCGGCCCGGTGAAGTACTGGTCGGCCACCTCCTCCGGGCAGATCGGCGCGACCGGCCGGAACCACTCCCGCTGCTTGATCGTCTGGGACACGTACTTGCGGGCGCCGCTCCAGTGGGCCGAGACCAGCAGCGAGCGATGACCGAGCGCCCGCGGCCCGGTCTCCATGCCGCCCTCCAGCCAGGCCACACAGCGCCGGCCGGCCAGCAGCTCGGCGACGCTCTCGATGAACTCCTCGTCGTCCGGGCGGCGCACGGACAGCCCGAGTCCGCTCAGCCGCCGCGCGAGGTCGCCGGCCGGGTCCGTGCCCTCGCCGTCGGCCTTGCCGAGGCCCTCCAGCGGCGGTCCGGCGTAGGCCAGCGGCGCCCATCCCGAACGGCCGAGCAGGGCCGGCCGGTCGGCCGGCTCGGCGACGGCCAGCGCCGCGCCCAGCGCGATCCCCGAGTCGTCGCAGCAGGTCGGGATGGACACCCGGGTGAACTGGCCCGACTCCGCGAGCAGGCTGTTGGCGGTGATGTTGAGCGCGCAGCCGCCCGCGTAGCAGAGCGTGGCGTAGCTGGGGAAGCGGCGGCTGATGCCGGTGACCAGCCGGGTCAGGTCCCGCTCCACTGCGCTCTGCAGGGTGGCCGCCAGGTCCCGGCACACGCGGTCGTCGGGGGAGGTGCCGACCGGGACGGCGAGGCCGTCCGCGGTGCGGATCTCGTCGGGGAAGACCGAACCGAAGGAGTGCACGACGTCGTCGTCCGAGGAGTCGGCCAGGCCCGCGTCCAGGTAGCCGCCGCTGACCGGGTCGTACTCCCACCAGGTGTCGGCGTAGCGCAGCGCGGTGCCGGTCAGCGCGTCCTCGTCGAGCCGTTCGTACAGGTCCGACGAGGCACGCCGGGTGGACTGCGGGACGAGCATGGCGCGCAGCACCGGCAGCAGCGCGGGGTCGGCGTCCCCGGTGGCCGTGAGTCCGAGCAGCTTGCCGGTGTCGAACTGACTGCCGTGGACGCGCCGGGCGAGCGCCTCGTAGACCAGGCCGAAGCGCGGGCCGGTGCGGTTGGTGAAGGACATCACCGGGGTCAGCTGGTCGCCGTCGCCGAGGCAGACCATGCCGCACTCGGCGTAGTTGCCCGTGCCGTCGAGGGCCAGCACCAGCGCTTTGCGGGCCCCGGAGGTGTAGTACGCGAGGGCGGCGTGCGCGTAGTGGTGGCGCACCGCGGTCAGGGTGACGTCGTCGAACCCCTTGGCCAGCGGCCAGTCCAGGGGCTTGATCACCCGGGTCACCGCGTCGGCGAGCCCCGCGCCGCCGGTGGCCGTCCAGCGGGCGTCCTCGTTGACCAGCTCGACCAGGCCCGGGGGCAGCACCGCGCACCTCGGCGTGTACCAGTCGGCCACGGCGATCCGGGTCACCGGGCCCGCCGCCCGCTCCCGCAGCTCGGCCAGCCACTCGGCGGCGGCCCGCGGGAAGTCGCCGTTGCCGCCGCACACATGGCGGAAGCCCAGGCGGCGTTCGGCCTCGATGACGCGGTATCCGCCCTCGTCGGTGAGCGCGGCACCGGCGTCGTGGCCGAAGTGCATTCCGATCGTTGCCATGGAACCAGTCACCCTTCCTCGGCCCGGACCGAGGTCGCGGGGGCCGGGTCGTGGCTCGGCGGGCCGCCGCGCGCGGGGCGGCCCGTTGCGGGGGTCGTCGGGGCCGGGGTCAGGACAGGGTGGCGAGACTCTGCGTGTGATGGCGTTCCAGGAGGCCCTGGACCACCTCCCGCATGTAGGCGCAGTAGCCGGGCGACATCACCTGGATGGAGCCGTTCTCCTCCTCCAGCGCCCCGGCGGAGCCGCCCGAGCAGGTGCCCTGCAGCTCACAGCCCTGACAGCCGGGGCCGTTGGTGTACGCCCGCATGCCGTAGTCCTGGTAGGCGGGCGAGGAGAAGATGCCGCGCCAGTCCTCGATCGTGCCGAGCTTGCGGGCCGTGGCCTTGCAGGCGAAGACGCTGCCGTTGGGCTCGATGGACAACTGGCGGCCGACCGCCGGGCAGGTCTTGTAGTCCGCCTGCTCGGCCCACTTGGCCTCGTCGATGATCATCTGGAAGGTCTGGTACCAGTAGCCGCTGAGCTGTACGCCGCGCTCGCGCCCGTAGTCCACGGCGGCCAGCAGCCGCTGCGCCACGTCGTGCGGACTGTGCTGTTGGAAGAACTCCTTGGCCTGGAACGACACGATGACGTCCAGGCTGTCCAGGCCGGCCTCGGCGACGAAGTCGATGAGCGGGGTGCCCCACTTGTCCCAGGTGTACTGGGAGAGCACCGAGGTGATGCTCACCGGGACGCCCGCGGCCTTCATGTCCAGGATCGCCTTGCGGACCACGGGCCACGCGGTGCGCTGCTGCTGCCCGCCGCGGAACTCGCCGGTCTCCGGGACCAGATAGTCGATGGAGACGGTGGTGTCGACGCGGTGCTCGGCGAGCGCGGCCAGCAGTTCGTCGTCGATGCGGGAGCCGTTGCTGGTCAGGTCGTACGAGAGGGTGACGCCGTCGTAGGCGTCGCCGAAGGTGCGCAGCACGTGCAGGATGGTGCCGCGCGCGAGGGTCGGCTCGCCGCCGAAGAACGACACCGTCAGGTGGCCGCCACCGTTGGCCTTGCGCAGTTCGACGGCCTCCTTGACGGTCTTCTCGGCCACCTCGCGGGACATGTGCATCGAGGGGTTGCGGCCCTCGTCCGAGCCGTGGTTCCAGTCGCCCTTGGCTAGGGTCGGGCCCGAGTCCTGGTGGACGGGCGCCGAGTCCTCGCGGGAGCGGCGCAGTTCGACGAGGACGGGACCGGGTTTCACCGACTCGCCGGAGGTGTTGCGCTCCTCGACGCCGCCGTCGAAGTTGTACGCGAAACAGCCCTGACAGGAGAAGTTGCAGGCGTTGGTGAGCACCAGCTGGATGGAGGAGTGGAACACGCCGCTGCTGAGCGCGCTCTGCCGGCTCTCCAGCAGCGTGTCGATCTCCTTCGCCTCGTCGTGCCCCGCCTCGACGAGGAACCGCGACTCGACGAGGTCGCGCAGCGAGGCCTCGTCGACCTTCTCACGCAGCCGGTCCCAGCTCATGCCCTGGGAGGCCTCCCTGAGGAGTTCCACGATGTCCCGGTCGATCAGCCGCGCATTTCCGAAGAGTGAATGAAAGGCCATGGTTCGCTCGTCGTCCGCGTAGGAATCGAGCCGGCCTCCGAATGACGAGAAATCCCGGTCGTCCGCGGCGCGCAGGGTGCGGACGTAGCGCGAGGACTGGTACACCGAATTCTGCATGGCTGAAGACTTCTCCCTGCGAGTCACGAATTCCGGCGCGGCGCACACCACGGCTCGGCACGCGGTGCACGGCACGGCGTCGGTGAAAGGCACCCCGGCGCGCAGCCGTTGGACACGGACCGCTCCCGGCTGCCGGTCGGCCCGCGCGTCAGACCGGGGCCCGGCCTGCGGGCGGGGCCCCGGGTACCTCAGCCCTTAGGCCGGTTCACACTCTTTGCGCTGCTCGGCGGGGGCCGTGACGGCCTCCACCTGCTTGCGGGCGGGAGTGATGGTCGGGGCGTTGCCCTTGTCCGGCGAGACGAACGCGCACGGGCGGGACGACGCGGTGACCGCAGGGCGGACCACCTTCTTGACTTCGGCCATGTGACCTCCTCAGTGGGTGTGATTCACAATGCGCTCCACTGAAGCAGATGCAGGCAACACCCAATAAGGCTTCAACCGGTCAGGGTTGGGAAACCGTTTCCGCTGCTCGATCCGACGGAATCGATCTTTCGGTGTTCGGTGTGCGCCGCACTTGTGCGCCGATTCACCTGCATTCCCTCCGTGGCCAGGCGTGTTCGGGCGCATCTCCATGCGCCCGGGTATTCCGCTCGCGCCGGATGTATTCCGGCCACGGGCGCCGGACCGCGCTCCGCACCGGTCAGTCGAGAGCCAGGCGCATGATCGTCAGGTCGAGCCAACGGTCGAACTTGAGTCCGACCTCGCGCACCGTTCCGGCGTGCTGGAACCCGAACCGCTCGTGCAGCCGGACCGACGCGGCGTTGTCCGCTTCGATGCCGGCGATCATGACGTGATGGCCGGCCTCGCGAGCCGCGGTGACGAGGGCGGTCAGCAGGGCGGAGCCGATGCCGAGCCCGTGCCGGCCCTCGCGGACGTAGACGGAGTCCTCGACCGTGTGCCGGTACCCCTCCAGCGCCCGCCACGGGCCGTAGACGGCGAACCCCGCCACCTCGCCGTCCGCCTCGGCCACGAACGCCGAGCCGCGGGCCAGGTGGGCGGCCAGCCAGTCCACCGCCTCGGCGGGGGACTGCGGGGTGTCCGTCCACAGGGCCGTCGAGTGCTCGATCGCGTGGTTCCGGATGGCGCGCACGGCCTCCACATCGCCGGGGTGGGCCCGGCGCACGGTCACGGCCCGCTCCCTCTCGTATATTGGATTCATGTCCAACATAGTAGATCCCCTGGTGGGGCAGATCGCGGCGCGCATCCGCACCGAACGGGAACGGCGCCGCTGGACACTCACCCAGCTCGCGGACGCCTCCGGCGTCTCCCGCGCCATGATCAACCGGATCGAGCGCGGCGAGAGCAGCCCCACCGCCGTCGTCCTCGGCAAGCTTTCCGCCGCCTTCCAGCTGAGCGTCGCCTCCTTGCTCGCCCTCGCGGAAGGGACCGCGCCGGAGGGGACCACGGAGGGCACGACCGGGGGAGCGGACGTACGCCGCCGGACCGACACGGCCGAGTGGCAGGACCCCGGCACCGGCTACCGGCGCCGCCAGATCACCGGCCCGCACTTCCCCGCCGAGGTCGCCGAGATCAGCCTGCCCGCCGGCGCCCGGGTGCCGTACCCGGCCGCCGCCTTCGCCTTCGTACGGCAGGTCGTCTGGGTCCTCGACGGCCGGCTGACCTTCCACGACGGCGACGGCGTCCACGAACTCGACGCGGGCGACACCGTCGAACTCGGCGGGCCCGCCCCCCGCGTCTTCGCCAACACCACCGGCGCCGAATGCCGTTACGTCGTCGTCCTCAGCCGCGGCGCGCAGCCGTGACCGCGGCGCTCTCGCGGGGCGGGACGTTCCTCCTCGCCTGCGTCGCCGGCACGGCGATCGCCGACAACTACGCCCTCCAGCCCGCGCTCACCACGGTCGCCGCCGACCTGCGCGTCCCGCTGTCCGTGATCGGCCTCGTGCCGACCGCCGCACTGGCCGGCTTCGCCCTCCCGCTGCCCCTCACCGACCATCTTCTGGACCCGGGGCGCTCCGGCAGCCTCAGCAGCGTCTACCGCGTGCTGTACTTCACGGTCGGCGCCGTCGGCACCGCCCTCGCCGCGTCCCTGCTCGCCACCCTCGGCTGGCAGGGCAGCGCCCTCACCGCCCTCACGGCACTGCTCCTCGCCGCCGCCCTCGCCCACGCGGGCTCCTGGCGCACTCGCCGTGAGCCGGACGACGACGGCGCCGCGCGGGGGCCGAGCGAGGCGTAGGCGACCGGCTGTCCGGTCACCACAGCATGTCGATCGTCCCCGGATACAGGGCGATGCGACTGCCGTGGAACGACGCCTCGGCCCGCCGGGCGGCGGGGGAGAAGAAGGCGGCCATGGTGACCTTGTGGAAGCCGGGCCGGTCGCTGGGGAACGGATCCTGCGGTGTCCCGCCGACCAGGACCGCACCGGGCAGCATCCGCCAGCCCGCGCCCTCGTAGAACGGCCGGAGCGTGCGGTCACAGGTGAACAGCCCCAGGTCCAGCCCCCGTCCGGGCATCGCTTCCCGGGCCGCCGTCACCAGCCGCCGCCCGTGCCCCCGGCCACGGGCCTCCCGCCGGGTCACCACCGTGCTCAGCCCACCGGTCGCGAAGCGCCCGCCGGCGTGCTCGATCTCCTTGGTCAGGACGTCCAGCGCGGCCAGCACGACGCCGTCCTGAACGGCCAGCATCGACTGCGGCCGCAGCGCGGGATCGTGCACGGGGGCCTCCGCCGGGACGATCGGCCCGTCCGAGGACGGCCAGGCCTGGTCCTGCAGCTCCCGCACCTGCACACGCAGCACGGACGGGGTGGCCGCTTCGGGGAACGTCAGGATCCGCACCCGCTCATCCCGATCACCCACCGCGCGGACGCAACCGGACCTCGACCGCCCCGGCCCGCTGGGGGCGCCCCGGTCAGTCGTCACCGTGCTGGCGGCGGATCCTCGCCGCCACCTCGTTCTGCTCGGTCTCCCACCAGGGGCGTACGCGCTCGGAGTCGGGCCCGGGCTCGGTCCGGCCGGGCCCGGGGACGGCGGACGCGGTGGACGCGCGGGGCGCGACCGGCGTGAGGTCCCGGTCCAGGCGCCGGTCCAGGGCCGCGGCCTGGACACGATCGGCACGCGCCCACTGCACGAGGATCGCCAGCAGGAAGGGCAGCGCGACCAGTTCGGCGATGCTGAGCATCGCACCGCCGCCGAGCTGCTGGTCCCGCTGGACGTCCGGGGACCAGGACGGGGCGTGGTGCAGATACCAGGCACCCGCGATCAACGTGCCGTGCGTCATCACCACGATGCCGGGGACCGCGTCCACGATGCCGTCCAGGAACACGAGCGCCGCGCGCACCGGATGAGTGCACCAGCCGGGCAGCGCCTCCTCGCGGGTGAGCACCGGTACGACGAAGAGGCAGCCGGCCGCCAGCAGGTGCAGGTACATCAGCTCGTGCAGCCAGCCGACACGCAGCGCCGTGGCGAAGTAGGGCGTGAAGTAGACCGTCAGCTCGGTCGCCAGCACCAGCGCCGTACTCACCAGCGGGAAGGTGAGCAGCCGTACGAGCCGCCCGGTCATCGCGTTCCGCACCCGCCGCGAGGCGCCGTCGGGAAGCGCCTCGATCGCGAGCCGCAGCGGATCGCCGAGGGCGAGGCCGAGCGGCGCGACGAGATCCAGCAGCACGTTCTGCACCGCTGCCGGCCAGAACAGCACATGGTCGTACACGGCGAGGCCCGACATCGTGGCCACCGCCAGCCCGCCGAGGCCCAGCCCCGCGAAGGCCGCGGTGCGCCCGGGCGACCAGGCCCGGCCCGCCCGGCGCAGCCTGAGCAGGCCCCAGCCGTACAGTGCGCCCAGCAGGAGGATCAGCAACAGCGCGGGCACGTCCAGCTGCCACGACCCCAGAAGCCGCCCGGGTGTCAGCTCCGGCAGGCTCCCGGCCGACACGACGGCCCTCGCACGACCAGACATGGAAAAGCTGCCTCCTCCTGCATATAGGGAGCACTCCGGACGAGAGGTGACAGTAGCGGCCTGCGGTGCCGCCCCGCTCGGCAGGGTCCGCCGATGCCCGAAGGCGCGGCGTTTCGCCGGGCGCGCCGTGGCCGGTCCCAGGGCGAGCGGCGGTCGCGGCCGTCACGGGGCGCGTGTTACGCCCCTGTGACACCGAACGGACGGTTCCAAGATCGTGCCCTGTCAGGCTCTGTCCTTGTACAGAGCGGCAGGCGGTCGCGTGGCCCTGATCGGCCCGGGGAACGACGGAGCGGCTCTGGTGCCGACCACTCGACATGTCGACGTTTCCTGGGGGATCCACACATGACCACGCCCACCCGCTCCATCGCCGCCGCGATCGCCGTGGCCGCCGCAGTGACCGGCACGGCACTGCTGGGCGCCTCCGGCGCCGCGTCGGCCGCCACCGCCGCCTCGCACGGGACGCTGACCGTCAGCAACGGCACCAAGTACGTGCTGATCAACGGCCACAAGGTCGACTTCGGCGTGCCGGTCCGGGACCTCGCCTGGTCCCCCGACGGCAAGAAGGCCGCCTTCGTCGACGGTTCCGGGAACCTGGACATCGCCAACCCCGACGGCGGCGGGCGCGTCGTCGTCGCGAAGAACCCCGGCAACCAGAACTGGTCGCACCCGACCTGGCAGGTCACCGCGAAGGACACCCAGTACAACATCCCCGCGAAGGACAACCTCATCTTCGCGGCCCGCGCGGGCAACGTCTCCCGGCTGAAGTACATCTCCGCCAAGGCCGTGCACGGCACGCCCAAGACGCTCAGCCTGTACGGCGACCCGGGCCCGGGCGGCGCCCTGCCGCAGACCGGCAACGTCTGGCCGAACGCGGCCGGCCACTACGGCACCTCGGTCTACGCCAACGTCAACACGGGCGACGTGTTCATCCGCGACGACTACCTGCGCCAGCAGGGCGGCAAGCTCGCCAAGGGCTCGCAGCCGGCCCTGTCCCCGAACGAGGAGGAGGTCGTCTTCGTGCGCTCGGTCGCCGGCCACGACCACCTCCTCGTCGAGGACTTCATGCACGGCAACCACGTCAAGGACCTCACCCCGCACGCCACCACCGACTACACCGAGCCGGCCTGGTCGCCCGACGGCAAGACGATCGCGGCGCGCACCCCCTCCGGCACGGTGACCCTGCCGTCCAACGGCACGGGCCACCCGACGAAGGTCACGTCGACGACGGGTCTGGCGGCCTACCGCCCCTGACCTCCGCCGGCACCACGGGCCGGGCACGCCCGGGCGGCCGGAGCGCGCGTCACTCCGGCCGCCGGGCGAGCTCGGCCCGCAGTTCGTCCAGGTGCGCGTCGGCCGTGTCGTGCGGCAGGAACTCGACCACCTCGAGGAACCGGAACAGCACCTGGCTGCTGGTGACGGCGTACTCGTACTCGCCGAACCCCACCACCGCGCCCATCGAGCCCCGGACCGCGCCCCGCACCACATGAGCGGTCATCTCGTCCGGCTCGGCCGCCGAGAGACCGCGCCGCGCGTTGGGCCGGGCCAGGTACGGGCAGACCATCGAGGCGTACAGCATGCACGCCCGGTGCCCCGGCCCCTCCAGGGTCGGCGCGAGATTCCGGTACGGGCGCCCGGCGGCCAGCGCCTCCCCGATCGCCGCGCTCTCCGCCGCCCCCACCACACGCCACACCGGCCCCTTCGGCATGCCCCGGTTGCACACCGAGCACAACCGCCTGCGGGCGCACTCGGCGCTGCGGTCGTGGTCGGTCAGCGCGAACTGCGGCTGGTCGTCCTCCCACGGAGTGATCGCCGGAACCGGATACCCGCGCACGTCCCGGGGCCGCGCCCGCACACCGGCCGGCATGGGAACACTCTCAAACCGCACGGCCCACCCCCGCGAGCGACCGGCTCCACCACACCACCACGAACATCGAACCCCCGTTCACGCCCGGTACTTCCCGCCGTTCTACCAGGCCTTCCATGGTCCACCACAATCGCGGGCACCGACCGGCACCGGCAGCGGTGCGGTGCATACGCCGCGTTTCTGGATGATCTCTTACCCCTGTCTTCACGGCCGCGGCAGGTTCGATGCGTACGGTTGCCGACGTGGGCGGCCGTCGGCCCTCGGCGCCCTTCGACCAGGTCGGGAGGGGCAGATGGCAGCCGGTCGCCGGGCAGTGCTGGCCGCGATGGCGGGAGGTCTGCTCGCCGGGTGCGCGGGACCCGGGAGCGGCGGCGACGCCTCCGGCCCCTCCGGTCCACCGGAGCAGGGCGGGGTCACGAGGACGCCCACCGCCCTCCCGTCCGGCGCGGGCCGCACCCCCGGACCCCTCGTCACGCGCGCCGAGATCGTGGCCCGCTACGGGCGCAGAGTGCCGCACTCCTGGGGCTTCGACGCCCCGGGCGTGGTGCACTCCCTGCCGCACACGGAACGCGCGATCGCGCTGACCTTCGACGCGTGCGGCGGACCGGGCGGCAGCGGTTACGACCAGGCGCTGATCGACTTCCTCCGCGCACACCGCGTACCGGCGACGCTGTTCATCAACTCCCGCTGGATCGACGCCAATCCGGCCCTGTTCCACCAACTGGCCGCGGATCCGCTCTTCGAGATCGCCAACCACGGCACCCGGCACCGCCCCCTGTCGGTCACCGGCCGCTCGGCCTACGGCATTCCCGGCACGCGCAGCGCGGGCGAGGTGTACGACGAGATCGCCGGCAACCGCGCCAAGCTCACCCGGCTGCTGGGTGCCCCGCCGCGCTTCTTCCGGTCCGGTACCGCCTACTGCGACGACGTCGCGGCACGCATCGTCGGCGACCTCGGTGAGCGTTTCGTCAGCTTCTCCGTCAACGGCGACGGCGGCGCCACGTTCACCCCGGCACAGGTGCACGCCACGGTCGCGGCCGCTCCCGCCGGCTCCATCGTGCTGTGCCACATGAACCACCCCGAGGGCGGCACGGCCAGGGGCATCGCCGCCGCGGTCCCGCGCCTGCTGGCCGCGGGCCACACCTTCACCCGCCTCTCGGACGGCCTTCACCGCCGTTGACGGGAGCGCACGCCCCGGCCTGGGACAGCTGCGCGGCGGTGTGCTCCAGCAGCATCTCCAGGGCGGCCGGATAGGCGCTGTGGGGCATGCGCCGGGCGAGGAGCTGCGCGGTGGCGGCGATGTTCGGGTGCGACTCGGCGGGCAGGTGCGCGTAGGTCGAGTGCCACATCCCCTCGTCCTCGGTACGAGCCTCGTCCGCCAGCGCCAGGGAGCCCGCGTCGAGCGCGGCGAAGGCGAGGCTCTGGTCGATGAACGCGTGGTACACGCGCACCGCCGCGGGATCGGGCAGCCCGGCGCCGCGCAGGATGCCGAGGATGGTCTCGTCCACCGCGATCTCGCGAGGCCGCCCGGTCACCCGGCTCGCGGTGAGCACGGCGGCCTGCGGGTGGGCGAGGTAGGCCGCGTGCACGGCCAGGCCCAGGGCGCGCAGATCGGCGCGCCATTCCCCGGTGGCCGTCCAGCTGTCCAGGGCCCGCCCCATCAGCTCGTCCCCGATGGCCCGGGCCAGATCGTCCATCCCGGCGAAGTAGCGGTACAGCGTGCTGGGATCGGCGCCGAGCGCCGCGCCCAGCCGGCGTGCCGTCAGCCCCGTACTGCCGTGCTCGCGCAGCACGCGCAGCGCGGTCGCCACGATGATCTCCTCGGACAGTACGGTGCCGGTGCGCGTGGGCCGACGCCGCCGACGTGCCGCCTCGGGCACCACTTGTTTCGCCATGCCGGTCGTCTCCCGGTGAGAGGTCCGCGGGCTCCCTTATGCCAACGGGGTTGACCTTACATCGCGGCATCGCGTTGCATCGAGCCCGTCCGGAGGCGCCCGCCTCCCGGAAGAAAGGTGCGTGACATGCGAGTACTCCTCGTGGGCGCGGGCGGCGTCGGCACGGCCGTCACCCGGATCGCGGCTCGCCGTGACTTCCTGACCCACATGGTCGTCAGCGACTACGACCTCTCCCGAGCCGAGGCCGCGGTCGCGGCACTGGGGGAGCGGGGCGCGCGGTTCAGCGCGCGGCGGCTGGACGCCTCCGACCAGGACGCGGTCCGCCGGCTGCTCGTCGACGAGCGGTGCGACGTGCTGCTCAACGCCACCGACCCGCGGTTCGTCATGCCCCTGTTCCAGGCGGCACTGGAAGCCGGCGCGCACTACGTCGACATGGCGATGTCACTGTCCGCGCCGCACGCGTCACGTCCGTACGAGGAGTGCGGAGTGAAGCTCGGGGACGAGCAGTTCGCGCTCGCCCCGCGCTGGGAGGAGGCCGGCAGGCTGGCACTGGTCGGCATGGGCGTCGAGCCCGGCCTGTCCGACGTCTTCGCCCGGTACGCGGCCGACGAACTCTTCGACGACATCGAGGAGATCGGCGTCCGGGACGGCGCCAACCTCACGGTCGAGGGCTACGACTTCGCACCCTCCTTCAGCATCTGGACGACCATCGAGGAATGCCTCAACCCGCCGGTCGTCTACGAGAAGGACCGCGGCTGGTTCACCACCGCTCCGTTCAGCGAGCCCGAGGTCTTCGACTTCCCCGAGGGCATCGGCCCGGTGGAGTGCGTCAACGTGGAGCACGAAGAGGTCCTGCTGATGCCCCGCTGGGTGGACGCGCGCCGGGTCACCTTCAAGTACGGCCTGGGCGACGACTTCATCGCCAAGCTGAAGACCCTCCACGAACTGGGCCTCGACTCCACGGCCAGGGTGGCCGTGCCCGGGAAGGACGGGGCCGTGCAGGTCTCCCCGCGCGACGTGGTCGCCGCCTGTCTGCCCGACCCGGCCGGCCTGGGGGACCGGATGAAGGGCAAGACCTGCGCCGGCACCTGGGTCAAGGGCACCAAGGACGGGGCGCCGCGCGAGGTGTACCTCTACCACGTGGTCGACAACCAGTGGTCGATGGGCGAGTACGGCTCGCAGGCCGTCGTCTGGCAGACCGCCGTCAACCCGGTGGTCGCCCTGGAACTCCTCGCCACCGGCGCCTGGTCCGGCAAGGGCGTCCTGGGTCCTGAGGCCCTGCCCCCGCGCCCCTTCCTGGACCTGCTCACGGAGTACGGCTCCCCCTGGGGCCTGCGCGAAGAGAGCTGACGCCGTACCCGCCCACGCGCTCCAGCGCGCGGACGATCCGGTGGTCCGCCTCGACGGCCTCGGGATCGGTGCCACCGAGGACGACCTCGGGGCACCGGCCCGTGCCGCCGGCCGGAGCGTGCGCCTGGTGGTCCTCGCCGACCGCGACGAACGTCGGCAGCCGGCGCAGGGCGCGTCCGAACTCCGGGTCCACGGCGCCGCTGCCGGGGCGCAGGTGCACCCTGACGATGCGGTGACCGGCCGCGGCGGGAAGGTGCCGGAGGGGCGAGGGCGGGTCCCAGTTGTCCAGCGGGTCGGGCAGGCGGTCGTGGACCGCCGCCCGGCGCAGCGCCTCGTCGGCCGGTGACAGCCCGGGCACCGCGAGCGCCGAGAGGAGCAGCGGGCCCCGGCCCTCCTCGTGGGAGAGGCGTGCGGTGACCGGACCGCGCAGCACCCCCAGGGCGCCGAGCACACGCACCATGTACCCCGACAGCTCCGCCGTCAGTGGATCATGACGGCCCAGCAGGTCGGTGCGGAGGAGGGACCCGTCGCCGGCACGGGTCTCGGCCCACACATCGGTGATCACGTGCTCCGTCCCCCCGTCCGCACCGGGGCGGCTGAAGCTGTTGACGACGAACCGGCCGGGGGAGAGCGGCTCGGTGAGGACCAGGTGGCCGTCCCCGCTGTGCCGCTCGGCCGCACGCCTCATCCGGGCCCAGGCGGCGCTGATCTGTGCCTCGCCGTCGCAGAGCATGGGCTCGACCGGCAGGCCGGCCGCGGCCGGGGCCAGCAGGTGGCCGGGCAGGTGGCTGGTCCCGGCCCAGGCCAGTGCCTCGGCGAGGTCCGAGGTGCGGATGCCGCGCGGTGCCGGGATCCCGGCCCGGCGCAGGGCGGCTGCCTGTGCGCCCCGGTCGTAGCGCAGCCGGGACGCCTCGGGATCTCCCTGGGGGACTCCCAGGTGCCAGGCGATCCGCTCGGTCAGTTCGACGCCCGTCGCGCTCCCGGCGACCACGGCCGACACGTCCAGTGCCCGCAGCGCCTTGACCGTGCGCCGCAGGGAGTCGCGATGCTCCACCGTGTCCGCGTAGGCACGCGTCACGCCGGCCGCCGCGGGCGCCGGCCCACCGGGTTGCACCGCCACGCTCCGCCAGCCCTGCCGGGCGAAGGTCTCCGCGAAGGGGGACCTGCCATCGGGAGCGACGATCGCCACGGTCCCTGCGGTGGCTTCGAAGCAGTGGGCGGCCACGAGCGTGGCGGAGGTGACGGCCATGGGAACCAGCTCCATTACGGATGGTGTGTGGGGGGATCGGGCCGGCGGACGCGGTCGCCCCGGAACGGGGGAGGGACCGGTTCCGGGTCTCCCGGCCGGGCATCGACCGTCTACGAGGACCAGATGCGCGCCTTTCCCTGGCAGCCGGCCGGAGGCCGCACCGGCACGGCGGGTGGTCTGGGGGTGGGCAGGGTCATGGGCATGGGTCTCCTGGCAGGCGGGACTGGCCACGGCGACGTCGGCGTGGCGGGGAATGTGGTCGGGACGTCGTGACGGGATCCGTCCGCGGGGATCGCCTCGTACGGGAAAGGCCCGTCACGACGCGGCGGCACGGCACACGACTTGACGCACGGCGGGGGCGACCGGTTGCCGCCGGGACGGACACGGGCGGCACGGCCGGTGCGCGATGCGCCCGCTCAGGTGCCGTTCCGGGTGCTCAGCGAGTGGGCCGTGCCGCGTTCCGGCGAGTGGAGGCGGGCGCCCACCAGGTCATCGGGGCTCTGCCCGGCGGTGACATCACAGGGGTGGAAGAGCGGGCGGTCCCCTCGTGGACGCGGCTCGACGGCACCTGTGTCACATGGTCGTTCAACGGTCCTCCACCCGTCCCCCGTACGCACCCTGGAGCACTCGAATCTTCGCCCCGAGCCGGTTCACTCAGCTCGAAGCTGGTTCCGGCCCGGGCCGAAGAGTCGCCCTCCTCCCCCGTTGCTGCCGCCCGTCCCCGTATCGCACTTGGCGGGGGGACGAGGCCCGGCACTAGGAGGGCGGCATCACTATGTCTCTTTGAATCGGCAATTGCAAGCGGCTGATTTCCCTTCTCATCTCGCGAGAAGTTCTACGTTGAACCTTCTCGTGAGATGAGAAATGAGGCGCGTTTCTCACCTCGTGAGAAATGTGTATGACGCAAGATGCCCAGGTCGGAGCCGTTGCCTGCATGCCATAGCCTGTCGGGGTACACATCCCGCCCCGTCGATAGGAGTACTGTGCGCGCCATTGTCATGAGGGAATTCGGAGGCCCGGAGATTCTGCGGCTGGAAGAGGTTCCCGACCCGGAGCCCGCGCGCGGACAAATTCTGCTGGACGTGCGCCTGGCAGGTGTCAATTACGCAGATGTGCACGTTCGCGGAAATACCTACCTCGCGCCGGTCGAACTGCCGTACATCCCCGGCAACGAGGTCGTCGGCACCACGCCGGACGGAAAGCGCGTCGTGGCGCTGACCCGGGGCGGCGGCTACGCGGAGAGGACGGCGGCCCACCGCAGGCTGCAGTGGGAGATCCCGGACGAGCTCTCGGACGAACAGGCCGTACCGCTGGCCCTGCAGGGGAACAGCGCCTACCACCTCCTCTTCACGGTCGCCCAGATCACCAAGGGGGAGACGGTCGTCATCCCCGCCGCGGCCGGCGGCGTGGGCTCGCTGGCCGTCCAGCTGGCACACCGGGCGGGTGCCAGGGTCATCGCCCTGGCGAGCACGAGCGAGAAGCGTCAACTGGCCCTGGAGCTCGGGGCGGCGGCGGCCGTGGACTCCTCCGACGAGGACGGCCTGGCGGAGCGGATCCTCGACGCCGCGGGAGGGCCCGTCCAGGCGGCGCTGGAGATGACCGGCGGCGCGACGCTGCACCAGACCCTCGCGACGCTGGGCCCCCGGGGCAGGCTCGCCGTGTACGGCTTCGCCGGCGGACAGCTCACGGACGTCCCCGTGCACACGCTGATGCAGAAGTCCATCACCGTCGCGGGCTTCTGGCTGCCGAACCTGTACACCGACCGGACGCTCCCGCTGGCGGCCTCCATGAGGCAGCTCTTCGACGCCGTCGCCAACGGCACACTCAAGATCGTCAACGGCGGGACCTTCCCGCTCGCCGACGCGGCCAAGGCGCACGACGCGCTCAACAACCGTAGCGGCGTGGGCAAGTTCAGTCTCGATACCGTCACGCAATAATCTTGGTCGCACAACGCGCGCGGTGGGACCAGCACCGGGCACGGCCGCGCTCCGGCGGAGGGGCGCGGAGGACCAAGGGGGTACGGCTGATGAGTGGGCAGCGCGGAACCGGGACCAGCTACGCCGAGCGCTTCATGCGGGTGCAACAGGCGTTCATCACTCTGGGACCCGGTGCCCACCGGCTGTCCGAGATCGCCAAGACCGCGGATCTCGACGACTCCACCACCGGCCGCATGCTGACCGCCGGCACCTACAACAGCACCTTCGTCCGGGTCGACCGAGGCCTCTACCAGCTCGGCAGCACCGTCGCCGACCTGGGACTGCACGCGCTCGCCGAGGACAACCTCTCCGGCAGCGAGGCCACGGCCGTACTCCAGGGGCTGCGCACGGCGACCGACAACGGCCTGGTCTTCCTGTACATGAGAGCCCCCTTCGGCATAGCGGGACGGCAGTGCCTGGACATGGCGGTGGGGGACTCCGACCTCGTCGAACTCGGCATGACGCCGCGAGACGTCCTCTCCGTCACCCGCTCGCTGCGCACTGGCGCCTCGGGCCGGACGATCCTCGCCTACCTGCCCGCGCAGATCCAGGAGCGGGTCGCCGCCGAGCCGGTCCCGGACGAAGCCGGACCCGGCGTCATCACGGACGGCGACGAGCTGCTCGCCTCGCTCGCCGACATCCGTGACCAGGGATACGCGCTGGGACACCAGGAATGCATGGCGAAGTGGAACTCCGTCGCCGCCCCCGTCATCTGGGACGGCGCGATCTGGGGCGCGGTCCTGCTGCTCAAGCCCATGGACATCATGCCGGAAGCCCCCCAGCACTACATCTACGCCACCATCACCGCCGCCGCCCGGCTCAGCCGGCTCGGCGGAGCCTGGCCCGCCGACTGACCACCCAACCGGGACCGCCGCCGACGGCGCGCCTTGCCACCGCGGGACGCGCGACGCACGCTGGTTCCATGGGCGGTCACGACGGCCCCACGCTCATCACCTCCGTACAGCGGGCCCTGCGCCTGCTGGAGGCGGTGAGCGCGCACGAGAACGGCGCGCCGGCCAAGCAGCTGGCTCGTGAGACGGGGCTGCCCCTGGCCACCGCCTACCACCTGCTGCGGACCCTGGTGCACGACGGCTACGTGCGGAAACTGGACGACGGCGGCTTCGTCCTCGGCGACAAGTTGCAGGCCCTGCACACCACGGGCCGCGACCAGGTGCTGCTCAGCCGTGTCCGCCCGACCCTCGCCGGGCTGCGCGACGAGCTGGGCGCCGCCGCCTACCTCACGTTCTACGAGGAGGGCGAGATCAGGGTCGCCGAGATCGTCGACGGCCCCCGCACACCCCGGGTCGACCTCTGGGTGGGCTTCGAGGACGCCGGGCACGCCACCGCACTCGGCAAGTGCGTGCTGCGGGAGATGGACGACGACGACCGCCGGGACTACCTGTCCCGGCACCACCTCGAGGACCTCACGCCCAGGACCGTCACCCATCTCCCGGATCTGCTCCGCAGGCTCGCCGACGTGAGGATGGCACCGGCCGTCACCGACCTGGAGGAGTACGCCCTCGGCACGGTGTGCATCGCCGTACCCGTCCGGTACCGGGACACGCTCGGCTCGCTCGGTGTCTCCCTGCCCGTCGAGCAGCACTCCCGGCTGCAGGAACTGCGGTCACGACTGATTCCGACCGCAAACCGCGTGACCAGAAGCCTCTCGCTCACTATCTGAAAACCCGCTCCTTGTGAACGCCTGAGCGAACCCCGTTTCCTTGTGGGCACGGACACACCGGGGGTGCCCCCGCACAGGTGAGGACTGCGGAGACAGATGAGACAGGCCCGAGACCATGGTCACGAGCATCGCCCCGGGCGGCTGCTCGCCAACCTGGTGACCCGCCTGCGTGCCTCGGCCCGTGGACGGGTCGGCACCCGCAGGACGGTCGGACTGCACGTGCTCCCGATACTGCTCGTCGCCGTCGTCGGGCTCGTCGACGGCGTCGGCGCGGACGGGAGGATCTGGCTGCCGCTGCTGGCGGCCGGGCCCGCACTGGCCGCCGCCACCAGCGGACCACGGGGTGTGGCCGGCGTCGGTCTGCTCGCCGCCGCCGTCATGGGCGCGGCGCTGGCCAGGGACGGACTTCCCGGCCGCGAACTGACGGCCGTGCTGGCGGCACTGCTGGCCGTCACTCTGGCCAGCGGCCTGGTCAGCGCGCTGCACGGCCGCAGGGAACGGGTGCTCGCCGCCGTCCGCTCGGTCGCCGAGGCCGCCCAGCAGGCGCTGCTGCTGCCCGTCCCGGAGACCGTCGGGCCCTTCCAGGTGGCCGTCCGCTACAGCGCCGCGGCGGCGGAGGCACGTATCGGCGGGGACCTCTACGCCCTGGTGCCCACCCCGCACGGGGTCAGGCTGATCGTCGGCGACGTACGCGGCAAGGGGCTGCCGGCCGTGGGCACCGCCGCACTCGTACTCGGTGTCTTCCGCGAGGCCGCCTACGACGAGCCCGACCTCCTCGACGTCGTCAGCAGGATCGAGCGGAGCCTCGCGCGCAACCTCGGCCCCGACGACTTCGTCACCGCCGTCGTCGCCGGATACCCGCGCCCCGGGCAGCTGGAGGTCGTCAACTGCGGACACGGACCCCCGCTGCTGATATCCGCCTCAGGAGACGTGGTCGCGGTGAACCCGACCCACCCCGCTCCGCCCCTGGGTCTGCGCGCCCTCTCCGGCGAGATACCCCGCCTGCAGAGCCTGTCCTTCACCGACGGCGACCAGCTGCTGCTCTACACCGACGGCGTCACCGAGGCCCGCGACCACCTGCGCGAGTTCTACCCCCTCGCCAAGGGGGTGGCCCGGCACGTCTGCGACGATCCGGCCCGCACGCTCACCGCGCTCCACAACGAACTGCTCGCCCACGTGGGCGGCCGGCTGCACGACGACGCGGCCCTGCTCCTGCTCCGCAAGCAGCACGACCGGGAACCGGAACCCTCTGCGCGCGCGGAGCCGACCGCTCCGGCGCGGACTGTCACGAAAACGCTGTGACGACATTGTCCCCAGCCTGACCTGGACCCGGCCGCAGGGCTCAGCTCGCCACCATGTCGGCCCACCAGCTGACGCCGTTCGCATGGACCCGTATCCCGTGCCGGGTCGCCAGCGCCCGCACGATCTCCATACCGCGGCCGTGCTCGTCGGGGTCGATCCCCAGGCGGGTCCGCTGCGCCGGAAGGGCCGGTCCCGCGTCGGTGACCTCGACACGCAGTGTGCCCGTCCCGTCGCGCCGGACCCACGACAGCCTCAGGACCGCGGGCGGCAGCGCGTGGATCACCGCGTTGGTGACCAGCTCCGACACCACGAGCATCGCGTCGTCGACGATCTCCGGGGACACCTTCCAGTCGGCGAGGACCGCGCCCACGCGCCGGCGGACGGCCGAGACAGCCCCGGCGACCGGCGGCAGCGGACACACGTGTTCGCACGCCTGCCGAACCAGCGTATTGAGAACCGCCATCATGTCTCCTGGGGATGAACACCGCCCTGCGGGGGCGCCTGGCCTCGGCACATCACCGGGCATGCAGCAACGTAGGCAGCCCGAACGGGGCGGTCAATGAACGTCGGTCGGCATTACCGAACACCGCAGCTCGCCCGGGACACACTGGCCGCCTCTACGAACAGCGAACCGCCCCCGGCGGTAATAGGCTCGCCTCATGGCCGGCCCAGTCCAGTCGATCGAACGGGCAGCGGCGATCCTGCGCCTGCTCGCCGGGGGGCCCCGCCGACTCGGACTCGGCGAGGTGGCGGCCTCCCTCGGGCTGGCGAAGGGCACCGCCTACGGCATCCTGCGCACGCTCCAGCACGTCGACTTCGTCGAGCGGGACGCGGCGACCGGAAAGTACCAGCTCGGAGCCGCCCTCCTGCACCTCGGAACCAGCTACCTGGACGTCAACGAGCTGCGGTCGCGCTCCATCAACTGGGCCGACGCCCTCGCCGCCCGCAGCGGGGAGGCCGTACGCCTGGGCACCCCGCTGGAAGGCAAGGTCCTCGTCGTCCACCACGTCTTCCGGCCCGACGACACGCTCCAGACCCTCGACGTCGGCTCCCTGCTGCCCCTGCACGCCTCCTCGCTCGGCAAGGTACTGCTGGCCTACGGGGCCGCCGCCCTGGAGACGGCCCCGGAACCGGAGCTGGAGGCGTACACCCGGCACACCCTCGTCGTCCCGGAGCAGCTCGACCGGGCACTCGCCGAGGTCCGGGAGCTGGGCTGGGCCGCCGAGATCCAGGAGATGAGCATGGGGGAGGCCGGGCTGGCCGCGCCGATCCGCGGGCACGGCGGCCTCGTCGTCGGCGCCATCGGCCTGTCCGGCCCGGTCGAGAGGATCTGCGACGGCCAGGGACACCCGCGGCCCAGTCTCATCACCCTGCTCCGTGAGGCCGCGCGGGCGGTCTCCAGAGAACTGGGCGCCGGCCGCTGGTAGGCCCGGCCCGCTCCTCCGCAACGCGTGGGAAGGCAGACCGATCAGGTGGAACGGTACGTAATGTCCATCGATCAGGGCACCAATTCCACCCGATGCATTCTCTTCGACCACCGGGGGCGGCTGGTGTCGGTCGCCCAGCAGGAACACCAGCAGCACTTTCCCCGGCCCGGATGGGTCGAGCACGACGCCGTCGAGATCTGGCAGAACCTCCAGCGCGTGGTGCCGGAAGCCCTGTCCGTCGCCCGTGTCGACGCCGACCGGATCGCCGCCGTCGGCCTGGCGAACCAGCGGGAGACGACCGTGCTCTGGGACCGGCGGACGGGCGCCCCCGTGGGCCGGGCGATCGTCTGGCAGGACACCCGCACGGCGCCCCTCGTCGACGAGCTCAGACGGCATCCCGGTGACGAGTTCTTCCTGGAGCGCTGCAGCCTGGTGCCCTCGACCTACTTCTCCGCGCTGCGGCTGCGCTGGCTGTTCGACAACGTCAAGGGCCTGGAGCAGCGGGCCGAGGACGGCGAGGTGCTGTTCGGGACGATCGAGAGCTGGCTGATCTGGAACCTCACCGGGGGCACCGACGGCGGCCTGCACATCACCGACGCCACCAACGCCAGCCGCACCATGCTGATGAACATCCGCACCCTCACCTGGGACGACGACCTGCTGACCCTCTTCGGCGTGCCCCGCCCGATGCTCCCGGAGATCAGGTCCTCCGCCGAGACGTACGGCGAGGCCGGGCCGCTGCTCCCCGGCGTGTGCATCACCGCCGCCGTCGGCGACCAGCAGGCCGCCCTCTTCGGCCAGACCTGCTTCTCCCCGGGCGAGGCGAAGTGCACCTACGGCACGGGCAGCTTCCTGCTGCTCAACACCGGCACCGAGCTCGTACGCTCCCGGCACGGACTGCTCACGACCGTGGCCTACAAGATCGGGGACCATGCGCCCGTCTACGCCCTGGAGGGCTCGATCGCCGTCACCGGCTCGCTCGTGCAGTGGTTCCGCGACCGCCTCGGACTGATCAGCAGCGCCCCCGAGATCGAGACCCTCGCCCGGACGGTCGAGGACAACGGCGGCTGCTACATCGTCCCCGCCTTCTCCGGCCTGTTCGCGCCCCGGTGGCGCAGCGACGCGCGCGGGGTCATCGTCGGCCTCACCTCGTACATCACCAAAGGACACCTGGCCCGTGCCGTCCTGGAGGCCACCGGCTGGCAGACCCGCGAGGTCGTCGACGCCATGAACGCCGACTCCTCGGTCCCGCTGAAGCAGCTCAAGGTGGACGGCGGCATGACGGCGGACAACCTGCTCATGCAGTTCGTGGCCGACGTGCTCGACGTCCCCGTCGTACGGCCCATGGTCGCCGAGACGGTGTCGCTCGGTGCCGCCTACGCGGCCGGCCTCGCCGCGGGCTACTGGTCCGACCTCGAAGTCCTTCGCCGCAACTGGCACCGGGCCGCCCAGTGGCTCCCCGCCATGGACCCCGCCCGCCGTGACACGGAGTACGAGAACTGGCAGCGAGCCGTGGAACGCTCCCTGGGCTGGGCACGCTCCACCTGACCGGGCCCCTGCCTCAGCGGTCGTTCCGGGTGTCCGCCGCACGGCGGAGCCACCGGGTGGCCTCGGGGGCGCGACCGGTGCGCTCCAGGAGGGCGCCGAGGTTGCGCATCGCGTCGGGGACTCCCTGTTCGGCGGCACGGCGGTACCACTGCTCGGCCTCCGGGACACGGCCGTCGGTCTCGATGACGGTGGCGAGGTCGTTCATCGCGTGGGGCACGCCCGCGTCGGCGGCGCGGTGGAACCAGCGCTCGGCCTCCGGGACGCGTCCCGTGGCCTCCATGACACGGCCCAGCACGTGGGCTGAGTTCCACGGGCCGGCGCGGCCGGCTGAGCAGGGGCGGGGCGGTGTGGCCCGCGGGCTGCCGCCACCACCTGGCCGTGCCGTCCGTGCTCGCGGACACCGCGGTCCGGCCGCGGTTCCACCGAGGCTGACGACCCTGATCGACGGAGTCCTCGCGAACGACGCCCCGAGCGACGGCGTCACGCCCTCGGCGGAGGAGTTCGCCCGCGCGCTGGGGGAGACGGTGTGACACCGTGCCAGGGTCTACCCTGAGGTCGCCGCGTTCCGCGGTGCCGATCAGGGGGAGGAACCGATGGCGCTCCGTGCGAACGACCTGCTGCCGGGCGAGGTCGCGCAGGTCACCAAGAACGCGAACGCGGTCGTCAAGGTGGACGAGGTCGGGCTGAGCCGTTTCGCCTTCGACCAGTTGATGTGGACGGTCGGCATGGAGGGCAAGGAGGCGATCGGCGGCCGCCTGCACGTGACGAACCACCGGCTCGTCTTCAACTCGCATCCCGTCAACCGCCTGCGGGGCCGGTTCAGCGTCTTCCTGCCCGTCATCACGGACGTCCGCGACGCCTCACGGGGCATCAAGAGACAGATACAGATCTCCACGCCCGCCCAGCAGTTCACCTTCGTCGTCTGGGGGGTCCCGGCGCTGATCGCCACCATCGACCGTCTCAGACACGCCGTGACCCCCGACCAGGCCGAGTGGCTGGCCGGAGCGGCGATCGCCGAGTACGCGAAGGTGGGCGAGGGGCTGAAGATCGCCCGGCAGATCGAGGCCGCGAACATCGCGCTCCGTACGACCGTGGAGGCGTCCAAAGCACTGCGCTCGGCTCTCGTACCGGGCCTCGACCCGATCGAACTGGCGGGTGTCCTGGGACTCGTGGAACTGCTCGAACGCAACGGCCGGCGAGGGAACGCGTAGCCGAGCAGCGGCGGGGCGGCGCGGGGCCGACGAGGGAAGTGGGGCCGGCTTTAAATCGGTTGGGCCGCCGGGCCCCCGCTGGTACCGTCTGGGCAGCCGTGAGAGAACGCGAGGAGGTGGGACCCATGAAGGCTGTATCCACGTGGGTGCTCCCCCTCTTCGTCACGGTGGGCGGTTGACACAGCAGTCGCCGGGAGCGCCTCAGAAACGGCACTCCTGAGAGGCAACACCTGTGAAATCCCCGCATTCCACCTCAAGCCCGAGCGGCCACGCGATCGTTGTCGCGCGGGTCTCGGACGCGCAGTGGCACGCCGTGGAGGACGACCGCACGGTCGGCCGCGGCCACGCCTCGCGCCGACCCGACGGGCGGCTCTTCATCAGCGTCGACGCGTGGCACGGCGCGGTCTTCGACCGCATCGCGGACGCGATGCTGACGGACCTCCCTGCACCCCTGCACACCGTCGTCGACGAGGCCGACCACGACTCGCGGTCCGCCTGGGAGCGGGCCGGCTTCGCCGTCGTACGCCGCGAATGGGGCTACCTCGTGCCCACCGACCCCGAGGTCACCGGACTCGGCTCGGCGCGTCCCCCGTCGGGCGTGACGATCGTGCCGGCCGGCGAGGCGGAGGAGGAGCCGCTGCGCGCCCTGGATCGCGTCATCCGCGACGAGGTCGAGTCCGCCGCCGGATGGCGGACGATGCCGGCCGAGACCCTGCCCCGCCCGGCGGGGACCACCGTGGTCGACCCGTCGAAGTACGCGGTGGCGCTCCACGTCGACCAGTACGTGGGACTCGTCCGCGTCGCGCCGCTGACCCGGCAGCCACGGATCGGGCTGATCGCCGTCCGGGCCGACCGGCACCGCCGCGGCATCGCCCGGGCGCTGCTGGCCCACGCACTGGGTTCGCTGCACCGCTCCGGGACCGCTACGGCATGGGCCGAGGTCAACGAGGCCAACACGGCGGCCACCGCACTGTTCGAGAGCGTCGGCGCCCGGCGCGCCGCCGCCGGCCTGGAACTCGTCCGCGGCTGACGCTCCACCACCAGACTCGTTTCCCACCGAACACCCCGTGACACAGCACGGGAGAAGTGAGACACCATGACGAAAACAGGGGGCATAGAAGTCGAAGGCACCGTCGTCGAGTGCCTGCGCAACGCCACCTTCAAGGTAGAACTCCAGACCGGGCACACGGTGCTCGCCCACATCAGCGGGAAGATCCGGAAGAACTACATCAGGATCCTCCCGTACGACCGGGTGCTCGTGGAGCTCAGCCCCTACGACCTCACCCGCGGCCGGATCCGCTACCGCTACCGGTCGTGACGCGGGGAACCGCACAAGGCGGGCCGCCGAGGTTCCCCGGAGCCGTCGGCGGCGCGGCCGGTGCACCGCCCGGCCGCGCCCGCTCCCGGCCCCAGGCGCGCGCCGAACACTCGGGGCCTGTCGCGATCCGCCCCCCGTCAGGCGCGGCTCGCCGCCGGCTCCGGCTCGGGGAGCGGCGCCGCCGAGCGGCGGGGGAGGAGCAGCGGGGTCGCCAGCAGGAGCACACCGGCGAGGCCGATGGCCGTACGGGGCCCGATGAGGCTGCCCAGCACACCCCAGACGGCCGTCAGGAGCGCGCTCGAGGCCTTGGTGGTCACGGTCCAGGCGGACAGGGTGCGGGCGACCCGGTCGGGCGCGGTGCGCTCCAGCCGGTAGGTGGCGTAGACGGGGTTGAAGACCCCGCAGCAGAAGATGAGCCCGAGCTCGACGCCCATCACCAGCAGCAGCCCTCCGGTGCCCGGCCCCAGGAAGGCCAGGCCGACGGGCCAGATCACGCGCAGCCCCCCGAACACGAACAGGACCCGGTGCTGTCCGAACCGGGTGACGAGCGGCCGGGCCAGCCGTGAGCCGAGCAGCCCGCCGATCGAGGGGGCGGCGAAGGCGAGGCCGTACTGCCACGGTGCGAACCCGAGCCGGCCGAGCATCAGGACGGCCAGCAGCGGTTGGGCGGCCATCACCAGGCCGTTGAACAAGGCGGTGTTGAAGAACAGGGGGCGCAGCGTCGGTTCGGCGAGGATGTACCGCCAGCCGTCGAGCAGGTCCCCGGGCCGCATGCGCGCGGCCTCGCGCGGCTCGGGCCGCGGCTCGTGGCCGCCCATCGCGCGGATGCCCAGGGCGGAGAGCAGATAGCTGGCCGCGTCCGCCACCACCGTCGCCACCGGACCGAGGAGCCCGATCGCCGCACCGCCCAGCGGCGGCCCGACGATCGTGGTCGTCCAGGAAGTGGACTCGAACCGGGCGTTGGCGACGAGCAGGTCCCCGGCGGGCAGCAGCGTCTTCAGGTACGCGCCGGAGGCGGCCCGGAAGGTGATGTCGGCCGCCGCCACGAGGATCGAGACCAGCAGCAGCTGAACGAAGGTGAGCGCGCCGAACGCGAACGCGACGGGAATCGTCAGCAGCGCCGCGAACCGCGCCAGGTCCATCGCGATCAGCACCGGCCTCTTGCGGCGGAACTCCATCCAGGGGCCGAGCGGCACCGCCACGGCGGCGCCGACCGCAGCCCCCACGGAGGAGAGCGCGGCGACCTCGGCCGGTCCGGCGTGCAGCACCCGGATGGCGATCAGCGGGAACGCGCCGAAGGCGAGCCACGTGCCGAGCGCGCTGGTCCCGTACGCTCCCCAGAGCCACCCGAAGGGCCGCCCCAGCCGGCGTCCGGGCAGATGTCCCAGCCGGTGCCCGCTCCTCATGCCCGACGCCTCTCGTCACTCACCCGTACAACCCAACCGCGATCGGTCACATCAAAGCGAGCACCATAACCGGGGATCAAACAACCGCAGGGTCGCCCACCACAACCAGCGGTTGTGGCCATACGCTCTCGCCATGGATCTCGACACCGTCCGGACCTTCGTCGCCGCCGCCGACGCGGGGCAGTTCCAGGAGGCCGCCGCCGAGCTGGCGGTCACCCAGCAGGCCGTCTCCAAGCGCATCGCCGCGCTGGAGCGC
This sequence comes from Streptomyces sp. NPDC037126, assembly GCF_055605965.1. NCBI lineage: Bacteria > Bacillati > Actinomycetota > Actinomycetes > Kitasatosporales > Streptomycetaceae > Streptomyces > Streptomyces sp. NPDC037126. Next base: position 364,863 of record NZ_JBVJTD010000004.1, read on the forward strand.
AACCTCGGCGTGCGGCTGTTCACCCGCACCGCGCGCGGCGCCGAGCTCACGATCGACGGACAGGCGTTCCTGCCCCACGCGCGCGACCTGCTGCGCGTCGCAGACCGGGCCGTCGCGTCCGTGCGCACCGGACACCGCCCGCTGCGCGTCGACGTGATCGCCTCACGCCTTGCGACGTCGGGCCTGATGCGCGCCTTCCACCGCGCGCATCCCGGGATCGACCTCGACGTGGTGATGCTGTTCGACGTCGACACGGCCGTCGCCGCCATCCGCTCCGGCACGATCGACGCCTCCTTCCGGGCCGTCGGCATGCCCGGACGGCCGCTTCCCGACGACATCGAGTCCGCCCGGGTGCTCGACGAGCCGCTGCAGCTCCTCACCGGCCCCGCCCACGCGCTCGCGGGCGCCCGGTCGGTGACCGTCGCTCAGCTCGTAGGACACCGGATCTGGATGCCCGGCATCGTCCCCGGTACCGAGTGGGCCGCGTACTACGACGACCTCGTCGCCGAGTTCGGCCTCACCATCGAGGCGACCGGCCCCAACTTCGGCTCCGACGCTCTCCTCGACACGGTCGCCGACACCCCGGCCCTGGCCACCTTCATGGGCGAGCACACCCGCCTCGTCTGGCCCGCGGACCACGGCCTGCGCCGCATCCCGGTGACCGACCCGACGCCCGTCTACCCGCACTCGCTCCTGTGGCACCGCGACAACCCCCACCCGGCGCTCGCCACCCTCCGCGCCCACCTCGCCGCCACGGCGACCGGCCGCGACGCCGCCGGAACCTGGCTACCGGGCTGGGTGCTCCCGCAGTGAACGCCGCCGCATCGCCCGACGCGCCGGCCGACGGGCCGCGGCACCCGCGGTCACGACCGGGCGAGATGCCGCGTTCCCCGAAGTCCGGTCTCGATACGCCGGAATGCCCGCCGTTATTTTGGACACGCTTTACGCAACGCACGCAACTGTGCCCCGGGTGCCCGTTGTCTGACAGGGAGTCGGGCCCGTCGGGGCCGAAGAACGAGAGAGCGGGGCAGGTCGTGGGACGGCGCAAGGGCGGCATAGGGATCGCACTGGTCACGGGTGCGGTGCTGTTGGGTGCGAGTGCCTGCGGCGGGGGCAGCAGCGACAAGGCGGGCGGGGACGACGCGAAGGCGCCGGGCAAGTCGGGCGCGAGCGCCTCCCCGTCGCCCACGAAGCCCGCGGGCCCTCCCATGCTGCTGGACACGATCACCCCGCAGGCGGGAACGACGGTCGGCGTGGCCATGCCGATCTCGGTGGTCTTCACGAACCCGGTGGCGGCGAAGGCCCGGGCCACGGTGGAGAAGCACATGAAGGTGAGCACCTCGCAGCCGGTGGTCGGTGCCTGGCACTGGTTCGGCGACAGGCGCGCCGACTGGCGACCGCAGACGTACTGGCCCTCCGGCACGAAGGTGAAGATCGACGCCGACATGCAGGGCGTCAGCAACGGCAGCGGACGCTACGGCGTCCGCGACTACACGCACAGCTTCACCGTCGGTGACGACGTGCGCGCGGACGTCTCGGTGACCGGTCACACCATGAAGGTGACCCGGAACGGCACGGTGCTGCGCACCCTGTCGATCAACGCGGGCAGCCCCCAGTACCCGACGTGGAACGGCACGATGGCCGTCATCGACAAGGAGGAGAAGGTCCACATGACCTCCTGCAGCGTCGGCATCAGCTGTGACAAGGGCAGCCCCAACTACTACGACCTGACGCTGCCCTGGGACGTCCACCTGACCCAGTCCGGCACGTACGTGCACTACTCGACCGGCGACCCCAACCCGGGCAGCGGCAGCGCCCGCGGCTCGCACGGCTGCGTCCACCTGTCCATGTCGGACGCCAAGTGGTTCTACGGCCAGGTCAAGCAGGGCGACCCCGTGACCATCACCGGCTCCATCCGTGCCAAGGCCTCGCCCGACAACGGCTACGCCGACTTCAACCTGGCGTGGAGCGAGTGGCTCGCGGGCAGCGCGTCCGGGAAGGAAACGACCTCGGCGCTGTGACGCGCCGCAAGCGGTCGACCCATACGCCGTGGCCCTGACCGACCGTAACGGTCGATCCGGGCAGGCGCGGGTGGGAGGGCCGCATGCAACGCGCCGTTCCGGGCCGCTCCCGAGTGGCCGGACGGTATCGCCGCTCCGGCCCGGGCACCACGTCCCCCCGGGGCCAAGGATCCAGGTGTGACGAGACCGGCCGACGGATCGGCACCGACGCCATGCGGCCGCTCCAGGCGGTGACGCCGGGGCGTGGTCCTGTGGAGCCGGGCGGCTGGGCGCTCGGAACATGGGGTCCTGATCCGCCGGACGCGAAGCCGAAGCCGCTCACCCTTAAGAAATTATGTCCGGTATGTGCCGATATGCTGTGGTTCATGATCTGGACTGGGTGGATGCGGACGAGTCGCCCTCTCGGCCGACGGTGGAGCTTCGCCCTGCTCTCACCCGTGATCTTGACCGTGATCGTGACGGCCCTGGCGTTCTCCACTCCCAGGAGGATCGCCTTCAGCCGCCTGCTGACGGCCGCACCCGCCCTCGCGGCCTCCATCTGGCCCGTGCTGCCCACCATCCTGCTGGGAGCGGCGTGTGTCGTGATCATGATCGGGTTGAGCCTTGTCTACCCCGATCTCGGCACGTGGTTCACCGCAGGTGCCATCGCCGCGGTCACCGTGGCCGCCGCCTACGCGTGCCGTGTCCGGATCCAGCGGGAACAGGCCTTCATCCAGCTACGCCTCGTCGCGGACGCGGCACAGAAAGTGCTCCTGCGCCCGCTGCCCCGCCGGGTCGGTCGCCTCGATGTCGAGTCGATGTACCTCGCGGCCGCCGCGCAGGCGCACATCGGCGGGGACTTCTACGAGATCGTCACCACGTCTTTCGGGGTACGCCTGATCATCGGCGATGTGCGGGGCAAGGGCCTGCCCGCGGTGGGCGCCGCCGCGGCGGTGGTCAACTGCTTCCGGGAGGCCGCGTACGACGAGCCGAACCTGGAGGGCATCGTCCGCCGCCTGGACGCCAGCAGCACCCGGCACAGCTGTACGTTCCCCACCGGGGACCTGCTGGAGCAGTTCACCACGGTCGTGCTCGCCGAGTTCCCGGACCGCGGCGGCGACCTCAGGCTCCTGAACTGCGGGCATCCTCCCCCACTCCTCCTGCACGACGGCAAGCTGCAGGTCCTGGATCCCACCGCCACCTCGCCGATCCTCAACCTCGCCGCGCTCATCGGCCCCCAGTACACGATCGACACGATCTCCTGCGCCCCCGGTGACCAGCTGCTCTTCTACACCGACGGCGTCATCGAGTGCCGGAACCGCAAGGGCGAGTTCTTCCCCCTGCAGGACTGGATGCGCCAGCAGGCCCCGAGCGAGCCCGGGGCGCTGCTCGACATGCTCCACCAGGACCTCCTCCAGCACAGCGGCGGCGGCCTCGACGACGACATCGCAGCCCTAGCGGTCCGCGTCTCCGACCGCCCGACGGGCTACGTGGAGTGACCCGTCCTCCCCGTAGAAGACCGCTGACCACCGGCTTCGCGGCGCTTGCGTCCGCTGTCGTCGCCCCGCGATGACCCACCCCGAGATCGAGGTCACCGCGGAGTTGGTCCGCGATCTGCTGCGCGACCGGCATCCCGGCCTTGCCGACCGCCCGCTGAGTTTCGGTGCGAGGGGCTGGGACAGTCAGATGTGGCGGCTCGGCGACGACCTCGCCGGGTTGCCCTGGGCGACGCGGTCCGCCGACCTGCTTCTGCGCAAGGAGCACGCCTGGCTCCCCGTCCTCGCCCCACACCTCCCTCTGCCGGTCCCCGTACCGCAGCACCTCGGTGAGCCCTCCGAGCGGTTTCCCCGCACCTGGATCGTCACCACCTGGGTTCCGGGTACGCCCGCCGACCACGCCCCCGCCACGCGCGCCGAGGCGGCGGCCGACGCCCTGGCCGCGTTCCTGACGGCTCTTCACCGCCCCGCTCCCGACGGGGCGCCCCTCGGACGGGGCCGCGGGGGGTCGCTGGCCGACTGCGCCGAGCAGTTCGCCGAGCGGCTCACCTCGGCCACCGAGCTGGGGCTGATCCCCGCCCCGGACGCCGTCCGAGCGGTCTGGGAAGACGCCCTCGCCGCGCCCGACCGGCCGGGCCCGGCACTGTGGCTCCACGGAGATCTGCATCCGGCCGACGTCCTCACCGCGTGCGGCACCTTCTGCGGTGTGATCGACTTCGGCGACCTCTGCGCGGCAGATCCGGCCTGCGACCTTGCCGCCCCCTGGATTCTGCTGCCGGACGGCGCTGTCGACCGCTTCCACGACGCCTATCGGCCGGCCGTGGACACCGCCACCCTGCGCGGTGCCCGCGGCTGGGCGGTGCTACGCGCGCTCGGCGGCATCCTCATCGGAGAAGCCGGCGTCCGCGGCCGCCCCGGCGGCAAGCCCACCTGGGGCCCACCCGCCCACGCCGCCCTACGACGCCTCGTCGCCACGGTCCGCTGAACGACCGGACCGGGCAAGGCGGTCCCCCGCCACGGGGAGCGCAGGTCGGCAGGTGGTCGTCTTCGGGTGCGGTGAAGTTCGCCTCCGAACCGAACGGGGCCCGCCGTGGCTCTCTCCCGCATCCGGCACCGGCCGACCGCCTCCGCGCGCGTGACCGGAGCCGTCGTCGTCCTGCTCGGCCTCGCCGGTTGGTACGTGTTCTCCGGGCGGGGCGCCGGGCTGTTGCCGCAGGACAGCTGGGGGCCGTGGCGGGAGAGACAGGTGAACGACTGGTCGGTGAGGACACGGGTCAACTCCCGGAGCGACGCCGCCGAAGCCCGCGTGCACATGGGCAAGGCGGAGGACTTCACGATGAAGGCGTACGGCGGGCAGGCCACGTCCACCGCGGAGATGGACGGCACCCGTTTCACCCTGTCGCCCGACGGCAGGGTCACCGGACGGCCGGAGCACGGTCCGGGGTGACCCACCCGTCCCGGCGCGGCCCGCTTCCGCTGTCGGCGGACACCACCCACGGACTCTTGCATCCGGTCCGCTGCGGAGTAATGGTGATTACATGATTACGACAGAGGAGCGAGAGAAGCTGCGCGGCTGGTTCGCCGGCCGTGTGCCGGACGACCTGTTCGAGGAACTGGTCGACGTGGCGGTCGACCGCGAGGAGATCACCGTCGTCGGCCGCATCGCCGCACCTCGGCTCTCCGACGACGCCTCGCCCACCGAACGTGAGGCGGCCGTCCAGGGCCGGGTCCAGGAGTTCCGCGAGCGGACCAGGGAGACGCGGATCGGGGTCGCCCGCGAGGCCGAGCACCGCTTCCGCCGGAAGGTCTCCTGGGGCGTGGAGTGCGCCGGGGAACGCGCCCTGTTCACGCATGTGGCGGCGCCCGTCATGACCCGGCTGCGCCAGCCCGAGCGCCAGGTCCTCGACACCCTGATCGCGGGTGGCGTCGCCCGCAGCCGCAGTGACGCCCTGGCGTGGTGCGTGCGCCTGGTCCAGCGCCACACGGACGACTGGCTCACCGAACTGCGCGAGTCCCTCGAACACGTCCAGCGGGTCCGCGCCCAGGGCCCCGACGCCGAACTCGCGGAAACCCACGAAAAGGGCCACGACGCCGCAGGGGAGTGAGCGGCAGGGGAGGGAAGCACTCCCGAAGTCCAGCCACCGTGCGTTCCGCGTCTCACCGTGACCGCCAAGGGCGACGGGCGTTCTGTCGTCACCGATGACACCGCGGGCATGTTCGCCGCAGTCCCCGGTGATGTCATCATCGCCCCGGCCGACGCACGGATCGCCCCGACCCACTACACCGACTGGCTCGCGCAACGGATCCGACGTGCTGAGTCTCACTAGAAGACTCGTATCATCGCCGTATGAGACGCACGTCGTTCGCGAACTGGCCGTGCTCGGTGGCGAGGACCATGGACCTGCTGGGCGACTGGTGGACGCCCCTGGTGCTGAGGGAGGCGTTCTACGGGATCCGCCGGTTCGACGAGTTCCAGCAGGAACTGGGCATCGCACGCAACACCCTCGCGGAGCGGCTGCGCAGACTGGTGGAGGCGGGCCTCCTCGAGAAGCGGTTGTACGAGACGCAGCCGATCCGCCATGAGTACGTGCTGACCGAGTCGGGCCGTGACTTCTACGGCGTGATCCTCGCCATGACGCGGTGGGGCGACCGGTGGCTCGCGGACGAGGACGGGCCGCCGGTCGTCACCCACCACGAGACCTGCGGTCACGATGCCCACGGCGAGGTGGTGTGCTCCCACTGCAGGGAGCCGCTGGCCTGGGAGGACGTCACCGCACGCCCCGGCCCCGGCTACCCGGCGAGGCTCCTCGACCGTCCTGACGTCCGACGACGGTTCCACCTGGACGACGAACCGGACGACGAAGGGGAGCCGACGCGGAGCGCCGACTGAGCCCCACCCAGGTGGTCCCGGCAGCCGCGCACGAGTGGTCAGGACGCCCCGTCGACCTCGTGGACCAGCTCGATCGCCCTGGCCAGCGTGGCGAGCCGGGCCTCCAGGGTCTCCCCGGCCGGATAGAGGCGGACCGTGGTGACACCGGCGTCGCGCCATACCGCCAGCCGCTCGCGCACCATGGCCTCCGTACCGATCAGTGTCGTGCCCAGCACCATCTCGTCGGTCACGAGGCCGGTCGCGCCGTCCCGGTCCCCGGCCTGCCACCGTTCGCGCACCTCGGCGGCGACCGCGGCCCAACCCTGACGGCTGTAGGCGTTGTTGTAGAAGTTGGTGGACGACGAGCCCATGCCGCCCAGGCTGAAGGCGAGTTCCTTCTTGCGCCCGGCGACCATCGCGCCGAGCGCTTCCTCGTCGGTGGCGATGGCGACCTCGGCGCCCTGGCAGACGTCGAGGTCCGCCCGGGTGCGGTCGCTGCGGGCCAGACCGTCGTCGAGGTGCGCGAAGTAGGCCTCGCCCGCGCCCTCGGGCACGAAGCTGGTGCCCAGCCAGCCGTCGGCGACCTCGCCGGTCAGCCGGAGCATGGCGGGGGACAGCGCCGCCAGGTAGACCGGCACCGGGTGCTCCGCGCGCATCGACAGCCGCATCGGGACGGCCTCGCTGCCGGCCAGCGGGATGGTGAACTCCGCGCCGGAGTAGGAGAGTCGGCCGCCGTCGAGAACCCGTCGCACGATCTCCACGGTCTCGCGCATCCGTCGTAGAGGCCGGGCGAAGGGTACTCCGTGGAGCCCCTCGATCACCTGCGGGCCGGACGCGCCGAGGCCGAGCAGGAAGCGCCCGCCCGACAGGTTGGAGAGGGTGACGGCGGTCTGCGCGATGGCCGTCGGGGTCCGTGTGCCCAGCTGCATCACACCGGATCCCAGCAGCAGCCGGTCGGTGAGCGCCGCGAGGTAGCCGAGGGCGGTGGGCGCGTCCGAGCCCCAGGCCTCGGCGACCCAGCAGACGTCCAGGCCCAGCTTCTCCGCCTCGACGACGAAGTCCGCGTGCTGGGACCAGTGTTCGCCGCCGGAGGCCTCGATCGTGGTCGCCGTCCGCATCACGCCTCCGCCAGCTTCTTGATCTGCGTAAGCGTGTGCGTCATGCCACGCTCGAACTCCCGCAGACGAACGAAGACGATCTTCTGTTCCTTCTCCGGCATCCGGTCGATCGCCACGGACAACCCGGAGCGCCCCGGGCCGAGTTGCATCCACTGCGAGAGTTCGGTTCCGCCGTCCCTGGGCAGCAGCCGGAAGCGCCAGACCGCGGAGGGGTCGGACGGGTCCTCCACCGCCCAGGCGAGGACCGACTCCGTCTCGCACTCCACGACATGGGAGGTCGTCTCCCATGTGCCGAACGCCTCGTGCTCACTGCGGCCGACGAACCTGGCCCCCACGGCCGGGCCCGGTGCGCCGTCGAGCCATTCGACGGACCGTAGTTCCTCGCTCATGCCCGGCATCAGCTCGATGTCGCTGACGACGGCCCACACCCTCTTGGGTGAGGCGTCGATCCATGTGTGCACCTCGATCGTGGGTTTGTCCGCGTAGCGCACGCCTGTCCATTCCAAGGCCGCCGGCCCCCTTGCCATAGAGCGGTTCTGACCTCCAAAGTTGCTTTATGAGACTCACCATGTCAAGGGGCGCTTCCCCGCCTCATCGGTCCTCGGGGAACGTGTCGCCGTACATGGGCAGGCCACTCAGGGACTCGGCCCTGGACGCCTCGACCTCGATCACGTCCCAGTGCTCCACCATGACGCCGTCCTCCAGACGGAGGAAGTCGACGGCGATCCACGGGGCCGACCGGCCCTCTCCCGAGAAGCGTCCTCGCACCATGACCATGTCCCCCTCCGCCATGATGAGTTCGGTTTCGTGCCCCAGGTCCGGCGGGAGGCTCTTGACCAGGTCGAACAGGCCCTCCCGTCCGGGCGCGATGTGGGCGCTGTGCTGGATGTAGCCGGGGGACCAGAACCGCTCGGCTGCGCCGTAGTCCCGCTTGTTGAACAGGGTGTCGAAACCCTCGCGGACGATGGCCTTGTTCCTGTCCTCAACGGTGCTCATGGGGTGTTCACCTCGTGTGTCCGACGCTTGGCGGAGAGGGGCCGTCTCCCGGGCGGGGTCCCGGGCATCCACGCGGTCCGTGGCCGGACGCCATACGAGGTGGATGTGCGCGCGTACGTCCGCGACTTCCGCGGCCGCTCCTGAGCCCCTCTCCGGAAACCGGTCGGAGTACGACACTTCGGAGCCTGGCGCCGTACGGCGGTGCCGAACCCGGCCGCGCCACAGCGGCCGATGGGTTGCCGGACCGGGCCCCGAGGTGGTCGGGCTCGTCGGGCCCGCCATGAGCCTTCAGCTGCCGTGCAGGGCGTCCTTGAGGGCGGCGACGGCGATCCGTCGGGCCACGTCGGTGGCGTGGCAGTCGCGGAGGCTGTCGAGCATGAGGAAGTCGTGCACCATGCCCTGGACACGTACGGCGGTGACCGGGACTCCGGCCTCCCGCAGGCGGGCCGCGTACGCCTCACCCTCGTCGCGCAGCACGTCGGCCTCGTCGGTGATCACCACGGCCGGCGGCAGACCCTTGAGATCGTCGAGCGAGGCGCGCAACGGGGCCGCGTAGCGTTCCTTGCGCTGGACCTCGTCGGTCGTGTACTGGTCCCAGAACCAGAGCATGCCGTCCCGGGTGAGGTAGTAGCCCTCGGCGAACTGCAGATACGAGGCGTTGTCGAAGTTCGCGTCGGTGACCGGGTAGAGCAGCACCTGTGCGGCGAGGCGGATGCCGCCTCGGTCCTTGGCCATCTGCGTGAGGACCGCGGACATGTTGCCGCCGACGGAGTCGCCGCAGATCGCCATGCGGGAGGGGTCGAGCCCGTGACCGGCGCCCTGCTCGACGACCCACCGGGCGACGGCGAAGTTCTGCTCGATCTGGGTGGGGTAACGGGCCTCGGGGGCCCGGTCGTAGACGGGGAACACGGCGGCCGCGCCCGCGCCGACGGCCAGTTCCCGCACGAGACGGTCATGGGTGTTCTCGTCCCCGAACACCCAGCCGGCGCCGTGGATGTAGAAGATCACGGGCAGGGGGCCGTCGGCGTTCTTGGGCTTGACGATGCGGGCCCGCACCGTGCCCCACTCGCCGGCGTCGACGCTGATCCACTCCTCGTCGATCTCCGGCTTGGCCACGCCCTCTCCGGTCTGCAGTCCCGCGAGGATGTCACGCCCCTGCTCGGGCGGGACCTCGTAGATACGGGGATGGGCGGCGGTCGCGTCGGCGAGTTCCCTGGCCGCGGGCTCCAGCGTCGGATTGGGGGGCGGGGGCAGATCCTTCATGACGAACCTCCACTGGTTGTCGCTCGCCGGGTTCGGTCAGCCGATCGACCGGGCCTTCGGCATCGCCTTCCAGACTCGGGGGTTCACCTGCTGCCCGCATCACGGGCGGTCGGCGGCGCAGCACGAACCGGTCACGCCGGGGCCGCGCCGGTCGTTCGACCCCGGCATGTGCCGCGCGTCAGCCCGCGAAGAGGCCGCTGGCCAGGGCCACGCTGGCGACGGTGCCGCCGATGATGCTCAGCAGGGCGTTGCGGCGCCACAGGTGGAGCCCGACGGTCACGGCCAGCGCGGCCAGCGGTGCGGCGGCGCGTGGCTGGGGGAGTGGAAGGTCGCGCAGGCAGTAGACGAAGAGGATCACCATGACGCCGGCCGGCATGCGCGCGCCGAGGTACCGCACGGTCCTGCTGGCCCGCAACGAGGCGAGGACGGTGAAGGGCAGGGCGCGCAGCGCCCATGTGACGGCGGCCGAGACGGCGACGGCCAGGAGCAGGTAGCGGGTGTCAGGCATCGGACATCCTCTCGCCGGTCCGCTCGCGGGCGGTGGGGTACCGGGCCAGGAGCGCGGCGGTGAACAGGGCGAAGGCGGCCAGCAGCATCTGACCGGGACAGATCAGGCGGGCGACCAGGGCGCTGAGCAGCGCGAGAAGGGGGGTGGGCAGGTCGCCGCGCCGCTCGCGCACGGCGTCGAGGGCCAGGACGGCGAACAGCGCGGTCATGGCGAAGTCCAGGCCCCTGACGCCGTCGGGTACGACCGACCCGAGCAGGGCGCCCGCGGTGGCGCCGCCGACCCAGTACAGCTGCATGAACGACTGCAGCCACACGATGCGCGCGCCGGACCAGGACCGGGCCCGCTCGCCGGTCGTCAGCGCGTAGGCCTCGTCGGTCAGGGCGAAGGTGCTGTAGGTCCTCGCGAGCCGCCCCCGCACGCGGTCGAGGGGGAAGGACAGTGCGTAGAACACGTGCCGGACGTTGACCAGGAAGGCGGTCAGCGCGACCGTCGCCAGCGGCGTGACCGCAAGGGCGAGGTTCACGAGCAGGAACTCGAACGAGCCGGCGTAGACGACGGCGGTGAACAGGCTCGCGCACCACCAGGGCAGACCGGCATGGGTGATGAGCACCCCGAACGCGAGGCCGAGCGGCAACAGCCCCAGGCCCACGGAGGTGGAGTCCTTCAGAGCCGCCAGGGCCTCGGACCGCGGAGGCTGCGAGGAGGTCGGAGCAGGACGAGGGGGGTGGGTCACGGCGACCGGGGACGTTCGCATGCTGAAATTTTAGAAGAATGTCCACCACATATGGTTTCCCATTGTTCCTCTATGCTGGCGTCATGGGTAATCAAATCAGCCTCGACGCGATCGACAGGGAAATTTTGTTTCACCTGCGTCAGGACGGGCGGCTGACCAACGTCGAACTGGCGAAGCGGGTCGGGCTCACCCCGCCGCCCTGCCTGCGTCGCCTCAAACGCCTCGAGGACGCCGGGGCCATCAGCGGCTACCGCGCCGTCATCAACCCCGAAGCCGTCGGCCGCGCGCTGGAAGTCATGATCGACATCGAGGTCTACGCCAACGACCTGAAGACCATCGAGACCCTGGAGGAGACATTGGCCTCCTACGAGGAAGTCGTCGAGTTCCGCAGGATGTTCGGCCGCCCCGACTACTTCCTCCGCGTCGCCGTCGCCGACCACGCCGCCTACAACGCCTTCCTCACCGGCAAGCTCACCGGTCTGCCCGGTATCCTGCGCGTCGAGTCCCACCTGACCATGAAGAAGATCAAGACCGACGACTGACCGTTTCGCCCCCGCCGCGCGTTCACGCGGACGCCCGGTGCCGCCGGCCGGCGGATCAGTCCTTCGCCGCGGGGCTCGCCCCCGGCGGGCGCACCATGAAGACGTCGATCGGGTCCTGGGACTCCACCACGAAGCCATGGCGCTCGTAGAGCCGACGTGCGGCACTGCCCCGCAGAACATCCAGCCGTACGACCGTCCCCTGAGCGTCCGCCCGGTCCAGCACCGTCCTCAGGACAGCGGATCCAAGTCCTCGGTTCTGACAGCGTGGCGCAAGGTAGAAGTGCTCCAGCCACTGTCCGCCCACGGCGGGCCGGACCGTGACGCAACCCCCGAGTTCGCCGTCGACCATGACGACCGACATGTGCCGTGCGGAGAAGGAGTCCCTCAGCCGCTGCCGCACCCGGTGCTCGTCGTAGCGCCCGAGGCGGACCAGATCCGCACGCATCACCGTGGCCCGCAACTCAGCGATCACCTCGATGTCCTCCGCCGTCGCGGACCGCAGCGCCCAGCCCGAGCCGTCCGCCAACACGCCCTGCGCACGCGACCCTTCGCCCGCGCGCGTACCGCTCCCCATCAGCCCGGCATCCATGGGCCGGAGTATCTCAGCAGGCGCTGCCGTCCTTCGGCGCGGTTCTGGTCCGGCCGCGTTCCCAACCGTCCACTGGGGCGCCGTGGGACAAGTCGTACCCGGTGAAGCAGGCGACCGGGACGTATCCGATCCGCTGGTACAGGGCGTTGCTGGTGGGGTTGGCCGGGTCCGTGAACAGGACGACGTCCGTCGCGCCCGCGGCCAGCGCGGCCCTGCTCACCTCGACCGTCACGGCGCCCGCGTAGCCGCGACCACGGAGGTGGGCCGGGGTGTAGACGGGGTCCACCCGGATCATGCCGCCGACCATCGAGGTCGAGCCTGCCATGGAGACGGGAGTGCCGTCCGGGGTCTCCCAGAACGTGAAGTGCTTGTCGCCGAACCGCGAGCCGGCCCAGGCGTCGGCATCGACGGAGGGAGTCTCTCCGACGGCGGTGGCGAACTCGTCGCACCACTGGATGATGTGCTCGCGGTCCGCCGTGCCCAGGACGCGACCCCGGCCGTCCGGGAGCGGATCCGGCGGGGTGAGCGTGCCGAGGCGATGGAGACGGCCCCGCCAGTAGGGCAGTGGCGCCGCGCCGCCCGAGCGCCGCGGCCATGCCTCGGCGAACGCCGTGGCAGTGTCGTGGTCCGAGACGACGCCCGTGAGGGAGAGCCCGAAGTCCGTCAGGTGGACGGCGAGGGCGCCGGCCTGGTCGGCGGAGAGGGTGGTGAGGGTCAGCCGCTGGGACGCGAGGCGGTAGCAGACGGCGCGGACCTCGCCTCCCGTCACCAGCAGACCGAAGAGCGCACCGTCCGCGCCGCGTGTGCGCAGCCTCTCGATCGTCGTCAGCGGTGTGTTGTGCAGGGCCGGCCGTGAGCGCAGGAAGTCCCCGGCCCGGGCGAGGAAGTCGTCGACGTCTTCGGTGAGGTGCCAGCCGTCCGAGCGCATGCTTCATGATTGCCGATGCGTTCGATCGACGCTCGGCGGACCCTCCACATCGGCCTCGACGCCATGAGGACAGTGTCGAAAGGGAGTTGTGGAGGGTCGCGAGCGCGGTCAGAACCAGTGCAGGCAGTGCGGGGTGCGCTCGGCGCGGAAGAGGGCGTCGGCGAGGGCGGCCGCGCCGGGGTGGTGTGCCCGTACGTGTCCGGCGCGCACGAGCGTGCTCGGGGTGGTGCCGCCGAGGTAGATCGAGCCCAGGTCGCTCACGTCCAGGGACAGGTCGGGCTCGCGCTCCGTCGGGACGCAGCCGGCCTTGCCGTCCCGGACGGTCAGCAGATGCCGGCCGCGCTCGCCGAGGAACGGGTCGTCGACGTCGAGGACGAGTTCGCCGTCCGTGAACCAGCCGCGCGAGGTCAGCGCGCGCGGGATGTCCAGCAGTCGCACCCAGAGCCAGTCGGTGTCGCCGCTCACCTGGCCGGCGCGGAAGTCCGCGAGCTGCCAGCGCAACGGGTGCTCGCGCGGGAGGTGCTTGAACACGACCTGGCCGACCAGGTCGTGGCCGAGCACGAACCGGGCCAGGGCCGCGAAGACCGCGTCATCGGCGGCGATGGTCTCGTCGACCGTCAAGGTGTCGGGGTCGCCGATCGAATAACTGGCGTACCCGTCCGGGACGCCGTCGGCGTCCCGGTGTACGGCGACGTAGCGCGGCGCCGAGGAGACCGGGGGCTGCCCCGCGCCCGAGGCCCACCAGTGGTGCGGCCGGGACAGTGCTCCGGGCTGAGCGCGGCGGTAGCGGTCGTAGACCTCCTCCAGGATCTCGCCGCACTCGGCCCGCCGCAGCACCTCGATCGTGCCGGTGTCCGGGGCGTCGGCCGCTCCGTGTGCCCGGGGGAGGGCAAGGCCGGCCTTGTGCCGCGGCACCGTCAGCCGCTGCGTGTACGTCGCCGGTCCGTAGCCGAACCTGCGGTAGATCAGTGCCTCGGAGGCCAGCAGCACGGAGAGGAACTCACCTCGGGTCCGAAGCTCGGTCAGCTGGTGGCGCATCATCGCGCTGAGCACGCCCTGGCGCCGGTGCGAGGGCACTACGCCGACGGCCGTCACCCCGGCGGCCGGGACGAGGATCTCACCGGGCAGGGTGAGCTCGAAGGAGTACGCACCGGCGGTCCCGACGGGCCGCCCGTCCGCCGACATGGCGAACAGGTTGCGGTCCATCTCGAACGCCGACCACCACACCCCGCCGCCCCCGGCGGGGGTTTCGGGGAAGCGCCCGAACGCGGCATGGAGTGTGTCGACGAAGACGTCGAGGTCCTGGTCGGACGTGGAACGGATCTCCATGTGTTGCCGCTGCCTCTCCGGGTTGTCGGCACCACGATTCGTGGTGTCTGCACACAATGCAGCGCCGGCCCGCGTGCAAGTCAAGTGATTTGCGACCGGGCCCGCGGCCGCCGCCTCACAGGGGGTGTGGAACCGACTCGCGCGGCATCGACGGGTCCGAGTCGACGAGTGGAGGAGTCCACCGTCCACCGGCGGCGTCCTTCGGAGTTGAACGTGTTCAAATTTCCTGTCACGATGCGACTGGACACCAGAGGATGCCGGGCGGGGAGGACCACGGTCATGACGAGTTCGCTTCTGACGCCGCGAGGCCGTGAACGCACGCGCACGGCCGGCGGGGAAACCGCTGCGGGGAGTACGGCCCCCACGCGGATCCTCGACTGGCGGCACCCGAGAGTCTCCGCTCTGCTCCGACAGCTCGGCACCCCGGTGGACGCGGGTGACATGGGCGACGCCTCGGAGCCCGGCCGCCAGACAGCCGCCCTGCGCCGGGCCCACCGATGGATCGCCGCAACTGTCCGGCCGGTGTACTCGGTTCAGGACGAGCGTCCCGTCTCCGAAGTGCTTCGCCGCGGCCGCGGCTCGTGCAGTCAGCGCATGGCGGTACTGGAGTCCGTGGCGCGGGCATCCGGGGTGGCCACGCGGGTGCGTGGACTGGTGGTCGACGGGAGGTTCTGGTATCCGCGCTTCCCCAGGCTCCATGGCGTCGTCCCGGACCAAGTCGTGCTTGCATGGCCGGAGTTCCGCCTGGGCGGACTGACGCGGGGCGACCGTCCCTCACCTCCTTGGCTGACCATCTCCGAACTCTTCGGTGATCTCAGTGAGTTGAGAGAACACGGCGGTGGTGGCTTCACCAACTCCGGGGCGGAGACGCTCTTCGAGGCGTTGTCCAGGACGGCGATCGACTGGGACGGCGCGACGGTCTGCCCGGCCGACGGCGCCGCCTGCGATCTCTCGGCCTACGTCCTGGCGGACCTCGGCCACTTCGACTCGCGCGACGAACTCTTCGCCCGGCACGGCCAGACCCTCTGTGGGATGGCAAGACTGCTCGCCGAGCCCGTCCTGAGCCGCCGTTCGGCCGGCGCCTGAGGGAGCGTCGCCGACCCGGAGACCTGGCGCCGCGGCTGAGCGGACTCGCGGAGGAGTGTGCCCGGACCCTATCCGGCGACGGTCTCGGAGATCATGAACCTGGTCCCGCACTCCGGGCACGTCGCGAGTCCGAAGAGGCGTGTCACCCAGTCGCAGACCTGGTCCTGACCGGCGTCGCGCGCCATGGCGTGGATCCGGGCGCCGACGCCCGTCAGCTCGTCAGGGTCCGCCGGGTGCAGCTCGGCTTCACACTCGTCCGCGGATGCGCCCGGCTGGACGCAGGTGAGGGCCTCGCACTCCGGGCATTCCGCCTCGAATTCATCGAGGAGCAGTTCGAGCTGCCGGGACCAGACCGGTACGTTCTCGAACGCCAGCAGGCTCTGGGCCAGGTAGACGAAGGTCTCCGGTTCGTCGGCCGGGACCCCGGTCAGGCAGGCGCGCGTCACTGGCGTCAACTGGGCGATCTGGGCTTCGTACAGGCCACGCTCGGCCGGGCCGGCTTCGGCGACGACGAGCCCCGACATGAGAACCGCTTGCCGCGGCTCGCCCGGCGCGCGACCGGCCGCGATGTCCGCGAGGACCGGCAACGCGGCGTAGCTCGCCTCGTACACGGTGCCCTGGTGGCACAGCGCCGACCACAGGTCGCGCCACACTTCCTCGTCCTCCCGGCCACCGGTCAGGCGGCCGAAGATGGGCGGGTATGTCGTCCGCCGGCCCGTACGCATGCCTGAGCCGGGACCAGTCCGTCGCGTGATGTGTCATGCGACCGCATTCTGTCCGGCCGTCCGCCGGCGCATGTCACGGGGAGGCGGCCCAGATCGCCCGCAGGCGCCGGGTGGCGACGGTCTGCCGCCCGCGCACGGAGTGCCGCGAGGGTCACCTGGCCACGGGCGACGCCCGCACGTCAGTGGTAGTGACCCTGCCGGCCGAGGGTCTCCACGGGGGTTGCGTCCGGGCGGGTCCACTGCGGCACGGGGCGGCTGGTCGGGCCCCAGGTGGCGTGGCCGTCCGCGTCGGAGCGCCAGGACCAGCACGGGCTTTGGCCCTCGGGCCGGCCTTCAGGTTGGTCCTCCCACGCTTCGCCGCGGCCGTACGGCGTCATGTCGAGCAGGCCGAGGGACCCGTTGACCCGCTCGTTGCCGCGGCCCGTCGTGGAGTAGGTGAGGAACACGCGGTCGCCGTCGCGCAGGAAGCAGGTGAGGTGACCCATGTCGCCGCCGATCGGTGCGTCCACGTCACGTACCGAGTACCACGGCTGGGTGTAGCCCATGAACTCGACGTAGGAGGCGACCTCGTCCCACCGGCCCGTGGTCAGGACGGCGAACGAGACGCCGCGGGCGTTCAGATAGACGGCGTCCTTCAGGTGCCAGGCCGTGGTCGTGCAGCCCTCGCACTGCCCCTGGTGCGGCGCGCCGTCGTACCACATGTGCTTGTAGACCACGAGCTCGTCCCGCCCCTGGAACAGGTCCAGGAACGGGACCCTGCCGTCGGGTCCGACGACCTCGACCGTTCCGTCGAACTCCACCATCGGCAGTCGGCGGCGGGCCGCCGCGATGGCGTCGCCCTCGTGTGTGTGCGCCTTCTCGCGGAGCAGCAGCTCGTCACGGGCCGCCTGCCAGGTGGCCAGGTCGACGACGGCCGGCCGGCCGGGCAGCGTGGTGTTCGGGTCGTCCGGCGTGCTCGTCATGTGTCCTCCGTGGTGTCTCGTGCCGGTCGGCGTCGTACGGCGTCCTACGACGGTCACCAGGACAGACTCGCGACCCGGCCGGAACTCATCGCGGCGGACGGCACCCGGCCGAGGCGCACGGACCACATGAGGCTGACGGGTCCACGGTCGCGCTCCGATCAGACACCATGCGGGCCTTCTCGACGCGGATGGCGACAGCGTGTCCGGGGTTCTCGGGCACCCAGGGGCAAGGCGAGGCGGACAGGGGGGTACGCGGGCTGGTGGTGGAACGAGAAGGCGGCCTCGGAGCGGACGCGCCCCGAGGGCTGAGCAGCAGCGGGGGCACATCGGCGTCCGGCACATCGGGGCTGTGCGGCCACGCGACCGCCGTGGTCTGGCTGGCGAGCGAGGAATCGACCTTCGTCCACGGGACCGTGGTGGACGTCGACGGGGGGAGGACGGGGGTCGCCGTCATCGCCGCGTAGCGTGAGCGTCAGGCCCGCTGGACCGGCTTGTGCCGCCGGTCGGACGCGGTGGGGAGGGGCTGTTCGGTCCAGATGGACTTGCCGGTACGGGTGTGGCGGGTGCCCCAGCGCTGGCAGAGCGCGGAGATGAGCTGCAGGCCGCGGCCGCCCTCGTCGGTGGCGGAGGTGTGGCGGATGTGCGGCGTGGTGAGACTGGCGTCGGAGACCTCACAGATCAGTGCGCGGCTGCGGAGCATGCGGAGCCGGATGGGGCCGCAGGCGTGCCGGACGACGTTCCCGACCAGCTCGCTGACCAGCAGCTCGGTGGTCATGATCATGTCCTCATCGGCCAGGTCCCAGTCGGTGAGCTGGGCGCGGACCAGCTCACGGGCCCGGCTCGCCGCCACGGGGTCCTCCGGCAGTGGCCACTCGGCGACGTTCTCCGCGTCCAGCGGGTGGGTGCGGGCCAGGAGCAGGGCCGCGTCGTCGGTCAGCGCGCCGTGGGCCGGGAGGAGGGCGGAGGTGAGGGAGGCGCAGAGGGCGTCCAGGTCCGACGCGTCCGCCGGTGAGGTCGGCATGGCGTTCACGGACTGGAAGAGGAGTTCGGCCAGGTGGTTCATGCCGGTGGTGACATCCCTGTCCTTGCTCTCGACCAGGCCGTCGCTGTAGAGGGCGAGCAGGCTGCCGTCGGGCAGTGGCGTCTCCAGTGCTTCGAAGGGCGGAGCGGCCACCCCCAGTGGCGGGTCCGGGGTCATGGACAGGAAGGTGACGGTGCCGTCGGGGTGGGCCACCGCCGGGGGCGGCTGACCGGCGCTGGCGTACGACAGACACCGGCTCACCGGGTCGTAGATGCCGTAGAGGCAGGTGGCGAAGGCGTCGTTGCCCAGCTCGCCGACGATGTCGTTGAGGTGGCCGAGGATTTCGTCGGGCGGCAGCTCCAGCTCCGAGAGGGTTCGGACCGCTGTGCGGAGCCTGCCCATGGTGGCGGCCTCGGCCATGCCGTGGCCCATGACGTCGCCGATCACCAGCGCCACCCGGGCGCCGGAGAGGGGGATCACGTCGTACCAGTCGCCGCCGACGTCCGCTCCCTGTTTGGCCGGCTGGTAGCGCGCGGCGGTCGTCACCTCGGGCAGTGTGGGCAGTGCCTGTGGCAGCAGGCTGCGCTGGAGGGTGCGGGCGCGGGTCGTCGCCTCGTCGTAGAGCCCGGCTCGCTCCAGGGCCTGCGCGATCAGCCCGCTGAGCGCGGTGAGCAGGGTTCGTTCGTCGTCGTCCAGTACCCGCGGCCGGTCGAAGGAGATCACCGCTGCGCCGATCTCGCGCCCGGACACCGCCAGCGGCAGAAAGGCCCACGCCTGCTTGTCGCTCTCCCGGATCAGGGTCTCGGCGCCCGGGTAACGGCTCAGGAACTCCTCCGAGGAGGAGATGCAGAGGGGCGTGCGTGTGTGCAGGGCGTCCCCCACCGGGTTCATGACGTCCGGCACTTTCCAATGCCCGTCCAGCAGTCGGGTGAAGTGCTCGGCATAGCCCCGGGAGCCGACCACGTCGAGTCGGTCGCCGACCGCGCCGAGCATGATGAGTCCCGAGGCCCCGAGGGGTGTCATCACCCCGTCGGCCATCGCCGCCATCACATCCTGCGCCGTGACGGCCTCGGCCAGTTCCCGCGTGATCCGCTGCACCACGGACGCCCGTTCCGCGGACGCCCGTTCGGCGGCGGCCCGCTCGGCCTCGCGCAGATGCCGCTCGGTGGTGTCGGTGATGTAGAGCGTGAGGCCTTCCGGCACCGGTACCAGCCGCAGGTGGTACCAGGACGTCCCGTCCGCTCCCGGTACGTCGAATCCGGCCGGCCGGCCCTCGGCCGCCGTCGCCTGGCACCGCTCCTTCAGCCCGGGCACGGCGCGTACCGCGGGGATGTCCCAGAGCAGGGTTCCGGCCACGTCTCCCGCGGCACCGAGGAGCCGCTCGGCGGCCTCGTTGAGGAATCCGATGCGCCAGTCCGTGTCCAGGGAGACGAAGCCGTCACTCATGTGTTGCAGCGCCCGCCCCACCGACTCGGCGGCAGCGTGAGTCTCGCTGCTGTCCCGGAGGGTGCCGATCACCTTCACCGGCGTCCCCTCCTCGTCCGTGAGCGTCCGGGCACGAGCCTCGATCCAGAGGTACGTGCCGTCCTGGCGCCTGATCCGGTACTCGTTCTGGAAGCCGCCGCGGAGCTGGATACCCGTGTCGAAACCGGCTACCGCCCCGGGCAGGTCGTCCGGGTGGATCAGCGCGGCCCACGCCTCGATGCCACCGTTCATCACGTTCGGATCGATGCCGGCGAGTACCTCCTGGACGGGTCCGTCGGACGTCAGCTCGCCGGTGCGCAGGTCCCAGGTGTACGTGACGGACGGCGCCCCTTCCACGTCGTCCCACGGAGGGGTGGCCTCCCGCGGTCCAGGCTCGCTCTCCAGGGCGCGCAGCAGGGTGAGGGACGGATTGAGGATCCCGGACGACGCGAGTCTCCCGGACATCCAGGCCGCCACCTCGTCCAGGAACGCGCACTCCGCCGCTCCGGGCTCGTCGCCCGGGGCGAAGAGGACGGAGAGGGCGCCGCGTCGCCGGCCACCGCCTGGAACGGGGACGGCCAGGTGGCCGATGCCGACAGGGAGCCGGGAAGGCCACAGGGCGGCGGGGTCCCGGCCGGGCACGGGGTCGGGCGGGGCCAGGACGGGCTGCCAGGTGGTGGTGTCGTTGTGTGCCGCCCTGCTGGGCGGCGACGTGCCCCGTGCCGGGATGATCAGCCAGGGCCGGGTCATCGACTCGGGCAGGCCGCTTTCGGCGACCAGGTAGAGGATCCCGCTCATTCCCCCGCCCGGGAGATGCACCATGCCGCCCAGGCCGTGCACTTCGGCCACCGCCTGCTGGAGTGCGGTCAGCAGCACTTCGACATCGCGCCGGTCCTCGTCCACGGCGTCGAGCAGCCGCATCCGCATGCGGTGCCGCTCCGAGGGCCGTACGCCCTGAAGGGTCCGCAGGCTCTGCGGGTGGGGGAAACGGGGTATGGACGGGCCGGTGTTGTCCGCATCGCCGCTTCTGGTATCCATCACTGCCGACTGTCGCCTCCGTTCCCCGCTCCGTACCCGCTGGACCACCTGCGATCGGATGTGGACCTGCAGCGATCTGCATGCACCAGATCAATCCTTATCGGAACAACTTAGGCGATTTCATCCGTTCCGGGGAACCCTCGTATCCGATCCACTGTGTGTGGCGTGGACTCACCCTGCGTCACCGACAGGGGCTCCCGCCGCACGCTCCTGCTCCGTCAGCCGGTGCGAAAGCTGCCGCTGTACACGTCCGTGCGGTTCCGCGGGGCGCTGGAGTTGGTCTCCGTCAGTACTGCGCGTACCCCGTCGCCGGCGACCGCCAGGCCCTGGTAGTCGCCGAGGAAGTAGCCCCCGGAGTCGGGCGCCCGAAGCCAGTCGAAGGCCCGGGAGACGCGTCGCTCGGAGCGCAGGCGCGGGTCACCGTTCGGGAGAGTGGCCAGCTGGTAGGCGGTGGGCAGTGTGGTGGTGTCGCCGGGCTTGAGGAAGCGCAGGTCGTAGTAGGTGAGGGCGACCGTCCCCCGCCGGTCGACGGCGATCGACGGTGAGAAGGCAGGCACACCCTTGGGACTGATGAGTGCCGGGGTACGACTCCAGGTGCGCCCGCCGTCGGTGGAGCGCACCAGTTGGACGGAGTCGTACGCGCCGGCGGAGAAGTCCGATCCCTCGTAGGCCATGTACAGCGCGCCGGTCCTCGGATCGATGGCCGGGCTGGGCAGGGTGGATCCCGCGCGCAGCGCCTTGGCGGGGTCGTTCGGGTCGACCTCCGGCACTGAGGTGTCCCGTGCCACGGTGGTCGGAGTGCTCCAGGTCTCACCGCCGTCGGTGGAGGTCACCACGGCGTAGTGGGCCTCGGTGACGGTGCTGAGGTCGCCGGAGTAGGTGATCCGGTCGAAGAAGTCGTACAGGGTGCCGGTGCGCGGGTCGACGACGATCACATGGCCGATCGTCTGCGTGTCGGGCACGCTGCTGGTGTCGACGAACCGGCGTGCCGCGCTCCAGGTGCGGCCCCCGTCCCGGGTGAGGGAGATGTAGCCCGGACCGTCGAGCGAGCTCGGGCCCGGAGGGTTGTTGTCGAGGCGGTCCCAGACCTGGTAGGCCGTGCCCCTGCGGATCGGGTCGGCGGTGATCGAGGGCTTGTCGTTGAAGAACGGCTCCTCGTCGACATGCGTGGTGGTGAGGTTCTCCCAGCTCCTGCCGCCGTCATGGGAGGTGGCGGTCAGGAGGGCGCTGCGCGTGCTCCTCGTGAAGTCGACGCCCTCCCCGCCGGCGTAGACGGTGCCGTCCGGCCCGGTGCTCACCCAGGGGTCGGACGCCCGCTCGAAGTCCGCGCCGCCCGGGGCGCACGCGCTGAAGGGCAGCGTGCTCTCGTGGAAGGTGCGGCCGTCCTTGGTCCAGCCGGCCGCGAGTCCGCGCGCGGCGCCGTCGGACCAGCGGTCCTGCTGGAACACGGTGACGACGCGCTTGGGATCGTGCGGATCGACGGAGAGGTACGGCTCGACCTCGGTGCCCGGGTGGACGACGCTGTCGGCGGACCGCGCGCCGATGGTGCAGCCGGCGTACGGGTCGCCGAAGGTCACCCTGTCCAGCGGTGCACCGCCGCCGCGAGCGTGGTCGGCCGCGGCGGGAGCCGCGCCGATGACCGCGGTGAGCAGGAGCGCGGCGGCAGCGGCAGCGGCAGCGGTGCCGGTGACGGGCAGGCGTACGGGCATGCGAGAACTCCTCTGGGCCTCGGCCACCGAGGGACGGCACCGCGGGCATCGGGGCTGCGGGAGCGCAATGTCATGCCGGAAAGCCGGAAGGACGGCTCCGCTCGATCTCCTTCGGCGTGACGGCCGGTGCTCTTGATGGGCCGGACGGCGGAGTCGTGGGCGTGGCGTCGGTCTCGGGTGCGGCGCCACACATGCCGGACGAGCGGCCGTTCGGGACATGCCGGCCGCCGTCACCAGGCTTGTACGGTCAGCGCGTTCGGCCTCGCGCGGGCGGCGCCGTGCTGTGGCGGGTCACCAGGTGCGTGGCCGGCTCGATGCGCAGCGCGGTCTTGGCCGCGTCCGCGTGTTGCAGCGGCATCCGGGCCGCCTCCTCGGCCATGTGCTGCAGCGGCTGGTGAACGGTGGTCAGCGGCGGGCTCGACCACCGGGCCGGTGGCACGTCGTCGGGGCCCACCACCGAGAGGTCCTCGGGCACGCTCAGGCCCAGTACCCGTGCGGCCTCGAGGACGCCCAGGGCCCGGAGGTCGCTCCCGGCGAAGATCGCGGCGGGCCGGTCGCGGTGCCGCGGCAGGTCCATGGCATGCTCGAAGCCGCCCTGGACGTGGAAGTCGCCGAAACGCACCGAGTCCGGGGTCCGCGTCCAGGCCGGCCATCGAGAGCGCCGAGCGGTATCCGTCCAGCCGGGCCCGTGAGCACTTCAGGTCCTCGGGGCCGGTGATGACGGCAACCCGCCTGCGCCCGAGGTCGGTGGGGTGGCGCGTGGCGGCCGGCCCGGTTGGGCGAGCCGACGGACGGGACGTCGGGGTCGGGGCCGCCGGCCGGGTCCACGATGACGAACGGACCGGCCCGCGCCTGCGGCAGCCGTGGGCCTCCGGAAGGTGCTCGATCTTGGCTCGCGTTGCACGAGGGACATCCGAACGACCGTTGATCACTTTCGAAACAGTCGGAGGCGAGACTCCGGCTTCCCTTTCCACTGCCGCCAGCGTCACTTTGCGGTTCACCTCGTCTTCTGCACGCATGGCCGCAGCATGGGTCACGGGTGAGCGGTAACGGTTTGGCCGCGCGGATGCACGGCCATTGACCGCTTCTTCTCCCTACCCCTACTGTCCAGCCGCAGGACTTTCGGCAACATCAACGAAACTTTCGAAAAGGGCTGGATGATCATGCGTACACGGATGTCCCGGGTGCTCGTCTGCGCCACGACGCTCGCCCTCGCCGCGGGCCTGGCGGCCTGCGGGAACGGCAGCGGCGGCGGCTCGGACGACGGCAAGATCCACGTGCTGGTGTACGGCGACGCCAGCAACAAGGTCGAGAGGCAGATCGTCAGCACCTTCAACAGGACCTCGGACGTCAAGGCGGTCCTGGACACCATCCCCGGCGCCGACTACCAGCAGAAGCTGCAGACGATCATCAACACCCCCAAGGCCCCGGACGTCTTCTTCAACTGGGGCGGCGGCAGCATCCAGCCCTTCGTCAAGGCCGGCCTGCTGATGCCGCTGGACGACTTCATCAAGAAGGACCCCGGCCTGAAGGACGAGTTCCTCCCCGCCGTCTTCGACAGCGCCGTCATCGACGGCAAGGCCTACGGCGTCCCCATGCGCGGCACCCAGCCCGTCCTGCTGTTCGACAACAAGACCGTGCTCGACCAGGCGGGCGTACAGCCGCCGCAGACCTGGGACCAACTGCTCGACGCGGTGAAGAGGCTGAAGGCCAAGGGCGTCACACCGATAGCCCTCGGCGGTGGCGACCAGTGGCCGACCCTGATGTGGTTCGAGTACGTCTACGACCGCGTCGCCGGGCCGGAGTTGTTCCAGAAGGCCCTCGACGGCGACAAGGACGCCTGGGCGAGCCCGGACAGCAAGAAGGCGCTCGGCATGCTCAGGCAACTGGTCGACGCCGGGGCCTTCGGCAAGAACTACGACTCGGTGAAGTACACGACCGGCGCCTCGCCGGCCCTGGTGGCCTCCGGCAAGGCCGGTTTCGAGCTGATGGGCTCCTGGTACTACGCGCAACAGCAGCAGGACGCGAAGGACTTCGCCGCCAAGGGCCTGGGCTACAGCACCTTCCCGACCGTCCCCGACGGCAAGGGCGACGACTCCGACGTGGTCGGCAACACCAACAACTTCTACTCCGTGCTGAAGCGGACCCAGCACCCCGATGCCGTCGCGAAGTTCCTGAAGCTCATGTACTCCGACGAGTTCGTCAAGGCGCAGATGGCCATCGGCAACCTGCCCACGACGACCAACACCCCCCGGTTCCTGGACCAGTCGGCGAGCCCGGCGTACTCGCGCTTCCAGTACGACCTCGTCGCCAAGGCCAAGTCCTTCCAGCTGTCGTGGGACCAGGCCTACCCGCCGTCGGCCGGCACCCCTATCCACCAGGCCGTCCAGCAGTTCTTCAACGGCCGGCTCGACGCGGACGGCTTCATCAAGGCCATGCAGGCCCTGCCGTCCAAGTGAACCGGCCATGACCACCGAGACCACCAGCGCGCCCTCCGCCGCCACGGTCCGCAAGGCCGGGCGGCGGCCGGAGGACGCCCACGCCGCCCGTGGCACGCGCCCGAGTTTCCTCTGGACGCTGCCCGCCACCGTCTTCTTCGCCCTCTTCGCCCTCGTGCCGCTCGTCGCGGTCGCGGTGCTGTCCTTCATGAGCTGGAACGGCCTGGGATCACCGCAGTTCGTCGGCATGGACAACTGGAACCGCGTCCTCGACGACCCCGTGATGACGAAGAGCATCTGGCTCACCCTGCTGCTCACCGCCCTGGGCGTGGGCCTGCAGACACCGCTGAGCATCGTGCTCGGGGTGTGGGCCGCCGGGCACCAGCGCAACCGCGCCGTGCTGTCGGCGATCTACTTCGTGCCGCTGCTGCTGTCCTCCACCGCCGTGTCGGTGCTCTGGCGGGCGCTGCTGGACCCGAACTTCGGCATCCCCGCACGGATGACCTGGCTGTTCGGCGACGGCAACCTGTTCGGCAGGCAGGCCACGGCGATCGGAGTGCTGGCCTTCGTCAGCACCTGGCAGTTCACCCCGTTCCACACCCTGATCTACCAGGGCGCCGCCCGCGCCGTCCCGCAAGTGCTGTACCAGGCGGCCGAGATCGACGGCGCCGGCCGGTACCGCCAGTTCTTCCACATCACCCTGCCGCAGCTGCGCAACTCGGTCATCACCTCGATGATCCTGATGACCGTCGGAGGGCTCACCACCTTCGAGACGGTGCTCATCCTCACCCAGGGCGGACCGGGCAGCGACACCACGATCAGCGCCTACTACATGTACCAGAAGGCCTTCCAGGGCTTCGACTTCGGCGCCGCCTCCGCCATCGCTCTCTGCCTGGTCGTCGCGGCCACGATCATCTCGCTGGTCGTCGTCCGAATCTCCGGCTACGACAGGATGCGCAGCGAGATGGAGGGTGTCTCGTGAGGCGACGCCCCAACTACCTCGCCGGAACAGGGTCGATCCTCTGGCTGGTCCTCGTCGGCCTGCCGCTGTACGTCATGCTGGCGGCGACCCTGCGCACCCGGCAGGACTACGCGAAGAACGGACCGCTGTCCTTCCCCCACGACTTCACCCTGCACAACTACACGAGCGCCTTCGACTCGGGCTTCGGCCGGTACTTCCTGAACACCGTCATCGTCACCGTCTGCGTCGTAGGCGTGGTGCTGCTGCTCGTGCCGCCGCTGGCCTACGCGATCGTCCGCGGCCGCAGCCGGATCACCTCGCAGGTCTTCCGTCTGTTCCTGCTGGGCCTCGCCATCCCCGCCCAGGCCGTCATCGTCCCGATGTTCTACCTGATCAGCGAAGCGGGCCTGTACGACAACCTCCTCGGCGTCATCCTGCCCACCGCCGCGTTCTGCCTGCCGATGTCGGCACTCATCCTCAGCGGTGCCATGCGGGACATCTCCCCGGAGCTGTTCGAGGCCATGACGGTGGACGGGGCGAGCCCGCGAAGGATGTTCTTCCAGCTCGTCGTACCGCTCTCGCGCGGCGGACTGTCGACGGTCGTGGTGTTCTCCGCGCTCCAGGCCTGGAACGGCTTCCTGTTCCCGCTCGTCCTGACCCAGTCCGACTCGACCAAGGTGATCACCCTGGGTCTGTACAACTTCCAGACCGAACACGGCATCGACATCCCCGGCCTGCTGGGAGCCGTGACGCTGTCCATGGTGCCCGTCCTGCTCGTCTACCTGTTCGCCCGCAAGGCCCTCGTCCAGGGCCTCATGGGCGTCGGAGGAAAGTGAACCGAAGTGGCCGTTGAGACCACCCCTGAAGCCCCCCTCTGGAACGACACCACCCAGGACATCGCCGTCCGGGTGTCCGCACTGATCGACGCGATGACCCTGGACGAGAAGATCGCCCAACTCTACGGCGTATGGGTCGGCGCCTCCGACGAGGGCGGCGAAGTCGCCCCGCACCAGCACGAGATGGAGGAGGCCGTCGATCTCGACGCGCTCCTGCCGGCCGGCCTGGGGCAGCTGACCCGCCCCTTCGGCACGGCGCCCGTCGACCCCGCGCTCGGCGCCCTCTCCCTGTCGCGCACCCAGAGGCGGATCGCGGCGGCGAACCGCTTCGGCATACCCGCGCTGGCCCACGAGGAGTGCCTGGCGGGGTTCGCCACCTGGGGCGCCACCGCCTACCCCGTCCCGCTCTCCTGGGGCGCCACCTTCGATCCCGGCCTGATCCGCCGCATGGCCGCCGCCATCGGCCGCGACATGCGGTCCGTGGGCGTCCACCAGGGTCTGGCGCCCGTCCTGGACGTCGTACGCGACGCACGCTGGGGCCGGGTCGAGGAGACCATCGGAGAGGACCCCTACCTCGTGGGCAGCATCGGCACCGCCTACGTCCAGGGCCTGCAGTCCACCGGAGTCGTCGCCACCCTCAAACACTTCGCCGGCTACTCCGCCTCCCGGGCCGGCCGCAACCTCGCCCCCGTCGGCATGGGCCCGCGCGAGCGGGCGGACGTGGTCCTGCCCCCCTTCGAAATGGCCGTGCGCGAGGGCGGGGCCGGCTCCCTCATGCACGCCTACACCGACACCGACGGAATGCCCTCCGCGGCCGACGAGGACCTCCTCACCGGGCTGCTGCGCGACACGTGGGGCTTCGACGGCACGGTCGTCGCCGACTACTTCGGCATCGCCTTCCTCAAGACGCTCCACGGCGTCGCCGGCGACTGGGGGCAGGCCGCGGGCACGGCCCTGCGCGCGGGCGTCGACGTGGAACTCCCCACCGTCAAGACGTTCGGCGCACCCCTCGCCGAAGCCGTCACGGAGGGGCGGGTGCCCGAGTCGGTCGTCGACCGCGCCCTGCGCCGGGTGCTCACCCAGAAGGCCCGGCTCGGCCTCCTCGACGCCGACTGGACCCCGGTACCGGTCGCGCTGGACGCGGCCGACACGGACGACCCGGACACCCTGCGCGGCACGGTCGACCTGGACTCGCCCGGCAACCGGGAACTGGCCCGCACCGTCGCCGAGGAAGCGGTCGTCCTGCTCACCAACGACGGCACGCTGCCCCTGGAGCGGCCACGCCACATCGCCCTGATCGGCCCCAACGGCGCCGAACCCACGGCCGTACTCGGCTGCTACTCCTTCCCCCAGCACGTGGGCGTGCACCATCCGGGCGTCCCGTCGGGCATCGACCTGCCCACGCTGCACGACGCCCTCCGGCACGAGTTCCCCGACGCGGAACTCACCGTCGCAAGGGGAACCGGCGTCGACGACGGCGACGCCTCGGGAATCACCGAGGCCGTCCGCACCGCGCGGTCGGCCGACGTGATCGTCGCGGCCCTGGGCGACCGCTCAGGACTGTTCGGCCGCGGAACCAGCGGCGAGGGCTGCGACGTCGAGTCGCTGGCACTGCCCGGCGCGCAACAGCAGCTGCTCGACGCCCTCCTCGACACCGGCAGGCCCGTCGTGGTGGTCCTGCTCACCGGCCGGCCGTACGCACTCGGGCGGGCCGCGCAGGAGGCCGCCGCGATCGTGCAGTCGTTCTTTCCCGGCGCCGAGGGGACCACCGCCATCGCGAGTGTGCTGAGCGGCCGGACCAACCCCTCCGGTCGGCTCCCCGTCAGCGTGCCGCGCGGCTGCGGCGCCCAGCCCGCCACCTACCTCGGTGCCCGGCTGGCCCAGTCAGGCGGCGTCTCCAGCATCGACCCGACCCCGGCCTTCGCCTTCGGACACGGCATGTCGTACACGTCCTTCGAGTGGAGCGGCCTGACGGCCCACCAGCCGGAGGCGGACACCGGCGGAGAGATCTCGCTCGGCCTCACCGTCCGCAACACGGGGCGCCGGCACGGCACCGAGATCGTCCAGCTCTACCTGCACGACCCGGTCGCCTCCGTCGTCCAGCCGGTACAGCGCCTCGTCGGCTACACACGCGTCCCGCTGGCCCCGGGGGAGGCCCGCCGCCTGCGGGTGACCGTACCGGCCGACCTGGCCTCCTTCACCGGCCGCGACGGACACCGGGTGGTCGAACCGGGCGAACTCCAGCTGCGCCTGGCGGCCTCCAGCGCCGACGTCCGCCTGACGGCCACGGTCACCCTGACCGGCCCGGAACGCCGGGTCGACCACTCCCGTCGCTTCCACGCGTGCTTCGACCAGGAGGCAGGGGACCGGGCACCGGGAACCAGCACGTGAAACCGCTCCCATGAGCATGCGCGATGCGGCGTCCGGGCCCGGAACCGCCCTGACCCAGACGCCGCACGGCTCCCGCGCCTCCCGGTGGCCGTGCGTCGGGCGCATGGGAAGGCGCGACCACGAGTAGCCTCGCTATATGTCCACTGTGTCCGTGATGTCGTCCTCATCGGTCTCTGCAGGGCTCGACATCGCGACGCGTTACCTGGACCTCGCCGGTGTCTTCTCATGCGCGCTGCTGGGCGGTGCCGTGGCCCGTGCGGCCGGCCTGGACATGTTCGGGTTCCTGGTGGTCGGCATCGTCTCCGGGCTCGGCGGAGGCATCATGCGGGACGTGCTGCTCCAGCACGGCACACCGGTGGCCCTGACCGACTACGCCTACCTCCTGACCTCCTTCGTCGGAACGGGGATCGCATTCCTCATCCACGTCAGTGAGCAGTCCTGGAACCGACTGTTCATCGGCCTGGACGCCGCCGTGATCGGGTTCTGGGCGGTCGCCGGTGCCAACAAGACGCTGGCGGTCGGCCTCGGCTGGCTCCCGGCCGTTCTGCTCGGCACCCTCACGGCCGTCGGGGGCGGCGCTCTGCGGGACATCATCCTCGGCCGGGTGCCGGCCGTCTTCGGCGGCAACGGTCTGTACGCCACCGTCGCCCTCGCGGTCGCCGGGGTCACGGTGCTCTGCTCGTACCTCGGCGTCCCCAGGATCGGCATCGGCCTGGGAATCGCGTTGGCGCTCCTCTTCCGGCTCACCGCTGTGCACTACCGCTGGAACCTGCCCAGCGGCGTGCAGTGGCAGCCCCAGTCCCAGCTCGCCTCGATGATGCGGCGTCGTTCCGGACCTGCGACCCGTCGCCGGGGAAAACGCCGCTCGCGCAAGGAATCGTCATGACCACCCCCGCCCACACCGTGCTGGCCGGCCTGAACGGCATCCGCTCCGACCTGGAGGACTTCTACAAGGACCTGCACCAGCACCCCGAACTCGGATCGCGCGAACACCGCACGGCGAGGAAGGTGTCCGATGCCCTGCGGGACTTCGGCTACGAGGTCACCGACGGGGTCGGCGGCACGGGGGTGATCGGGACCCTGGCGAACGGTGAGGGCCCGGTCGTCATGGCCCGCGCCGACATGGACGCCCTCCCGGTGCGCGAGCGGACCGGTCTGCCCTACGCCTCGACGGTCACCGTGACCGGCGACGACGGTGCCGAGCGCCCCGTGATGCACGCCTGCGGACACGATGTGCACGTGAGCTGTCTGGCCGGCTGCGCCCGGCTGATGGCCGAGGCCCGGGACGCCTGGCGAGGCACCTTCGTGGTGCTCTTCCAGCCTTCGGAGGAGAACGGAGACGGCGCCGACAGCATGATCAACGACGGCCTGACGTCCAGGTCGCCCCGGCCCGATGTGGTACTCGCCCAGCATGTCCTGCCTTACCCGGCAGGGTATGTCGGCACCCGCCCGGGACCGTTCCTCTCGGCCGCGGACAGCCTGCGCATCACGGTCCACGGCCGGGGCGCGCACGGCTCCATGCCGCAGGCCGCGGTGGACCCCGTGGTGCTGGCGGCGATGATCGTCGTACGCCTGCAGACCATCGTCTCCCGAGAGTTGGCCGCGACCAGCCCAGCGGTCGTCACCGTCGGCAGCATCCACGCCGGCAGCGGCCCCAACATCATTCCCGACAGCGCGGTCATCCAGCTCAACGTCCGTACCTATGACGGCGCTTCACGCACCAAAGTGCTGCACGCCGTCGAACGGATCGTCAGGGCCGAGTGCGAGGCCTCCCGGTCGCCGAAGCCACCGGAGATCGAGAAGACGGTCAGCTTCCCGCCCACGGTCAACGACGAGGCCACGACCCGGCGCGTCGCCGAGGCGTTCGCGGCCCACTTCGGCGACGACGCACACACCATCGACCTGCAGACCGCCAGCGAGGACATGAGCGAAATCCCCGGGGCGTTCGGCGTGCCGTTCACCTACTGGGGCATCGGCGGCATCGACCCCGGCCTGTACGCAGAGGCCGCCGGCAAGGGGACCATCGCCGAGGACATCCCGGTCAACCACAGCCCCGGCTTCGCCCCCGTCATCCAGCCGACCCTGGACACCGGCGTGAGCGCCCTGACCGTCGCGGCCCTGGCCTGGCTCGGCACCTGAGAGGAGTCCGCCACCGCCCAGCGGCCTGTCCGTACGCGGCCGCGGGGCACCCCTGGACCGGCGAAACCGCCGCGCGGTCCGTAGAACTCACGGATTTCCGGACGTGGTCGCTGTCGGCGTCGAGGGCGCCGAGGCGCTGCCGGGCGAGGTGGCGGGGGCGGTCGGACTGTAACTCGTGCCGGTGGACGGCGCGTTCGTCGACGCGGACGGTGACGGCGACGAGGACGGAGACGAGGAGGGGGACGCAGTGGTCGGGGAGCCGGTCGTGGGAGGCGTCTGGCCGAGCGGCGCCAGCACGGCGTCGGTCACGCGTCCCTGTGCATCCGTGGTGAGGCTGACGGGGTCGGTCGCGCCGAGAAGCCGATCGCAACCCAGGTTGGTGAACGTCTGGTTGGCCCGCGAGGCGAGGAAGCCGAAGAGGTTCGGTGCCGTGGCCGGGTCCGGCGAGGGCGCCCTTTCGAAGAGCGCCTTGTCCCTGAAGACGCGCCGGACGCCTGCCGGGTCGCGGAACAGGGTGGTGCAGAAGGCCGCTTCGTCCTTGCCGGGGCGGGCGCCCCCGCGGATCGCGGGCATGTCGACTCCCGCGCGGTACGCGTCGGTCTTCGCGACGCTGCTGTGGCCGTCGACGAGCGTCATCGGGTCGTTCTGCGGAACCAGCGCGACCGGAGCCTTCTGGCGGGCGGCGGCGGACAGTTCGTCCAGGGCGAGGGCGGACGTGGCGTGGCCGTCGCCGGACTGGTCGGGCGCCGTGAACGGCTTGCAGCCGAGAGCGGGGTCCATGAACTGGGTGAGCAGCAGATTGTCGCTGCCGTTGGCCAGGTCGGTGGGGGTGGCCGCGGTCCTCGACCGGGACCCGCCGTTGTGACGGTGGTGGCGGTCGCCGCGGTTGGCCAGTCGTGCGGCCCTCTGCATGGCGGCCCTGCTCGCGGCGTTGTTCTGGGCGATACGGCCGTGCGCGTCGGCGAGGTAGTGGGTCACCACGTTGTCGCTCCCGTCCTGGTCCACGACGGAGAAGTCCCTCGTGGTCGGGCAGGGCAGTCCGTCCCGGGCGGTGCCGAGCGCCGGAATCCTGAGGTGTCCCTTGGCGATCTGGGCGTTGGCGGCCCGGAAGAAGGCGGGCGCGTTGCAGTACGCGAACTGGCCGAAGACGGATCCGCGCAGGCCGTTGACGCACTTGCCCTGAGCGAGGGTGTCGGAGCGACCGCTCTTGCGCAGGGTCAGGTTCTCACTGTTGAAACCGAACCAGATGCCGACCGTCGATCCTCTCGGCACCGAGGGCGGGACGGTGCGCGCGGCCGGTCTCGATCCTCTGTCGATCACCAGCGGGTTGTAGATGGTCAGTTTGCCGGTCGGGGTGACGATCGCGGCTTCCACGAACGCCGACTGATCGGCGTTGGCCTCGTGGCACGGCCCCTGTGTCGGATCGGTCGCCACGAGTCTGTACGGCGTGGCCAGGCCGCGCGCGGTCAGGGGGTGATCGGGCACCTGCAGCGTGCAGTTCGGATCCGGCTTGCTGTCCGACGCCGGCCGGGCGGTGGCCGGCGGGTTCCCCTGTGGATGACGCTGATCTCGGCTCTCCGCCGCGAACACCGAACCCGCGACGACTGCCAGAAGGACCGGCCCGCCGACGAAGGCGAGCGACCACTTCGACCGTTTCCGACGTCGGGCGCGTTCGCGCTGCGACGTGCGTGACGACTGCGTCAGGTCCTTGCCGGGCACTGGCCTGCTCCTCACTGTGCTTCCCTCCGCTGAGGGGAAGTCACGGTCCTGCGGGGCGCACGATGGTCGTTTCGTACGGGACCCCCGTCTCGGCGGGCTGGAGGGCAACCCGACAAGCCGGCATGACAGATCCGTACGCGGTACGTGCGGGGCCCGCGGGGCGTTCAAAGGTGGCAGCAGACATTGCCAAGCCTTGAAGAAGCGGGCGTCGTCCGGCCAGGCGTCGGCGAACGGGCTGATGGGGCCACGCCGTTCGGACGGGTGCCCTGGTCGCGTGCCGGGCTATGGGCGATGGATCGTCCCGTCGGCCGAGATGCGGCCGGCGTGCGGGCCGAAGTCCTCGTCCGACACGTCGGAGACGAGGTCGATCCCGTCGCCGCCCGGCTCCGGTGTGCCCGGCGGCACGATCCGGGTCGGGCGCAGGCGCCCGGACACGTAGGTGCCGTCGGCGCGGAGGGTGACTTGCAGGACGCCGCTCGTGGAGAGCGTGCCGCCGAGGCCGAGCACCTTGTAGCCGGAGAAGTTG
The DNA here is from genome assembly GCF_055605965.1 of Streptomyces sp. NPDC037126. Classification (NCBI taxonomy): domain Bacteria; kingdom Bacillati; phylum Actinomycetota; class Actinomycetes; order Kitasatosporales; family Streptomycetaceae; genus Streptomyces; species Streptomyces sp. NPDC037126. The sequence continues at coordinate 398,249 of NZ_JBVJTD010000004.1, forward strand.
CCCAGGCTGTAGGCGATCAGTCGGCCCTTGTAGAACTCCACTCCCCGCATCACGTGGGGGCCGCTGCCCACGACGAGGTCGGCGCCGGAGTCGATCACGGCGTGGCTGAAGTCGTAGCAGTCTCCGCGGTCCTCGCCGAGGAAGTACTCGGTGCCGGGTTCCACGTGGGTGCGGTCCGAGCCCTCCGCGCCGGCGTGCATCGTGACGATCACGATGTCCGCCATCTTCGCGGCGCGAGCGGTGAGCCGCTTCGCGGCGGAGATGTCCGTGAGATCGTTGGACCCTCGATCGGGAGCGAACCCGACCACCGCGACCCGGACGCCGTTGACCCGTTGGACGGTGATCTGGCCCAGGCGGCCCGTGTACGGCAGGTTCGCCGAGCGCAGGGCGGCGAACGTCTGGCGCCGCCCCTCCGCCCCGAAGTCGTCGATGTGGTTGTTGGCCACGTTCATCACTGTGAACCCGGCCTTCTTGAGTACGTGGCTGTAGGCCGGAGGGGCGTGGAACGCGAAGCAGTGCGGACTGTCGTCGTCGCACTTGCTCGGGCCGTCGGTGGTGAGCGTTCCCTCCAGGTTCCCGAGCACCACGTCGCCGTCGAGCAGATCGTCGACGGAGTCGAAGAAGGAAGCGCCGTCATCCGGCGGCAGATCGTCCGGCAGCGAGCCCATCACGACGTCCCCCACGGCGGCGATGCGCACGTTGCCGGCAGGGCGCGGGCGTGGTGCTCCAGGCGCCCCGGGCGTCGTGGTCCTGGTCGTCCGCTGGGGGGTCCGGGCGGATCCGAGGGATCTCGCCTGCTCGGATCCGTCGCGGAGAGCGATCGCCGAAACGACCACCGCGCCGATCCCGACCAGACTGAGGACGAGCGTGCCCTTCCGGCGCACCGGTTTCTGCCGCTCGCGCCGTTGCTGAGCACATCGCTTGCCTTGCCCGATCATCCGCTCATGCTACGAAATGGGTGCTTATCCTTCGCGGAGGTCGGCCGCTGGCGTGTTCGTCGGCCGCTGGTCTCTCCGCCTCCCCGGAACGGCCGGGCGCGTGGAACGGGCGGCCATCACGGTCCGGCCTGCTCCGGAGATCACGGACCTCGGGCGTGCGGGTCCTCAGCGCCGGGCCAGAGCCAACACACTCAGACCGAAGAGCAGGACGCCCAGGGGGAGATGGGCCGAGGGCACGTGCGCGATCCCGAGCACGACCTGGATCGAGGCGAGCACGAGGAATCCCGACGCGTGCCAGACGGGCCGGGGTGAGCCGCCGCCCGGCTTCCATGCCAGCACCGCGGCGAGTACGTACAGCATCGACGCCCCGTACCTCACCCGGGCTCCTACGCTGTGCAGCGTCTCTCCGTAGGACGAGGTCAGCAGCAGTCCGGCCGAGACCGCCTGGAAGAAGATGGTCAGGGTCGGCAGGGCGAGCGCGATGGCATTCGTCCTGCACGACGTCCTCAGGTACCCGTTCGCCGAGATCGCCGACGTGCTCGGCCGGACCCCTGCGGCCTGCAGGCAACTGGCGGCCTCCGCCCGGCGGCGCGTGAGCGTCGCGCCCGCTTCCGTGGCGGCGACCGGCCAGGCCGACGTGGTGAGGCATGTCAAAGAGGCCTGGGAGACCAAGGACGTCGCAGCCCTCGTCAGTCTCCTCGACCCGGCCGCCGTGATGACCGACGACGGCGGGGGCATGGTCGGCACCGCCCTGCAGCCGGTCGAAGGCGCCGCGCTCATCGCCCGGTACATGGTCGCCATCGCCGCCTGGTGGCCCAGCGTGCCGGCGCCGTGGTGACGGTAGCCTCGTTCGAGATCTCCGACGGCCGCGGCACCCGGACATGGGTGATCCGCAACCCGGAAAAACTGGGCTCGTGGGCCCAGCAACCCTGACCGGCCCTCGCTCGGCTGAGCGTGCGGTCGCTGTTGGTGAGAGGGATGCCTGGGGTGTCGGCCATCGGGCGGGGGTCGCAGTCGTCTCCGTGTTCACAGGCTTCGCTCGGGATCCAGCGACCCGGCCGGACGCGGTTGGGTGGGGGACGCCGGCGCTGTGAGCGTCGGCCGACGCGGTGTGCCCACGCCAGTGCGCCTTAGCGTTGCCGGCCCTCGTCGCGTGTTTGCTTGAAGGCGTCGGAGATCGCCTCCGCCGCGCCGGACAGGGCCCCCTTGGTCTTGCCGTGTGCCCCGGACTCCGTGAGTTTCCCGGTGAGTTCCGTGAGTCCGGCGGGCTTGCGGGGCCCCGATTCGAGGTCGAGGCGGTTGCACGCCTCGGCGAAGCGAAGGTAGGTGTCGACACTGGCGACCACGACGCGTATGTCGATCTTCAGTATCTCGATGCCGACCAGAGAGACCCGCACGAACGCGTCGATCACCAGCCCGCGGTCGAGGATGAGTTCCAGAACGTCGTACAGGCCGCTGGAACCGCCACCGCCACCCTGCTGTGTCGCTACGGTCATCGCGAAATCCCTTCATCCGTGACTGCATGACCTCACCGGCGCCACCGCGTCGGCCTCGCCGTCCCTCGCCGGGACGCGGGATTCCGGGCGAGGGTAGCCCCACCACCTACGACCAGACGGCTGTTCGAGATCGGCGGAGGGGGCCGACCCTGCCGCGCCAATAGGCGTCTACCCGCTTCTCCTCCCCGGACGCCCCGGTCAGCGGCAGTAAGCAGGGTGATGAGGCACTGCAGGACTTCGTCGGCACCGGTGACGCGTGCAGTGGCGCGGTGGCACGCCGATGGCGCCCGACCTCACGCGTGCGCGGCGTCCGGGGCGGCGTGGTCGGCGATCCAGCGGTCGACACGGGCCCACTGCGCGAGCAGCCACTCGCTGCGGGCGTCATCGCCCGGTGGGACGCGATCGGCGGGTACGCGCCACCAGTACGCCCGCACGTCGTCGCGCAGCGGGAGCCGGCTCCAGACGGTACGCACCGAGTTGACGGCGTCGAGGCCGGTGTGGGCGACGAAGACCACGTCGGCGGTGGGCGCGGCGGCGATCGCGGCGAGGGCCCCGGCGTCCTGCGGCGGCAGGACATGGTGCATACGTGCCGCGCGGGACGCCCGGCGCCGGAACCCCCGGCGCTGCAGCGAAGCGATCGCGCGCCGGCGTCGGCGCGGTGTGAAGTTGCCGCCCTCCGGAAAGATCACGAGGGCGTCACCCGGGCCCAGCCCGGCCGCCATCCGGCCGATCGCGTCCTCGGGCCGCCCGCTGAAGGGCGGAAGGAAACAGTGGGGGACCCGCCCGATGAGGACATCGAGTGCCGGGTCGGCGCGCAGTGTCCGCTTCAGGACCGTGTGGGGGCGCAGTCCGGCCTGGCTGAGCAGCGTCTGCAGCAGCAGGAAGGAGTCGCCGACCCCGGCGTGCCGTACGAAGATCAGAACCGGCGCCCGAGCGTGTCCGGTGTGCCCCGGTGGCGGCGTCACCTTCACCTGGAGACCGAACAGCCGTTCGCCCGCACGTCGTAGCAGCCGCAACAGCGTCTCCAGTACGGCGTACGCATCCGCGGCGCACCGCTCCACGCGGTCCCGCCTGTCGGGCAGCCGCCGCACCCACAGGCCGACGGCGGCCACCAGCCCGGCCAGGTCCACCACCAGGTACACCAGGGCGAAGCCGGTGATCCGCACCGGTCTCCAGGGGCCGCGCGTGACGAGAGAGACCGGCGCGCAGAGCACGCCCGCGGCCACGAGGAGCGCGGCCACCGTGGGGACGAGGACGAGCAGCAGCGCGGTGGTGATCGTGCGGCGCAGCCCGGTGACCGCCGCGCGGATCAACCGCGTCGGTCGTCTTCGGGACGCATCCGCATCGGTCATGGCGCGCCGTCGGGTGCGCCGAGAGCGATCTCGAGGTACCGGGAGGCGGCCGCGTAGGAACTCTCGATGCGCTCGGCGGTCCGGCCGAACGTGCGGTGCCGCAGCTGCCGCAGCGTGGGCGCCCCCTCCGCGGAGCCCGAGCCCGAGGGGAGTACGCGGACCGTCACGCCGGGCGGCAGGTCCGCCATGTCGCGGGCGAACCGGTGTCTGCGAGCGATCTCGAACGCCACCAGTGCCACCTGCCACGGAGCCCGCGGCGGAGAGAGGGCTCGCTCGACACGGCCGACCTGCAGGACGTAGACCTCGCGCGCGCCGAGGGCCACCGCGCGGCCGACGGGGATGCTGTTGACCAGGCCGCCGTCGACGAAGTGCTCGCCGTCGAGCCGCACAGGCGGCAGCAGCCCCGGCACCGCGCACGAGGCGAGCACGGCGTCCACCAGCGGCCCGGCGCTGAACCAGTGCTCGGCGGACCGTTCGATGTTCGCCGCGACGCACTGGAACGGCAGGGCCAGGTCCTCGATGTGCGTCACCGGGAGGTGGGAGGAGAGCAGCTCCCGCAGCGGCGTGGCGTGGTACAGGTGAGTTCCGCTCCGCACGGCGGTGCCCAGCCGCCCGAGCAGCGACCCGGAGAACACGCCGGCACGCCCGAGGCCGGTCCACAGGTCGGCGAGCCGGGCCACCGACGCCCGCGAGGGGTCGGCCGCCACGACGGCGCCGTTGATCGCGCCGACGGAGGTGCCGACGACGAGGTCCGGGTGCACGGCGGCGGCGAAGAGCGCCTTGAGCATGCCAACCTCGTAGGCGCCGAGCGCACCTCCGCCGCCGAGCACGAAGGCACGGGTCGGCGGGCGGGCGGGCCGGCTTTCCTCCATGGGCCCAGGGTGCCCCGGCACCGCGCCGCCAATCACCCAGGGACCCGGCACCAGCCGCGGCGGGGGCGGGGGTACCCGGGTGGCTCCTGATACGACCAGCACCGCGAAGGTTCGTCCTTCGCGGAACTGCTCGGCTGTTTCCTGAGCCGGGTGCGCCGACACACGGTCTGCCCGGCGACGGCCGAGGCGGACGTTCGGCCGTGCGTCGGCCGCGGAACGGCAGAGGCCGGTCCACCGGCGAACTCACCCGCACGCAGCAGGAGTTGGTGCCGACCTCGCACGGCGCCGGTCAGTCGGAGCTCCTACTGGCGCCGTGGACCAAGGACGCAGAACTCGTTGCCTTCGGGGTCCGCCAACACGACCCACGACTGGTCGCCCTGGCCGATGTCGACCCGCTGTGCGCCGTGGGCCAGCAGGCGAGCCACCTCGGCGTCCTGGTCATCGGGCCTGAAGTCGAGGTGCAGCCGGCTCTTGGCCTTCTTGCTCTCGTCGAGCCGGACGAAGTCCAACCCCGGCAGGCGATCCGGCTCCGGGCGGATCTCGAACTCGTCATCGGAGGCGTGGACCACAACCCAACCAAGAGCCGTGGCCCACCACTGCCCCAGGGCCGCCGGATCGACCGAGTGGACAACCACCTGTTCCCATTCCAAGGCCATCAGCGGAGCTTAGACCAGTACCCGGCAGCCCACCTTGGTGCGACGCTGCGTTTCCACCGAGCCTTCTCCCCGGTGCAGTCGGCGGGGACCGAGCTGCATGCAACCGCCTCGTGGAATCTTCTGGTCATCATCGCCCAAATCCGGCCAGACCACCCGGAGTTCCCTTTCGGCGCCGCCGTGGAGACCTCCGTGTTCGACTCCGACTCGGGCTCCAGAATTCGAGAAGGTGTTCCATCAATGGCGGATGGCGGTTATGTTCCTTCCGAACGATCTTGTCGGAGGTGCCCCGGATGGACAACGATGCCCGCACTCGCCGGGGCCGGCCCCCCGGCCGCCGCACGGAAAACGGTGAGCTGAGCGACCGCCAGCAGGCGATCGTCCGTTTCATCACCGACACCGTCCGGCGCCAGGGCTATCCGCCGTCGATGCGGGAGATCGGCCTGGCGGTCCAGCTGGCCAGCACGTCTTCGGTCGCCCACCAGCTGATGGTCCTGGAGCGCAAGGGCGTGCTCTACCGCGACCCGCACACGCCGCGCGCCTACCGGGTCAGGGCCTCCTGGGCGCCCGAGCTGGCCGACAGGAGCCAGGCGCAGGTCGACGTGCCACTCGTCGGGCGGATCGCCGCCGGCAGTCCCGTCCTGGCCGAGGAGATGGTCGAGGACGTCTATGCCATGCCCCGCCAGGTGGTCGGCGAAGGCGAACTGTTCGCCCTCACGGTCTCCGGCGACTCCATGATCGAAGCGGCGATCTGTGACGGCGACATCGTCACCGTGCGAAGGCAGGACAGCGCCGACCACGGTGACATCGTGGCCGCGCTCCTGGGTGAAGAGGCCACGGTCAAACAGCTGCGCCGCCAGGACGGCCGGGTGTGGCTCATGCCACGCAACCCCCGCTACGAGCCGATCCCCGCGGACCACGTCCAGATCCTGGGCAAGGTCGTCGGGGTTCTGCGCCTGCTCTGATCTGAGCGGCCGTTCGGCACACGTCACAGATGCGCCAATCTGAGGGGGCATCCGGCCGTGGGTGGTGTGTGATCGGGACGGTTGTGGCACCGTGGAGCCAGGGCCTGGCCCCGCCGCTTTCCCCCGTAGCGGCGGGCCGGGCCTGATTGCGTTTGGACGCATCACCGACCTGGGGCCCGCGCTCTCCAGGATTCGGACCGGTCGGAAGCGGGGGGCGGCGCACGGTCGGCACCAAGATCACTGGCGCAGGCCTCTCGCTCCCTCGCAGTCCAGGCCGAGGCGCCGTAGTTCCCGGCCTCGGGTGGCGGGACCAGGCGGTCGATGCCGAGGCCCTGCGGCCTGTGGATCCGGGAGTCGTCGTAAGGGGAGCGCACGCGCGGCCGGTGAGGGTGCGGTCCGGTCCCGGGCCGTGCCCGGTGAGCCGGGCCGCCCACATGACGGGCCTACCCGCCTGTACGTAAGGCTCCTGGCCGAGGGGCTCGGCCGAACCCTGCCCTGCGGCTGTAGCGGGAGGCTGGTCGCGCGGCGGAAGGATCACCAGCCGGTGTGGGGTCGTGCCGGCCGGCCCGCACCGTGGTGCCGCCCGGGGTCTTCCGGCGTCGGCGGTTGAGGGCCCCGCCCCCTCATGACTGGCGGACCGTCAGGTGGTGCCTGCGGATCCGCTCCGAGTGCTCCCGTCTCGGCGATGTGTGCCGTGTCACGCACTCAATGGTCGCCCAAGTTGTCTGCATCACAGCGGAAATGTCCATTTAGCGTCCATGCTCGAAACAGACGCCGAGCCCCGAAGTGGTGCTTATCGGCATCCTCTTGGGCGCGAAGTTCCAAAGTGGCCCATGACACAGCACTCGTGACTTTCCTGCTTCTGCCCCCCAGAAAGGTGCCATCATGGTTGCTTACCTCTGTCCTCCTGCCGTGATACACGGCGAGCACGCCGTGGAGACCAGCCAGATCGTGGCGGAGGTGCGTGACCGGCACCCGAACGCCGCTTGGGCGCCGCGGATCGACGGCATCGCGGCCAGTACGGGCATCGAGACCCGCGGGTGGATGCTGCCACTGGAGACCGCCGTAGCGCCCGGCAACGGCAACGGCCTGCGGTCCGTCGGCGTCGGGCCGGCCCAAGAGGCGCTGGCACGCGACGGGTTCAGCCGGCAGGACGTGGACCGCGTGATCGCCGCTCTCGAGGCGATACCCGCGCCGCAGACCGTCCAGGAGCGCACCGCGCCGGCCTGGGAGGCCGTGCAGTCCTACGGGGAGCGTGCGGCGCGCGGGGCCCTGCAGATCGCCGGGCTGGACGTCTCGGACGTCGACTGCCTGATCACCAGCAATTCCACCACCCCGGCGCTGCCGGGTCTGGACGTCGCCCTGGCCAACAGGCTTTCGCTCCGCAGCGACGCGATGCTGCTCCCGGCCACGCAGTGGGCCTGCATAGCCGGGACCCGCTCCCTGGCCCTGGCGGCGGAGCTCGTGGCCGCGGACCCCGACCGGGTGGTGCTGGTCGTGATCTCGGAGGCGCTGAGCACCACCTACCAGCCTGCGGACGACACCCTGGAGTCCCTGATCGTCCGGCTGCTGTTCGCGGACACCGCGGTCGCCGCGGTGGTCACGGGCCGCCCGCGGCGGGAGTCCATGCTGCGGCTGGACTCCGCCTGGAACCACACCCTGCCCGGCACCCAGGACCTGCACCGCCTGGAGACGCGGGCGGACGGCACCCACTTCGTGATGGACCGGCGCGGCCCGCGCGCCGTGCAGGAGACGGTCACCGCGATGTGGGAGTGGCTGCGCGTCCGTTACGAGGACGACCCCGACTCCTGGCACCCCGACGTGCTGCTCGCGCACCCCGGCGGCACCCGGGTGCTGGAGTACATGGAGCAGACGATGCCAGAGGCGTGGCCGTCCGGGCTGCTGGAGTACAGCCGGGACAGCTACACCACCGGCAACCGCGGCGGCGCCGCGGTGTTCGACATCATGCGGCGGGCGCACGACGCCGGGCAGAAGTCGGGCAGCCGAGCCGTCCTGTACGCGGCCGCACCGGGCCTCACCGCCACCGCGCTGGAGGGGGAGTGGCTGTAGGGCGACCCCACGCCGCACCCAGCGGCGGAACGAACCGCCGGCGCCACCGGCACCGCTGAGGACACCGTCCTCACCCGCGGTGGCGCCGGACGACACGCACGCGGTCCGTACCCCGCCGCGCCCGGTCCCGGGCCCGTGTCACCTCGCGACTTCCGCCCAGACCACCTTGCCGGTGTCCGTCCAGCGCACCCCCCAGCGGCTGGTGAGCCGGTGCACGACGTGCAGGCCACGACCGCCGTCGTCGAGCAGGTCGCCGCGCCTCAGGCGCGGCCTGCCGTTTCCGGTGTCGCCCACCTCGCAGAGCAGTCCGTGACCGGCCCTGATCAGCCGTACCGTGACGGGACCCGAGGCGAAGCGCACCGCGTTCGTGACCAGCTCGCTGACCAGGAGCGCCACGTTGTACCGGAGGTCGTCCCTGACGCGCCACTGCCGCAGCAGCCCGGAGACCTGCGCGCGGGCGCGGGCGGGCGCGTCGTAGCGGGCGGGCAGCCGCCAGGTCGCGGTGTCCCCCTTGCGGTAGCCGATCATGCGCGCGAGCAGCAGGGTCACGTCGTCGCGCTGGCGCACCGGCCCGAGCGTGGCGACGACGTGCCGTGCCGCCTGCTGCAGGGCGTCCCAGGGGTGCACCGTGGACACGACGTCCGCGAGCCTGCCGATGCCCTCGTCGATCGACACGGCCGGATCCTCCACCAGGCCGTCGGTGTAGAGGGCGAGCAGGGAGCCCGGGGGCGCGCCGAACGTGTGCACGTCGAACGGCTCCCTGAGCGCGAACTCGGCACCCAGGCCGGGGTGAGGGCGTACCGCGAGCGTGCCCGCCTGCCCGTCCGGGAGCACCAGGATCGGGGGCAGATGGCCGGCGCTGGACAGCGTCACACTGTGGCTGACCGGGTCGTACAGGGCGATGCAGCAGGTCGACCCGAGGGCGCTGTAGCCGGCCGCCAGCCCGGAGTCCACGTCGTCCAGGAGGCTCACGGTCTCGTCCAGGTGCTCCAGCACCTCGTCGGGCGCCAGCCCCGCGGACAGCAGCGCGCGCGCCTCCATGCTCAGCTGGCCCATGGTCGCCGCCGCTCCCAGGCCGTGCCCGACCACGTCGCCGACCACCAGCGCCGTACGGCCGTCCGGCAGCGGAAAGCTGTTCACCCAGTCACCGCCGACGCCCGCGCTGTCGGGCGTGGCGGGCTGGTAGATGCTGGCGATCTCGATGGTGTCGCCGCCGGTCCGGGGCAGCAGCCGGCGCTGCAGGGCGAGCACCTGCGTGTGCTCGCGCTGGTGCTGTCGGGCCAGGTCGACGTGATGGGCCGTCCTGGCCACGAGTTCCTGCAGGTCGAGCAGCTCGCTGTCCCGAAAGGGACGGTCAGCCCGCCGCCAGATCTCCGCCACGCCCAGCACGACGGGCGGCGCCTCGTCCAGGACCAGCGGTATGCAGGCGACACCCGCCGACCGCTCGCCGGGCACCAGGGCCCGCATCACTCGCGGACTGCCGAGTATCCGCTCCACCGCCTCCCGGTCGGGTATGACGATGGTCTGCGGGGTGTCGTCCCGCCGCACCGCCTGGGCCAGCAGGCGACTCGCGTCGCTGGGAAGATCGTCGCCCGGAGTCACGTAGCCCTCGGGCCAGGCCCGGTCCGGCACCAGGGCCGCCCGCCGCAGCCGGATGCGCCCCTGCGGCTGCTCGGTGACCCCCTCACCCGTCCACACGGCGAAGTCGAGGTCCACGGCGGCCACGTCCCCCCAGGCCAGCAGGGACTCCGCCAGCGACTGCGCGGTCTCGCCGATGTCCAGCGAGGTCCCGATCGCGGTCTCGGCGGCGTACAGGTGCAGCCTCGTGGCCATGGCGATCAGGGAGACGGTCAGACCCTCCTGAGGCGCCGCGGCGGGCAGGATGCTCATCGAGACCACCAGCTCCGGACCGTCGCCGCGGCGCAGGCGCTGGATCCGGGCCACGTGCGCCTCGCCGGTCTCCAGAACTTGCAGCAGCCGCCGTGTGACCGTCGGTACGTCCCCGGGGGGCAGGAGATCGACGAAAGGACTCCCGGGTACGACGTCCAGACCCGCGAACACGGGCGCGTCCAGGTTGCAGCGGGTGATCCTCAGCTCCCGGTCCAGGTTCACCGCGCCGAGAATCTGGTCCTGACGGCTGGCCGTGCGGGTGGTGCGATGGCCCTGCGGGTCGACAGGACCGGCGGCCGCTGCCGATCCGCCGCGCGGGATGTAGCGCCCCAGGGCGCTGCTGACCAGGTCGAACGGCGACGAGGACGAGTGGGAGGGTGTGGAGTCCATGCGGCTCTCTCGGCAATCCCCGGCACAGCGCCGGGGCTGTACTCGGACCCGTGCGACCGGGCCCCGAGATCCCTGACCGCACACCTCATTGAATAACACCGGGTGTCGCATCGCCCACACCAGCGGAGCGCACGGTGAACACGGACAGTGAGGGAACGCCGGGGTCGGTGGGCCGTGCCCGCCCGGCCGAGGGCCGCGTCCCCGCGACCACCCGATGGCACACGATCGGAGCGGTGGGCAGCCTCCCGGCCCGGTCCCACGCCGGCCCGTACCCGCTCGCTCAGAAGTTGAAATCCTCCGTGGCGCGGATCGCGGTGATCAGCGACGAGCCGGTCCACCAGGGAGCGAGCCGAAACTGTCTGGTTGCGGCTCCGCGGCCTGTGCTTCCATGCCGGAGTGGACACCGAGAGCTCCGAGGCTGCTGTGAACAGGCCAGACCGCTGGGTTCGGCGGAGGACCGATGGCGACGTCGAGAGGTGCGTGCGGGTTCTCGCGGAAGTCCATCGATGTGACGGCTACCCGGTGAACTGGCCTGACCGGCCTGACAAGTGGTTGTCGCACGCTTCCGAATTCGGGGCCTGGGTCGCGGGACTCGACGGCGGTGTCGTCGGCCATGTCGGTCTGTCCCGCAGCGGCGAAGGGGATCTGGCCCCCGGCCTGTGGAGCGACCGGAACGGGACGAGCAGGGACCTGACCGCGGTGGTCAGCCGGCTGTTCGTCGCCCCGCGGGCCAGGGGGCACGGGATCGGCGCACTGCTGATCGGCCGCGCTGCGGAGGAAGCACGGGGGCGTGGCCTGCATCCGGTGCTCGACGTCGTGGCGTCCGACACCGCCGCGGCAGCCCTGTACGAACGGCTGGGCTGGGAACGGATGGCCACGGTCGAGCAACGGTGGAGCCCAACTCAGTTGGTCACCGTCCACTGTTACGCGGGCGCATCGTGATGTGGCCGGTCACAGCCGGTCGTTGATGTCGGCGCCGAGAACGGTCGCCTCACAGCCGCCCGCGACTGGGAGCCCCCGCGGACGTCAACCGAAAGGGGCTCGTGCCGGGTGCCATCCGCTGCCCGAGACTCCGCGCCGCCTGATCGGACCCGGCTGCGCCGACACCGGCCGGCCGACGGTGCGCATGCGTCATGGTCGAGGTGGGACGTCTTCCGTCGGCGCGACAGTCGGCCGCAGGCCCGGTCCCGTGCGATCGAACTCGCGTGTTCGAATAAATGTTCTATATCGTGAGGGGCGGGAGGTGATCGCAGTGGAGGAGTACGGGATGCAGGCTGCGCGGTCGACGGTGATGCACGTGCGTTGCCCGGACCGACTGGCGGAGGAGGTCTACCGGCAGGTGCTGGAGCTGTTGTCCGGCCTGTCCTCGGTGATCCAGGCTCTGCCTCCGACGGCGGCCCTCGCGGAATTCAAGGGCGCGCTGCGCTACCACGGCACCGATGCCCGCCACCTCGGTGAGGTCCTGCGGATCAGGGCGATCTCCCGGCTCGGCGTCGATCTCCGGATCGGCATCGGTCCGACGATCACGGTCGCCGCGACCGCTTCCGCCCAGGTCGCCGAACCCGGGGGAGTGCTCGCCGTCGCCCCGGACGGGATCGCCGACTGGCTCGGGCCGCTGCCGGTCAAGGACCTGTACGGCATCGGTCCCCGCCAGGCCGCCGTCCTCGGTGACTACGGCATCCACCGCGTCGGCCTGCTGGCCGCAGTTTCACCGGCCACCGTGCAGCGCCTGCTCGGCAAGAAGGCCGGGAGGCTCGCCGCCGACCGGGCCCGAGGCATCGACCCACGCCCCGTCGTCCCCCGCGCGCTACCCGCCTCCGCCTCTGTACGGCACCGTTTCGACCACCACACCCTCGACGGAGCCACCGTCCGGGCCGCCCTGCTGGACCTGGTCGTACGGCTCGGACTGCTGCTGCGCGGCCGGGAGCAGGCCGCACAGGCGCTCACCCTGACCCTGAAGTTCGCGGGCGGCACCAGCTGGGAGAGGACACGCCGCCTCGCCGAGCCCTCCGCGCACGACGACGACCTGCGCACCCTCGCCTATCAGCTCATGGACGGTGCGGGCCTGCAGCGCGCACGTCTCGCCGCAGTCGTACTGAAGGCCGAGGACCTCCTCGACGCCGACCGGGTCGCCCGCCAGATCACCCTCGACGCCGCACGCGAGTCCAGGATCGTCGCCGAACAGGCCATGGACCGGATCCGTGCGAAGTTCGGTCCGGGTTCGGTCGGTCCCGCCGCCATCGCACCGCTGCGGCGGGCGTCATGACCCCGACCCACCACCGCTGCGGTCGGCCGGGGCGGGGCGTTCCGCCGTGACCGCCCGGCGACGCGGCGTCCTCCGCCGCGGCCCGGCAGTCGCCGGCCTCGCGACGCGGGGGATGGTGTGGCCGGGGGTGTGGGGTCAGTCTCCGGCCTTGGTCAGGGCGGACCTGCCGCGCCGGGGCGCGATCGTCCGGCGGATCTCCTCCGTGGCCGCGCGGAACGCGGGCGCCGCCTGCCGGAAGTAGTCGAAGAGCAGATCGCGTTGCTCGGGGGTGTAGCGGGCGAGGACCTCGGCGATGTGACGGCGGGCGGGGCCCACGACCTCCTCGACGCGGGCTAGGGCATCCGGGACCGGTTCGACGACGACGCGCCTGCGGTCCCTCGGGTCCGCGGTGCGGCGGGCGTATCCGGCCCGCTCGAGACGGTCGATCATTCGTGTGGTGGCGCCGGTGGTGAGTCCGGTCCGCGTGGCCAGTTCACCGGAGGTGAGGCCGCCTTCCAGCTCGATCAGGCTCAGCGCGTGCCACTCCGAGGTGTGCAGTCCGGCGGCTTCGGCGCTGGCCAGGCCTTGGAGTCCCACCGCGTCCAGGTACTGGCGGAAGATCGCGTGCGGCTCCCCGCCGCTCAAGGAGGTTGCCATCTCTGGACGTCCCCTCTAAATTTATCTGCACGGATGCAGATACTGAATGAGTGCAGTATCTGTGTCAGTCTAGACAGAAGGGGGACCTCCGTCATGTCGACCACCGACCACGACATCGCAGCAATCACCTCCGTCCTCGGGGAACTGGTCGCCGCCTGGGAGCGGCACGACGCCGACGCCTACGGCGAGTTGTTCACCGAAGACGCCACCTACGTCACCTACGTCGGCACCTTCTACCAGGGGCGCCGGGACATCGTGGAGAGTCACCGCACCCTGTTCTCGACCTTCCTCAAGGGCACCAGGCTCGCGGACGACATCCTCGACATCCGCTTCTACGGACCGGACGTCGCCGTGGTGAACGGGCGCGGTGACACCTACAAGGGCGAACGGCGACCCAAGCTCACCAAGATGCAGACCTACACCTTCGTGCGAAACGGCGAAGGCGGCTGGCGCATCGCGGCCTTCCACAACACCAAGCGCAAGCCGCTGATGGAGTCGATCTCCTACAGGTTCGCCCCGGGCCTGGTCCCCGCCGCCGGAAGGTGAGCCCCGGGCACCGACCACTCCGGCGATGTGGCCTCATCGAGGACCGCCGCTGCCGGGGGCACACCCGGGGGCCGCGCCGAACGGGGGCACACATGAACGGGGCGCACATGAACGACGCGTCCGCCGACTGCTCATCGGCTATCGAGTCGGTCCCCGCGAGGCCCATGGGCAAGCTGCACGAGGGGGGCTTGCCCGGCCGCCGCTCGTCCGTGAGCGGCCGTCAGTCGCCTTTGAAGGCCCCGCCACGACACTCGGAACTCGCCTCCGTCAACGGATACGGCCGCGGCGAAGCGGGTTCCGCTCGGAGAGTGCGCCGATGGCCGGCCCACCGCAGACCGCGGACCGGATCGGCCGGGGTCAGCGGCTCGATCCGGTCCGACATAGCATCAGTGATCACCCATCGGACTGGCGCATCCGATCAACTGACCAACCGAGTCAAGAGACATGCTCCAGGCCGGTCAGTCATCCCCGTCCTGGCGTGTGTGTCTGGAGGCTGGGCACCCGAACCATTTCACCGTCCCCTTCTCGGACGTGTAGCCCAGGCACCTGAAGGTTCTGTCGTGCACGGTCTCGGTCCGGTCGACGCCTCCAGCCAGATCGTCACTCTTGTAGTAGGTCTGCACGAGGGTGTCGATCTCGACGGTGTACCAGCGGCGCTTGGTGCTCGGCATGGTGCAGCGCTGGGCGGTCAGCTCCCGGGCAGGGTCATTGCTCCATATCCTCTGCTCGGCGCGGTAGCAGTGCACGCTCTCGGACGCGCCGGCGGTACCGGCGCCCGCGCCGAGCAGGGTCGCGACGCCCGTGGCGACCGCAGCGGTGACGCCGAGCAGGCGCTTCAGAGTGAGGTTCATGGATGGGTCTCCTGCCAGCCTTGGTGACGCTCGGGAGTGAAGACGTCACCTTGGGTTGATAGTCACACCGATTCGGTGTGACTCGCCTGGCAGCCGACGGCGCAGTACCCCGACCCGGTGACGTAGGTGCCCCCAATGCAGCAGGCGTGGCCACCGCCCCGGCAGGCCTGTCGTGCCGAAAGCGGGGAGTCGGTCATCGGGTCGCGCGGATCCCGGGCACTTGACCGGTCCCGACCCCGTCAAGGCGTCGGCCTGGACGCACCGTCACTTGATGCCCGTCGTGGCGACTCCCTGCACGATCTGGCGCTGGAAGGCGAGGAACACGGCGATCAGCGGGAGGAAGCCCGGGACCGGGGAGGCCATCACTTCGGCGTACTGGATGTTGCTGTTGCTGACCAGGGACGCCAGACCCACCGGGATGGTCCGGGACTGGGTCTGGTTGAGGACCAGCAGGGGCCACAGGAAGGAGTTCCAGGTGGTGATGAAGGTCAGGATGGCGACCGTGGAGAGGGCGGGACGGCTGATGGGCAGGCAGGCCCTTGCGCAGACGCGCCACCAGCTCGCCCCGTCGATGCGGGCGGCCTCGAGCAGCGCGACGGGGATGCCGCGGAAGAACGACTGGAGGACGAAGACCGAGATCGGCGCCGCGATGGACGGCAGGATCAGGGCCCAGAAGGTGCCGAGCAGGTGGAAGGACCGGTCATGGGTCCTCCACTCGGACCGCGGTGCCGGTCGCGCGACGGTGCCGCAGTCCGTACCAGGCCGCCGAGATCGCGACGATGATGACGAAGTAGTCCATGGTGGCCGCGGCGCCGTAGCCGCCTCGGTAGGAGGTGAAGCCGGTGTCGTAGATGTACTCGATGACTGGGCGGGTGGACTGGTTGGGCCCGCCGCCGAGGAGCAGGTGGATCTGGTCGAAGACCTTGAGCGAGGCGAGGACCTGCAGGATCAGCACGAGACTGGTGGTCCGGCCCAGCAGGGGTACGGTCAGGTGGCGGATCCGCTGCCAGGGGCCCGCCCCGTCGATGGCCGCCGCCTCGTACACGTCCGGCGGGATGTCCATGATCGCGGCGGTGTACAGGACGAAGTTGAAGCCGAAGGTCCACCACAGGGTCATGAGCGTCACGGCGGTCCAGTCGCCCGACGTACTGCCGACGAAGTCCGGCACCGGCAGTCCGACGGCGCCGAAGATCTTCGGCAGCAGCCCGATCTGCGGGGTGTACGTCCACAGGAAGATCAGGGCCACCACGGACGAGGGCACGACGTACGGCGCGAAGAACGCCACGCGGTACAGGACCCTGCCGCGCCGCACACGGTGCCGGGCGTCGCTCCTGGAGCGGTGTGCGATGACGCGCGGCCGACGGCCGACGGGGCGACTTCTGGGGCCGGCCGGTCAGTTGGCCACGGTGAGGGCGAGCGCGGCGAGGATGAGTGCGAAGGCGGCCACGGTGAGGGCGGTCCGTACGAGCCGTGCCCCGCGCGCTCGCTTCCGCGGGGGCGGCGCGAAGCAGCAACAGGGCTCTGTCGGGTGCCAGTAGGGGGAATCCAGCCAGTAGGAGCCCAGGAGGCGGGCCGAAACCGGGAATCGGGCGTCGTCGTCCATGTGCGGGCCAACGGACGGTGGGACCGACGGGTTGCGGTGGTGACTCCGGCCGGCACCGGACCGTGACCTTGCATAGCTGCTGGGTATGTGCCAACTGGTGGTCCACCGTGGCTCGCGGGGGCGCCGGTGCCATGACGTGCGGTTGCCGTCGCGGGGGCAGCCGCTCAAAGGCCCCTCGGATCGCCGAAGGGCCTTTGACCCGGCCCGTGTGTCCTGTCAACGGCAGGAGCGGGGGCTACGGCGTGGGCACCGGCGCCGCGCTGTCGTCCGGTGCGGTGGTCTCTCCCTTCTTCAGTAGCGTCTCGGCCGCGTAGGCGCCGGGACCGAGGCAGGCGATGAGCAGGAACGTCCAGCAGAACAGGACCGCCGGCTCACCGCCGTTGTCGATCGGGAACAAGGCGTTGGGCTGGTGGACGCTGAAGTACGCGTAGGCCATCGACCCGGAGCAGACGGCGGCCGCCGCCCGCGTGAAGAGGCCGAGGGCCACCAGGACTCCACCGGCCAGTTCGATGACCGCGGCCCACCACCCGGGCCACTGCAGGGTGGGGACCGTGCCGCCGCCGTGGGCGCCGCCCAGGACTCCGAACAGTGACGCCGCGCCGTGGCAGGCGAACAGGAAACCGGTTATCAGGCGGAACACCGCCTGAACGACCGGGCGCACGGTGCGTAACGTCAGTAGCGGTGAGAAGTGCATGGGGGTTACTCCTCGGATCGGGGAAGCCTGGCGGCGGGTCAGGATTCCGATCGTGTGCATGACACTCAACGGTCTAGCTTGCCAAGCGGGCCGGCACCAGCCGCTGGAAGCTCTGTATTTGCTCTGAAGCGACCGGGCGCTGGTCCCCGGTGGCGACGTCACGTCCACAGCTCCCGGCTCGTGCACACGTGCGCACCCATGTTCGTCTCCATCATGCGCAGTGCCGCCTCTGCGAGGTCTTCGTGAATGTGCGCCACGGCGTCTCGGGGGACGATCACTTCGAGGTGGCGGATGTGGGCGTCGAGGGCGGAGTACAGCACGCACTGCTCGGTCACCTGGCCGCACAGCACCAGCTGCCGGATTCCCCGCTGCCGGAGCAGATACGTCAGGGGCGTCTCGTAGAAGATGGAGTGCCTGGCTTTGAGCACGAAGAGGGAATCGGCGTCGGGCCGCACTGGCTCGACGAGCTCCGCATGGGGAGCTGACAGGGCCTGCTCCAGCAGCTCGCCGTGGTGCGAGCGCCACTCTCCGAAGTTGTCGTTGACGTAGATGACCGGCGCTCCGTGGCGCCGCGCACGGCTCAGCAGATCCGCCAGCACCGGCACGACCGCCCGCGCCGAGGGGAGCAGCAGCTCGGCGTCCTGGTGATCGTAGGTGTTGATCATGTCGATGACGATCAGTGCGGTCTTGCCCATACCGTCAGCGTTCCACTTCCAGGACGGCACGAAGTGCCCCGAACGGGGCTGCCGCCACTCTTTCGGGAAGGGGCACCGGGCATGGTGCGTCCGCCTGGCACACGGAGGTGGCGCTAAACCCGTAGTAGGGCCGTCTGATCTGGAGATCGGCACCGTGATGGTCGCTGCCCGCCGCCTGGTCGCACACTCGCTGCTCGGTGGTGCATCCGGCACCCCGGCAGGCCCGGAATGGTTGGTGAGGGTCCGGGCCCCTGCACCCGGACGAGCGCCCGCGACTCGAGGGATACGGGAGGCGGCGCGCTCCTGGGCCCCCGGCACGGCGGTGCGCGGGGCCCAGTCCGCCCAACCGCCTGCGGGCCCCGAGTGTGGCCGGCGGCCGCGCGTGACCCCGTACGGATCACCGGGATGCGGCTCGGGAGCGGGGAGTGCCCTTCGGACGGCGCGTGGACCGACCTGGCGGGGCGCCGAGCGGGTGCACGCCTGGTCCGTCGCCGTCGTCGTTACGCGCGGTGGACGCTGACGCCACCGAGCAGGCCCCAGGCGTCGATGCGTACCGTCGGGCCGCCGGGTTCGCTCGGGCCGTCGTCCGACACGCCGCCCAGGCGCAGCCCGTGGACCTCCACCCGGACATCCGGCAGGACCCTGAGCTTGACGCCCCCGATCAGGCTCAGCTTGGTGATGCGCAGCTCCGCGCCGTCCGGTATGTCGATGTCGGTCAGGTCGACATCGGCGCCGCCGATGAGGGACGCGGTGACGGTGCGCTCATGGAGGGTGGCTCCGTCCAGGCGGTGACCGCCGAGGAGACTCACCTTGACATCGGCCTTCTTCGGGTTGTCCCCGTCGCTCTTCGTCATGGGAACAACCGTAGCGGCGTGGGCACTTGGGGCCGTAGTGTCCGCCGTCCCGTGTGGCGGATGACAAGTGTCATGCCGTGCAGGTGCCGTGAGCTACGGGCGTGCTCGGCTCCGAAAGAGATGTGCGCGCGGTGGGGCTCGTTGCCACGCCGCCAGCAGGGTCCGCCCGTCGGTGTTCGGTGCCCGGCCATTGCTGCGTCGAGGCGGCGGGCCCGAGCCGGCTCCGGCTGCCGGTGGTGGTGACCCGGCGTCGATCCTGCCGTGCCCTCGACCGGCTTGTGAGGACTCGGTTGTGAGGACTGGGTTGCGCGGGCACACCGCTAGGGCATACTGACCCCTCGCCAGTGCAACAAAATGTTGAAGGAGCGTGAGTTGGTAGCCACTTTCAGGACGGTCGCCGAGGTGGGAGAGGCTCACATGGCCCAAGCGGAGGCCCTGGGGCGTGCCTTCCAGAAGGCGATCGCGCCCGCCACCGTCAACTACGACTTCGGCCACATTCGCGATGCCGCAGCCGCACTTCCCGACAGTGGCATCGTCAGGATGGTCCGCGGCTGGGGACTTCGGGAGGAGGCACCGATCCTGGTGATGGCGCTCTCCCTCAAGGAGGCGGTCCGCCAGGCGCTCCCGCCCGAGGCGGCTCAGGCGTCGTTCTGGGGAACCGTCGAGCGCGAGCTCATGGATGCGTTCACCGGTCTCGCGGCGCAGGAGGGCGAACCGGGGCTGGCCTACTACGAGGAGGGGCCGGAACGCACGAGCTACTACCGCGACTTGTTCTTCGCCCTCCAGGACGAGGAGGCGGGCGCGTACGTGTACGGCGTCGCCTTCTGCGCCGACGTCACGGTCGGCCTTGCCAAGTCCCGTGTGGGGGCGCTGGGCCTCGCCGACGTCGCGCCGTTCGCGGTCCGGCTCAACGCCATCGTGGTGCGCCAGAAGCTCGCGAACGTGGACTGATCTCCTGGGTGTCACCCGCTGTCAGCTTCGGGTGCCGCCCTCGCGTGCCTCGCGGTCGGCCCCCGCGGGCCCCCGCGATCACTCACGGCCCGCCGTCCCGGGCCGTTCCCGTATGGCGTGCATCACATGCGTGGCGGTTCGTGTCACAGCCCAGGGGCCGTTCCTCGTCTCGGGAAGCGACCACAGCGACCGTGCCGCAGGGACCACATGAGGTCGACGCCCCACCTGACACGACGTCGCGAGACACACGCAGAGGAGTCACGATGAAGCTCTCCAAGTTGGTCACAGCTGTCGTCGCCACCACCGCCGTCATCGCCGCCGCCGCTCCGGCCATGGCCGTCACCCCGGCGAACTGGCACATCGACGGCAAGTACAACGACGGTGCGCCGTCCCCCTCCCTGGTCAACGGCGGCACGAAGGTCTCCCCGGCCAATTTCCATGTGACGGTCGGTACGGCGGTGACCCCGGCAAACTTCCACGTCACGGCCGGCACGGCGGCGACGCCGGCCAACTGGGCCCAGGCAGCGCAGGCCTGATGACGGCAACCCCGCGCGGCCGTGTGGCGACGTTCGGTGCAGTTGCGGCGCGCGATGACGACACGAGCACTTCGCGGAGACGCCCTAGTCCGTGGCGTTCCACTCTGCCTGCACCCACGCCAACTGCGCGTCGCTCAGCGACGGGTCGAAAGTCGTCGTCTTCGGCCAGCCCATGGAAGCTCGGAGATCTCCGCCGGATCTAGCCGCCGGTCGTGCCGTCGAGCATCTCGCGCAGGATGTCCAGGTGGCCGTTGTGGCGGGCGGTCTCCTCGGTGAGGTGGAGGAGGATCCAGCGCAGGTCGACGTGGAGGCCGTCGCGGCCGGCTCGCTGGGCCTGTTTGTCCAGGCTGTTCTCGGCTACCAGTTCGCGGTAGCGGGCGCTTTGTTCGGTGTATTCGTCGAGCAACTGTGTGAGCGGGAAATCGACCGCGATACGCATCTCGCGGTCGGGGTCCTCCTCCGTCCAGGGGCCCCGGTCTTCCTCGCCGAGGAAGACCACCTGGAACCAGTAGTACTCGACCCAGCGGAGGTGATTGACCAATCCGCTCATGGTCATCAACGGTGAGCTCGGCAGAAGCGCCTTGCGTGCGTTCTCAGCGGAGACGCCGTCGCACTTGGCGCGGGCGGTGTCACGTGCATAGTCCAGGAACGTGGTGAGCTGAGTGCGCTCGTCCCACGCGGGCGGCGTGTCATCGATTCTGGTCATCGGGTGAAGCGTCCCTGATCGGCGTGAGCGATGTCGAGGCAATTATCGACCGACCGGCCCTGCTCCGCCCAACTCCTCGTCCGGCAGGTCGCTACGGCGACTCAGCGTCGGCGGGGCCGCCCGGCAGAATCCGCCGGACACTCCCCAGTAGCCGCCGGGTGGTGGCCCCGTTCCCCGAACGCCCCGAGGTGGGCGGCGAGTCCGGGCGGGAGTTCCTCCACGTGCAACTCTCGCCCGGCGTCTCACACGACCATGCCGTTGCGGTCGCCGGGATGTCCGACACCGGTGATCAGCGCTTGCGTCACGGGCAGCCCCTGGTTGTCCATGTGTGGGCCAAGGGCGGGCGGGCTTGGCGGGGCGCTGTGGTGAGCCTTGGTGGCATCAGAGACGTGACCTCGCGTTGCTGCTGGACTTCTGCCGGCAGGTGAGTAGTCGTCGCGCCACACACATACGGGCCAACACGGCCGCGGTGCCCTCGTCAGTGTGATGTGTAACGGCTGCGGATGGCTGTGGTGGCGAGGAACCCTGTCGCCGCGGCGCTGAGGAGGGCGGAGAGGGCGAGAAAGAGGGTGTTCCGGTGCATGGTAGGGCCTTCCTTTCCGGGGCCTTGGATGTCTTACACAACGGCGATGGCCGCACTTTCGGGTCGGTCACGTTCGTAGGTGCACCCGGATGGCCGCCCTGTCGGGCAAGCCGCAGCAGATCGACATGGATGCACGGACGGCGGTCGTCGATCGGGGGCGGGGAATCCGAATCCGTAGGCGTCCGCTTCCTCGGGGCACCTGGGTGGACGGCCGTTGACGTTTCCAATCGGTTTGCCGCTGACCGGCCCGGTCGGATAGGAAGCTCGCATGCTTCGAGGCGACAAGATCGGGCTGCGGGCCCGGCACGAGGACGACGTCCCGGTCCTGCTGGCCGAGCTCTACGACGACGTGGTCAACTCCTCGCGGGCCGAGAGCCGGCCGTGGCGGCCGATCTCGCCCGGCTCGAAGGATCCGCGGCTCGTGGTGGACGACAAGGATCAGGGGTACGTCCCTTTCTCCGTGGTGGAGTTGGACGGCGGCGCGCTGGTCGGCACGGCGACCCTGTGGGGCATCGACAACCACAACCGGTGCGCGCACATCGGTCTTGGACTGCTGCCGTCCTCCCGTGGCAAGGGCTACGGGACCGATGTGGTCGCGGTGCTGTGTCACTACGGTTTCGACGTGCGTGGCCTGCAGCGGCTGCAGATCGAGACGCTGGCGGACAACGCCGCGATGCTGGGCTCCGCCGAGCGCAACGGCTTCGTCCGCGAGGGCGTGCTGCGCTCCTCGGCCTGGGTGATGGGCGAGTTCCTGGACGAGGTGCTGCTCGGCCTCCTCGTCCAGGACTGGCAGGCGCACGCGAGGGCCTAGGACCTGCCGCGTGGATTGGGCAGGACCTCGCCCATGGCAGCGTGGGGCGCGTACACCCAGATGGCGAGTTGAGCGGAAGACGGGGGGAGGAGGAGGCACGTGCTGGAGGGGATTCTGGAGGCGCGGCGGCTCGCCGAGGGTGCGGGGCCGCGAGACGTGTTCGACACCGACGACCCGGCCGCCTGGCTGCGACTGGACGAGGGTGCGCGGGCGGAGGACTGGTACTGGCCGCCGGAGAGTGTCGCCCGGGAGTCGATGGACAGTGGTCGCTCGCTGCTCGCCGACCTGGCCGCGGGCGATCCGATGTCCGACGGCCACCTCGCCCTCGCCCTGTGCCACCGCGACGGCAGGATCCGGCACCGGGCGCTGGGCCGGGTCGCCGGCCGGTCGGAGCTGCTTCCCCTGGTGGTCGTGCGGTGCACCGACTGGGCGGAGCCGGTGCGCACGCGGGCCCGCGAGCGGCTTGTCGAGGCGCTGGACGCCGAAAGGGCCGCACAACTCGCCCCGTTGATCCGGCGCCTCGCCGACCGCCATCGCGGCGACTTCGCCCTCGGCCTGCTGAACGACGTGCTGCGTCGGTCGCCCCGAGAGCGGATGACCCCGATCCTCTCGTCCCGTGATCGTGCGGTACGACGGTTCGGTTACGGCCTCGTCGTCGAGGAGGGCATGCTTTCCGCCGCCGAACTGGCCCGGGCCGCGGCCCGGGACGACGACGCGGTCGTACAGGCACTGTGCGCGGACGCCGCGCTGACGACCGTGACGCCACCTGATGCGCGGGAGGTGCTGGACGCGCTGCTCGGCGCCCGTGGCCCGCAGGCGCGGTCGGCAGGCGTGACCGCGCTTCGGCGGCTGGGCGAGCCGGACCGGGCCGTGGATTTCCTCGCCGACCGGTCGGCGCTGGTGCGGGCCTGCGCCCGGTACGTTCTACGGCAGCAGGGCACCGATCCGCTGACCTGGTACCGGGCGCGCTGCGCCGACCCGGCCGACCCGGAACTGCCGCCCGGTGCCGCGATCGGACTCGCGGAGTGCGGGGAGCGCGCGGACGCGGCCCTGTTGTGGCCGCTGCTGGACCATCCGCGGCCCGGGGTGCGGGCACGGACGGTGGCGGGGCTGCGGACGCTGGACACGACGGACGTCCCGAGGATGCGGCAGTTGCTCGAGGATCCGGCCCCGGGTGTGGTCCGCGAGGCCACGCTCGCCCTGCTGCCGTCGGCCGATGCGCTGCCGGCCGAGTGGCTCCTGCCGCGGCTGGACCCGGCACGGCCCCGGTGGGAAAGGGTGTCCGCGTGGCGGCTGCTTCAGGCGCACGACGTGGTCGTACGGCTGGGGGCGGCCGTGATGCTGCTCGGCGGTTCCGACGAACGGCTGCGGTCATGGGCGGTGCCCGTGGTGCGAGCCGTGGTGCGGTGGGGGATACGGGGCCGGTCGGAACCGGAGGTTGCCGAACTGCTCGAACGGGGCCGTGTCCTGCTGGCCCGATCCGTCGGCGGTCCGCACGTGCCGCGGTGATCCGCGTGCCGAACGGCTGCGGGCTCGGGCCCCTCAACTGGACCGTCCAGAAGGGGTCCGATGTCGTGATCAGACCAACTACCGTGTGATCAACCCGCCGATCCGGGCGCTCCCCGCTCGAGCGCGAGGCGGCAGCGTTCCACCTGGTCGGCGACATGGTCCATGAACCAGCGCGTGATCTCGTAGGGGATGACGTGCTCGTCATGGCCCAGGATGTGGACGGTGGGCTCAAGGTCCGGATCCTCGTCGGGTATTGGCGCGGTCAGCAGGGCAGCGCCGGGCAGGTGTGCAGGCGCGTCGGGAATCCCGGCCCATGCGACCGGTGCCGGTTCCGCCTCGCTCAGTTCCAGACGCCGTGCGTCGTCCGGCAGCGCGTAGTGGAACTGGATCGCGTAGTGGCGGCCCGCGTGAACGCGCAACTCGGTCATATCCGCAGGCTGTCACAGCCTCGGCGGGTTGCCGGTCCGTGTCCGCGAGGAGCGCTGTCCAGGACAGCTCCAATATGAGGAGATATCATGCTGTTTGTGTGACATTCGGTGCGAACGTCTCCGCCTCCAAGGCGCGAACGTTCCCCCCGTCGCACTCGGCCGAAGCGGTGCCCTCCGTCGGTGCGCCTTGAAGGTGCCCGGCTTGAGCGAGCGGAGAACGGATACCCCGTACACCCTTCGGCGTCGCCGCCGGAGCCATGACCGCTGAGTCGCTCATCTGTGATGTGCACGTCTCGATTGAGCATCGCATGCTTAGTAATGAGTCGGCTGGGAAGTCGGAGGTGCACAGCCCGGTGCCGCCGGACCGGTGGGGTGAGCCGGTTTCCCGGGCGAGGCAGTCAGACGTCCGACCGCCATCTCTGGAGTGTCATGACCCTTCGTATCGGAGTGGAAGAAGAGTTCCACATCGTCGAGGTGGAGACGGGACGGCTCGTGTCCCGTGCCGACGCGGTGCTGGACGGCCTCCCCGGACAGACCTTCACGACCGAGCTGCAGCAGGCGACCGTGGAGTCGAACAGCGGTGTGCACGCGTCCCTGGACGGCCTGTACGGCGATGTCACCGGCACCCGGCGCCGACTCGACACCGCAGCGGCCGCTCACGGCCTGGCCGTCGTCGCCGCCGGAACCGTCCCGCTGGCCCGCACCGCGGACATACGCCCCACGGCCGGACGCCGCTACCGTCACATGGTCGACGAGTACCGTCTCCTCGCGGACGAGCAGCTGATCTGCGCGACCCACGTCCACGTCGACGTTCCCGACCGTGACCTCGGCGTCCGTGTCATGTGCGAGGTGTCGCCCTGGCTGCACGTGCTGCTGGCCCTGTCCGCCAGCTCCCCCTTCTGGCTGGGCACCGACACCGGCTATGCCAGCTGGCGGACCATGCTGTGGCAGCGCTGGCCCACCGCGGGGCCGCCCGGATGCTTCGCCGACGCCGCCGAGTACGACGCGGCCGTGCGGTGCCTCATCGACTCCGGTGTCATCAGTGACGCGGGAATGATCTACTACGACATCCGGCCCTCCGCCCACCAGCGGACCCTCGAACTGCGCATCTGCGACGCCTGCCCCCGCGCGGAGACGGTCGTGCTGATCACCGGGCTCTTCCGCGCCCTGGTGACCGAGGCGCGTGAGCGGCTGGAAGCGCCTCACGCCCTGGCCTGCGCGGGCCGGCACGAGTGGCTGCGTGCCGCTGCCTGGCGGGCCGCGCGGTCGGGCCTCGAAGGCACCCTGATCGATCCCGGCACCCGGCACGAGGCGCCCGCGGCCCAGGTCGTCCGCGGCCTGCTGAGGCGGGTGCGCCCGGCGCTGGAGGCCGCCGGAGACTGGGGCACCGTCCGTGATCTCGCCGAGCGGGCGCTGGCGGCGGGCAGCGCCGCCCACCGCATGCGGCGCACGGCCGCGGGGGAGGACCTGCTGGCCTGCACGGACATGGCGATCGCGGAAACCCGGGGCGACGACCAGCCGCGCCCACGGCCCGTCGCCGACGCCACCCACCACGTCGCTCTCCCTGGGCGGACCGCCGCGAACGCCTCCGAGTCCCGCCCGGCAAGGATCGCCGGCCATTGAGGCGTACACGACGAAATCAGGCTCCCTCACCGACCCACCTCGTACACGCTCTCGTCGAAAAGGAGAGGCACCCCGTGTCAACCAGTCCTGACCACAAACCGGCGGACGGGCCCGCGTACAGCCCACGGCCGCGCACTCCGCGCGACCCGTACGCGCAGCGGGGAGGTGGTTCCGGATGTGCGGCTTGAGCGGAGAGATGCGCTTCGACGGCACGCGGCCCGACCTGGCGGCCGTCGAACGCATGAGCGACCGGCTCGCTGCCCGCGGCCCCGACGGCCAGGGCATCTGGTCACGGGACGCCGTGGCGCTCGGTCATCGCCGGCTGAAGATCATCGACCTCTCGCAGCGCGGGCGCCAGCCGATGACCGACGCCCGGCACGACATCACCGGCGTCTTCAACGGGTGCATCTACAACTACGAGGACCTGCGGGCGGAGCTCAAGGCGCTCGGTCACCGGTTCCGGTCCACGTCCGACACCGAGGTCGTCCTCAAGGCGTACCAGCAGTGGGGGACCGCCTGCGTCGACCACTTCCACGGCATGTTCGCCTTCGCCCTCGTCGAGCACCGCACCGGCCGGCTGATCCTCGGACGCGACCGGCTCGGCATCAAGCCGCTGTACCTCGCGCAGACCCGTGGACGGCTGCGCTTCGCCTCCTCGCTGCCCGCCCTGCTCGCGGCCGGCGACGTCGACACCTCGCTGGACCCGGCCGCCGTGCACCAGTACCTGAGCTGGCACGCGACCGTGGCCACACCGCGCACCGTCCTGGCCGGGGTGCGCAAGCTCCCCCCGGCCACCGTGCGGATCGTCGAGCCCGACGGCACCCACCGGGACCACCGCTACTGGCAGCCGTCGTACACGCGCCGCCCGGAGCACACGGGCATGGGTCCGGCCGAGTGGCGCGACGCGGTGCTGGACGCACTGCGCGTCGCCGTGCGCCGACGGATGGTCGCCGACGTGCCGGTCGGTGTCCTGCTCTCCGGAGGGCTGGACTCCAGCCTGATCGTGGCCCTGCTGGCCGAGGAGGGACAGCGGAACCTGGCGACGTTCAGCGTGGGCTTCGAGTCGGAGGGCGGCGCCGACGGAGACGAGTTCCGGTACTCCGACCTGGTCGCCAGGGAGTTCGCCACCGATCACCACCAGCTGGCCGTTCCCTCACGCCGGGTGTCGACCGCCCTGGAAGCGGCGATCGGGGCGATGAGCGAACCGATGATGAGCCACGACGCCGTGGCGTTCCACCTGCTGTCCGAGCAGGTGGCCAGGAACGTGAAGGTCGTCCAGTGCGGGCAGGGCGCCGACGAGGTCTTCGCCGGCTACCACTGGTACCCGCGACTGGCCGGCGTGGCACGCGAGGAGGAGCCGGAGAGGTACGTCGACACGTACTTCGACCGGTCGCACGCCGACCTCGCCGCGATTCTGCAGCCGGACATGCTGCCACGGGACGACGTCTCCGGCCGGTTCGTGCGGGAGCACATGGCGGCGCCGGGGGCCGAGACCGCGCTCGACGCGGCCCTGCGCCTCGACACACACGTCATGCTGGTGGACGACCCGGTCAAGCGGGTCGACAACATGACCATGGCCTGGGGCCTGGAGGCCCGCGTGCCGTTCCTCGACCACGAACTTGTGGAGCTCGCCGCCGCCTGCCCGCCGGAGCTGAAGCTCGCCGACGGCGGCAAGGGAGTCCTGAAGGAGGTCGGCCGCAAGCTCGTGCCCCACGAGGTCGTCGACCGCCCCAAGGGCTACTTCCCGGTCCCGGCGATCACCCACATGGCCGGACCCGTCCTGGACAGGGTGCGCGAGGCACTGGGTGCCCCCGAAGCGAAGCGGCGCGGCCTCTTCCAGGACTCGTACGTCGCCGAACTCCTGGCGGCCCCCGACCGACACCGCACCAAGCGCGGCGCGAACGCGCTGTGGCAAGTGGCTTTGCTGGAGATATGGCTGCAGACGCACGGAATCTGACCGGTGAACCGGAACCCATCACCGAGGGCACACCCGGCAGCGGCGACGCCCCTGCCGAGACGCCCTCCGCCGCGCGCCCGACGCTGACCGAAGGCCCGGCCCCGCCGGCCCCGGACGGCCGTGAACCCGCCTTCGCCGCGCCCGCCCGCATCCCACTCCCGGACGCCTCCGGCCCGCGCGAGGCGACGACACGGCTCATCGCCCACGGCTGCTGGTACCCCTCGGCCGACCCGGCCGGAACACAGACGGCGTTCATCTGCGACCGCGGCGGTGTCCCCCAGCTCTGGGTGGGCCCCGTCGACGGCGACGCGCCGCACCTGCTCGACGACGGACCGGACCCCGTCCAGGAGGTGTCCTGGTCGCCCGACGGCCGCTGGATCGCCTACACCACGGCCCCCGGCGGCGGTGAGCAGACACGGGTGCTGTGCGTACGGCCCGACGGCACCGACCGCCACATCCTGGCCGGGGCGGAACCCGGCAGCTCCGCCCACCTCGGCTGCTGGGCCCACGACGGATCGGCGATCGCTGTCACCGTCGCGGTCCCCACCACCGCACCCGCCCCCGAGGCCATGGCGGAGCCCGGCCCCGCGCCGGCCGTCGGCTTGCCCGACGACTGGCAGAGCCGGATGGGCGACGCCGCGTTCCTGGACGTCGCGCGGCTCGACACCGCCCCGCCCGCCAACCGCGGACTCGGCCTCCCGGCACACCCCACGGACCACCGCCCCGGCCTGCCGTCACCCGCCGCGGCCGTCGACACACCGGCGATCGGCGCCCCCGGCGACGGGCACACCGCCCCGGCGGCCGGCTTCGGCGACGGGCTGTCGGCCTATCTCATCGACCCCGACGGCACGACCGCCCCCGTCCTGCTCGCCACGGAGAGGGACGCGGCGACGCTGCGCGTCTGCGATCTCAGCCGTGACGGCTCGCTGGCACTGCTGCGCCGGGGGCCCCGCGGGCGGCGCGAGGCGGTCGTGCTGCGCACCACCGACCACGAGACGACGTGCGTGGTGCCGGTGGCCGACGGCGACCCGTGGATCGGCCAGTTCACACCCGGCGCGGACACCCTCTGGCTGCGCAGCAACGCCCACCGAGAGTTCGCGGTCCTCCTCGCCGCCGAACTCGACCCGGAGGGGCAGCCGCGCGGCTGGTCCGTCGGGGCATCCCGCGAGGACACCGACCTGGAGCTGCTGCGGTGCGCCCACGACGGCAGCGCCGCGGTGCTCGCCTGGAACGCCCGCGGCGCCAGCGAGGTCGAGATCCTCGACACGGACCCGCCCGGCACGACCGGGGCCGCCCACGGCCCGCCCCGATCCGTGTCCCTGCCCCACGAAGTGGTCACCCGCATCACGGACGCCGGCACCGGGCGGCTGCTCCTGGCCCTCTCGGGATCCCAGCGCCGACCCGGCATCTGGTGGCTTCCCGAGGGCGTGCATCCGGTGCGCACCCCCTGGTCGTCCGCGGACGAGGACGCCGTTCCCCCGGGCCGCCCACCCGTACGACCGGTCCACCGCCGCCAGACCGCACGGGACGGGCTGCCGCTGAACGGCTGGTACTACCGTGCACCGGGGCGCAACCCCGGCGAACCGGCGCCCTGCGTCATCTATCTGCACGGCGGTCCCGAGGACCAGGAGCGCCCCGTCCTCAATCCGCTGTACCACGAGATCCTGGGCCGAGGACTGGACGTCTTCGCACCCGACGTACGCGGGTCGTCCGGCTACGGCAGGTCGTTCGTCGACGCGGACCTGGGCAGGGGCCGCTTCGCCGCGATCGACGACGTGGCCGACTGCGCCGCCGACGCGGTGCTGGCCGGATCGGCCGACCCCTCCCGGCTCGCGGTCATGGGCCGCTCGTACGGCGGCTATCTCACCTTCGCCTCGCTGGTCTGGCACCCGGACCTGTTCCGCACGGGGGTGGCAGTGTGCGGCATGTCCGACTTCGCGACCTTCTTCGAGGGCACCGAACCCTGGATCGCGCAGTCGGCGGCCCACAAGTACGGCCACCCCGAACGCGACCGCGAACTCCTGCACGCGCTCTCACCGATGAGCCGCATCGACGCGCTGCGTGCTCCGTTGCTCGCCGTGCACGGGGAGCACGACACCAACGTGCCGCCAGGGGAGTCAGAGCAGTTCGTACGGGCGGCACGCGAGCGCGGACTGTCCGCCGAACTGCTCACGCTGCGCGACGAGGGACACGAGTTCCTCCGCGCCGACAACCGCCGGCTCTTCCGCCGTGCCGCGGCCGACTGGCTGCAACAGCACCTGACCGGCTGAGCGGCCCGTCACAAGGCGCCCCGTGCCCACTACTTGATGCGTCGGGTGATCGCCTTGACGAGGTCGGTCCTGGCGATCTGCAGCGCGAAGCGCTCGGGCTCGGTGGTGAGGGGCCGGGCGTACCAGGGCAGCGCGCGGCGCCTCCACTTGGCGGGAGGCAGATCGGTGGGGAGCGGGGGCAACGGTACGACCCATGAACCGAGCCGGAGTTCGCCGTTCCAGACCCCCGCCGGGAGGGTGCCGACGGGCACGTCGACGAGGAAATCGGGGCTGCCAGTGGTCTGCTCGACCGGGAACCGCGCGGTCTCACCGCCCCCGTCGTCCAGTACCAGGAGCAGCGCGCCCGCAGGGAGTTCCGCCAGCTCGCATCGTCCGCCGACCTGCAGCCGAGGCGGTGTACCGGCGGCCCAGCGGATGTCGTCGAGGTGCAGCAGGGGCAGCACCCGGTGCTTCGCCTCGCCGAGGTCGAGGGTGAGGTTGCCGTGCGGCTTGGTGGTGTAGAGCGTGACGGCACGCAGATCGCCGTCGTCGGCGACGACGCGGGTGCCCGCGCCGGCGGGGACGTCGGCGGCCCGCCTGCTGCCGATCCGGACTTCCTTCGACAGGCCCTGGGCGCCCACTGCGAGGGAAAGGTCCCACAGCCCGTCCGCGAGCGGCCTGCCGCCGGCCGCGGTGGCGATGTCGACCGTGGCCTCGAATCCGGCGAGGTCGTACGTGTACCGGCCCTGGTCCTGGTCCGCTCCGAGTCCGGGTGTGGGGGTATGCGTGAGCGGAAGGCGGTACTCGGTTCCGCTGTCGCGTTCACGCAGGACCAGTTCGGTGGTGACGGCGCGGGTCTCCACACGGTGCACGTAGCCGTGGCCGGCCAGGTGCAGCATGGTGCCGCGCAGGTCGGCCCGGGTGACATGGTGGCGGACGGCGAGCTGGGCCGTCACGTCGTAGCACGAGTCGGGGACGGCGCGCTCGGGATCGCGCAGGAACGGGTAGCGGGCCAGAGCCCGCCCGCCGTCGACGAGGACGGGGGTGGCGGCCTTGCCGCGGGCCAGCCCCTTTTCGAAGGTGAGCAGCTCCAGCAGTTCGTCCAGCATGCGGTGGCGTACGAGATGGAGCCGCAGCCGAGCCATGGCCGAGAGCCGCTCGTTCAGTCCCTCGTGCCACAAGGGCTCGATGATCTGGGCCAGTTGGTCCAGCATCTTCTCCTGGACCGCACGGGGTTCGAAGGCGAGCTGGTCGGCGAGCATCTCCTTGACGTCGACGGTCAGATGCCGGTGGGCGAGGTGGTCGCGGCCGGGCCCCGGAGGCACGTTCTCCAGGATCATGTCGACCACGCGCGGCAGGAAGCGCAGCCTGTGTTCGGAGCCCTTCAGCCTTCGGGTGATGTTGCCCTCGTCCTCACGCAGCACCCAGAACACGCAGTCGTAGTCGGCGACCACGGAGACGCCCGAGGCACGCAGGTAGGCCGCGCCCACGAACAACTGGTCCTCGCCGATGGGCAGATCGGTGGGGAACCGCAGCCCATGCCGCTCCAGCAGTTCCCGGCGGAACAGCTTCATCGGGTTGAGCGTCCAGTACACGCGGGAGGAGAAGACGTCGGTGCGTGGCTGGTTGCCCTTGAACATCGACGTGGGGGCGCCGCGTCCGCCGACGCCGACCATCTTGCCGAGCACGATGTCGGTGCCGTTGCTCTCGGCCGCCCGCACCATGCGTTCCAGCGCCTCGGGGCCGAGGTGGTCGTCGGCGTCCAGGAAGAACACGAAGTCACCGGTGGCGAGTTGGAGCCCGGTGTTGCGGGGCCCGGACGGGCCCCCGGAGTTCCCCTGGCGCACCACCCGCAGGAGCTCCGGGTAGAGGCCGCTCAGCCGGTCCAGCTCGGTGGCTGTGCCGTCGGTCGAGCCGTCGTCGACGACGATGACCTCCAGCCGGTCACGGCCGATGCTCTGCTGGGCCACCGAGGTGATGCAACGCGTCAGGTAGGGCATCGCGTTGTACGCGGCGACAATCACCGAAACGCTGGCGCCGGGCATGAGTCAAGTGCTCCAAAATACCGGGTGACCCCATGCCACGGAGGCTTCGACATCAGGCGTGGGGGAACCGTGAAGATCCCTGTGAACCTACCATGATCAGCCTGTGTCCCAGCGGCGCGCGCTCCGTGAGGGAACACATACCGGCCATTCGCGCACCGGCCGCCGAACGGCACCCGACGC
The DNA here is from genome assembly GCF_055605965.1 of Streptomyces sp. NPDC037126. NCBI lineage: Bacteria > Bacillati > Actinomycetota > Actinomycetes > Kitasatosporales > Streptomycetaceae > Streptomyces > Streptomyces sp. NPDC037126. The sequence continues at coordinate 430,598 of NZ_JBVJTD010000004.1, forward strand.
CCCTGTTGCAGGGACGTCGGGTGGCCGGGTCGGGTCAGGGACGGTACTGACAGACCGTCACACCGTCCCGCGCGCCGCAGCCGATCTTGGTGAACCGGCTCTGGATCATGTTCCAGTAGTGCCCCCACCGGGTCTTGTAGCCCACGCTGTTGGTGTCGTTGTTGTTGGGGTCGGCGTCGTACGCGGCCTTCTCGGCCGCCCACTGCCCGGTGGCTCCGGTCGGGCCGACGGTCGACATGTTCTCGGCGCCGTTGAAACCCGGTGAGTGCGCCAGCGAGCCGGGGCCGCTCGGCGTGGACGCCGGATTGTCGGCCCAGGCCTGTGCGATGTCGGCGACGCCGCTGTCCCAGACCAGCGGCGGTGCGCCGGCCGCCTGGCGAATGGTGTTGGTCTGGCTGACGATGGTCTGCTGGTCTCCGGGGCTGATGGAGGAGATGGCCGCGGAAGCGCTCGTCGCGAACATCGTGCCCCCGGCCATCAGTCCTGCTGCTATGACGGCCACGGCTTGACGGCGTATCCGAACAGGGTTGTTCATGGCGACCCCCTGGTCGCAGAGAGAGTGGCAGATGCTGCCGACGGGTCTCACTCGTCACAGGGGCGGGCCGTGTGGCCGGCTCCTGCGGTGACCGGAGGCAACCGCCGGCGAAGTGGCCAGGTCGGGCGGCCGTACGGCGGCCCCCTGCGCCCACAACCAGACTAAGTCGCGGGCGTCCGCGCGGCGACCGGGGAGGCGCTCGCGTTGACGTCGTCCCACGTCAACGGCTCATATTCACAGGCAAGTTCACCGGTCCGGAGAGTCGTTACCGAGGTGCCTGACGGCACGCTTCGAGTGCGGCTTCATGTGACACACCGGCCTGGGTCAGGTCGGTTGCGCAGCGGTCCTGGTCGCCCACCAGTCCGACGTAGCACGCCATCTGGACGGCGTCCGTGACCTCGCCGCCCTGCGCCTGCACAGCGCGCTCGCAGGCGGCGATGTCCGCGTGCGCGGCCGGCGCGGCGATGACGCCTCCGCCCAGGGCGAGGGCAAGGCCGGCGAGGACGCTGGGGATACACGCCGTACGACGCATGAGGATGCACCTGCTCTCAGGGTCGGGTAGCGATCCTGGCTGCGCTTGCGCGGGACCGCGTGCGGGGTGCGGCGAGCCGACGCGTCGAAGGGCCGGATCCCCACTCTCGGAGCCCGAACCCGGGGCTGGTGTCGCGGGGCGAACACCATGCGCGTCCGGCAGGCGTCTTCCGCGCCCGTCATGCGGGCGGGTGGTGTGCGTATCCGCCGAGACCACGATCGGCTCGATGTCGACCACCCTCGCTCTTACGACGCTAGAACACTCCCACCGCCCCCGCACGCCCTGAGAGGGGCAGCCGGAGGTCTCGGCCGCACGGCGGTGCCACATCCCGGTACAAATCTCGCAGGCCGTCCGGCAGGAACCCGATGTGCTGGGGTTTTGGCCCGCACTGCCCCCGGAATTGTGGCTTCCACCACGGCGAACATGATCGTGTCCTGGTGAGATCACCGGGTGCTCGGTTTCCTCCTCCGCCTCCTGCCCTTCTGGGTCCGGGAGCCCCTGCTCATCGTGCTCGGATCCGTACTCGGCGTGCGCATCACGTATCTCGCCGTCCGCGATCACCGCTTGGTCCTGGCCGGGCTCGGTGCGCTGTTCCTCGTGTTCACCGCGCTACGTGTCCACGCGGTGGTCCAGGCCCTGCGCGCACGCCGGAACCCGAGTCCGAGCCCGGCGGCCTCCGTGGACGGGGCGGCGGTCGGTGCGGCCGCACAGGCACCAGTGCAGCAGGCACCGCTTCAGGCACAGGTACCCGTACGACAGGCACCGCTACAGGCACAGGCGCAGCCCGGGGCCGTGCCGCATCCCGCTCCGGCCGCTCCGGAGAAGGAGCCCAACGCCTGGGGACAGGCCGTCGCGGCGGTGGCCCTGTTCGGGGCACTCGGGGCCGCGCTGTGGGTGGCCCCGCACGTGCTGCCGTCGGACGACAACACGCCGCAGCCGGCCTCGTGTTCGGGCGGCGAGCACAAGGAGCTGCCGAAGGCCTACAAGGCGACGCCCCAGGCCGTGACCGGTGACGATCTGTGCAAGGCCCTCAACCGGCCTGACCTGGCCCAGCTCCTCGGGACGCCCGGAGAGACCGCTACCACGGCTTCCGGCACCAGCGACACCGCTCCCCTGACCGGTGGGAAGGTCGCCCGGCCGGAGGCGGAGATCGCGTTCGACACGTACACCGTGAACGTCTCGGCCACGTACAACGAGCTGTCGACCGCCCAGTACGTGAAGCTGATGAAGTACGGGGACGAGCAGGACGTCAGGACCGTCTCGGTTCTCGGCCGGCCCGCTGTCTTCTCCTCGGACCACACCATGAAGCTCCAGATCGACCTCGGGAGCGGCGGATCCGGCGGACCGGTCGAACAAGGCCCCCTGGCCAGGACGCTCTCCATCGCCCTCGACCGCAAGGACCGGGGCGGCTACTGCGAGATCACCGTGTGGAGCGCGTCCGGAGCCCTCCCGGACGACAGCGCTCTCCTGGGCATCGCCGAGAAGGTACTCCCGACGATTCCCGAGCGGACCGCCCGATGAGACGCCGGCGGTCAGGCGGCCAGGGTCTGGGTTGCCTTGGTGGCCGTGTGTCGGTCCACCCGCAGTTGGTCCAGGAGGGCGTCGGCAGCGGCGAGGGCCTCGTCCACCGACCGCGTGCCGGTCATGACGCACAGCGTGCGGGAGGTGTCCTCCAGCTCTCGGCTGGAGTGTCCGGTGGGCTGCAGGTCATGGCGGAAGCGAGCATCGGCGAAGCGGGCCAGTACCGCCCGCAGTTCCTTCTCCTCAGGCAGCAGCACAGCGACGACCTCTCTCGAAAGGCGACGGTCCCACAGGGCTCGCGAAAACCCGCGCCCGCCAAGTGACACCAAGGTGAAAGGGAGCGGATCCTCCCCGGCATGTCGAGTGCCCCCGCTTGATCACCCTATGCAAGCCGGTGCCCACCGAGCCGTGCGCCGGACCTCGGCTCCGAGCGGACCTCGCCCGGGCGCGGCCGGACGTGTGGAAGAGTCGGACGCCGGTGCCCACGCCGGCCGTACGAGGTGAACCGTGCGGTCGAGAGGAACAGGAGTCGTCCATGTCCGGCGAGATCACCCTGCGCCCCGTCACTGCCGACGATCTCGACCTGTTCGAGCGGGAGTTCAACGGGCCGGAAGGGACCGGACCGTATCAGTGGTTCGGCTTCGGTTCACCGGCCGGCCTGCGCCGGCAGTTCGCTGAGAACGGCCTGCTCGGCCCCGACGGCGGCATGCTCTCCGTAGCGGAGGCGGGCCGGGCGGTGGGCCGCGTCGAATGGTTCACCGGCACCTGGGGGCGGCCCGCCACCTCCACCTGCTGGACCCTGGCCATCGGCCTGGTGCCCGCCGCGCACGGCCGCGGCATAGGCACCCGGGCCCAGCGACTACTGGCCGAGTACCTCTTCGACCACACCAGGGCCGAACGGCTCCAGGCCTGGACGGACCGCGCCAACCTCGCCGAACAGCGTGCGTTGGAGAAGGCGGGCTTCGTCAGGGAAGGCGTGCTGCGCTCGGCGCAGTGGCGCGGCGGCCGGTGGCACGACCAGGTGATCTACTCCATGCTCCGCGCCGAGCGGTCCGGCGGCCGGTCGGACCGGTGACCGAGCTGACGCCGGCCTCCGCTGGACACGGTTCGCCCGCCGAGGCCGGCCGCCGGTGGCCGCGCATCGAACGGCACGGTCCCCGGGTTGTCGGAGGCGCCCTGTAGCGTGGCGGGACGACACAGCGTTCGCCTCACGGCCGGGGAGTCCCGAGTGGCCCATGACGATGACCTTTCGCCACCGGGCGGGTCCCTGGTCCCGCCAGTGCCCGTGAGCGGGACGGGTGCACCATGACCTCCGGGTACGGCAGGTTCATTCAGCAGATCCGGCTGGACCAGGACGTGGACGACGGCCGGTACCCGTTCAGCCTCCCCGCGGTGCGGCAACTCGCCCGGTCAGGCGCGCTCACCCTGCCGCCGGGGGTCACGTTCCTGGTGGGGGAGAACGGCGCGGGCAAATCGACGCTGATCGAGTCGGTCGCCGTGGCCGCGGGGTTCAATCCCGAGGGCGGTAGCAGGAACTTCCGGTTCGCCACGCGAGCCACCGAGTCCGAGCTGGGTGACCATCTGATTCTGACCTGGGGGATCCGCAAGCCTCGTACCGACTTCTTCCTGCGGGCGGAGTCCTACTACAACGTGGCCAGCGAGATCGAAAGGCTCGACGGAGCCGGAGGGCGGCCGCTCCTGCCGGCCTACGGCGGGGTGTCCCCGCACGAGCGCTCGCACGGGGAGTCGTTCCTCGACCTGGCCACCCACCGCTTCGGACCCGCGGGACTGTACCTGCTGGACGAGCCGGAAGCCGCGCTCTCCGTCCAGAGCTGCCTCGCCCTCCTGGCCCGCATGCACGAACTCGTCGCGCAGGGCAGCCAGTTCCTCGTGGCCACCCACTCGCCGATCCTCCTCGCCCTCCCCGGCGCGACCATCATGGAGATCTCCGACGAGGGCGGACTGGAACACGTCGACTTCGACCAGGCCCTGCCGGTACGGCTGACACGCGAGTTCCTCGGAGCACCGGGCCGGTTCCTGAAGAACCTTCTGGGCACCGACGAGAACGACCGGCCCCGAGGCGGCTGGCACTGAGTACGGCGCCTCGACGGTGCCGGCGCCGCGGCCCCCGGCGGGCACCGAGCGAGGCACGGCCCGCTCGGTGTGCGAGCGGGCCGTGGCGCAGGGAGGACGAGAGCCCTAGTACATGTCCTCGGGATCGCGCATCACACCGGGGCGGTGAAGCTGTACTTGCCCGCCGGGAGGCTGTACGTGGCGGGGCCCGACGGGACGGCCTGCGCGGGAGCCTTGACCGAGCCGGGCTGCGAGGTGGGTACGACCACGGTGGCCGTGACGTTGGCGGGCACGGTGACCCCGAGCGTCACCTGGCCGCCCGCCACGGACCAGCTGCTCTCGGCCGTCCCGTACGGCGTCCGGTACGTGCCCGAGGCCGAGCTCAGGCCCCCGCCGGGCTGCGGCGCGACGAGCAGGGACCGGTAGCCCGGAGCGGCCGGGCCCATCCCCGCGATGTGCCGGTACAGGAAGTCGCCGACCGAGCCGAGGCCGTAGTGGTTGAAGGAGTTCATGCCCGGATCCTGGAAGGATCCGTCGTTGCGGATGCCGTCCCAGCGCTCCCAGATGGTGGTGGCGCCGCGGCTGATCATGTAACCCCAGCCGGGATAGTCGGTCTGCAGCAGGATCCGGTAGGCGACGTCCGCGTGCCCGTTGCCCGCCAGGACGGTCAGGAGGTTCTCCACGCCGAGGAACCCGACCGTCAGATGCCCGTTGCTGGACGACACCTTGGCGGCGAGTTTGTCCGCGGCCCGCTGGACGAGGGCGGTGGGCACCAGGCCGAAGGAGAGGGCGAGTACGTACCCGGTCTGGGTGTTGGTGCCGACGGAGCCGTCGGACCCTATGTAGCGGCCGGCGAAGGCGGCCGCCACCTGGTCGGCCAGCTGCCCGTAGGAGGCGGCCTGTGACGACCGGCCCGTGGCACCGGCCATCCGTGCCACCAGTCGCGCCGCCCACGCGAAGTACGCGGTGCAGATGAGGTCGTGGGGCGTCTCGTCGCCCACGTTGAGCCAGTCGCCGAACGTCTGCTGGTTGCGGATGAGGTCGCTGCCGGCCGTGCCGCGCAGGTAGTCGACCCAGCCGGAGAGCGCCGTGAAGTGCCGGTCGACGACTCTCATGTCCCCGAAGCGCTGCCACAGGGTGTACGGGATGATCACGCCCGCGTCGCCCCAACCGGCCGTGCCGGAACCGTTGATGACGCTCGGGGCGACGTCGGTGAACGCCCCGTTGGACTGCTGGTCGTCGACCAGGTCGTCGACGAACTTCGCCAGGAACCGGTGGACGTCCATGTTGAACGTCGACGTGGCGCTCAAGGCGGCGATGTCTCCCGTCCATCCCAGGCGCTCGTCACGTTGCGGGCAGTCCGTGGGGATGGAGAGCATGTTGCTGCGCTGCCCCCATGTGATGTTGTGCTGGAACTGGTTGAGGAGTTTGTTCGACGTGGTGAACGTGCCGAGCTGGTCGCCCGTGGTCCAGGCGGCCCGACCGGTGACGGTGTCTTTTGTCGGGGTCACGCCGGAGGGCAGTCCGGTGAGCTCGACGTAGCGGTAGCCGTGGACGGTGAAACGGGGCTCGTACGACTCCGCCGAGCCGGCGCCGGCGAGGACGAACCGGTCGGTGGCCTGCGCGGTGCGCAGGTTGGTGGTGTAGAGCGTGCCGTCGGGGTTGAGGACCTCGCCGTGCCGCATGGTCACCGTGGTGCCCGCCGGGCCGGTCAGCGAGAGCCGGTTCCAGCCCGCGAAGTTCTGGCCCAGGTCGAGGATCCACACGCCCGGCTGCGGCTGGGTGACGGCGACGGGTGAGAACTCCGCCTGGACGGTGACTCCACCGTCGACCTGCGACACCAGAGTGGGCAGGGTGACCGAGGAGACGGTGACGGCGGCCCATGCGGAGTCGTCGAAGTCGGCGCCGTCCCACCCGGCGACGTCCAGGCGTGCGTCGTACGTCTCGCCGTTGTACAGGTCGTCCGCCCGGATCGCTCCGGTGGCGGTCTTCCAGCCGCTGTCGGTGGCGATCGTCTGCGTGGAGCCGTCGGTGAAGGTCAGCACCAACTGGGCGGAATACCACGGCTGGGAGCCGTAGTGCTGGCTCCCTGCGAAACCGAGGCTGCCGCTGTACCAGCCGTTGCCGACCCAGGCCGCGAGGGCGTTGGCGCCCTGCTGGATCCCGTCGGTGACATCGAAGACCTTGTACTGCAGGCGCTTCTTGTAGTCGGTCCAGCCCGGGGCCAGCACGTCGGAACCGACCCGGGCGCCGTTGAGGCGGGTCTCGTGCAGACCCAGCGCGGTCGTCAGGAGCCGGGCGGAGGCCACCGGCTTGGAGACGGTGAAGCGCTTGCGCACCATGGGAGCGGGAGTGATCACTCGCACCTGGACCCCCCACGGACCGCCGCCGGCGGCGGCGACGGACTTCGCAGCGGGCCAGGCGCTGTCGTCGAAGTCGCGGGTGTTCCAGCCGGTGGGCCCGGTCTGGGAGGCCTTCCAGGAGGTGTCGCTGTTGACGACCTGACCGCCGGGCAGGATGAGCTTGGCGAGCAGGCCGGCGGGGGAGACGCTGGTGTTCGTACAGGACACCGCGATGGTGTTGGTGCCCGTCGTCAGGTGCGGGGCGAGGTCGACTAGCGCCGCGTTCTTCCAGGAGTCGCCCGCCCTCGGCGAGGAGCTGACCAGCACGCCGTTGACCCAGACGTCGGCCGTGTCATCGCCGGTGATGGCCAGTACCGCGCCGGCCGGGGCGCCGGGGAGCGTGAGCGTACGGCGGAAGTAGCGGGTGCCGGCCGGTGCGGACGAGGCGGGGTCGCCCTCCGGGTACCAGATCCAGCTCGCCCCCGCGAAGTTCGGCGCGGCGGCCTGGCCGACGAAGGCGCCGTGCCATTCGGTGGCCGGGTTGAGCAGCCCCGTCTCGAACCACTGCAGGTCGCTCCAGGCGCCGGCCCGCCCCTGCGTGTCCCACACGCGGACCCGCCAGTGGTAGCGGGTGAGACTGCTCAGCGCGGTTCCGTCGTACTCGATGTCGATCTGCTGGGCCGAGGAGACACGGCCGCTGTCCCAGACGTCGCCCCTGCCGGCGCCGGTCGAGGAGATCTGGATCTGGTAGGCCGCCTGGTGCTGCTGGGGCGTCGCGGAATCCAGGGTCCAGCCGAACCGCGGCTTCGGCGCATCCATCCCGAGCGGGGTGACCTGGTGCTCGACGGTGATGCCCGTGACGCCGAGGGGCGACGCCGGCGAGAGATCGGGGGCGGCGACGTTCGAGTTCCACGGGGAGATGCCGTAGGCGCCCAGGTCCGCGGCGGACGACCAACCGGAGTCGTCGAACGCGGGCGCCTCCCAGCCCGTGGCAGCCGACTGGGCGGAGCGCCAACTGCCGTCCGTGACCAGGTCGGTCGTGCCGCCGTCCGTCGTGATGTGCACGTGTCCCAGGAGACCGGCGGGGCCGCCGCTGTTCCCGCAGGCGACCGCGATCGTGTTGTTCCCGCCGGTGAGCGCGGGGCGCAGGTCGACGTAGAGGGCGCTCTGCCAGGAATCCGCGGTGCGCGCGGAGGCTGCCAGGTGCTGCCCGTTCAGCCACACGTCCACGGTGTCGTCGCCGGTGACGACCAGCTGGGCGTCACCGGCGTTGCCCGCCGGGACGCTGAAGGTCTTGCGGAAGTACCGGTAGGCGGCGGGTGCGGTGACGCGCGGATCGCCCTCGGGGTACCAGATCCAGTGCGCACTCGACAGATCGACGGGTCCGGCCGCGGCGGCGCGGGGAGCCGCGGCCGCGACGCCCGGGCGCGCCAGCGCCGAGCCAGCGGCGAGCACGCCGGCCGCGACGCCCGTTCCGGTGCTCAGAAAGCGTCGCCTGCTGTACCGCGGTTGGTCCTCGCCGGGCTGATCCGAGCCTCTGTGGTGCCTCGCGTCACTGCTCAACGCCGTACTCCTTCTCTCGAGCCACCGGCGTGCGGCGGCCGTGCGGGGGGCGAGCGAGGTGGACCGGCAGCGCGATCCCGCGGTGCTGGTCCGGCCTGATGCAGTTGATTGAAACGTTTCATTTCCACATGTCGGGGGTAATTTAGAGGCGCCCGTGGGAGTCGTCAACGTCCTCGGCAGACACGGATGTTGTAGGGGGTCGGCTGGTGCGACGGCGCGCCACCGGGGTATTGAACCGTTGCGAGGCCCGGTGCTCGACTTCATGCCCAGGCCCCAGCGGCCGGGGGGCGAAGGGGGTCGACCAGGACAGCTACACCAAGCGCTCGCGCCAGGGCTGAGCAGCGCTCCGAGGCTGCGTACCACCGCGGCGGCTTCCTCGCGCAGCGCCTGGGCGCGTGGGGTGGGAACCATGGTCTGTCCGGCCCGGACCAGGAGGGGGTCCTGGAATATGCGGCGCGGACGGGCGAGGGTGCGGCTCATGGCGGCGGGTGAGGTGTGCAGGCGCGCGGCGGCGCGGGTCACGCTGTGCTCGGCTTCCCCCACCAGTTTCGAGCAGTGGTGCGCCCAGGTCCTCAAGCCCGCCGTCCTCTCCTGAAGCCCGCACCGGCGCCGGGAACGCATGGAGCCCGGCGCACCAGGACCCCCCGCCGCATTGGAGGCACCCTGTGTCCGCTGCAGAGACGGAACCGTCGGTCACGGCGTTCATGCTGGTCAAGACCACACCTGAGTGGCTCGCCCTGTCCGTCCAGGAACGCGTGGACGCCTTCACCACCCGGGTCCTGCCGGCCATCGAGGCCAAGACCACCGGCGTCCGGTCCCGCTTCTACGACACGGAGTTCTACTCCGCTCGCGTCACCGACGTCTGGGTGTGGGAAGCCGACGACCACCACACCTACCAGCTCCTCGTCGACGCACTGCGCGAAACCCCGTTCTGGGATCGCTACTTCGAGGTCGTCGACCTCCTCGTCGGCACCGAGAACGGCTACGCCCGCACCTACGGCCTCGAACCCGTCGCCGCCGTCACCACCTGAGGCACCGCCAGGTTCACGAACCGCTCGACACCCGACCCTCTGCGCAAAGGGAAGATCACGTATGATCCAGACCGAAAGTTGATCAACTGCTGCAGTCACCCGCCCAGTTGGAGCACTCCTCCACATCCCAGACCAAGGGTGACCGCGCAGGGGGGAAGGAAGAGGATCGATGAAGTCAACCAACATCCGCCGGCGCCTCGCCGGGACCGCGGTCACCGCCCTCGTGGTAGGCGCGGGTGTCCTGGCCACTGCGCCTTCGGCAGCGGCCAAGGCCAACCTGCTGACCATCGACAAGGTGTCGTTCCACGCCCCGAGCGTGCAGGTGCAGGTCACCTACTCCTGCGACCCCGGCATGGACCACGAACTCGTGGCCAACGCGGCGACGCTCGACTCGGGTCACGACGGAGGGATCGCCGCGGGCACCATCAAGAAGGACAAGCTCGTGTGCGACTACGCCGACCACACCGCGCGGGTGACCATGCGCACGGCCGAGGGGTCGCACTTCGCCAAGGGGGACAAGGTCAAGGTGACCGTCTTCTACTTCGACAACGACGGCTTCAGCTACGCCAACGAGACGACCGTCGCCGTTCTGTGAGACACGGAGGTGCCTGAGCACCGCCACCAGCAGGGCTTCCGGGTCCTCCCATGGGCCGGCACCGCGCAAGCGGGGCCGGCCCATGGCGATGGCTCCGCCCCTCGACCGCGTCTCCGCGGAGATCGGGCGGAGTCTCGCGGAGGTCCAGGTCCAGTTCCCGTGAGGATGGAGCGGCACCGCGCGCAGCGCACGTGGCCTGGACGGCGTGCCTGGTGGTCACCACACCAGGCTTGGCACACACTCCCGTTCCACCGCGAGGCATTGCCATGATCGCTTCATGACCCAGCGCACCACTTTGATCACCGGCGCCACCCAGGGCATGGGCCGCGCCCTCGCACTCGACCTGGCCCGGCGAGGCGGCACCCTCCTGCTGCACGGCCGGGACCGCGATCGCCTGGCGGACGTGTCCACCGCCGCGCAGGCCATCGCCCCTGACACGGCCGTCCGCACCTACCTCGCAGACCTGTCCGACCTGGACCAGGTGCACGCGATGGCCCACCGGATCCGTTCCGCGGAGCCGTATCTCGACGGCCTGATCAACAACGCCGTGGCGGGCGGGGGTACCGAGCCCCTCAGGCGCGAACTGAGCCGCCAGGGCCACGAACTCCGCTTCGCGGTCAACCACCTCGCCCCGTACGCCCTCACCCGCGACCTCTTGCCCCTGCTCACGGCCTCGGCCCCGGCCCGGGTGATCAACGTCGCCTCGATGGGACAGGAGGCCGTCGACTTCGACGACGTCATGCTGGAGCGGGGCTATGAGGGCCTGCGTGCGTACTGCAGAAGCAAGGTGGCCATGATCATGGCCACCTTCGAACTGGCCGCCGAACTGCGGGGCACCGGAGTCACGGTCAACACCCTGCACCCGGCCCACCTGATGGACACGGAGGGCGTCCGTGCCTTCGGCCTCACCCCCGTCACGAGCACGGAGGAGGGCGTCCGGCCGACGGTCCGGCTGCTCTTCGACCCGGAACTCGCGACCACCACGGGTCGCTACTTCGACCAGTTCACCGATGCGCGTGCGCATGAGCAGGCGTACGACGCCGACGCCCGGGAGCGCCTGATGAAGCTGACGCACGAGCTGATCGAATAGGTGCGCGGCCGGTCCGCCGGTCTCGGGATTCCTCAGGTGAACGGTGACCGCGCCGGCACGGCGGGCACCTCGCGCCGGTCGAGCCGGTAGCGTGGCCGGCCGTGAGGGTGGGTGGTGAAGAGACGCGGCTGATCGTGCTGCGCGGCAACAGCGCCTCGGGCAAGTCGTCCGTCGCGGCGGGCATCCGGGAGAGGTTCGGCCGGGGGCTGGCTCTGGTCGGTCAGGACAACCTGCGCCGAATCGTGCTCCGGGAACGCGACCGGCCGGGAGCCGCCAACATCGGCCTGATCGATCTCACCGCCCGCTACGCCCTGGACGCCGGGTACCACGTCGTCGTCGAAGGCATCCTGTACTCCGACCACTACGGCGAGATGCTCACCCGGCTCCGGGCCGATCACCGTGGCCCGACGCACGGCTACTACCTGGACGTGCCCTTCGCCGAGACCCTGTCCCGCCACGCCATGAAGCCGATCGCCGACGAGGTGGGCGAGGCGCGGCTGAGGGAGTGGTACCGCTCGCTCGATCTGCTGCCCGGCGGCGCCGAGGCCGTCATCGGCGCCGGAAGCGCCCTGACCGAGACCGTCGAGCGCATCATGCTCGACACCGGCCTGGCCGGCCTGCCGGCTCTCGACCGCTGACGGGGTCGTGCCGGCGCCGACTCCGGCCGTTGTGGCGGAGAGGGCAGGATTTGAACCTGCGTGGGCCCCTGAGGGCCCGACCGTGAGTCGAACTCGCTGGTCCCCGATAAGCCACTCCGGGCACCTCTCCTCGCTCCCGGCTCCGGTGGTGTGCCGTGCCGTTCACATGGACAACAGTGGCAGCACTCTCTGACGCACGGCTGATACGTCCCTGACACGGGGTTCGCCTGTCGACGTGCGAGGCGTGGGATCAGCCGGCACTCAGCGCGGTGAGGAGGCGCGCGCAACGGGACGTCATCTCGGCTCCACTCTGGTCCGGGTGTTCGGACCACCAGCGCATGACGGCGGTGACGGCGTACTGCCAGACATGGTTGAGGAGTTGGTGGTCGAGCGGGTCGTCGTGTCCGGCGTGGGCGAGGAGTCCGGCGGCGCCCGCGGCGCCCATGGAGGCGAGCTGTCCGCGGTAGTCGTTCACGGCGTCGCGCAGCTCACCTGCCGGCGGGAGTGCCGGGTCGTAGAGGACGGACCAGGCGTGGCGGCAGCGCTCGACCGTGCTGAAGAGCGCGGAAAGGGTGTCCAGCGCGTGACCGGTCGTACCGCTGCGGGACCGTGCGGCGGCCACGGAGTCCACCAGCAGGCCGCCGACCCGGTGGACGCAGGCGAGGTACAGCCCGTCCTTGGAGCCGAAGTAGCTGTAGACCAGCGGTTTGGAGATCCCCGCGCGCTCCGCCACTGCGGCGACGGACACGCCTGCGTAGCCGTGCCCGCCGAACTCCTCGACCGCCGCGTCGATGATCTGTCTCTCCCGATCGGTGCGGGAGACGCCCTTGGTTCCGGCCTTGCCCATGGCGCCGACTGTAGCCCAAGATGTGACCGCTCGGTAATTTACCCATGGGTCAATTCGAGGAGAGGCGCGAGCATGACGCGATCGTGGTGGGGTTGGGGAAACGTCGAGGACGCCGTGAGCGGTGCCGAGTTGCGGGAGCTGCTCTCGCGGGTACGGGCGCTCGTGCCGGGTGACCTGAGCGACCACGAGCCGCCGGACATCGCCTCACTCGCTCTGCCCCGGTCACGGGTGACACCGCCGGCCGCTCTCGCCGCACTGTGTTCCGCCGATCCCGCGGACCGGGCCGCGCACGCGCACGGCAAGGCATTCCGTGACGTCGTGCGGAACCTGCAGGGGGACCTGCGCCATGTGCCGGATCTCGTCGCCAGGCCCCGCGACGAGCGCGACGTGAGCGACCTCCTGGACTGGTGCACACGGGAAGGCATGGCCGTCGTCCCGTTCGGTGGTGGCAGCTCCGTGGTCGGCGGCGTCGAGCCGCGGTGCGCCGATCATCCCGGCGTGGTCACTGTCGACCTGGGACACATGAACCGGGTACTGGAAATCGACCGGACGAGCCGGGCCGCACGCATCCAGGCCGGTGTGCTGGGCCCGCACCTGGAGGACCAGCTGAGGCCCCACGGGCTGACCCTGCGGCACTTCCCGCAGTCGTTCGAGTTCTCGACGCTGGGCGGCTGGCTCGCCACCCGCGCCGGCGGCCACTACGCGACGCTGTACACACACATCGACGACCTCGTCGAGTCGATGCGGGTGGTCACACCGAGCGGAGTCAGTGCGTCACGGCGGCTGCCGGGCTCCGGCGCGGGACCGTCGCCCGACCGGCTTTTCCTGGGCAGCGAGGGAACCCTGGGCATCATCACCGAGGCGTGGATGCGCCTGCAGGAACGACCTCGCTGGCGCGCCAAGGCGTCGGTGCTGTTCGAGGACTACGCGGCGGCCGTCGCCGCCACCCGGGCCATCGCGCAGAGCGGGCTGAACCCGGCGAACTGCCGCCTCCTCGATGCGGCCGAGGCGCTGATCAACGCGGGTGTCGGAGTCGGCGGCGGCGTGCTCGTCCTCGGTTTCGAGTCGGCGGATCATCCGGTGCGCCACCAACTGCGACGGGCCCTGGAACTCTGCCGGGACCACGACGGGGAGCCGTCCGCCGACACCGTCCGGGAATCCAGCGGTGACTCCACCGGCGGTGCCGCGGAGTCCTGGCGCTCGTCGTTCCTGCGGATGCCGTATCAGCGTGACGCGCTGGCCCGTCACTCGGTGATCGCCGAGACCTTCGAGACGGCCTGCACCTGGGACCGGTTCGGCGAACTCCATCAGGCGGTCACCGGCGCGGCGGGGCAGGCTCTCCGCGAGGTCGCCGGGGCCGGGGTGGTCACCTGCCGCTTCACCCACGTCTATCCGGACGGGCCGGCGCCGTACTTCGGTGTGTACGCACCCGGTCGTTGGGGCGACATGGTGGCCCAGTGGGATCACATCAAGGCCGCGGTGTCCGAGGCGATCGAGGCGCACGGCGGTACGATCACCCACCATCACGCGGTCGGCAGGGACCACCGTCCCTGGTACGACCGCCAGCGCCCCGGCCCCTTCGCCGCCGCGCTGACGGCCACCAAAGCGGCCTTGGACCCGGCCGGCGTCCTCAATCCCGGGGTGCTCCTCCCGGCGCGCTGAACTCCGGGGCGGGCCACAGCGGTTGCCTCACCATGGCCGATGTCCGGCGGCGTCACGTGTTGTCGTAGATGTCGATCCAGATGGTCTTGCCGTGTCCGGTGGGGGTGTTGCCCCACTGGGTGGAGAGGCGGTCGACGATGGTGAGACCCCGCCCGTGTTCGGTGTGCGCACCGCCCTGTGAGGTGTGGGTGGTGGTGGGGAGGGGCGGTGTGGGGTCGGTGTCGTGTACTTCGAGGCGCAGGTGGTCGGGGTATTCACGCAGGCGCAGGTCCACGTCGCTGTCCGCGTGGATGAGGGCGTTGGTGACGATCTCGGAGGCCAGGAGCTGGATGTTGTCGATCATCTGGTCGTGACCCCATGTGTGCAGGGAGTCGGTGATGAACTGGCGCGCGGCTTTGACGGCCCTGAGGTCGTGACGCTGGAAGGTCTTGTGGGTGATCCGGCGGTTGGGGCCGGGCCGGGGACCCTCGTAGTGCGCGAGGAGGAGGGTGGCGTCGTCGTGGTGGCCCTGGTCGGTGCTCTGGTGCATCAGGCGGTCGGCGAGGTTTTCGAGCGTGCCGGGCGGGGTGGTGTCGGGCTGTGTGGCCTGGCTGGGGGTGAGGCCGTTGGTGTGCAGGACGAGCAGGGTGTCGGGGGCGAGGGTGATGTCTCCGGTTCGGTAGGTGGTGTCCGGGTCGACGCCGAGGGGGATGTTGGGCGGTAGGTCCTGGGTGTGGAGGGCGCCGCCCGGGGTGCGCAGGAGCGGGGCGGGGTGGCCGGCGAGGGCGACCTCGGCGTGTCCGGTGGCGATGTCGATGGTGACCAGGCAGCACGTGGCCATCAGGTCGGTGTCGAGGCCGTGCAGGAGGCGGTTGGCACGGGTCAGGGTGGCGCCCGGCGTGTGGCCTTCGGTGGTGTAGGCACGGACGGCGCTTCGGAGCTGACCCATGACCACGGTGCTCTCGATGCTGTGGCCTTCGACGTCGCCGATGACGAGGGTAAGGCGGTTCCCGGACTGGGGGATGGTGTCGTACCAGTCGCCGCCGAGTCCGCCGGTGGACGGGGCCGGGACGTAGCGTGCGGTGGTGGTGATGCCGGGCACTTCGACGAGGTCGCGTGGCAGCAGCTTCTTCTGCAGGCTCTCGGCCAGGGAGCGTGTGCTTTCGGCGAGCGTCGCGCGGTGCAGCGCGGGGCCGAGGAGGTCCATCATCATCATGACCACGGCCTGCTCCTCGGGGCTGAAGGTGCGTGGCCGGGAGAAGCCGAGGGTGCAGACGCCGATGGGCCGGCCGGCGAGGGTTATGGGCAGGTGGGCGCCGGCTTCGAGGCCGTCGTCGACGGCCTTGGGATAGCCGCGGGTGAGCGCGGCGCGGTCGCGGAGGAACAGGGGGGTCTCGCTCAGCAGGGCGTCGGCGTCGGGACGGTGGTGGCCGGCCGCGGCGCCGTGCAGGAGGCGGAGGGTGACGGTGGAGTGGCCGCTGTGGCCCGCGACCCAGAGGCGGCCGTCCTTGAGGGTGCTGACGAGGAAGGCCTGGGCGTCGAAGGGGGACATGATGCGGGTGCGGGCGACGCTCATGACGTCGTTGACGGTGGCGGCCTCGTTGAGTTCGGCGGCCAGTTGGTGGATCTGGTACATGAAGCTGATCCCGGTCGAGCCCGGGACGTCGGACAGACCCCAGCCGGTGTTGGTGGCGCGGGCGCCGGCGGGGGGCCCGGGTGGGTAGACAGGGAGCAGGATCGGCCTGTTGCCCGGTCGCATGGAGACGGCGTCGGTACGGGCCATGGCGTGCAGCGTGTGCGCTAGGTCATCCGTCCGGTCCGTCAGCCATGTCATGTCGATGGCGGGCAGCGGGTTGATGCGTGGGGGGATCCAGAGGAAGGCGAGCACGCCGAGCCGGCCCTCGTCGGCACCCAGGGGGACGGCCAGCACGGAGTAGGGGAAGGGGACACGGCTGGCCAGCCTGAGGCCGGTGGCGGGGACGGTGGGGAAGCCCGCCATCGTCGGCCGGCCGGTCCTGAAGGCGGCCGCGGTGGCGTAGGGCGCCTTCACGTCCACGTGTTCCGGAACGGTGTAGATCGCGGGCTGGGCTCCGGCGATGATCGCGGTGCGCAGGGTGTGGTGGTCCTCTGCCAGCAGATAGGCCACACCTGTGTGCGCCCCGAGTTGTTCGATCACGTGCTGCAGGGTGTCGGCGAGCGCGGAGTCGCGGGGCAGGGTGGTCTCTGCGTGTGTGTGGTCATTCATGGCCATGTCCCAGGTCACGCACCCCGCGGGGGAGTGGTGGGTGGGGGAGGGTGGGGGGATCGGGGGGTGGAGTGCCGGGGATGGGGTGAGGTGCCGGTGTTTTCGTTCCTCATGCTCCTCCCGGCGTGGGACGGGCGCATCCGGCCTTGGTTCCTTCGCGCGCATTTCCTCCTTCTGCGCGTCCGGTCGGTGGTCGCGCCGTGCCTGTGCCGGTCGTCCTCAGGCCGCGAGCGCGGGTTCGGGGGCGCGCGACGTCCAGTCGGGGGGAACGATGAGGACGGGTGCCGCCGCGTTGCGCAGGCAGTACCTGTCGGGCGAGGGGCGCAGCCGGGCGAACGCCTGCCGATAGCGAAGGGCGACCACCAGCAGGTCCTCGGGACCGCCGGCCAGGTGCGCCAGCACGGGGCCCAGCACGCCTTTCTCCACCCGGCGTTCCACGGTCACAGTCCGCGGGAGGCGGGCACGCGCGCAGGCGGCGTCGAGCATGCTCCGTGCCGAGGCCACCTGCTTGGCGTCCAGTGCGGGGCAGGGATACGTGCGCTCGGCGACGTCGCCCCCGTAGGGGGTCCAGGCGGCCACGGCCACGAGGACGGCGTTGCGCCGGATGGCTTCCTCGGCCGCGCACCGCAGCGCCGCGACGCTTCCCTTCTGGTCATCGACACCGACGATGACGCGTCGCTGCTGGTCGTTGCGGTCGTTTCGCATGACACTCTCACTTCACCTGCTGGGCGGGTCGGGACTATCGATGTCACGACGCTAGGGGTGCCGTGCGAGGTGGTGAGTCCCCCGTCTGAGGGAGCGGGCGGGGGACGGCCGTGTCCTCCGCGCCCGCGGCCGGACGTGCCTGAACTCGTGGCCGACGGGCGCGTGCCCGCGATGCGGCCGGGGGGCTGCGTCTCGTGCTCGCGCTGCCCGGCGCCCTGTGGCGCGGGACCTCTCGGCTATTCGATGAGCCCGCGCCGCATGGCCTCTGCGACGGCCGCCGCGCGGTCGGACACGTTGAGCTTCTCGTAGAGGTGTTGCGTGTGCGTCTTGACGGTGCTGGCGCCGAGGAAGAGCTCCTGGGCGATCTGGGGGATGCTGAGTCCGCGGGCCATGCCGTTGAGGACCTGGCGTTCGCGTTCGGTGAGGGTGGGCGCGCTGTGGCTGCGCCGCGCGCGGATCTCGTCGGCGAGCCCGCCGGTCACTTCGGGTGGTACGACGGTCTGGCCGCGGGCGATCGCTTGTACCGCTTCGACGACGTCGGAGCGTTTGCTGTCCTTGGTCAGGAAGCCCGCCGCCCCTTCTTCGAGGGCGCGGTAGACGGAGGCGCTGTCGGTGAACGCGGACAGCAGGAGGACACGGGTGTCGACGTGGTCGCGGACCAGTGCGTGGAGGACGGTGATCCCGTCGAGCTCGGGCATGCGCAGGTCGAGCACGGCGACTTCGGGTGTTTCCCGGCGGACGATGTCGAGGGCGTCCCGGCCGTTCTCCGCCTCGGCCACCACGTCGATGAATCCACTCAGCTGCAGCGCGCGTGAAATCCCCTCCCGGAAGAGGGGGTGGTCGTCGGCGATTACCACTCTGATTCGGGCGGGGTTCGGTGTTGCCACGGTAATCCCGACCTTTCGGCTGCACGGTGCTGCTTTTGGGGTTTCCGTAGATTCCGGGTGACTGGTGTCAAGCGTAGGTGAGCCCGTCTCCCCGGGCCACCGCCCGGGTGTGCCGCGCTAGCCGGTCACCGGTAGGACGGCCTCGGCGGTGGTGCCGCCGGAGGCGTTGGCGTGGAGGGCGAAGGTGCCTCCCATGCCCTCCACCCGTGCCCGGTGCGAGGCGATTCCGATGTGGCCCGAGCACAGGCTCTTGGCTATGGCGTCGGGCGGTATTCCGATTCCGTCGTCACAGATCGAGAGCCGTACGCTTTCGGTGTCGTGTTGCTGCAGGGTGACGGTGACGTTTTTCGCGTGCGCGTGTTTGACGACGTTTTCCAGTATTTCCCGGGCGAGCCAGTACAGAGGCCGGTCGGCGCATCCGGCGGTGGTGATGGTGGAATGGACTTCTGCGTGGAATTTCCCCCGTTCGGCGGCCTGCTGGGTCAGGTGTTCAAGGGCGGGGATGAGTCCCCCGGTGACCAGCACTTCGGGGTGCAGGGTCCGTACCGAGGAGCGGAGTTGCCTGCTGGCCGCGGAGAGGGCTTCGTCGGCCCGGTGCAGCGAGTCGGTGACGGTGGGGTCGGTGGCCGCCTCGTCGATGAAGTGGCGGGCGGCGAGGACGTTCTGCAGCGCACCGTCGTGGAGGACCTCGGCGATTTTGCGCTGTTCTCTTTCTTCGGCGGCCATGATGCGGTCCAGGAGCAGCAGGCGGTGTTCGGCGAGCTCCCTGATCGATCTGACCCGGTGCTGCTGGACGTCGGAGAGCAGGACGCAGCCCGCGCAGACGACGAGGATGAACAGGGCGTGGAGGAGGGTGAAGTGCCAGTACGGCTGGCGCAGGTGGCCGATGCCGGTGCCGATGGTGTAGCTCGCCGCGGCCAGAACCCCGGATGTGGCGGTGAGCACCGGTCGCATCTGGAACGAGGCGAGTACCGGGATGAACAGGAAGATGTCGGCGGAGATCGGTGAGCTCCAGTTGGGGTCGTCGAAGTTCCCGGAGACGGCCATCAGGGCGGTGAGCAGGGTCAGGTCGACCAACGGGTAGACCCAGCTGGGATAGGGCTTGTGCGATCTCCAGGCCCTCCAGAGGGTGACCAGGGTCCAGAGGGTGTAGACGCTCGCCAGGGCGATGGACAGTGCCAGCTGTTCGGACGGTGGGAAGACGGCCAGGTCCGCGGTGTAGGCGATGACGATGGCGATGCGCAGCAGCGCCTCCCAGCGGAAGGCCCTTTGCAGGTGCAGGGCGGGCACCTCGGCCCCGTCCTCCTGATCGAACCGGCCACGTTCTCCGGTGGCCTCGGGTGTGTCCAAAAGTGCCATGTCGTCCTCTTACCGGTCGCCACCGCGTCCCCGCGGAAGCGGGTTCGCGGGGCCGGGCCGTCCTGCGCTGTGCCAGAGGTTTCACTGAAATGGTCGGAAGAACCCACTCCGCTCGCAACCCGATCGGACCCGCGCTCCGAGAGCCGGACGACTTAGGTCGCCAACCGCCCCGATCCCCGGCGAGGGGCCTGCTCCCCACTGCATTCGAGGGCGTCCGACGGATAAGCGTCGGGCGGGGGCCGGCTTCGACCGGCGGGCGACGAGGGGGACAGGGGCCAGAGCGCTGGGGGCGGAATGAATTTAGGGTGTTAATACTTATTTGGTTATTTGTCCGACATGGGCGAGTGTTCGGTGGCGATGGAGCAGGCGCCCGAGTTGCCTGGGGCACTCGGAGCAGGGCAGGCCGCGGATCTGCCGTACCAGCAGTCCGCTCTGGCTGCTGCTCGCGTCGTGGCCCAGGGGGCCGCCCTGCTTGCCGCTCTGGTGGGAGCCTCGGGCCTGGTCGGCTGGATCTCGGGCATCGACATCCTGAGGCGTGTGCCGGGTGCCGATGCGGCCATGAACGCGAACACCGCCGTGGCCCTGCTGGCACTGGGCGTCTCCCTGTTCCTGGCGGCTCGCCGCCGTGTCACCCCGTGGGTGGTCGTCACGGTGCGCGCGTTCGCCGCGCTCGCCGTGGTGATCGGTGGGCTCACGGTCGTGGAGTACGTGACCGGGGCGGGCCTGGGCATCGACGAACTGTTCTTCAAGGACGACACGGCGCGGGTGGCGTCGGCGGCGGCCGGCCGGATGGCACCGAACACGGCGGCGGCACTTGTGGTCGGGGGCGTGGCGGCCCTGTGCGCGAGCGCGCCCCGACTGCCGGCCTGGACGAGTCAGGTCCCCGGCCTCGCCGTCCTCACGCTGGGGATGCTGCGCCTGTACGGGTTCGCGTACGCCGTGCCCGAACTGGAGCGCTTCGGAGCGTACAAGGGGATGGCCCTGTACACCGGGCTGGCTCTGGTGCTGCTCGGGATCGCCGCCTTCCTCGCCCGTCCGGACCGGGGCCCCGCCGGACTGCTGATGAACGTGGGCACCACGGGCGCGCTCGGGCGCCGTCTGTTCGCCACCGTCCTGGTGGTGCCGCCGCTGCTGGGCGGGCTCGTCCTCGCCGGTGAGGACGCGGGACTGTTCGGAACGCGTCTGGGCACCGCGCTGCTGGTGTGCGGGCACGTGGCCGTGTTCACCGTGCTCGTCTTCTCGGCCCTGGCCGTGGGCCGTCGTATCGAGGTGGCGCACGCGCGTGCCGAATGGCAGGTGCGGCAGAGCCAACTGCTGCAGGCCCTGATGGACCACACGCCCGCCGTGGTGTTCATCAAGGACCTGGAGGGGCGCTTCCTGGCGGTCAACACGACCTTCGAGCAGAGCCTGGGGCTGCCGCGCGAGCGGGTCCTGGGCCGCCGGGACCGGGATGTCCTGCCGGCGGACCTCGCGCGTCGGGTACGGGCCGCCGACCTCGCGTTGCTGGCCGAGGGCGCCCCCATGCAGCGCGAGGAACTGCTTTCCCTGCCGGACGGCCCACGGGCCTTCCTGACCAGTCTGTTCCCACTGAGGACCGCGTCAGGCACGCCCTACGCCGTGTGCGCCGTGGCCACGGACATCACCGAACGGGTCGCGGCCCAGCGTGAGGTCCGGCGGGCCAACAGGCGCTTCCTCGCGCTGCTGGAATCGGCCCCTGACGCGCTGCTGATCACGGACGGCCGAGGCGTCGTCGTCATGGCCAACGCGCAGGTGCTGGGAATGTTCGGCCGTGCGCCGTCCGACCTGCTGGGTACCGCGGTCGTGGAACTGGTGCCGCCCGCACGGCGCCGGAGGCACCGCGCGCTCCTCCGGGCCTACCTGCGGCAGGCGGACCCGAAGCCGATCGTCGTGGACCGGGGCCTGTACGGGCTCCGCCGCGACGGCGGTGAGTTCCCGGTCGAGGTGAGCCTCAGCAGCCTCCGGGCCGACGAGGAGACGCGGGTCTTCCTGACCGTCCGGGACATCACCGAACGCAGACGGGCCGAGGCCGAACGCGCCGAGCGCTACGAGGAGCACCGGCGCATCGCCTACACCCTGCAGCACAGCCTGATGGGCGAACCGGCCCGTCTCCCCTACCTGCCCAGCGCTCACCGGTACCTGGCATCCGTCCAGGACCCGGGAGTGGGCGGCGACTGGTTCGACATCGTTCCGCTGGACCGTGACCGCACGGGGATCGTCGTCGGCGATGTGATGGGACGGGGGCTGGAGGCCGCGACCGTCATGGGCCAGCTGCGGGCGGCCTCCCACGCGCTGGCCCGCACGGGTATACCGCCGAGCCGGCTGATGGCCGGGCTGGACGCGTTCGTCGGCGACCTGGCGGACCAGCTCGTCACCTGCGTCTACCTGGTGATCGACCAGGATGCCCACGAGATCACCCTGTGCTCCGCGGGGCACCTCCCCGTCATCGTCCTGCCGCCGGACCGGCCGGCCCGCCGGCTGCGGGCACCGGTCGGTGTCCCCCTGGGCGTCAACGACTCGTGCGGTGCCGCGGTGCCCTTCCGGCAGACGACCCAGCCGCTGCCGCCGGGCAGCACCCTGGCCCTCTACACCGACGGCCTGGTCGAGAGGCCCGGCACCGACATCGAGGCCCAGATCGACACGCTCGCCCGCACCCTCGACATCGCGCTGAAGGGCGCCGCGGCGGATGCGCGAAGCCTCGACCAGGCCGCCGACCGGCTGATCGGCACCCTCATCCCGGACGCGGCGGCGCATGACGACGACGTCACGCTGCTCCTCGTCGGGCTGCCCGAGCCGGACGGAGGAGCCGGCCGCGGCTGACCCCCGCGGCACACGTGCACGCCCCCCTCGGCCGCGGACGGCCGATCACGGCCGAAATCTGTACATTTGTTCAGTAGGTCACACGGCCGTGAGGCATACGACGGCCGCGCCCGTGCTCATGAAGCTCGCAGGCGAGGGAACATGTCCAACCTGAGTGCGCCGATCTTGGCCACATTCCTCGTGTATGTGGCCGTCATGATCGGAACAGGCATCTGGGCCTACGGCCGCACTCACACCTTCGCCGACTTCGCCCTGGGAGGCCGCAGGCTCCCCGCGTTCGTGGCCGCCCTGTCCGCAGGGGCCAGCGACATGTCCGGCTGGCTGTTCCTGGCCTTCCCCGGAGCCGTGTACGCGGCCGGCGTCGGAGCCAGTTGGATCGCGGTCGGCCTGGTGATCGGCACCTACCTCAACTGGCTGTTCGTCGCGCCGAGGCTCCGCACCTACACCGAGCGCGCCGGGAACGCCGTGAGCCTGTCGGCCTACCTGGAGGAGCGCTTCGAGGACCGCACCCGCACCCTGCGGATGGTCTCCGCGGCGGTCACGCTCGTGTTCTTCACCGTCTACGTCGCCAGTGGGCTGGTGGCCGGCGGCCTGTTGTTCGGGCACATCTTCGGCGCCGGCTTCCGGCTCGGAGTGGCCCTGACCGCCCTGGTGATCGTCGTCTACTCCTGCCTGGGCGGCTTCCTCGCCGTGAGCCTGACCCACGTCGTGCAGGCCACGCTGATGTTCCTCGCCCTGCTCGTGCTCCCCATCGTCGGCATCGCGGCGCTCGGCGGCTTCGGGGCGCTGCGCGACTCCCTCAACAGCAGGACACCCGACCTGCTGGACATGGGCGCCAGAGTCGGCTTCGCGGACGGGCGGTGGTCGGCGGGCGGCGGATCGCTGGGCGCCGTCGCGATCATCTCACTGCTGGCCTGGGGCCTCGGGTACTTCGGGCAGCCGCACATCCTGGCCCGCTTCATGGGCATCCGCAGCACGAGCGCCGTTCCCGCCGCCCGTCGTATCGAGACGGGATGGGCCGTCGTCGTGCTGGCCGGTGCCACGTTCGTCGGCCTGCTCGGCATCGCGCAGTCCGGCACGCCGCTGCACGACCCGCAGACGGTGTACATCAACCTGAGCCGGACGCTGTTCAGCCCCTGGGGCGCCGGGGTGATGCTGATCGCCGTACTCGCGGCGATCATCTCGACCGCCGACAGCCAGCTCCTCGTGTCGTCCGTCGCCCTCACGGAGGACTGCTACCGCGCGTTCCTCAACCGGCGTGCCTCGGACAGGACCCTGGTGTGGGCGGGGCGCGCCGCCGTCGTCGTCGTGACGCTGGTGGCGTTCGTGATCGCGCTCAGGGGTGGCGGGCTGCTGGGCATCGTCGCCTACGCCTGGGCGGGCTTCGGAGCCGCCTTCGGCCCGGTGGTCCTGCTCTCGCTCTACTGGCCGCGCATGACCTGGGCGGGGGCCATGGCCGGCATCGTCTCCGGCGCGGCCACGGTGCTCCTGTGGAAGGACATCAATCCGCTGCTCGGTCCCTTCCGGTCGGGCGTCTACGAAATGGTCCCTGGCGTCCTGGTCGCCACGGTCGCCGCGCTGGTCTTCGGCAGGTTCGTCGGCCGGCCGCCGAAGCGGGCCTTCTGGCGGATGCCGGGCGGCGGGGTGAGCCAGCTGATGCTCACGCCCTTCCTCACCCACGCACCGGTCGGCATCGCCGTCCTCGACATGGACCTGCGGTACGTCTGGGTGAACGGTCCGCTCGACCAGCAGATCCCGCTGAAGCGGCGGCTCGGGCGGCGCATGGCGGACGTACTGCCGAAGGCCGAGGCCGAGGCGTTCGAACAGAGGATGCGCGAGGTGCTGGAGACCGGCACCGCGGTGATGGACTACGAGTACCGGGGTGCCGGCCACCCCGAGCCCGACCACAGCCGCGCGATCTCCGCGTCCTTCTTCGCGATGAAGGACCGCCACGACCGGAACGTGGGCGTCTGGTACATGGTCATCGACGTCACCGAGCGCTGGCGGGCCCAGGAACGCCTGGCCCTGCTCAACGACGCCGCCGCCCGCATCGGCAGCACCCTGGACGTGACACGGACCGCGCAGGAACTGGCCGTCGACGCCGTGCCCGCCGTCGCCGACTTCGTCGCCGTCGACCTGCTGGACTCGGTCATGAGGGGCGAGGAACCGGCACCCGGGCCGGTCGGCATGGCGCCCGTCATCCGTCGTGCGGCGCAGCAGTCGGTCCAGGAGGGCTGTCCCGAGTCGACCCTGGCCGTGGGCGAGACCGTCCGGCGCGCCGCCTCGTCGCCCGTGACCCGCTGCCTCCTGGAGAGCAGGACCCTCGTGGAACGGATCGTGGACCACATCCACAGCCCCTGGGTGACCGAGGACGAGTCGCTCGGTGCCTCCATCCGCGCCTACGACTGCCGCTCGGTCATGGTGGTCCCCGTCCGGGCACGCGGCGTCACCCTGGGTGTGGCGACATTCGCCCGGTCCCGGCGGCTGGGGCCCTTCGAAGAGGACGACGCACGTCTCGCCGAGGAACTCGTCTCCCGCGCGGCCGTGTGCATCGACAACGCGCGCCGTTACACCCGCGAACGCACCGCGGCCCGCTCCATGCAGCGCTACCTGCTGCCGCAGGAACTGACCGGAGGATCCGCCCTGAAGGTCGCCTCCTGGTACCTCCCGGCGGATGCCCCGAGCGGCGTCGGCGGCGACTGGTTCGACGTGATCCCGCTCTCCGGAGCACGCGTCGCCCTGGTCGTCGGAGACGTGGCCGGGCACGGCATCAACGCGGCGGCGACCATGGGCCGCCTGCGCATCGCCGTACGCACACTCGCCAACCTCGACCTGTCCCCGGACGAGTTGCTGGCCCATCTGGACGACCTGGTCATCGGTCTCATGGGAGCGCACACCGACGCTCCGACGGCGGCCGAGGGGGAGGCGACGGGCACCGCGTTCCTGGGTGCCACCTGCCTGTACGCCGTCTACGACCCGGTCAGCAGGCGCTGCACCCTGGCCAGGGCCGGTCACCTCCCCCCGATGATCGTCGGCCCCGACGGCGGCGCCGAGATCCTGGACATGCCCGCCGGACCGCCACTCGGCCTCGGGTACCTGCCGTTCCAGTCCGTCGAGATCGAGCTGGCCGACGGCAGCCTCATCGCCCTCTACACCGACGGGCTCATCGAGTCCTTCGACCGGGACATCGACCTCGGGCTCTCCCAGCTGGGCGATGCCCTCGCGGTGCCCCGGCCGACCCTGGAGGAGACCGGCCGCAGGGTGATCGACAGCCTCCTGGCCGATCCGCCGTCCGACGACGCGGCCCTGCTCATCGCCCGGACCCGGGTCCTCGCCTCGGACCGCGTCGCCTCCTGGGACCTGCCCAGCGATCCGGCCGCCGTGGCGCACGCCCGCACCCTCGCCACGCGGCAGCTGACGGAGTGGGACATCCCCGATCTGACGTTCACCGCGGAACTCATCGTCAGCGAACTGGTCACCAACGCCATCCGCCACGGGACCGGACCGGTCTGCCTGCGGCTGATCCGGGACCGCGGACTGATCTGCGAGGTGTCCGACGCCAGCAGCACCTCTCCACGCCTGCGTCATGCGCGGACCACCGACGAGGGAGGACGAGGCCTGCTGATCGTCGCCCAGCTCGCCCACCGATGGGGCACGCGCTACACGACGACCGGCAAGATCATCTGGACGGAACAGGTCATCCCGGCGGACACGATGGCATAGAACTCGTGGGGGCTGTCGTTGTCGGTCCCGGACGTGGAAGGGCACTCATCGACGAGGGGGGACGGTATGGAGCCGGCGGAACTCCGCCGCGCGGTCGAGACAGGACGGGCGACCGCTGCGGAGCTGGGCCTCCAGGTCGACGACGTGGTCGTCATCCACGACTCGGACCGCGTCGCGCTGCGTCTGGTCCCTTGCGAGGTCCTGGCCCGGGTCGCGCCCTCGGGGCAGCTGGCCGATGCCGAGTTCGAGGTGGAGGTCGCCCGCCGCCTCGCCGACGTCGACGCACCGGTGGCCGAGCTGGAGCCTCGGGTCGACCCCCGGGTCCGTGTGCGGGAACCCTTCGCCGTCTCGCTCTGGACCTACTACGAACCCGTGGGACCGGAGATCGCGCCGGC
This sequence comes from Streptomyces sp. NPDC037126, assembly GCF_055605965.1. Classification (NCBI taxonomy): domain Bacteria; kingdom Bacillati; phylum Actinomycetota; class Actinomycetes; order Kitasatosporales; family Streptomycetaceae; genus Streptomyces; species Streptomyces sp. NPDC037126. Next base: position 457,158 of record NZ_JBVJTD010000004.1, read on the forward strand.
CGACTACGCGGACGTGCTCCTGCGGCATCACGCCGCCCTGCGCCAGATCGATCTGGACGCACCGCATGTCACCGATCGCGTCGCCGCGGCACTGCGAGAGGTGAACGACCGGGAGCGGTCCCCCGAACTGCCCCATTGCGACCGGGAGCTGCTCAGCGGCACGCTCCGTGGACTCAGTGCCGCGATCGGCGCTGAGGGAGGCCGCGACCAGCTGTTGCACGGCGAGCCGCATCCGGGCAACCTCCTCGGCACGAGGCGGGGGCCGCTCCTCGTGGACCTTGCCACGTGCTGCCGCGGGCCGATCGAGTTCGACCTCGCCCACGCGCCCGAAGAGGTGGGAGAGCTCTACGCCGGGGCCGACCACGGCCTGATGCGCCGGTGCCGCGCCCTGAACTGGGCGATGTTCTCGGCCTGGCGCTGGCGCCGGGACGACCAGATGCCCGACCGGGACCACTGGAGGGCGGAGGGCCTCAGCCGGGTTCGCGCCGCACTCGATCGCTGCGGTCCGGGCTGAACGCGGCAGAGGGCCGTGAGCGGCTACTTGTCGATCTGGAGCACCGACATCATGCCGAGGTCCTCGTGGTTGAGGACGTGGCAGTGGAGCACCGTCTTGCCCGGGTAGTCCAGGAACCGGATCCGGATCACCATCCTGCCCCGCCGCGGGATGTCGACCGTGTCCTGGAAGCCGTAGTTCCGTTGGGGCTTCCCGTTGATGCTCATCACCTGGAAGTCGTTGGTGTGCACGTGGAAGGAGTGCACCTCGTCGGTGTCGTTGCGGATGGTCCATTCCTCGACGGTGTGCAGCCGGGACCGGAAGTCGATGCGATGGTGGTCGAACTGCTTGCCGTTGATGTGGAACTTGGTGCTGGCCTTCCCCGTGTTGTACGGCAGCGTCTCCAGCAGGCGTGAACCCCGCGGTCCGCCCTGCACGAGCACGTCGTAGCGAGCGCCGGCCGGAATGACGATCGAGTCGGCCGAGTAGACCCTGTTGACCGGGTAGCCGTCCTGCGCGACGACATGGAACCTCTGCCCTCGCAGGGCGACCTTGTAGAAGATGTTCGAGCTGATGTTCGCCAGTCGCCATAGTTGGGTCTCACCGGGCGAGGCGGCGGCGCTGCGTCCCGTCGGCGAGCGCTCAGGTCACCGGGCCGGTGTTCCCGTGCGGGTGGCGAGGAAGGCCAGGGCCACGGCGGCCTCGCAGGCGATGCCCGTGGCGAGCGCGCTCTCGTCGAGGATCATGCGGGACGAGTGCAGCGAGGGAGCCTCCCCGGGCTCCAGCTCCGGCGGGCACACGCCGAGGAAGGCCAGGGCGCCGGGAACTGCCTGGAGGACATAGGAGAAGTCCTCCGCCGTCATCTGGGGGACGGGCATGACGCCGACCGCGTCGGTCCCGAGCGCGTCGGCGGCGGCGCGCCGGACGAGGTCGGTGAAGGCGGCGTCGTTGACGGTGACCGGGTAACCGGGGGTGACGGTCACCTCGGCGCTCGCCCCGTGCGCGGCGGCCACTCCCTCGGCAACCCGGCCGATCGCCCCGTGCAGCCGCTGCCGGGTCGCCTCGGACAGGGTGCGCACGGTCCCGGCGAGCTCCGCGGTGTCCGGGATGACGCCGGGCGCGGTACCCGCGGCGAGGCGGGTCACGCTGAGGACCGCGCTGTCGTGGGCGTCCAGGCCGCGGGTGACGGCCGTCTGGAGGGCGAGCACGATCTCGCAGGCCACCGGCACCGGGTCGCACGTGGTGTGCGGTGCGGACGCGTGCCCGCCGCGCCCCCGGACGACGACCCGGAACCGGTCGGAGGCAGCCATCTGCGGTCCCGGACGCAGCCGCAGCGCACCCACGGGCAGGTTGGGCTGCACATGCAGGGCGAAGGCGGCGTCGGCTCTGCTGCCGGACGACTCCAGCACCCCCTCCTCGATCATGTGGCGGGCTCCGTGCTCGCCCTCCTCGCCGGGCTGGAACATGAACACCACCCGTCCGGCCAGCCGGTCGCGTCGCCCGGCGAGCAGCCGCGCGGTGCCGACCAGCATCGCCATGTGGGCGTCGTGCCCGCAGGCGTGCATCAGCCCGGGGGCCCGCGAGGCGAACGGCAGTCGGGTGTCCTCGGTGACCGGCAGCGCGTCCATGTCGGCGCGCAGCAGGATCGTCGGGCCGTCGGCCGCCCCGGTGAGGACGGCGGTCACGGAGGACAGGGCGCGGCCGGTGCGGATCTCCATGCCGAGGCCGTCGAGGGCGCCCAGGATCAGGCGCTGGGTGGCCGGCAGGTCGAGGCCCAGCTCCGGGTCGCGGTGCAGGGCCCGGCGCAGGGCGACCGCTTCGGGGGCAAGGCGGCGCGCCTCGCGAAGCAGAGCCGGCTGTCCCGGGGGAGCCGGTGGCCGGGACGGGCCGGCCCCCGGTCCGCCGTCGGCGGCCCTGGGCTCAGGGGTCATACGACCGTTCTCCTTCCCTGGGCCCGGCCCGTGCCGGCACGAGGCCGCGGCGGCCGCACACGAGGAGGCGACTGCTCTCCCACGGTAGGGAACGAGGCGCCGGCCGGACAGCCCCCGGCGGTGTCCGGCGCAGCGGATTCGGACAGGACCCGGGACGTGGGGCGTTGGGGCGTGAGAGCCGCCAACGCCTGCTACGGGGCCTGTTGGAATGGGGCCTGCCGCGCCAGGTCGTGGTGATGTGGGGGAACAGCCGGTGCCGTCCCTCCCCTCGCTGACCGCCGGTCAGCCGACGGTGGCGCCGTGTGCCCTCACTTCGCCATCGGCTTTCGCGTGGCGCGTGCGAGCCGAGTTCGCCTGCTTCTCCGCGGCCACTTCCCGGGTGAGACTCTGGAGCTCGTCGCCCGCCTCGACGGCTGCGCGCTTGACTTCGAGGGACAGACCGACCGACGTCTTGATGATGCCCCGCACCAGCGGCTTCGCCACTCTCTTGATCAGAGGGGCCGTGATCAGGCCGATGAGGAAGGGAGGAACTACAGGGGGCATGGGTGAACCCTCTCGTGTGTGCACAGGACGGAAGCGCGTGCAGTTTCACCCCCACCGAAAAACACCGTAGTCGGCCCTCGGCCGATGCGCCCGGGGACGCCGACGCCTTTCATTCGTTCGGGCGGCCGTCCACCAGCGAGCCCACCACCCGCACGACGAACTCGGGCACCCGGTCCGGGAAATCGTGGCCGGTCCCCTCCGGGGTGTAGACCCTGCGGGACGCGCTGGAGGCGGCGAGGAAGCGTTCTCTCACGGTGAGGAAGAAGTGCCGTACCCGAGCGTTCTCCTCCGGGTCGTGGACCGCGTCGAAGATGTTGTCACCACCCGTCAGATCGCGGGGCGCCACGAGGAGGAGGGGGAGCGCGCCGAGTTCGCCGTCGTGCACGACCGTCTGCCAGCCGTTCCGGGTGATGCCGCCCGGCGACAGCTCCCGCAGGATCGACGCGGCGGCGCAGTTCGCCTTGGTCCTGGTCTCGACCACGGCGAGAACCTGCATCGGATCCTCGGAGACGTGCGCCTCGTTCCTGCGCACGACGGCGTGGAGGCCGAAGAGGTGGCGCAGCGCGAGGGCGGTCTGGTCCTTCACCACGTGCCGCAGGGCCGGAAGGGACGGGCCGAAGGCGACGACGTCGGGCGGGGTGGGATCGAGCAGCACCAGGCCGGCCACCAGGTCGGGGCGGCGCCTGGCGGCGTTCGCCATCAGAAGGCCCCCGAAGGAGTGCCCCACCAGCACGTAGGGACCCTCTTCGCCGGCCCGCTCCAGCGCCGCTAGCAGTTCGACGGCCTCGCCCGCCGTCGTGCGCGGGAAGGGGCCCGGGTCGCTCCAGCCGGAACCAGGGCGGTCCACCAGGACCGAACGCGTCCGTTCCCGCGCCAGCGCGTGCAGCCGGTACATGGCGTATCCGCCGGCATGGCCGCCCGGCATCCAGACCACGGTGGGCCCGGCTCCGGCGTCTCCCTCGGCGAGCACGTGCATGCGGTACCCGCCCACGTCGACCATGCGTCCGGGCGGCGGATACCTCACCCGCACCCGGGCCACATGCACCAGATGGCGGAGGGACCCGAGAGCGAGCGCGAGGGCCACGGCGCAGAGCACGCCGCCGAGGATGCGCGGGCCCGTTCCCAGGGTGAGGCACCACGCGCCCGCGGCCGCCGGCAGCAGGGCGATGACCAGTCCGGCCCAGTCCCGGCTGAGCAGCCGGAGCATCGCGTCGGCGACACGTGTGCCCGGTCGCATGGCTCCCTCTCCGTCCCAGCCTTCACGGCCGCTGCCAGGGACGCCGCGCGGCCCGGCGCCCGGCACCGGCATCGTCCCCTGGAAACCCCGGGGGCGCCATGCGCGCTGTCGGGCCCCGCCTTCCGTCACGGCCGTGACGTGGATGTCCGGGTGCCCGACACGGGCTCGGCACCGTCAGGCCCTGCCCGCGCCGTGCGCGGGCGCGAGGCGTGCTGCCACGTCGGCGAGCACATCGGCCTCGCGGGGCACGAGGTAGAAGTGGTCCCCGGGGAACGACCGCAGCTCGAAGGCGCCCGGGGGAGCGAGGTCGGACCAGGCGAGGACATGGTCGAGCGCGCAACTCGGATCGTCCTGGCCGACGTACGCGGTGATCGGTGCCTTGACCGGGGCCGGGTGCGGGGGACGGTAGCCGTCGAGGAGCCGGTAGTCCGCGCGGAGTGCGGGCAGCAGCAGCTCACGCAGCTCCGGGATGTCGTAGGCCTCCGAGTGCATGTCCCCGAGCTTCCGGACGCGGGCGATCAGCGTTTCGTCGTCGGCACCGTGCAGTGCGGTGTGATCGGTCCATTGGGGGGCCGCGTGTGCCGAGACCAGCAGGTGTTCCGGGACGACACCACGGGCCTCCAGCCGCACGGCCAGTTCGTACGCGACGCACGCGCCCATGCTGTGCCCGAAGAGCGCGAGCGGCCGGTCGAGCCAGGGCCGCAGTGCCTCCTCGATCGTGTCGGCCAGGGTGGCCATGTCCTCGATACAGGGTTCCGCGAGCCGGTCCTGGCGGCCGGGGTACCGCACGGCGAGCACCTCGACGTCCTCCGGCAGGAGGGTGGGCCAGCCGTGGAACAGCTGTGCCGTGCCGCCGGCGTGCGGGAGGCACACCAGTCGGAGTCGGGGGGCCGCCGTGCGCCGGTGGACACGGAACCACTTCTTCGCGTCGTGCGCCGTCATCGCTGTCGAAGACCGCCTGGCTGGGAGGAGTCGAGCTTGGAGAGGAAGGTGGGGAGCTGCTCCACCACTCTTCTGGACACGTACGTGGTCTGCACGGTGTGGCGCAGCCGATCGGTCACGACGAGTTTGTAGGCGCTGCCCTCCTGGATGAGTTCGGCGGAATACAGGGGTGTTCCGGTCGCAGACATCTGACCTGCCTCCATCAGGATGCCGCCTTCTCCAGCCATGCTTGCCGTCCCGGCGACGACTCAGTGCACCTTGGCATGAGCCGCGGCGCCGCGGGCCTTGCCGGTGGCCCCGTTCTCGCCGCCGTGTTCGGCCCCCTGCGCCATCTGGGCGGCGAACATCTCGGCGGACGCCTCGGCCGCGAGGTCCTGGATCCCCTCGCCGGCTTCCTGGACGGCCCGCTTCACTTCCATCCCCAGGCCCACCGACGTCTTGACGATCCCTCGCACGAGGGGTTTGCCCAGCCTCTTGACCAGGGACGCGGTGACCAGGCCGATCAGGAAGGGAGGTACTACAGGAGGCATGACAGGACACCCTTGTCTCGTACCGAGGAAACCGTGAGGGAAAAGGTGACGAACCGGCACCTCTCATCACAGAGCGTATCCATGGCGGAGCGAACGGCCACCAGCTCCGCCGTGGTCGTCACTCGTACGAGGAGAACGACTCTCCCGTGACGGGCTGTTCAGGCCATTCGACGGCCGGAACCCGATGTCACCGGCCTTCTTCGGGTGACAACTGGTACTTCTGCTGACGGCCGGACTCCCCGTGCAGTTCCCTCGCCATCCGTCGGCGCAGGGCCGGGAACGGCAGTGTGCCGCCGGCCAGCACGGCCTCGTGGAAGGCGCGCACGTCGAACACCGCACCGGCGCCGCGCTCGTAGGCCGCCCGCAACGCGGTGAACTCCGCATGACCCGCACGGTACGTCAGCGCCTGCCCCGGCATGTCGGTCGCGTAGCGCAGCAGCTCGGTCGTGATCTGTCCCTCGGACTCGGCCGCGGCGTGGGAGCGCATGAAGGCGCGCGCCTGCTCCAGCGTCATCGTCCCGAGGTTCAGGCCGGTGTCGACGACGAGGCGCTGCGCGGTGAAGCGTTCGTGGGCGAGGCGTCCGTAAGCGTCCCACGGGTCGTCGTACAGCCCCATCTCCCAGGCGAGACCGGCCGCGTACTCCGCCCAGCCCTCCTCGAACCCGCTGAAAGCCGTCAGTTCGCGCCGCAGGTCGGGCAGGTCGGTGTTCTCGGCCTGACGGGCGAGGTGGAAGTGGTGTCCGGGCGCCAGCTCGTGGTAGATCAGCGCGGCCGCGCCGAGCAGTGACCGGTGCGCCAGGTCCGAGGCGTTGTAGCGGTAGCGTCCCACCGGCTGCGCGGCGGTCGGCGATTCGTAGTAGCCGAACGTCATCGATGCCTCGAGGGCCGGGTCGAGGCGGGCCACGTCGTACGGCGCGCGGGGCAGGACCGCGAACCAGCGCGGCAGCAGCGGCGTGAGGCGGTCGAGGTGTCCGCGGTAGCGGGCCTCGACCTCGGCCGGGGTGGCGGCGTACAGACGGGGCTCGGTGGCGAGCCGTTCGTTGAACTCCGCCTCCGTCCCCGCGAAGCCGAGCGTGCCACGCATCTCCCGCATCCGCTCGCTGAGTTCGCGGCAGTGCTCCCGGCCGATCTCGTGAAGTCGCTCGGGCGGTGTGTCGCCGGACGTGTACGTCCTGACGAAGGCCCGGTACGCCGCCTCGCCCTCCGGGTAATGGGCCCATCCGACGGCGTGCGGTGCCCGCCCGAGGTAGTCCGGGTCGTCCAGGAGGGCGAGAAGCCGGTCGAACGCCGGCTCCAGTTCGGCGGCCACGAGCCCCGCCAGGGTGTCGCTCAGGTGGCCCCGGCCCGCCGTGTCGAGTCGGGTGAGCCGGTCGTCGTCCGGCCGGACGTACCGCGTCGCCGAGGACCGCAGGCGGGTGAGGGTGGTGTGGGTCCCCGCCAGCGCCGGGGCCGGGACGAGGAAACCCCGTGCCGCCTGCCCCGCGGCCTTGTCCCCGATCGTGGTGACGCAGCGGGCCAGGTCCCGCACCAGGGACACGTACCGGTCGACGTCGTCCCGCTGCTCGAAGCGGAACGGGCGGAAGACCATGTCGCCGTACTGCTGGAGGCGGAAGAGCTGGTACGGCGTGGCGGTGGGGGTGAGCCAGTGGAAGCGGGCCGCCTCCGCTTCCTGTTCGGCCAGTGCGCGAAGGAAGTCCGCGGTGTCGGCGGTGGGCCCCGACAGCACCGCGGGCCGCAGCATGCCCAGCCGGTTCAGCACTCCTGCCGCGAACCCGGCGCGTTCGTCGGCCTCCGCGGCGGACACCCCCGGCAGTGACTCGACCGGCAGCCCGCGCCGTGTCCGCAGCGACGGCTCACGTGCGAGCAGGAAGGCCCAGTACGAGGTCGCGAGTCGGTCGACCTCCCGCGCCGCCGGGTCGTCCGGGGAGTCCGATGAGTGGTTCGCCATGGGGCCAGTGTGCGCACACAGGTGACGTCACATCAGGAATGGGGATCAACCGCGAGTCGGGCGGACTCACTCGCACGGGGGAAATCCTCCGGCCCGTTCGTGTCCGGACCGGTGGGGCCGGTCCGGCGCCGTCGAACCCGGTGGCACGATGACCACCATGCACCGCCGAACCGTGTCGTTTCCCAGGGCCCGGTCGGCCGCGGTGGCGTCCGCCGTCGCCGCGTCAGCCGTGATGGCCGGTTGCGGCGGCGGCGACGTGTCGTCGACGCACACCCCTGTCGTCATGGGCGGCACCGTCACCATCGCCACCGCCTCCGAGACCCCGAGCTTCCATCCCTACTCGCAGTTCGGCTCCGCCCTGGCTCCCTACGCCTACGACTCGTTGGTCACCATGGCGCCGGACGGGCGTGTGGTGTCGGCCCTGGCCGAGAAGTGGCGGGCCGGGGCCACCTCGGCGAGTTTCACCCTGCGCAAGGGGGTGACCTGCTCCGACGGCACCGCCCTCACGGCCTCCGGGGTCGCCCGGTCACTGAGCTACGCGAGCGACCCCCGCAACCGGCTCGTCGGCGCCCGGGCGGCACTGCCCGGTGTGCCGTTCACGGTGTCGGCCGACGACGCGGCACGGACGGTGGCGGTGCGGATGGCGTCGCCGTACAGCTTCATCGCGCGGACGATCGGTCTGCTGCCCGTCGTCTGCCCGGCCGGGCTGGCGGACCCCCGCGCGCTGGACAGGAGCACCCAGGGCACCGGGCCGTACGTGCTGAGCGGCTACACCTCCGGCGGCCCGTACCTCTTCACGAGGCGCGAGGGCTACGCGTGGGGGCCGAGCGGAGCGACCGACACGGTTGCGGGACAGCCCCGGCGGATCGTGGTCTCGGTGGTGCCGCAGGAGTCCACCGTGGCGAATCTGCTGCTCACGGGAGGCGTGAACATCGCGACGGTGACCGGCCCGGACCGTGCGCGGCTGACCGGCCACGGCCTGGCCACCGCCGAGGTGCCGACCGTGGTCGGGCTGACCTTCTTCAACGAACGGTCCGGCCGTCCCCTGAGCGATCCCGCGCTGCGCCGGGCCCTGGTGGGCGCCCTGGACCGCAAGGGCCTCGCCAATGTGGCGATGGGCGGCGACGGAACCCCCGCGAGCCACCTGACCGCCACGGACTCCGTCTGCCACGCCGACGTGGCCGGCGCGAACCTGCCCTCGCGCGGCGCCGTGGGTGCCCTGGGCGCCGCGGGCTGGACGAGGAACGCACGGGGCGGGCTGGTGAAGCACGGCAGACCGCTGCGGCTGCGGCTGCTCAGCAGTGCCGACTTCGGGTCCACCCTTCCGTCGGTCGCCGAACTGATGGCCGCCACCTGGGAGGCGCTGGGCGCGGACGTCGACCTCGTCAGCGAGAGCCGCAACGCGGTCGTGCAGGCCATGTACCAGAGCGGCGACTTCGACGTCGTGGTCGGCAGCTCACCGGGCCCGCCGCTGCCCGCGCAGCTCGTACCGTACTTCTCCGGCCCCCCGCCGTCGCAGGGGCTGAACTTCGCGCACGTCACCGACCGCGCGTACGACCGCTTCGTCGCCCTCGCCCTGCACGCACCGGGCACGGCCAGCTGCGCGGACTGGAACAGGGCCGCCGCGGCGCTGTTCCGCTCGGCCGACGCGCTGCCCGTCGCCGACGGCACGAGCACGGTCTACGGGTACCGGACGACGTTCGCCGTCGCCCCCGGCGGCCAGATCGTACCGACCAGCATCCGCCTGCACAGATGACCGCGGCGGCCGCCGCACGCGGCCGTCCACCGCCCGTCGAGGAGGTACGCCATGACGACCGTGTCCGCACGGCTCGGTGCCCTGGCCAGGCGCCACCCGTGGGTGGTGTTCTGCGGCCGGCGCGCGGTGCGGCTGGCGGTCTCCCTCCTCGTGGTCGTCACCGCTTCCTTCGCGATGATCCGGCTGGTACCCGGCGACCCCGTCCGGGCCGCCCTGGGCGTGGACGCCCCGCCGGACCTCGTGGCGGCGAAGCGGCACCAACTCGGCCTGGATCAGGGCCTGTCGGCACAGTACCGGCAGTACCTGGGGCATCTGGCCCACGGGGACCTCGGGGTCTCCGTGGTGACCGGCGAGCCGGTGGCCGACCTGATCAGGGCACGTCTGCCGGCCACCTTGCTGCTGGCCGTCCTGGCGTTCGCCTGCGTACTCGTCGTCGCGCTCCCCGGGGGGCTGCTGGCCGCGGTGTGGACACGCGCGGGGCGCCGGCCCCGGGCGGAGCTCGCGTTCACCGCCACCACCTCCGTCATGGCGGGCATGCCGGACTTCGTGCTCGCGGCGGGCCTCACCGCGGGACTGGCGGTAGCCTTGCGCGTCTTTCCGGTGGCGGGCGACCTCGGACCCCAGTCCTACGTGCTGCCCGTCCTCGCGCTGGCACTCGCTCCGGCCGCGGTGCTCCTGCGGATCGTACGGGTGGAGACGCTCAAGGTGCTCGCGACGGACTATGTGCGTGCCGCCCGCGCGAAACGGCTGCCCGCCGTCCCGCTCTGTCTGCGCCACGTGGCACCGAACACGCTGACCGCGTCTCTGACACTCGCCGGGAACCTCCTGCCGGCCCTGATCGCGGGGACCGTACTGGTCGAGAAGGTGTTCGCCTGGCCGGGGATCGGTTCGGCGATGGCACAGTCCGTGGCCGCGCAGGACTACGCGGTCGTCGAGGCGTCGGTTCTGGTGCTGGGCTCGGCCGTCCTCGTGGTGAACTTCCTGGTCGACCTGGCCCTCGCGCTGCTCGACCCCCGATCGGTCATCCGGAGGACGTGATCCGATGGTGCTGTCCTCGCCTCCCGCCACCGCCTCCGGCCGGTCCCGCGCGTCCGGGTCGGGCTGGGCCTCGCCCATGGGCGTGACCACCCTGGCCATGCTCGGATCGCTCGCCGTGCTGGCCGTCGCGGGGGCGGTGCTGTGGGGGCAGGCCGCCCAGCGTCCGGACCCGTCGGCGGTGCTGCGGGGGCCCACCGCGATCCATCTGCTCGGCACGGACCACCTCGGACGCGACCTGCTCGCCCGCCTGCTCTCGGCGACCTGGCTCTCCCTGCTGCTCGCCGTCGCGGCCACGCTCCTCGGGGCGGCGGCCGGGATCACGCTCGGCGCACTCACCGCCGTCGTGGGCGGGCGCGTCCGCCGCCTGCTGGGAGCCCTGATCAACCTCCTGCTGGCCTTCCCCGCGCTCCTCGTCGCGATGTTCTTCTCGGCCTTGTTCGGCGCGGGTGCGGGCGGGGCGGTGCTCGCCCTGGCCGTCGCCGGTGCACCGGGCTTCGCCCGGGTCACGCAGACCCTTGCCGCCGCCGTGGCCGGAACCGACTTCATGGCGGCGGCGCGCGTGCTGGGCCTGCGCCGCCACCGGCTCCTGCTGCGCCACGTCCTGCCCCACATCGCCGAACCGCTGATGCTCAACACCACCGTCGCCGCTGGCTCGGCGCTCGTGGCCCTGTCGGGCCTGAGCTTCCTCGGACTGGGGGTGCAACCACCTTCGTACGACTGGGGGCTCCTGCTGAGCCAGGGCCTGGACCGCATCTACATCGAACCGCTGCCCGCGGTGGCACCCGGCATCGCCATCGTCTACGCCGCCGTGGCCTTCCAACTGCTCGGCGAGGTGCTGGCCGGAGCCGCCGCGCGGCGCACCCGCCCACGGCGGCCCGAGGAACCCACGGCGCCCGCGGCACGCGCCGACCGACCCGCGGTAGCGGACCACGTGCTGGAGGTGGCGGACCTGCATGTCGCCCTCCCCGTGGACGACCGGGTGCTCCGGCCCGTCCGCGGGGTCACCCTCGCCCTGCGGCGCGGTGAGATGGCCGGCCTGGTCGGCGAGTCCGGCTCCGGCAAGTCGCTGACGGCGCTCGCCATCGCCGACCTGCTGCCGGACGGCGCCCGCGCGACCTGGCGCACCCATCGGTTCCTCGGCGCGGACACCGGGGCACTGTCACGCAAGGAGCGACGCAGGCAGCTGGCGACGGGCATGGCGATGATCTTCCAGAACCCGGCGTCGGCCTTCAACCCGTCGCTCCGCATCGGAACGCAGATGACGGAGGCGGTGCGCGCACACCACGGCACCCCTCGCGCCCAGGCCGTCGAGCAGGCCCTGGACCAGCTGCGGCGGGTCGCGCTGCCCGGCGGGCGCCGGTTGCTGCGGTCCCGCCCGTTCCAGCTCTCCGGCGGTCAGCGCCAGCGAGTGGCGATCGCCGCCGCGTCGATGATGCGGCCCGGCCTCCTCATCGCGGACGAGCCGACGACAGCCCTGGACGTGACCGTGCAACGGCAGATCATGGACCTGCTCCGCCGCATCCGGCGCGACGACGCCACCGCGATCCTCTTCATCAGCCACGACATCGCCCTGGTCGCCGACGCCTGCGACCGGGTCCTGGTCATGTACGGGGGAACGATCGTGGAGAACCTCCCCGCCCGTGAGTTGGTGTCCGGCGCACGGCATCCGTACACGAGGATGCTCGTCGCCTCGGTCCCGGACATGGCCGCGGACCGCGACCGGCCCCTGCCCACCATCGAGGGCGGACCGCCCGATCCGTACGGTGTGCCGCCGGGCTGCCCGTTCCACGACCGCTGTCCGCACCGAACGGACCGGTGCGCCGTGGAGCGCCCGGTGCTGTCCCCGCTCGGCCCGGAGCACGAGGTCGCCTGCTGGCAACCGCAGCCCCCGGCACCGTTGCGCGGACGCCGTGAGACCGAAGAGGCGGAGACGTGAGGCAAGAGACGGGGCAAGAGGCAGGGCTGACGCTGTACGACGTCACGGTTCGCCACCAAGGGCCGTTCGGACCGGTCACGGCGGTGGACGGCGTGTCGCTGGAGGTTCCCCGGGGCACGACGGTCGGCCTGGTCGGCGAGTCCGGTTCGGGAAAGTCGACTCTGGCCCGTGCGGTCGTCGGGCTGGACAGCCCGTGCGGCGGTCGGATCACCGTCGGGGGAAGGGAGTACCGAGCGCGCCGGGCGGCCGAGCGGCGCCGGCTCGGGCAACAGGTCCAACTGGTGTTCCAGGACCCGGACACGGCACTGGACCCGCGCATGACGGTCCGTCAGTCACTCGCCGAATCGGCCGGGGCCTTCGTCCGGCTGGACCGCCGCAGCCGCGAACGGCGCATCGACGGACTGCTGGAACTGGTCGGTCTCGACACCGGCTGCGCGGACCGCGTGCCGGGCCGGCTCTCGGGCGGCCAGCGCCAACGCGTGGCCGTCGCCCGCGCACTCGCCGTCGATCCGGCGGTCCTCATCGCCGACGAGGTCACCTCGGCCCTCGACGTGTCGGTCCGGGCGGCACTCCTCACCATGCTCCGGGACCTGCAACGGCGCATGGGTTTCGCCATGTTGTTCATCAGCCACGACCTCGCCGCCGTCCGCCATGTGTCGGACGTCGTCGCCGTGATGTACCTCGGCCGGGTCGTCGAGACCGCCTCCACGGAGAACCTGCTGCGCAGCCCACGGCATCCCTACACCCGGACACTGCTGTCCGCCGTGCCGAGCCTGCACGCCGGACGGCGACCGGCCGGGGAGCCGCCCCTCGCCGCGGAGGTGCCCGACCCCGCGACACCGCCCACCGGCTGCCGCTTCCATCCGCGTTGCCCCGTCGGACCGAACCGGCTCCACGGACGGGACGTCTGCGCCGTGCGGGACCCCCAGCAGGACGCGGCCGGACGCCCGCACCACGCCGCGTGCCACTTCCCGTACCGCCCCGGCGACCCCCCGCCGCACGCCGACGGCGTTCACCCGGACGGCAACGGTGACCGGGCTTCGCGGGCCCCCGGGGACCGGCCGTCATGACGGCGCGGGAACCGGACACGCTGCCGTCCGGCGCGGACGCGGTCGTCGTGGGCGCCGGGGTGATCGGCGCCGCGGTGGCGCTGGAACTCGCCCGTACCGGTCGGCGTGTGGTGGTCGTCGACAAGTCCGGCGGGGTCGGCCACGGATCCACCAGCGCATCGAGCGCGGTCATCCGTTTCAACTACTCGACCTGGGAGGGTGTCGCCACCGCCTGGGAATCCCGGCACTGCTGGGCTCGATGGGCGGAGCACCTGGGCACCGTGCGCGGCCCTGGCCTGGCGGCCTTCTGCAGGACCGGAGCCGTACTCCTCGACGCGCCGGGCTCCGGGACGGCGGAGGCCGTCGCACTGTTCGAACGCGCCGGTGTGCCCTACGAGCGCTGGGACGCCGCAACCCTGCGCCGCCGGGTCCACGGCATCGACCCGGGACGCTACGGTCCCCCCAAGCCCCTGGACGACGAGGCGTTCTTCTCCGGCCCGGCAGGGGAGCTCGGCGCGCTGTTCACACCCGACGCGGGTTTCGTCGACGATCCACAGCTCGCGGCGCAGAACCTCGCCGACGCGGCTGCCCGCAGCGGGGCGCGCTTCCTCTTCCACCGCACGGTCGTCGATGTCCCGTGCCGCGAGGGCAGGGTGGCGGGCGTCCGGCTCGCGGACGGCACCGCGATCACGGCGCCGGTGGTGGTCAACGCGGCCGGGCCCTGGTCGGGCGCGTTCAACCGGATGGCCGGGGTCGGGACCGAGTTCACCGTCGGGGTGCGCCCGCTGCGCCAGGAAGTCCACCAGGTGGCCGCACCGGTCTCCCAGGACGGCGCGAACCCGTCGAGCCCGGGCGGCGCCGGGAGCGCGCTCTGCCCGATCGTGGCCGATGTCGACCTCGGGACCTACCTGCGCCCCCACGGCGGGCACCTTCTCATCGGCAGCACGCTGCCCGCCTGCGACCCCAAGGAGTGGCTCGACGATCCCGACGGGTGCGACCCGCGCCCGACGCCCGCCCGTTTCGACACCCAAGTGACCAGGGCCGCACGCCGTTTCCCGGCCCTGCGCGTCCCGAACCGGCCGAGCGGCGTCGCCGGTGTCTACGACGCCGCCGACGACTGGTCGCCCATCTACGACCGCACCGATCTCCCGGGCTTCTACGTCGCCATGGGAACGAGTGGCAACCAGTTCAAGAACGCCCCTCTGGCCGGCCGGTTCCTCGCCGCCCTGGTCGAGCGCGTCGAGGCCGGCCACGACCACGACCGCGACCCGGTGCGGTACCGGGGTGACCACACCGGCATCGTCATCGACCTGGGCGCCTTCTCCCGCAAGCGGCCCAGGGCCGAGGGCGCCGCCGCACGGACCGTCATGGGCTGACGCGCCGCCGGGCCCCGGACGGGCACGCCACGAGGCCGGTGCCGTCCGGGAGTTGCCGCGCCGGACGGCACCGGCCTCGTGACAGCGGAAGGGGTCTACCGGCGGTCGCGCGCCGGTGCCGAGCCGAGCTTGGAACTCAGCACCGAGAGGAAGACCGGGAGCCTGTCCACCGTCGACTTGGGGACGGAGGTGACCTGGACCGTGTCCCGTACGACGTCCTGCACGACGAGCTTGTAGACGCCGTCCTCCTGGACGAGTTCGGCGGCGTAGAGCAGTGTTTCCACCAGGGGCCCTTCGGTTGGGTCGGGCGACGGATCAGGCGCCGTTGAGCCAGACGTTCCACGCCTTGGTGGCCTGCTCTTCGTCCGCGTCCTCGGCGAACAGGTGGTGGCCCACCCAGATCGGCCAGTTCCAGGTGCTGCCGTTGAAGAACCGGTACAGCGCGTCCGGGCCGCGCAGCCCGACGAAGTCGGCGCTGAGCCAGTCCACGACCACTTCCCGCGGGCCTCCGTCGGCACCCGGGAGGTCGAGCGAGAGCCGGTCTCCGACGGTCGTCCCGTCGGTGAGGCCGAGGCGCCGGCGCAGAGCGGCGAAGTCGGCGGGGTCGTCGGTGCGCTCGGCGCGGCCGGCCTTGACGTAGACGGCGGGGCGGCCGGCGAAGTGCCCAAGGTACTCGGCGAGCCCGTGCTGGTAGAAGTCGACGTGCTTCTCGGCCGCGTCCGCCTTGGTGTCCCAGTAGTCGTCGACGACTCCCGTGTGCACCCAGTGGATGCCCATCCGCAGGTGGCTGGTTCCGTCGCCGAGCGGCTCGATCCGGTAGGTGAGCGTGTTGGAGAACCCGTCGTCCAGGGCCACGCGCACGGCGAAGTGGTGCGGCGGTTCCCACGCCACGACGGTGCCGTCGGCTCGCGTGACCTTCCCCCCGACGCGCGGCTCGACCTCCATGGGATACAGCCAGCCGAGGTTGCCGGCGCCGGTGGCGACCGCGTCCCACACCTGCTCGGGCGTGGCGGTCAGGTCCTGCTCCCGGCGGACCTGGAACTCTCGGGCCATGGTCAGTTCTCCTTCGTCGTCGTTCATGCGTCAGTAGGTGAGCGGGAGGGCGTGCAGCCGCCGTTGCAACGGATTGGGCCGCCATTCGAGGGCCGTCCCTTCGGCGATCCGCAGGCCGGGGAGCCGGCGGACCAGCGTGCCGATGGCCGCCTCCGCCTGGAGCTTGGCCAGCGGACCGCCGAGGCAGAAGTGCGGGCCGTTGCCGAAGCTCAGGTGCCGGTTGCCGGGCCGGGACAGGTCGAGCCGGTCGGGGTCCTCGAAGCGCTCGGGATCACGGTTCGTCGCGGCGAGGAACAGGTACACCAACTCGCCCTCGCGCAGCGTCTGCCCGCCGATCCCGACGTCCTCGGCCACGACCCGGACGATCGCCTGGGTCGGCGTGTCGTAGCGGGCGAGTTCGTCGACGGCCGTGCGGATCAGCGCCGGGTCCTCGCGCAGCCGGGCCAGCTGGTCGGGGTGGCGCAGCAGGGCGAGCATGCTGTTTCCGACCAGGTGGGTGGTGGTCTCGTCGCCCGCGGTGATCAACACGAAGCAGGTGGACAGCAGTTCGGAGTCGGTGAGCCGGTCGTCCTGCGCCTGCGTCGCGACCAGCGCGCTGATGAGGTCGTCGCCCGGGTCGGCCCGGCGCCGGCGGACGAGCCCGGCGAGGTACTCCTCGTACTGCTCGATCGCGGCCTCGGACTTGTCGATGTCCTCGGAGAGCCGGCCGAGGCGGCGGAACCAGCTCTTGACCTGCGGCCGGTCCTCGGGCGGGATGCCGAACAGCTCGCAGACGACGGACAGCGGCAGCGGTGAGGCGACCGCCTCGATCAGGTCCATGGCCGGCGCCGCCGCGACCGCCTCGTCGACGAGCCGGTCGACGATCCGCTGGATGCCCTCGCGCAGGGCTTCGACCCGCCGGGCGGTGAAGGCCCGGTTGGCCAGTTTGCGCAGCCGGGCGTGGTCCGGCGGGTCGGTGTTGGTCATCACCCGGCCGAGCCGGTCGGTCAGCCTGCTGAAGGCCTTCAGGTCGCCGCCGAGCGCGCCGTAGGCCCGGGTCATCCGGTCCCGGTCGTTGGACAGCCGCAGGTCTCCCAGGGCCGCCTCGACGTCGGCGTACCGGGTGAGGTACCAGATGCCCTGGTCGCTGCGGTGGACCGGGCTCTCGCGCCGCATGCGGGCGTAGAACGGGTACGGGTCCCGGCGGGCCTCGGGCGTCCGCAGCGCCGCGGCGAGGTCGCCGGGCCGGACGAGGCCCGCGGTGCCGCGGGCCTCGTCCACTGTGTCGGTGGAGGTCACGTCGTCCGCGCTACCGCTGGGCGTCCATGGCGTCGACGAGGCTCTGGGGCCGCATGTCGGTCCAGGTCCGCTCGACGTACTCCAGGCACGCGGCGTGGGTGTCCGGGCCGTGGGCGACGGTCCAGCCGGCCGGGACGTCCGCGAACTGCGGCCACAGCGAGTGCTGGTTCTCCTGGTTGACGAGCACGAGGAAGGTGCCGTCCTCGTCCTCGAACGGGTTGGTCATGGGAATCAGTCCTCCTGGTTGCGGGTTGGGGTGTCACCGGTGGCCTCGGCGAGCCTGGCGGCCAGCACCGGTCCGATCTGGGCCAGCGAGCCGGCCTGGGTCATCCGGTCGTGCCGGGTGGTGATCTCGTGCGAGTCGATCCGGCCGGCGATGTACGGGCACCAGGTCCCGGGCCCGGCGTTGTCCTCGCCCCGGTCGATCGTGGAGTTGAACAGCAGCAGGTCTCCCTCGAACCTGCCGGGGACGAAGTCGACCGCCAGCTTCGCGTTGTTGATCATGATCTGGACGACGATCTCGATCTGCCGCCCCGTCAGGCCGGCCAGCGCGCTGCCCCGCTCCCGCAGGATCTCGGCGACCTCGGCGTAGGTCAGCGGCCGGTCGCCCAGGTCGTCCAGGTTGCAGTCGAGCACGCCGACGAGCACGTCCCGTTCGGTGGGCACGGGCACCTCCTCGAACGCCACGTCCTTCACCGGATAGGCGTCGAGGATCGCCAGCAGCGCGGTCCGCTCCCCGTGTGCCTGCAGCTCACAGGCGATCGCGTGGGCGATCAGCCCGCCGGCGGACCAGCCGAGCAGCAGGTACGGCCCCTCCGGCTGGATCTTGCGGATCTGGCCGGCGTAGTCGGCCGCCATCTCCTCGAAGGACGTCGGCCGGGGTTCGTCGGGGCTGCCGAGGCCGCGCGCCTGGATCGCGTAGACCGGGTAGTCGGAACCGATGTGGTTCAGCAGTCCGCTGTAGGACCAGCTGATTCCGCCGCCGGGGTGGATGCAGAACAGCGGCGTCCGGTCACCGGTCGTGCGCAGCGGCAGCAGCACGTCCAACGCGTCGTCGGGATCGTTCATGACCAGGCGCTCCGTGAGCCCGGCCACGGTCGGCGCCTCGAACAGCGTGCGCAGGCCCACCTCGACGCCGAGGGTCTCGCGGACGCGGGACACCAGGCGGGCGGCGAGCAGCGAGTGCCCGCCCAGGTCGAAGAAGCTGTCGTCGATGTGCACCTGTTCGCGGCCGAGGACCTGCGCGAAGAGGTCGCACAGCAGCTGCTCCTGCGGCGTCCGGGGTCCGCGCCCGGCGCCCGGCGCACCGTAGTCGGGCGCCGGCAGGGCTGCCCGGTCCAGCTTGCCGTTGGCGGTCAACGGCAGCACGTCCAGGGCGACGAACGCCGACGGCACCATGTACTCGGGCAGTTCACGGCGCAGCCGCTCGGACAGCTCGCCCGTCTCGGGCGCCCCCTCGGGAGCGGGCACCAGGTAGGCGACGAGCCGCTTGTCGTCGGGCTGGTCCTCGCGCACGACGACGGCCGCCTGGGCCACGCCCGGGCAACTCGCGAGGACCGCCTCGACCTCGCCGGGCTCGATCCTGAAACCGCGCAGCTTCACCTGGTGGTCGGCCCGCCCGGCGAACTCCAGCGTGCCGTCGGCCAGCCACCACGCCAGGTCGCCCGTGCGGTACATCCGGCTCCCGGGCGGCCCGTACGGGTCGGCGGTGAACCGCTGCACCGTCAGACCGGGCCGGCCGACATAGCCCCGGGCCACGCCCAGCCCCGCGAGGTACAGCTCGCCGACCACGCCGGGCGGGACCGGCCGCAGCCCCGCGTCGAGCACGTAGGCGCGCATGTTCGCCATCGGCCCGCCGATCGGCACGGTCGCCGCGTGCTCGGAGAGGTCGTGCACCGGATGGCAGGTGGCCAGGGTCGTGGCCTCGGTGGGCCCGTAGCCGTTGACCACCTTGATGCCTGGGCAGACCGCCAGCACCCGGGCGACGGCGGCGGGGGAGACCACGTCACCGCCGGTCCAGACCTCGCGGACCCCCGCGAGCAGGCTCGGCCGCTCCTCCGCGACCAGGCGGAACAGACCGGCCGTCAGCCACAGCCCGGTCACCTGGTGCTCGCTGACCGCCTGGTGCAGCAGGTCCAGATCGAGCCGCCCGGGCGGTGCGACCACGATCCGGCCGCCGCCGAGCAGCGGCACCCAGTGCTCGTACGTCGAGAGGTCGAACGCGGTGGGGGAGTGCAGCAGCACCCGCTCGTGTCCGCCGTCGCGCCAGCAGGGGGTCAGGGCGTGCGCCACCACGTCACGGTGGGTGACGGCCACGCCCTTGGGCCGCCCGGTCGAGCCGGAGGTGTACATCACGTACGCCAACTGCTGTGGATCACAACGGACTTCGGGATCGGAGGCGTCGGGCTCGGCCTGGAGCAGGGCGGTCAGCACGTCCTCGGTGAGGACCAGCGAGGCCCCCGCCTCCTGGAGGATCAGGTCGATGCGGGACTGCGGGAACCGCGAGTCGAGGGGCACGTAGGCGCCGCCGGCCTTGATGATCGCCAGGATCCCCACGACCAGATCCGCCGAGCGCTCCAGCAGCACCGCGACCGACGTCTCGGGCACCACGCCCTGGCGAATCAGCGCCCGCGCCAGACGGTTGGCCCGCTCGTCGAGTTCCCGGTAGGTCAGCTCGGTGCCACCCGCCACGACGGCCACCGCGTCAGGCGTGGCCCGCGCCTGACGGGCGAACAGCTCCGGCAGGCCGGCGTCGGGCAGTTCGACGTCGGTGTCGTTGAACTCGGACAGCAACCGGTGGCGTTCCTCGCCGGACATGACGTCGATCCCGCTGATCGGCCGGTCGGGGTCGGCGACCACCGCGCGCAGCAACCGTGTCCAGCGGTCGAACAGCAGCTCCACGGTGGCCGGGTCGAACAGGTCGGTGGCGTACTCCACCGCACCGGCCATGCCGTCGTGGCTGCCGTCCGGCCGGTACTGCTCGGCCAGACTGAACGT
Source organism: Streptomyces sp. NPDC037126 (assembly GCF_055605965.1). NCBI lineage: Bacteria > Bacillati > Actinomycetota > Actinomycetes > Kitasatosporales > Streptomycetaceae > Streptomyces > Streptomyces sp. NPDC037126. The sequence goes on from NZ_JBVJTD010000004.1 coordinate 477,265, forward strand.
CAGGTCGACCCGCGCGGTGCCGGTCGGCGCCTCCAGGTGCCCGGTCGACAGCCCCGGCAGCGTGAACTCGTCCAACGGCGCGTTCTGCAGCGCCAACATGATCTGGAACAGCGGGTGGTGCGACAGCGACCGGGCCGGGTTGACCACCTCGACCAGGTACTCGAACGGCACGTCCTGGTGGTCGTACGCGGACAGCGCCTTCTGCCGCACCCGGCCCAGCAGTTCGGCGAAGCCGGGGTCGCCGCTCGTGTCGGTGCGCAGCACCAGGGTGTTGACCATGAAACCGACGAGGTCGTCCAGGGCCTGGTCGGTGCGCCCGGCGATGGGGCTGCCGATCGGGATGTCGGTACCGGCGCCGAGCCGGGTGAGCAGGGCGGCGAGACCGGCCTGGAGCACCATGAACATGCTGGCGCCGCGCGCGGTCGCCAGGTCCCGCAGTGCCTGGTGCAGTTCGGGGTCGAGCCGGACGGCGAGCCGGCCGCCGCGCTGGGAGGCCACGGCCGGCCGGGGCCGGTCCGTGGGCAGTTGCAGCCGCTGCGGCAGCTCGGCCAGCTCCCCGCTCCAGTAGGCGAGTTGCCGGGCGAACAGGCTGTCCGGGTCGGCTGCGTCGCCGAGCAGGTCGCGCTGCCACCGGGTGTAGTCGGCGTACTGCACCGGCAGCGGGGACCACCGCGGCTCCTCGCCCCGGCAGCGGGACGCGTAGGCCGTCGCCAGGTCGCGGGAGAGCGGGCCCATCGACCAGCCGTCGGCCGCGATGTGGTGCACGACGAGCAGCAGCACATGCCGGTCGGGGGCGAGCGCGTACAGCTCCGCGCGGATCGGCGGATCGGCGGCCAGGTCGAAGCCGCGCTGCGCTCCCTCCGCCAGCCGGCCGGCCAGCCGTACGTCGTCGAGCTCGACGACCGGCAGTTCGGGGCGGGCCGCCTCCTCGCCCAGCACGAGCTGGTACGGCACGCCCTCCGCCTCGCGCAGGACCGTCCGCAGGCTCTCGTGCCGGGCGACCACGTCGGCGAGCGCGTCATGCAGCGCCGTCCGGTCCAGGTCGCCGTCCAGGCGCAGCGCGAGCGGCATGTTGTAGGTGGCGCTCGGTCCGTCCAGGCGGTGCAGGAACCACAGGCGCTGCTGGGCGAAGGACAACGGAAGCCGCTCGGGCCGCGGACCTGCGGTGAGCGCGGGCCGCTGCGTGACCGATCCGTCGAGGCGGGCCGCCAGGTCGGCCACGGTCGGGTACTCGAAGAGGGTACGGACCTCCAGCTCCGCGCCGAAGGTCGCCCGGACCCGGGAGGCCAGGCGGGTCGCCAGCAGGGAATGCCCACCGAGGTCGAAGAAGCTGTCCTCGACGCCGACCCTGGGCAGCCCGAGCACGTCGGCGAACAGGTCCGCGAGCAGTTGCTCCTGCGGGGTGCGCGGCGCCCGCCCGGTCACGGCCGTCCCCAGGTCGGGGGCGGGCAGCGCACGCCGGTCGACCTTGCCGCCGGCGGTCAGCGGCAGTGCGTCCAGGACGACGACGGCCGACGGCACGAGGTACTCGGGCAGCCGCTCGCGCAGCCAGTCGCGGAGCGCGCCGACGAGCGCGCCCGTGGCGCGGCTTCCGGTCGGACGGTTGGTCAGCGAGGACAGCGCGGTGCCGGACGGCCGCGACGGCCGGCAGGCCTCGACGCGGACGTCTCCCGGTGCGCCGCCGATGACGACGTCCAGGGCGTCGGGCGCGCCGGCCGACCAGGTGACGTCCACCCGGCGGCCGAGTTCGTCGCCGAGCTCACGGAAGTCCTCCGGGTCGGGCAGGTCGCCGCCCCCCGGGCCGTGCAGCAGGTCCAGGAGTTCGGCGAGCGTGCCGTCCCCGTTCTGCACCGCCCGCGCCAGGGCGGCCTCGCGGGCGACCCGCCGGTTGGGCACCCCGGTGATGCGCACCGGGGCGGCGTCCGGCCGGGCCAACAGCTCGCGCACCTCCGTGAGACCGGCGACCTCCCGGCCCCACACCAGCTCCCGCGGCGCGGCCGGTGCCGTGGGGGCGACAGACCGCTCGTACAGCGTGACGTCGTAGCGGTAACGCGTCAGCTCGTTGTGGTGCCGGCCGCCCTTGACCTCCACGGCCACGGCCCCGACGGTGCCGCGGTCGCGCAGGACGGTGAAGAAGTCCGGGTCGACCAGGAGCTCCTTCTCCACCAGAAGGGCCTGCTCCACGGCACGGCGCACCGACGGCAGGTCGGCGCCGTCGCCGGCCCGGTGCAGCTGGACGGCCGTGGCCAGCGGACGCAGCAGCCGCAGGTTGCGGACGTCGCCGACGAAGAGCGCGCCGCCGGGGGCGAGCAGCCGCATCAGCCGGTCGATCACGTCCGCGAGGTAGTCGGCGGACGGGAAGTACTGCACCACCGAGTTGAGCACGATGGTGTCGAACCGCCCGGCCGGCAGCCCGTCGGTGTCGTGCGCGGGGCGGGTCTGCAGCACCACGCGCTCGGCCAGCCGCTCCTCCCGCGCCACCTGGGCGGCCAGCGCGTCGATCGCGGTGGCGGAGAAGTCGGTCGCCCAGTAGGCCTCGCAGCGCGGTGCGATCTGCGAGAGGAGCAGACCGGTGCCGACGCCGACCTCCAGCACCCGGCGCGGGCGCAGGGCCAGGATGCGCGCCACCGTGGCGTCCCGCCACTCCCGCATCTGCTCGACCGGGATAGGGCTCGCGTCGTAACTGCTGTTCCAGCCGACGAAGTTCTGACCGAAGGCCGCTTCCTCCGGGACGATGGGCAGGGCATCGTAGATGTCCCGCCACTCGCCCACATGGTCCGCTTCGAGGCCGCTGTCCCGGTCCGCCTCCTGGCGCGGGACCACGTAGCCGACGAGCCGGTCGTCCTTCGCGAGGGCGGCGGTCTGGGCGACGGCGGGGTGTTCGGCCAGGGCGGCCTCGATCTCGCCGAGTTCGATGCGGAAGCCGCGTACCTTGACCTGCTGGTCGGTGCGGCCGATGTACTCCAGTTCACCGTCGTTGCGTCGGCGTACCAGGTCGCCGGTGCGGTACATGCGCTCGCCGTGTGCGCCGAACGGGCAGGCGACGAACCGTCCGGCGGTCAGGCCCGGCCGGTTCAGGTACCCGCGTGCCAGGCCCGGGCCCGCGACGTAGAGCTCACCGGCCACGCCCGGCGGCACCAGCCGCAGCCGCTCGTCCAGCACGTACACCCGGGCGTTGGTGATCGGCCGGCCGATCGGCGGCACGCCGGACCCGGGCGACAGCGGGTCGCTCATCGTCGCGCACACCGTCGTCTCGGTCGGACCGTACGCGTTGATCATCCGACGGCCCGGGGCCCAGCGTTCCACCAGCTCCGCCGGGCATGCCTCGCCCGCCACCACCAGTGTCGACACGGTCAGCGCGTCCTGCGGCAGAGTGGCCAGGACGGACGGGGGCACGGTCACGTGGGTGACCGCGAGATCCCGGTCGGTCAGCGCGGCGACGGGCTCGGCCCCAGGGGGCAGCACCAGGGCGGCGCCGCGCAGCAGAGCGGTGTAGATCTCCGACACCGACGCGTCGAAGCTGGGCGAGGCGAACTGGAGCACCCGGCTGTCGGGTTCGATCGCGAACCGCTCGATCTGACCGGCGACCAGACTCGCCACGCCCCCGTGGCCGACCACGACGCCCTTGGGGCGGCCGGTCGAGCCCGAGGTGTAGATCACGTAGGCCGGGTTGCGGACGTCGAGGGTGATCTCCGGGTCGGTGTCCGGGCGGTCTTCCGCGTTGACGGTTGCGGGGTCGTCGATCACCACGGTGGGGCGGGCGTCGTCGAGCATGAACGCGATCCGCGATTTGGGGTACGAGGGATCCACCGGCAGGTACGCGGCTCCGGCCTTGAGGACGCCCAGGACGGCCACGACGGACTCCAGTGACCGTGGCAGGGCCACCGCCACGATCTGCTCCGGGCCCACGCCACGGGTGATCAGCGCATGCGCGAACCGGTTGGCCCGCGCGTTGAGTTGGCCGTAGGTCAGCTCGACGTCGCCGCAGACCAGCGCAAGGGCGTCCGGTGTCGCCGCCACCTGCGCCGCGAACGCCTCCGGCACCGGTACGGCGCCCACCCCGTGGTCGGTCGCGTTCCCGCGCTCCAGCAGGTGGTGCCGCTCGTCGGGGTCGAGGAGGTCGATCCCTCCGATTGGCTGCTCGGGGTCGGAGGTGACCGCCTCCAGCAGGAGCGTCCAACGCCGGGCGAGGGCGGCGACGGTGTCCCGGTCGAACAGGTCGGTGGCGTACTCCACCACGCCCCCGATCCCGGCCGGGCTGCCGTCCGGACCGAACCGTTCGGCGAGGTTCACGCCGAGATCGAACTTCGCCGTTCCGGTGGCCACCGCGTAGGTGGCAACCTCGAGACCGGGCAGCGAGAAGCGGCCCATCGGCGCGTTCTGCACGGCCAGGATGGTCTGGAACAGGGGGTGGTGGGAGAGGGAGCGGGACGGGTTGAGTACCTCCACGAGGTGCTCGAAGGGCACGTCCTGGTGTGCGAACGCCGACAGGGCCGTCTCCCTTACCCGGCCGAGGAGTTCGGCGAAGGAGGGGTCGCCGCTGGTGTCGGTGCGCAGTACCAGCGTGTTCACGAAGAAGCCGACCAAGTCGTCCAGCGCCTCGTCCGTGCGCCCCGCGATCGGGCTGCCGATCGGGATGTCCGTACCCGCGCCCAGCCGCGTGTACAGCGCGGCCAACGCGGCCTGGAGCACCATGAACAGACTGGTGCCGGTGCGGTGCGCCAACTCCACCAAGGCCGCGTGAAGTCCGGGACTCAACTCCAGCCCGACCTGATCTCCGTGCCAGCGTGCCACGGCCGGCCGGGACCGGTCGGTGGGCAGCTGGAGCAGTTCCGGCAGCTCCGACAACTGCCGTGACCAGTAGCCGAGTTGTTCCGCGAAACGACTCTCCGGGTCGGCCGCGTCGCCGAGCAGGTCGCGCTGCCACAGGGTGTAGTCGGCGTACTGCACCGGCAGGTCCGGCCAGTTCGGCGTGCGACCCTCGCACCGGGCGGCGTACGCCTCGGCCAGGTCGCGGGCCAGCGGACCCGTGGACCAGCCGTCACCGGCGATGTGGTGCACCACCAGCAGCAGCACGCGTTCCCGCGGCCCCACCTCGAACAGCTCCGCCCGCAGCGGCGGTTCCGTCGCCAGGTCGAAGGGCAGCCGGGCGAACTCGGCTAGCCTGCCGAGAAGTTCGGCCTCCGACACCTCGGTCGACTTCATTCCGGACCGGGCCGCACCCGGGTCCAGGACGCGCTGGCACGGCACGCCGTCGACCTCCGGGAACACCGTCCGCAGGCTCTCGTGCCGGGCCACCACGTCGGACAGCGCCTCCTCCAGCGCCGCCGCGTCGAGCGTCCCGGTCAGCCGGAGCGCCAGCGGGATGTGGTACGTCGCGGCGGTGCCGTCCATGCGGTGCAGGAACCAGAGCCGGCGCTGGGCGAAGGAGAGCGGCACCGCTTCCGGACGCACGTGCGCCGTCAGCGCCGGGCGCGCGCGGCCGGCCTCGGCAAGCGCCTCGGTCAGCCCCGCCACGGTGGGCGCCTGGAAGAGCGCGCGCAACTCCACCTCCACGCCGAGCACCGAGCGGATCCGGGCGACCAGCCGGGTGGCGAGCAGGGAGTGCCCGCCGAGGTCGAAGAAGTCGTCGTCGACCCCGACCCGCGGCGCGCCCAGTACCTCGGCGAACAGTTCACACAGGATCTGCTCCCGCGGCGTACGAGGCGCACGGCCCGTCCCCGCGGTCACCGACTCGGGCGCGGGCAGCGCCGCCCGGTCCAGCTTCCCGTTCGGCGTCAGCGGCAGCGCATCCAGCAGGACGAACGCCGACGGCACCAGGTAGTCGGGCAGGCGGTCACGCAGATACGCCGTCAGTTCCGCAGGGCGTACGGCCGCGTCGGGACGCGCCGCGACATAGCCGACGAGCCGGTCGTCCTTCGCGAGGGCGGCGGTCTGGGCGACGGCGGGGTGTTCGGCCAGGGCGGCCTCGATCTCGCCGAGTTCGATGCGGAAGCCGCGTACCTTGACCTGCTGGTCGGTGCGGCCGATGTACTCCAGTTCACCGTCGTTGCGTCGGCGTACCAGGTCGCCGGTGCGGTACATGCGCTCGCCGTGTGTGCCGAACCGGCAGGCGACGAACCGTCCGGCGGTCAGGCCCGGCCGGTTCAGGTACCCGCGCGCCAGGCCCGGGCCCGCGACGTAGAGCTCACCGGCCACGCCCGGCGGCACGATGCGGAGGCGATCGTCCAGCACGTACACCCGGAAACCGGCGACCGGCCGGCCGATCGGCGGCACGCCGGACCCGGGCGACAGCGGGTCGCTCATCGTCGCGCACACCGTCGTCTCGGTCGGACCGTACGCGTTGATCATCCTGCGTCCGGGCGCCCACCGGGCCACCAGTTCCGGCGCGCACGCCTCACCCGCCACCACCAGGGTCGCGGCCGTGACGTCGGCGCTGTCGAGCGCCGTCAGGGCCGAGGGCGGCAGCGTCACATGGGTGACGTCGAGCCTGCGGTCCGTCAGGGCCTCCAGAGGAGCCTCGGACGGCGCCAGGACGAGGGCCGCGCCGGTGAGCAGGGCGCTGCACAGGTCCCAGAACGACGCGTCGAAGCTGGGCGAGGCGAACTGGAGCACCCGGCTGCCCGCCGTCACGCCGAGCCGTTCGACCTGCGCCGACACCAGGCCCGAAACGCCGGTGTGGCTCACCATGACGCCCTTGGGGCGGCCGGTCGAGCCCGAGGTGTAGATCACGTAGGCCGGGTTGCGGACGTCGGGCGTGATCTCCGGGTCGGTGTCCGGGCGGTCTTCCGCGTTGACGGTTGCGGGGTCGTCGATCACCACGGTGGGGCGGGCGTCGTCGAGCATGAACGCGATCCGCGATTTGGGGTACGAGGGATCCACCGGCAGGTACGCGGCTCCGGCCTTGAGGACGCCCAGGACGGCCACGACGGACTCCAGTGACCGTGGCAGGGCCACCGCCACGATCTGCTCCGGGCCCACGCCACGGGTGATCAGCGCATGCGCGAACCGGTTGGCCCGCGCGTTGAGTTGGCCGTAGGTCAGCTCGACGTCGCCGCAGACCAGCGCGAGGGCGTCCGGCGTCGCCGCCACCTGCGCCGCGAACGCCTCCGGCAGGCTCACGGCGGCAGCCGCGCTCCCGGCGGCGGGCAGCAGTTCGCGGCGCTCCTCGCCGGACAGCAGGTCGACCTCGCCGATCGGCCGGTCCGGAGCGGCCGTGACCGCGGCCAGCAGCCTGGTCCACCGGGCGAACAGGGTCTCCACCGTCGAGCGGTCGAACAGGTCGGCGCTGTACTCGATCGCACCACTCAGCCCGGCCGGCGCGCCGTCGGGTCCGTGCCGCTCCGCCAGGCCGAAGGTCAGGTCGAGCCGGGAGGTCCCGGTGGCCACGGCCATCCCGGTGGCCTTCAGACCGGGCAGCTCGAAGTCGCCGCCCGGCGCGTTCTGCACGGTCAGTCCGGTTTGGAACAGGGGGTGGTGGGAGAGGGAGCGGGACGGGTTGAGTACCTCCACGAGGTGCTCGAAGGGCACGTCCTGGTGTGCGAACGCCGACAGGGCCGTCTCCCGTACCCGGCCGAGGAGTTCGGCGAAGGAGGGGTCGCCGCTGGTGTCGGTGCGCAGTACCAGCGTGTTCACGAAGAAGCCGACCAGGTCGTCCAGTGCCTCGTCCGTGCGCCCCGCGATCGGGCTGCCGATCGGGATGTCCGTGCCCGCGCCCAGCCGCGTGTACAGCGCGGCCAACGCGGCCTGGAGCACCATGAACAGACTGGTGCCGGTGCTACGCGCCAAACCCACCAAAGAGGAGTGGAGTTCGGCGTCGATCCGCACGTCGAGCAGGTCACCGCGGTACGACATGGCGGCCGGGCGCGGCCGGTCGACCGGCAGTCGCAGCTGGTCGGGCAGCCCGGCCAGCGTCTCCGTCCAGTGGGCGACCTGGCGCGCGAACACACTGTCCGCGTCGTCCTCGTCGCCGAGGATCTCCTGCTGCCACAGGGTGTAGTCGCCGTACGTCACCGGCAGCGGGGGCCATTCGGGCGCGCCACCGCCCCGCCGGGAGGCGTAGGCCTCGGCGAGGTCGCGGGCGAGCGGGCCCATGGACCAGCCGTCACCGGCGATATGGTGCATCACCAGCAGCAGCACGTGCTCCCGCGACCCCACCTCGAACAGCTCCGCCCGCAGGGGCGGTTCCGACGTCAGGTCGAACGCCCGCACCGCCGCCTCGCGCAGCAGCGCCGGGACCTCCGCCTCGTCGACCGCGCGCACCGCCAGCGGGACCGCGGCCTCGGCGGCGTCCAGCACCCGCTGGTGCGGAACGCCGGCGGTGTGCGGGAAGACCGTCCGCAGGGTCTCGTGCCGGGCCACCACGTCGGTGAGCGCGGCAGTCAGCGCGGCCCGGTCGAGTGCGCCGGACAGCCGCAGGGCGAACGGCATGTGGTAGGTGGCGCTCGGGGTTCCGAACTGCTGGAGGAACCAGAGCCGGCGCTGCGCGAACGACAGTGGCATGGGATCGCGGCGGGGGCGGGGGGCCAGGGCCTGCCGGGCGGTGCCGGCTTCGCCCAGCCCGGCCGCGAGCCCGGCGGGCGTAGGCGTGCGGAACAGGCTGCGCAGTTCCACCTCGACGCCGAGGACCGCCCGGACCCGCGAGACCAGCCGGGTGGCGAGCAGGGAGTGGCCGCCCAGGCCGAAGAAGTCGTCGTCGACCCCCGCCTGGGGCAGGCCGAGCACCTCGGCGAACAACTCGCACAGGATCTGCTCCTGCGGTGTGCGCGGCGCGCGACCGCTTCCGGCGGTGTCCGGCTCGGGCGCGGGCAGCGCCGCACGGTCCAGCTTCCCGTTCGCCGTCAGCGGCAGCGAGTCCAGCAGCACGAACGCCGACGGCACCATGTAGTCCGGCAGGCGGTCGCCCAGGTAGGCCGCCAGCGCCGCGGCCGTCTCACCGGTCGTGGCGGTGGGCACCACGTACGCGACGATCCGGGTCTCGCCGGGCCGGTCCGTCCGGGCGAGCACCGCCACCTGGGCGACACCCGGGTGTGCGGCCAACTCGGCCTCGATCTCGCCCGGTTCGATCCGGAACCCGCGGACCTTCACCTGGTGGTCCGTGCGGCCCGCGAACTCCAACTGGCCGTCGGCGCGCCAGCGGACCAGGTCACCGGTGCGGTACATCCGGGCGCCGTCCGGACCGTAGGGGTTGGCGACGAACCGCGTGGCGGTGAGCCCTGGCCGGTTCAGGTAGCCGCGGGCGAGCCCCGCCCCGGCGAGGTACAGCTCGCCCGTCACACCGGGGGCGACCGGACGCAGGGCCGAATCCAGCACGTACACCTGACAGTTGGCGATCGGACGGCCGATCGGCACGGGCAGGGGGCAGTCGGCGGGGTCGGCCGGCAACGGATAGGCGGTGATCACGTGGGTCTCGGCCGGGCCGTAGTGGTTGTGCAGCTCCCGGCCGGGCCGCCGGGCCTGGAAGCGGCGTACGGCCCCGCCCAGCCGCATCGCCTCGCCGGCCTGTGCGATCAGCCGCAGCTCCGGCAGTTCGAGGCCGGCCTCCTCGGCGGCCTCGGCCAGCGCCTCGACCACCAGATTGGGCGCGAACAGCTCCTCGACCCCGTGCCGGTCCAGCCAGCGGGCGAACAGCTCGGCGCTGCGACGCTGCTCCTCGGTCGGCACCACGAGCGTCTTGCCGTACAGCAGCGCGGAGAGCATCTCCTGCACCGAGACGTCGAAGCTGATCGCGGTGAACTGCGCGGTGCGCGTGCCGGGTTCGCCGCCGACGGCCCCGTGGTGCCACGCCAGCAGGTTCAGCAGTCCGCCTGCGGGCATCACCACGGCCTTGGGCCTACCGGTGGAGCCCGAGGTGTAGATGACGTAGGCCGGGTGCCGGCCGTCCACGGTGACGCACGGGTCGTGCTCCGGCCGGTCCTCGGCCGGTGTGACGGCCGCGAGGTCGTCGAGCACCACGGCCGGTCGCGCGTCCTCCAACATGTACGCGATGCGCGCGGCCGGATAGTCCGGGTCGACCGGCAGGTACGCCGCACCCGTCTTGAGGACCGCGAGGACGGCGACCACCAACTCGGTGGAGCGCGGCAGCCGCAGGGCGACGACCTGCTCCGGCCCCACCCCGCGCGCGATCAGCGCGTGCGCGAGGCGGTTGGCCCTGCGGTTCAGCTCGCGGTAGGTCAGTGCGGTGTCCTCGAAGACCACCGCGGGGGCCTCCGGGGTGGCCCGGACCTGGGCCTCGAACAGGGACGGCAGGCTCGCGTCCGGAGCCGGGCACGCGGTGTCGTTGCGCACGACCAGCAGCTCGTGCCGCTCCTCGGCGGCGAGGACGTCGATCCCGCTCAGCGGCCGGTCCGGCTCGGCGACCACCGACGCCAGCAGGCGCAGCCACCGGGCGACCAGCGCCTCCACCGTCCCGCGGTCGAACAGGTCGGTGCTGTACTCGACCCGTCCGACGATGCCCTCGGCCGGCCCGCCGCGCTCCAGCAGGTGGATGGAGAGGTCGAACATCGCCGTGGGCGTCCGCACCAGGACGATCTCGGTGCTCAGACCGGGCAGGGTGAACTCGGTGCGGGGCACGTTCTGCAGCGCGAGCAGCACCTGGAACAGCGGCTGGCGGGCCGGCGACCGGGCCGGGTTGAGGGCTTCCACGAGGTGCTCGAACGGCAGGTCCTGGTGCGCGTACGCGGCCAGCGCGGTCTCCCGGACCCGGCCCAGCAGTTCGGCGAAGGTCGGGTCGCCGGAGGTGTCGGTCCGCAGCACCAGAGTGTTGACGAAGAACCCGACGAGGTCGTCCAGGGCCTGGTCGGTCCGGCCGGCGATCAGGCCGCCGACGGGGATGTCCGTCCCCGCGCCGAGCTTGTCGAGCAGTGCCGCCAGCGCGGCCTGCAGCACCATGTAGGCGCTGGCCCCGTGCTCCCGGCCCAGGCGGACGAGTCCGGCGTGCAGCTCGGCGTCCAGCTCGACAGGGAGGTGGCCGCCGGAGTAGGACGGGACGGAGGGGCGGTGGCGGTCGGCGGGGAGCCGGATCTGCTCCGGAAGACCCGCCAACGTGCGGGTCCAGTGAGCCGCCTGACGGGCGAACAGGCTGTCCTGGTCGGCCGGGTCGCCGAGCAGTTCGTCCTGCCACAGGGCGTAGTCGGCGTACTGCACGGGCAGCGGCGCCCACTGCGGTTCCTCGCCCCGGCAGCGCGCCGCGTACGCGGTGGCCAGGTCGCCCGACAGGGGTCCCAGCGACCAGCCGTCACCGGCGATGTGGTGGACCACCACCAGCAGCACGTGCTCGTCCGGTGCCGCCTCGAACAGTTCGGCGCGCACCGGTGGTTCGGTGGCGAGATCGAACCCGCGCGCCGCGGCCGTCACCAGCAGCTCCGGCAGCTCCGTCTCGGCGGCCGGGGTGACCGGCAGCTTCGGCCGGACCGCGCCCGGGGCCAGCACCTTCTGGAACGGCACTCCGTCCGCCGACGGGAAGACCGTGCGCAGGCTCTCGTGCCGGTCGACGACGTCGGCGAGCGCCTTTTCCAGGGCCGCCCGGTCAAGTGCCCCGGAGAGCCGCCACGCCAGCGGCATGTTGTAGACGGCTCCGGCGCCCTCCAGCTGGTGCAGGAACCACAGCCGCCGCTGCGCCGAGGACAGCGGCACCGGCTCGGGCCGCTCCGCCCGCCCCAGGGCGAGCCTGGCCCGGTCGGCGCCGCCCAGCGCGGCGGCCAGCCCGGCCACCGTCGGCATCCGGAACAGGGTGTGCAGCGCCAGCTCGACGCCCAGGGTCGCCCGGACCCGGGCCACCAGCCGGGTGGCCAGCAGGGAGTGGCCGCCCAGGTCGAAGAAGCTGTCGTCGGCACCCACCCGAGTCAGGCCCAGAACCTCGGCGAACAGCTCGGCCAGCACCTGTTCCTGCGGGGTGTGCGGGGCCCTGCCGGTCCCGGAGCAGGTGAACTCGGGCTCGGGCAGCGCGCGCCGGTCGAGCTTGCCGTTCGTGGTCAACGGCAGGGCGTCGAGGGTGACGAACGCGGCCGGCACCATGTACTCGGGTAGCCACTCGCCGAGATGGGCGCGCAGTTCCTCAGGCCGCGGCTCGGCGCCGTCGGCAGGCACCAGGTAGGCGACCAGACGGGTGTCCTCCGCGTGGTCCTTCCGGGCGATCACCGCGACCTGACCGACCTGCGGGTGATCGGCCAACGCCGTCTCGATCTCGCCGAGTTCGATCCGGAAGCCGCGCACCTTCACCTGGTCGTCGGCACGGCCGAGGTATTCCAACTGGCCGTCGGCGCGCCGGCGCACCAGGTCCCCGGTGCGGTACATGCGCTCACCTGCCGCGCCGAGCGGGCAGGCGACGAACCGCCCGGCGGTGAGCCCCGGCCGGTTCAGGTAGCCGCGCGCCACACCCGGGCCGGCGAGGTACAGCTCCCCGGTCACGCCCGGCGGCACCAGGTCAAGCCGCCGGTCCAGCACGTACGCCCGGAGACCGGCGACGGCACGGCCGATCGGCGTGACACCGGACCCGGGCCACAGCGGCTCGCTGATCGTCGCGACCACCGTCGTCTCCGTCGGACCGTACGCGTTGATCATCCGGCGCCCCGGCGCCCAGCGCGCCACCAGCTCCGGCGGGCACGCCTCACCCGCGACCGTCAGCGTCGGCACGGTCACCGCGTCCGGCGACAGCGCCGCGAGGACGGAGGGCGGCGCCGTCGCGTGCGTGAGCCTCAGGCCCGGGTCGGTCAGCGCGGCGACCGGCTCGGTCGCGGGGGCCGGCACCAGGGCGGCACCCGTGAGCAGGGCGCCGAGGATGTCCCACAGCGAGACGTCGAAGCTCGGCGAGGAGAACTGGAGCACCCGGCTGCCGGCGCCGACGACGAGCCGCTCGGCCTGCGCCGCCGCCATGGCCCGCACGCCCGCGTGGCTCACCACCACACCCTTGGGCCGGCCCGTCGAACCCGACGTGTAGATCACGTACGCCGCCTGCCGGGCGTCCACGGCCACGAGCGGCTCGGTCTCCGGCCACTCCGACACCTCGGCCACCGTCGCCGGGTCGTCGACCACCACGCTCGGCCGCGCGTCCTCCAGCATGAACGCGACCCGCGACCGCGGGTACACCGGATCCACCGGCAGATAGGCGGCTCCCGTCTTCAGGACGCCCAGGACGGCGACCACGAACTCCACCGACCGCGGCAGCGCCAACGCCACGACCTGCTCGGCGGCCACCCCGCGAGCGATCAGCGCATGCGCGAACCGGTTCGACCACGCATCGACCTGGCGGTACGTCAGTTCCACATCACCGGCGGACAGGGCGACGGTCTCCGGGGTGGCCGCCACCTGAGCCGCGAAGGCCTCCAGGACGCTCTCGGTGACGGTCCCGTCCTCGACGGCGGGCAGCAGCTCGCGGCGCTCCTCGGCGGACAGCAGATCGACCTGGCCGAGCGGGCGCCGCGGGTCCGCGACGGCCGCCCTCAGCAGCCGTACCCAGCGCGCGACCATCGTCTCGACCGTGGCCGGATCGTACAGATCGCTCGCGAACTGGACGTACGCGTCGATCCCGTCGGGGGAGCCGTCGCCGCCGTGCCGCTCCGACAGCGAGAAGACCAGGTCGAACTTGGACGTGGCCGTGGGCAGTTCCACCTCGCCGACGCGCAGCCCCGGCGGGGCGAAGTCGGCCCGGGGCGCGTTCTGCAGCACCAGCATGACCTGGAACAGCGGGTGATGAGCCAGCGACCGCACCGGGTTGAGGGCTTCGACCAGATACTCGAACGGCAGGTCCTGGTTGGCGTACCCGGCCAGCGCGGTGTCCCGCACCCGGCCCAGCAGCTCGGCGAACGTCGGGTCGCCGGAGGTGTCCGCACGGAACACCAGGGTGTTGACGAAGTAGCCGACCAGCTCGTCGAGCGCCTGGTCGGTCCGGCCGGCGATCGGGCTGCCGATCGGGATGTCGTCGCCCGCGCCGAGCTTGCTCAGCAATGCCGCCAGCCCGGCCTGGAGCACCATGAACAGACTGGTCCCGTGCGTGCGGGCGAGTTCACGCAGACCGCGGTGCAGTTCCGCGTCCAGCCCGGCGTGCACGCAGCCGCCCCGGTTCGAGGCGACCGCGGGGCGGGGCCGGTCGACGGGCAGCTGGATCTGCTCCGGCAGGCCGGCCAACTGCCGCTTCCAGTAGGCCGCCTGGCGGGCGAACAGGCTCTCCTGGTCGCCGGCGTCGCCGAGCAACTGGTGCTGCCACAGGGTGTAGTCGGCGTACTGGACGGGCAGCTCCGCCCATCGCGGCTCCTCGCCGCGACAGCGTGCCGCGTAGGCGGCGGTCAGGTCCTGTGCGAGCGGGCCGAGGGACCAGCCGTCACCCGCGATGTGGTGGAGCACCAACTGGAGCACGTGCTCGTCCGGCGCCAGCTCGAACAGCTCGACGCGCAGCGGCAGATCGACCGCCAGGTCGAACGGCCGGGTCCGCGCGGTCGCCAGCACACCCGGCAGCCCGGCCTCGGTGGTCCGGCTCACGGCCGTCCTTGGGCGGGCCGCCGCGACGTCGAGGACCCGCTGGTACGGCACGCCGTCCACCGCCGGGAAGACGGTGCGCAGCGTCTCGTGCCGGGCCACCGTGTCCGCCAGGGCGGCCTCCAGGGCCTGCCGGTCCAGGGGGCCGGACAGCCGCCACGCCAGGGAGATGTGGTAGTTCGCCCCCGCGCCTTCCCACTGGTGTAGGAACCAGAGCCGCCGCTGCGCGAACGACAGCGGGAGTCGGTCCGTCCGCGGGTGGGGCGCCAGCGCCAGTTGCGCTTGGCGGGCACCTGTCAGGGCGAAGGCCACGCCGGCCGGGGTCGGCGTCTCGAACAGGGTGCGGAGCTCCAGCTCCACCCCCAGGGTCGCGCGGACCCGGGCGGCCAGGCGGGTCGCCAGCAGCGAGTGGCCGCCCAGGTCGAAGAAGCTGTCCTCGACACCGGCCTCGGCGACGCCCAGGACCTCCGCGAACAACTCGCACAGGATCTGCTCCTGCGGGGTGCGCGGCGCGCGGCCGGTGTTCGCCGCAGCGAGGTCGGGGGCGGGCAGGGCACGCCGGTCCAGTTTGCCGTTGGTCGTCAGCGGCAGACTCTCCAGGGCGACGAAGGCGGCCGGCACCATGTACTCCGGCAGCCGCTCCCGCAGGTGCTCGCGCAGTTCGGCGGGGCGCGCGTCGGCACCCGGTGCGGGCACCAGGTAGGCGACCAGCCGGGTGTCGTCGGCCCGGTCCTGCCGCGCCACTACGGCGACCTGGGCGACAGCGGGGTGCGCGGCGAGCGCCGCCTCGATCTCGCCGAGTTCGATCCGGAAGCCGCGGACCTTCACCTGGTCGTCGGCCCGGCCCACGAACCGCAGGCTGCCATCGGGGTTCCGGCGTACGACGTCGCCGCTGCGGTACATGCGCGCACCGGCAGGACCGAACGGGTCGGCCACGAAGCGCCCGGCGGTCAGTCCGGGCCGGTTCAGATAACCGCGCGCCAGCCCGGCGCCCGCCACGTACAGCTCGCCGGGTACACCCGGCGGTACCGGCCGCAGGTGGTCGTCCAGCACGTACGTGCGCAGGTCGGGCAGGGCCGCGCCGATCCGGCCGGCGACGGTGGCGCACCGGTCGAGAGCCGCGTGGGTGACGTGCACGGTGGTCTCGGTGATGCCGTACATGTTGACGAGGCGCGGCGCGTCGTCCGGGTGCCGTTCGTACCAGCTCGCCAGCCGGGCGTGCTCCAGCGCCTCGCCGCCGAACACCACCGTGCGCAGGGCGAGCGAACGGCCGGTCTCCGGTGCCTCCTCGTCCGCCCGCATCAACTGGTAGAAGGCGGACGGCGTCTGGTTGAGCACCGTCACCCGCTCGCGAGCGAGAAGCTCCAGGAACCTGTGGGGCGAACGGCTGGTCTCGTGGTCCACGACCACCAGCCGGCCGCCGTACAGCAGCGGCCCCCACAGCTCCCACACCGAGAAGTCGAAGGCGTACGAGTGGAAGAGGGTCCAGACGTCCTCGGCGGAGAAGTCGAACAGCTTCTGGGCGGTGTCGAACAGCCGCACCACGTTCCCGTGCGGGACCACGACGCCCTTGGGCTCGCCCGTGGATCCGGAGGTGTAGATGACGTAGGCCGGTTGGCGCGGATCGAGGGGGACCGCCGGATCGGTGTCCGGCAGTCCGCCCAGGTCGGCGGTGTCCAGCAGAAGCCGGTCCACCGGGTCCGCACCAGGCAGTTCGCCGATCGCGCTCGTCGTCACGAGCAGCGACGGCCGGGCGTCCTGGAGCAGGTGGGCGATCCGGGCGGCGGGATACCGCGGGTCCACCGGCACGTAGGCGGCGCCCGCCTTGAGGACCGCGAGGACAGCCACCACCAGCTCGGCCGAGCGCGGCAGGGCGAGCGCCACCAGCCGCTCCGCCCCCACGCCCCGGGCGATCAGGGCGTGCGCGAGCCGGTTGGCCCGGGCGTTCAATTCCTCGTACGTCAGAGTGACTTCACTGCTCACCACCGCGACCGCCGCCGGGTTCGCCCGCACCTGCCGCTCGAAGAGGGCCGTGATGCCACTCCGCGGCAACTCCACGGTCAGGCCGTCACTGTCCGGCACAAGCGCGCGGAGTTCGTCGGGGGACAGCAGGTCCACCTGGCCGATCCGCCGGCCGGGGTCGGCCACCACGGTGCGGAGCAGCCGCAGCCAGCGTGCGACGACCCCCTCCACGGTGGCCGCGTCGAACAGATCGGTGCTGTACTCCACCAGGCCCGACAGCCCGCCTGCGCCCGGCTCTTCGGTCAGCATGAAGGTCAGGTCGCACTTGGCCGTCCCGGTGTGGACCAGCTCGGTCGCCACGCGCAGCCGCGGCAGGTCGAACGTGCCGAGCGGTGCGTTCTGCAACGCGAGCATGGTCTGGAACAGCGGGTGGTGCGCCAGTGACCGGGCCGGGTTCAGCGCCTCCACGAGGTGCTCGAACGGCACGTCCTGATGCGCGTACGCGGCCAGCGCGTCGGCGCGCACCCGGCCCAGCAGCTCCGTGAACGAGGGGTCGCCGGAGAGATCGGTGCGCAGCACCAGGGTGTTGACGAAGAAGCCGACCAGGTCGTCCACGGCCTCGTCGGTCCGTCCGGCGATCGGCGTGCCGATCGGGACGTCGGTGCCCGCGCCGAGCTTGCCCAGCAGGGCGGCGAGCCCGGCCTGGAGCACCATGAACAGGCTGGCCCCGCCGTCACGGGCGAGCGCGCGCAGGCCCCGGTGCAGCTCGGCGTCGATCCGCACCGGCAGGAGGGCGCCCCGGTGGGACGTGACCGCCGGCCTGGGCCGGTCGAACGGCAGCTCGACCTGCTCGGGAAGATCCGCCAGCCGCTGCCTCCAGTGGGCCAGTTGGCCGCTCAGCAGACTGTCCGGGTCGCCGCCGTCACCGAGCAGTTCCCGCTGCCAGAGGGCGTAGTCGGCGTACTGGACCGGCAGCGGCGACCACTCCGGCTTCGCCCCCTCGCAACGGGCCGCGTAGGCGGCCGTCAGGTCCCTCGACAGCGGCCCCATGGACCAGCCGTCGCCGGCGATGTGATGCACCACCAGCAGCAGCACGTGCTCGCCGGCCCCCAGCTGGAACAACTCGGCGTGCAGGGGCGGCTCCTCGGAGAGCTCGAAGCCGTGCCGTGCCGCCTCTGCCAGCCGGTCCGGCAGGTCGCCCTCGCCGGCTTCGGTCAACCGCAGCCGCGGCCGCGCCGCGTCGAGGTCCAGCACCCGCTGGCACGGCACGCCGTCGACCACGGGGAAGACGGTGCGCAGGCTCTCGTGCCGCTCCACCACGTCCGCCAAGGCGCCTTCGAGGGCCCGCTGGTCCAGGTCTCCGGACAGCCGCAGCGCCAGCGGGATGTTGTACGTGGCGCTCGGGCCCTCCATACGGTGCAGGAACCACAACCGGCGCTGCGCGAAGGACAGTGGAACCGCCTCGGGTCGCTCACGCCGCCCCAGCGCCGGGCGCGCCCGGCCCGCGACGTCCACCGCCGCCGCGAGGCCCGCCACCGTCGGCGCGTCGAACAGGTCGGCGAGGCTCAGCTCCACGCCCAGCACCGACCGTGCGCGGGCGATCAGCCGGGTGGCCAGCAGCGAATGCCCGCCGAGGTCGAAGAAGCTGTCGTCCGGCCCGGCCTCGGGCACCCCCAGCACCTCGGTGAACAGCCCGGCGAGCAGGTGCTCGGTCGCGGTGCGCGGAGTACGCCCCGGGGCGACCGCCGCCTGCTCGGGCGCCGGAAGGGCCTGCCGGTCCAGCTTCCGGTTCGGCGTCAGCGGCAGCGCGTCCAGCGTCACGAACGCCGACGGCACCATGTACTCCGGCAGTTGCTCGCGCAGGTGATCGCGCAGCGCGGGCACGGACACGGTGGCACCGGATTCCGGCACGACGTACGCGACCAGCCGGGTGTCCTCCTCGGTACGCACCAGAACGGCGGCCTGCGCGACCTGCGGGTGCTCGACGAGCACGGCCTCGATCTCGCCGAGTTCGATCCGGAACCCCCGGACCTTGACCTGGTCGTCGGTACGGCCGAGGAACTCCATGTTCCCGTCCCGGCCCCACCGCACCAGGTCGCCGGTGCGGTACATGCGCGAGCCGGCGGGACCGAACGGATCGGCCACGAACCGCCCGGCCGTCAGCCCCGGCCGGTTCAGGTAGCCCCGCGCCAGACCCGCGCCGGAGATGTACAGCTCGCCCGCCACACCCCTCGGCATCGGCCGCAACGCGCCGTCCAGCACGTGCAGCCGGGTGTTGCCGACCGGCCGGCCGATCACCGGACGCCGGCTCGACTCCAGTGGCGCGACGACCGAGTTCACCGTGCACTCGGACGGACCGTAGAAGTTCTGGCAGGACACCCCGTCGGCCGAGCGCAGCCGTTCCCACAGCTGCTCCGGGACGGCCTCCCCGCCCGCCGCGACCATCGCCGGACGCCACTGCGGATCGTCCAGCAGCCCCTGTGCGACCAGAACGCGGAGGTACGACGGGGTGGCCTCGACGTAGTCGAGACGGCAGCGCCGGGCGTACTCGACGAAGGCGTCCGGGTCGGCCCAGGTCGCGTGGTCCAGGACGTGCAGCTCGTGTCCCGCGAACAGGCTGAGCAACTGGGTCCAGCACGCGTCGAAGGAGACCGACGTGGTCAGGGCCACCCTCAGCCGCCGCCGTTCCACGAGCAGGGGCGGGAACAGGGTGCCCTGCTGGTCGGCGAACAGGTTGAGCAGGCCGCGGTGGGTGGGCATCACCCCCTTGGGCCGCCCGGTGGAACCGGAGGTGTAGATGACGTACGCCGGATGGTCCGGATCGACGGCCACCTCCGGGTCCACCGCGGGGCGACCCGTCACCGTCGCGGCCGTCTCCGCCTCGTCGACCACCAGCAGCTCGGCGGAACCGGTCTCGGGCAGCCGCTCCCGGGTGGCGGTGTCGGTCACCACCAGGACCGGACGCGCGTCGTCGAGCATGTACCCGATCCGGGCGGCGGGGTACTCCGGGTCGACCGGGACGTAGGCGGCACCGGCCTTGAGCACCGCGAGGATCGCGACGACCAGCTCCGCCGAACGCGGCAGGGCCACCGCGACCAGCCGCTCCGGCCCCACCCCACGGGAGATCAGGGCATGCGCCAGCCGGTTCGCCCGTGCGTCCAGCTCCGCGTACGTCAGTGACGCGTCCGGCCCCACCACCGCGACCGCGTCGGGCGTCGCCCGCACCTGCGCCCGGAACACCTCCGGGAGGCTCTCGGCGCGGGCCGGGGCCTCCGGCCCGGTGCCCAGCGCCAGCAGTTCGCGCTCGTCGTCCGCGGAGAGCAGGCCGACACGGCCGAGCGGCTCCTGCGGGGCGCAGCCCGCGAGGGTGTCCACCAGTGCGATCAACCGGCTCTGGTGGAGGGCGAGTTCGTCCTCGCTCCAGGTCTGGGGGGCGCCCTTGAGTTCGACCCGGAGTTCGTTGTCCCCCCGCCTGCCCCTGACCCAGAGAGCCAGCCCGGTGGTGGGTTCCGGGATCAGGTAGCGCAGCGTGGCGGGGTGCCCGGCGAAGCTCGACGCGGAGTCGAACACCATGATGTTGACGACGAGCGGGAACGCCACCCCGGGGGGACCGGGGACGCCGAGGTCACGGAACACGTCCTCACCGCGGTAGCGCTGGTGCGCCAGGACGGCGTCGAGCTCCGCCGCCACCTCCGTGACGAGGTCGTGCCACCGCATCCCGGGGTGCACCCGCACGCGCAGGGGCACCACGTTCGACACCGCGCCGGGCGCGGCCATCAGGGCGCGCTCGGTTCCCTGGCGCCCGGTGACGGGAAGGCCGATCAGCACGTCCCGGTCCCCGGTGAGCCGGTGCGCGTAGAGGGCCGCCGCCGCGATCAGCGGACGGGACCAGCGGACGTCGGTCCGCGCCGCCGCGTGCAGCGCGTCCACACGGAGCACCTCCGGTTCCACCGCGGAACGCGGGCCGCTCCCGCTCCGCGGCGCCAGGCCGGTGAGCTGGGTCGGCTCCGGCCGGCCGGCGAGCCGCTCCGTCCAGAAGGCACGGTCGGAGGCGAACTGCTCCGAGGCGCGGTAGTCGAGGTCGCTGCGCACCAGGTCGTCCAGCGAGCGGAACGGCGACGCCGGGACCGCACCGCCCGCGGTCAGCGCCGTGTAGACGCGCGCGATGCGCCGCCGGACCAGGGAGAAGCTGAACCCGTCCATGACCAGGTGGTGGTAGTTCTGGTACAGGATGTGGTGCGCCGGCGCGAGGCTGATCAGCGCGAAGCTGAACAGCGGGTCACGCGCCAGGTCCAGCGGACGCATCCGGTCCCGGGCCATCCACGCCAGGGCCGCCGCCCGTGGGTCGGGCTCCGCGCTCAGGTCGACCAGATGGGGTTCCCAGCCCCACGTCCCGCGGACGACCTGCCGCGGATCCTGCCCGTCGTCGACGAACCTCACGTGCAGCGCGTCGATCTCGTCGACCACCCGGCGCAGCGCGGTCGCGAGGTGCTCCGCGTCGACCGGGCCGTGGATCTCCAGGTAGTCGCCGATGCGGTAGATGTCGAGCGCCGTCCGCGCGCGCTGCTCGGCGAGCCAGATCTCACGCTGGGCCGCCGTCAGGGGAAGGGCGTCGCCGTCGCGACGGGACATGGGGGTACCTCCAGAAGTGTGGGCGGCGTGGTCGCCGGGCAGGCCGGGACACGCCGACCGCGGTGATGTCACGCGGTCGGCGGTGGGGTGACGCGGCAGCTGCGCTCAGGCGGCGAGTTCGCCGGCCTGGAGTCGCCAGAGGGATGCGTAGAGTCCGTGCTGGGCGAGGAGTTCGTCATGGGTGCCCTGTTCGGCCACGACTCCGCCCTTGTCCATGACGTAGATCCGGTCGGCGTGGCGGACCGTGGAGAGCCGGTGGGCGATGACCAGCATGGTCCGGTCGGCGGCGAAGACGCGGAGCGTGCGCTGGATGGCGGCCTCGGTCTCGTTGTCGACGGCGGAGGTGGCCTCGTCGAGGATCACGACCGGTGCGTCCTTGAGGATCGCGCGCGCGAGCGCGATCCGCTGCCGCTGGCCGCCCGAGAGGGCGGCGCCGCGTTCGCCGATCACCGTGTCGTAGCCGTCCGGCAGTGTCGCGACGAAGGTGTGTGCCTCGGCCCTGATGGCCGCCTCGACCACGGCGTCGTCCGAGGCGCCGAAGCTGCCGTAGCGGATGTTGTCGGCGATGGTGCCGTCGAAGAGGAAGGGGTCCTGCGCGACGAACCCGATCGCGTGGCGCAGATCGTGCCGCGGCACGTCGCGCACGTCGCGCCCGTCGAGCAGCACGCTGCCGAACTCCGCTTCCTGGAACCTCATCAGAAGCTTGGCGATCGTCGTCTTGCCGGAGCCGGTGGCGCCGACGAGGGCGGTGACCCGACCGGCGGAGATGGTCAGCGAGAGGTCCTCGAGCGCCGGCGGCCGGTCGGGGTAGGCGAAGGTCACGTTGTCCAGGACGATCTCCCCGCGCACCTTCTCGACGTCGAGCGGTCCGCCGGTGCCGTCGGTCTCGGTGGGCAGGGCGCGCAGTCGCTGGACCCGGTCGTAGGCGGTGAGCGTGCGCTGGTACTGGTCGACGATGCCGCCGAGCCGGTTCATCCGCACCAGCACCATCTGGGGCAGCCCGATCAGGGGGCTGAACACCTCGAACGGCAGGCTGCCGTTGAGCACAGACCGGCCGCCGATCAGCAGGGTCCCGGCCATCGAACTGGTCGTGCAGACCCGGACGATCTCGGCGTGGCGGATCGTGGTCCGGTCGGTCTGCTGGTCGCTCTCCTGGGTCTCCCCGCTCAGGCGGTCGACACGCTCGGCCTCGTAGTCCTCGGTGCAGAAGCTCTTGACGGTGGCGCCCGCCTCCAGCGCGTTCACCAGCTGGCTGTGCAGCCTGGCGCGCTGTTCGCCGGAGACGGCGTAGTCGGCCGCGACCTTGTCCTGGTAGTGGCACGACAGCCAGGCGATGACCGGGATGGGCAGGAACGCGATCCAGGCGATCTGCGGCGCGAGCAGCAGGAACAGCGGCACGAGGAGGGTCAGGCTGGTTCCGAGTTGCAGCAGGTCGTTGGCCGAGGTGGCGAAGAAGGTGCCCAGCTGGCGCACGTCGTCGGTGAGCGCGCCGGCGATGCGGGTGGTCCGCTCGCCCTCCAGGTGCCGCAGTTCGAGGTGCTGCACATGGGCGTACGTCCGGTTGCGCCAGTCGTGCTCGATGTCCTGCCCGAGCCGGCGCCACTGGAGGTTCGAGGAGTACGAGAGGCCCGCCACGGCGGCACAGGCGACGGCCACCAGCCCCGCCAGGCCCCAGAGTTGAGCGGACGCGGTGGTCAGACCGAAGCGCAGCAGCGGCGCCGCCTCACCCTTGATGAGCACCAGCGCGGTCCAGCCGAGGAAGGTGCCGAGAGCCATCTCCGAGACCTGGCAGGCGACCGACAGCGCGGAGGCGCGGTAGAGACGCCGGCGGTGCGGTCCGACGATCTCCAGCAGGGGATGTCGCTCGGCTTCGGTCCCGGGCAGGTCCCGCGTCGCGTCGGCCGTCCGGCGCCAGGCCTTCCGGGCAACCGCCGCGGTCGCGGCCGCCACTCCGCCGAGGGCCACCAGTTGCTTGCTCAGCGCCGACCCGCGCAGCAGGGCGATGCAGGCCGCCATGCCGCCCCCGACGGCGAGCACGGGACGCACGACGCCGCCGTCCGCGCGCGGGCCTGGCTCGACGGCGGGCCGTGCCGGGGCCGGGCGCCCCGCTCCGGCGGAGCCCTCCACGAGCAGGGTGACGGCCCGGCGGACGAGCCGGCCGACGTCCGCGGCCTTGACCCGCGCGTCGTGCCGGACGAGGACCCCGCCGGTGATCGGGCTGGCCTGCGCCTCGGTGATCCCGGGAAGGCGCCGCAGGACCGCGGCGAGGACTTCGGCCGCCTGGGGCCGGCCGAGAACCAGCCCGACGTCCCAGCGCTGGCGGCCCGGAATGACCGAACGCGGCCGCACGTCCAAATCCACGGAGCGATATCCGGCCGAGGCACCCAGCAGAGATGACATGTGTACGATCACCTGTTTATGGAGGTCGCAAAAACCGTGACGAGCACGACGAATTAACGCGACGGAGAGGAAAGTCCGGAGAAAACGATGCGGCCGGCGGTGTCGCGGCCGAACCGCCACTCGGGCGCGTTTGTCCGGGCCCGCACGGCGGCCCGGGCCGCTGGACGAACGTTCAGCGGGCCTTGCCGGCGGGGGCGGTCGCGCGGATCTTCGGAGCCCTCGCGTCGCCCTCGGTGCGGGCGGCCTCGTCCTTCTCGGCCCTGGGGGAGCTGTTCTCGGCGACCTGCCGGGCCTCACCCGGGCGGGCCTCGCCGCCACCTGCCGCGACCTGCGCCGCCACCATCTCGGCGGCCACCTCGGCAGCGAGATCGTGGATGTTCTCTCCGGCCTCGTGGGTGGCCTTCTTCACCTCGAGCGCGAGACTGACGGACGTCTTGACGACACCGCGCATCAGCGGCTTGAGGAGGCGCTTGGCGAGCGGCGCGGCGATGAGGCCGATCAGGAAGGGCGGTACTACGGGCGGCATGGTGCTCCATCCTCTACGTATACGTATGACGGGGACCCCCGGCATACGGAACACCGGGGCAGCACAACTCGGCGGACGGAAGCACCCGTTTCCAGAATTCGTTATTTCCCTGCTGGGTCGAATCCTCATCAATGGGGTCCAGCACCCGCTCTTCCATCACCGTAGTGGAGTCACGACCATCAAGGCCAAACGCTCCCGGCCGGTTTCACTCCTGCGAGTGCTCTTGATTTTCCCGAGCAACATTGATTGCCCATACACACTTACCGAGCACCGCACTCGACCGATATTCCTACGTACTGAGCACAGCGAAGTCAGTGCATCACCCGCCACCACAGGACGGGAATCGACACCGGCCTTGGTGGTTTTACGTAGCGAACGGATACGCCGCTCGGCCCCGCCCGGCAAGTCGGAGAGCCGATGCCCGGCGCCTCGGGCGAGTGGCGCCGCACCCGGCCTCCCTGGGACGACCGGGTACGGGGCAGTGGCCGAACGATCCGAGGCCGGCCACGTGGTTCAGCCTGCGTCAGGCGGCCATCGGAACCAGTGGGTTCGTGTGGGTGTCGGCCGCTGTGGTCACGCGTGCTGCTTCCCGGACACCGGCCGCGAGTACCGCGCACGTGAACGCGATCACCGGGGCCTTCCAGCCCCAGGAGGCGAAGAGGATCACCGGTACGACGCACATCGAATGGACGGCGGAGACGGCGAACGCCGCCCGTGCCCAGCCTCCGCCGGCCATCGGCTGATGTACCGTCGCCCGGTGGCGCCACCACAGTCCGGCAGCCACCGCCGCGATGACGGCCATCGCGGCGGCGCCGAGCCGGGCCAGATCGGCGTCGGTCACACTGTCGGGGGCCAGTGCGGACGAGTCGGTCGAGTGCACGCTCAGCGCGACCGCGGTCCATGTGAGGGCCGCCGCACTCAGCAGGGAGGCCAGGGCCGCTGAGCGCCGTCGGCCCCAACTCGTCCCGGAATGCGTCAAGTTCGATTCCATGCCTCATCCTACGGGGGCCGTGTTGCCGCCAAGCGAACGGCCGTCGGCCACGGGCCCGGGCGGCGGACCACACTCAGCTCGGGATGAGTGCCTCCCACTGGTCCCGGGTCGGCCCGTCGTGCCGCGGCGTGAAGTCCGGATGGGCAGCGAGCCAGGCGTCGACGTGTCGGTTCACCTCGTCGGTGCCGTAGGCGTCGTCGGCCAGTCGCAGCAGATGGCGCACCTGGGCCCGGGCTCTCATGACGACGGGATCGTCGAAGGCGCAAGCCGCCAGCGCGGCGGCTCGCCGGTCCGTGCGTGGTGAGCCCTCGGCGAGGCGTTGACCGTCGGCCCGGTCGGCCGCCACCTGGGCGTCGAACCACGGACGGAGACTCCGTGCCGCCCATGTGTGGTAGCCCATGGGATCCGCGGCGACCTGGTCGACATGGGCGGCCAGGTACTGGGCGGCACGCAGGCCGAGGGCCGCGCCGTGGCCGAAGGTGGGATTGGTGTGGATGAGACTGTCCCCGGCGTTCACCAGACCGGTGACGACAGGACCCTCATCGTCGGCGAGGGAGCTCCAGCGGTTGTCGAGGCCGCCCATCGCAAGCACGGTCGACCGTGCTTCGGGCGCCAGGCCGAGCCAGGCGGCGGTCGCGGGAAAGCGGCGGGCGACGGCCTCGAACACGGCGGGGTCGGTGAGCGCGCCGCGGGTCGGATCGCCCGTGGAGAGCACCAGGCTCACCGCGAAGGTGCCGTTGTCGGAAGGGAAGACGCCGGCGAGCGCGAACGGTGCGGCCGAGCCCGTCCTCACCCGCCCGGGATCACGCGGCCCGTCGGCGCGCAGGCGGTACCAGCGGCACACATAAGCGATCCCGGTGCGGTGGCTGTCGACCACGGGAGCGCGGCAGCCGGCCGCGACCAGCCAGGCGGGCACCGGAGAGCGGCGACCGGACGCGTCGACGACGAGGTCCGCCCGGTGGACTTCCGCGCCCACCCGCACGCCGGTGACCCGGGCAGGACGGCCCTCCCGAAGGGTGAGGGCGTGCACTCGGCAGCCTCGCCGCACATCCACGGTGCGTTCCCGCCGCACGGCCGCGGCCAGGGCGGCCTCCAGCACGATGCGGCGGGTGCGCAGGGTCACCAAGTCCTCGTCGCCGGCCCGACGCGGCGGATGCTCACCGAACCAGTCGAACTCGTGATACTCCCGGGCTCCGCGCGCCAGCAGGTCCGTATGGACATCGGGGGCCTCCGCCCGCAACACCGTGCGCACGGGGGCGAGTAGCGAGTGGGGCTGGACGGCCTGCGGGACGCGGGGCCGGTCCCAGTGGAAGAAGTCCCGGTCCAGGTCGTCTCCGGCCTGCCGCGCGTCCTGCTCGAACAACGTGACCCCGTGGCCCCGTCGACCGAGCATGAGCGCCGTACCCAGCCCGCTGATACCCCCGCCGATCACCGCAACCCGCGCCACCGATCTCCCCTTCGCGCCGTGTTGCGGAACGAGCCTACTCCTTGACGATCTTCAGTCCCGAACCGGCCCCGCCTGCAGCCGAGTTAGGGCGGTGAGGCTTCACGGGGTGGTCCGCGGGGCGGAGGGGCGGGTCAGCCGAGCGGGGGAGTGGCGCGCTCCCGGGGGCTGATGTGGAGGCATGTGCGGACGCCGACGATGGAATTCCGGCGGAGGGAGAAGTGGTGGAGCGTTGGGACCGGATCGGGCGTGCGGCGGCGTACGGGGCGGCGGCGGCCCTGGTGCCGTATCTGGTGATCAAGGTGTCGTGGGTGGTCGGTTCGTTGCTGGGGCTGCTGCCGGTCGGACGGGGGTTCAGCCTGGGCGGGTGGCTGGTGCTCAACACCGTCACGATCGCTATGGCGGCGGCCGGCATCACGCTGGGGTTGGCGCTGGTGCGGCCGTGGGGGATGCGGATACCCGGCCGGCTGGTGGGATTCGTCGGCTGGGTGGGGTCGGGGTTCCTGGTGTCGATCCTGCCGTTCGTGGCCGTCAGCGCGTTCTTGGGCTCGGGGACGGGGAGTTCGGGAGG
Source organism: Streptomyces sp. NPDC037126 (assembly GCF_055605965.1). NCBI lineage: Bacteria > Bacillati > Actinomycetota > Actinomycetes > Kitasatosporales > Streptomycetaceae > Streptomyces > Streptomyces sp. NPDC037126. The sequence goes on from NZ_JBVJTD010000004.1 coordinate 504,263, forward strand.
CTCCGGGAGCTCGGGTGGCGACGCGGCGATGCCGGGCTGGGAGGCGGTACTGCTCCAGTGCAGCTTCGTGGGAACCGGGATAGGGCTGGCCGTCGCGCTTCCCGCCTACGTGCGGCGGCGCTGGCCCCACGCCCTGCGCCGACCGGAGCGACCTGGCACCCTGACCTCGCCGGGGCCGCTGTGGCCGGCGGTGACGGGCGCGGTGACGGGCCTGGTCTGGCTGTACTGGGCGGCCGGTGGCCCGTGGGGCATCGCGCACCGTGACGAGCGTCCGGCCAGTTGGCACGTGCTGGTCGGGGTCAGCGCGTGCTGGGCCCTCGCCGCCTCCGCCGCCGTACCGGCCCTCGTCCGGCGCGGGTCGACCCGGCTCCCGTATCCGCTCGTGCTTGCGCCCGCCTGGCTCGGATCGGGGTCCATGTTCGCGTGGAGCGGCTGGAGGCTGCCGGCCACGGTGTACGTGGCGGTGGCGCATCCGAGTGACGTCAGCTACCCGGAGAACGTCGCGGTCGCCGTGGCGTTGCACCTCACGGCGGTGCTGACGGGCGCGGGGATCATGCGGACGCTGGTACGCGGCGACCGTGGGCGAGTGAGTGAGCCCGGCGGTGCTCAGCAGCCCGCCGTGCGGGTGGGCCGCCGTCCCTGACTGCCGCGACCGGGCCCGTGTCGCGGGAGGGGCGGGAGTTCGTCGGACGGCGCGACGGGAAGGAGTTGCGGCCGACCGGTGCGCTACGACTTCCGCCGTAGCGCACCGGTCGGCCTCATTGCCCCGGCTTCGGGACGGTCGGACTTGGCTTCCGCCAGGCCGGGACGGCCATGGCCGACGACTCGCCCCGTGGTTACCGAGCGCTGACGTCGGAGGCGTACACCAGGGCTGTGCGGTGGTTGTACTGGATGGTGTACATGGTCTTCCCGCCGATGACGACACGGCCGGTCGAGGGGAAGTAGTCGTCGGTCGGCGCGGGCGCGGCGGTGGCGACGTACGCCTGTCCGGCCGGAACGTTGTAGAAGCTCAGCGGGGTCTGGGTGGAGGGGGAGAGCCCGGCGGGGTATTCGTTCGCGTCCGGGTAGCTCGACCCGTACACCGACACCGGTGAGGTGCCGGCGGCGCCGACCACCGTCACATCGTGGGCGGGCGTGGTGTCGCAGCCGTGCGGATTGAGGAACCAGGCCTTCGTGCCGCTGTACCAGATGGCGGTCCAGTCACCCTGGCGGTCGGCGACGACGAACTGCTGACCGGCCGCCGCGGTGCTGCCCCAGTCGTTGACGCGGTCCGTGCCGACGCCGTCCGAGTGGATGGCCTGGTCGCCGAAGAGCGGCGCGGTGGCGCTGGGTGCGGTTCGCAGGTAGACGAAGTTCGACGCCTGGGTCCGCTCGGTGCACGCCGGTGTGGTGCCGGTGGGGTCGTCCGACGGGCAGACCTGTACGGTCTGCTGGTTGCGTTCGTACCCGGGGGTGATGGTGACCACCGAGCCGACGGGGCCCACGCCGTGCCGACCGCCCAGCGGGGCGTGCAGCAGCCGCATGAAGCGCTCCCAGTCCCAGGACGGGCCCGGGTCCCAGTGCATGCCGGACACCAGGGCCGAGTTGGGGCCCGGCACGTTGTCGTGCCCGATGATGTGCTGCCGGTCCAGGGGAATGCCGAAGCGATCGGCCAGGTACCGGACGAGTTCCGCGCTGGTCTCGTACTCGTTCTGGGTGTACCAGGTGCCGCCCGCGGCGGCGTAGCCCTCGTGCTCGATGCCGATCGAGTGCAGGTTGGTCGAGTAGTTGCCCGCCTGGAAGGAGATGTCCTTGGTGGGCACCATCTGGGTCACGGCGCCGTCCGAGGAGCGGATGACGTAGTGGGCCGATCCGCCGCCCGGCTTCTGGAAGCTGTTGAGGGCGGCGTCGTACGACGACTCGGTGTCGTGGATGACGATGGAGTCGATCCTGATCCCGTTGGCGGGGCGGTCGGACACCTGGCCGTTGGCCGCCGCGGCCGGGAGGAAGGTGCAGTCGACGGTGACGGGGCACTCGGTGTTGTCCGCCGCGGCCGTCGTCTTCAGGTGCAGCGCCGACAGTGGTCCGGTGGCCGGTCGCACCCTCGGAGTGGGCGGCAGGTCGATGTGCTGTCCGTCCCGTGTGGTTTCCTCCGCACCGTGTTCGATGGTGGCGAACACCCGGTCGGCGAAGGCACTTGCCGCGCGCTGCTCGGAGGAACCGCTGTAACGGGCTACGGCCGCGTACCACTTGCCCGGGTCCTTCGGGGTGCCACGGACAGTGCTCTTCGCGTACGAGGCGAGGAGGGCGGCCCCCGCGCGGATGTTGGCGGCCTCGTCCGTACGCAGTCGCTTCGCGGGCAGCCCCGTCAGCCTGGCGGCGGCCTGGAGGGTGTGCAGGGACGGAGCGGAGGCCATTTCGGTGAGGCCGGCCCGCCCGGCCTCACCGGCGTCGCCCGCGGCCAGCATCGCGGGCGTCACGTCCGTCAGATGCATGGGTCCGTAGCCGCCGCTGGTGCTGCGTTCGCCGGCATGCGCGTCCCAGGCGGACTCGTGGTACGCCACGGCCAGCAGGACGGGCAGCGGGACGTCGTACTCCGCCGCCGCCTTTTCGAAGGTGTGCTGACGGCTGTCGGCCGTTCCCCGATGTGCCGCCGCCTGGGCGGGCGACGGGACGGCCGAGACCCCCGCGGCTGCCAGCACGCCTGCCGCGATGGTCAGTAGCAGCCGCCGAGGCGGCTTGCGCTCATGCACGTGTAGTTACCTGACTCTCCTGCGCCGATTCCGAACTCCGTGGGCCGCAACGCGGCGGGCGGGGCGCTAAGTGAGGCCCGGACCCGCTTAGTTGGGCACACGAAAATGATCTGTACATGATGTGAAGACGGCGATCAGGTGTGCCGGGTTCCGCCTCGGCGTCTGCTTGAGGGCGACGTGCGGCCCGCTTTCAGATGACGAGGACCCGGCGCCCGCGGGTGTGACCGGCCTGACTGTCGATGTGCGCCGCCGCGGCCCCGGCGAGCGTGTACGACCTCTCGACGGGGATGTGGAGCTTTCCCCGCGAGATGAGGTCGGCGGCCTCGGTGAGCGCGTCCGGCACGCTCCCGGCCACGCCGGAGAACCGCACTCCCAGCTCCGGCGCACCGAGATCGGCGATGGAGACGACGTTCCGAGGATCCCCGGTCAGCTCGACGAGCTCGCGGATCACGCCCGAGCCGGCCAGATCGAGGGCCGCGTCGACACGGCCGAGCCGCTGCACCCGCCCGACCCAGCCCTCGCCGTACGTCGTGGCGAGGGCACCCAGGCTGCGCAGATAGTCCTGGTTCGCGGCCCCGGCCGCGCCGATCACCGTGATGTTGCGGTCGCGGGCGATCTGCAGCACTTCGAGCAGCGCCTCACACAGGCCGTCACCGGCCGGGCGTCCCACGAGCCCCTCATCCCCGCGCTGCGCCGCGAGATCCAGGCCCTGGTGCGACATTGCACGGCGGACGGCGCCGCCCCGATCTGGCGCATGATCGACGGATCGCCTGCCCTCCGGGAGTACGAGGAGTCGATGAGGCTGCGCCACGCCGAGTCGCCGGCGACGGCCATCGCCGCCGATCCGGACCTGCGGCGGACCACAACGGACTGCGGGACGATCGCACGATTCGTGATCGACGCCTATGCGCTGGCTCGTGAAGCGGCGGATCCGGACGCCGCGGTGGACGAGATCCTCCGGATGACCGAGGCGGCCTGGGCCGTCACCGGCCCCTCCGGAAACTCCACGGGCGCGACCGGACGGTAGCCGTGGGCGGCCTTCACCGGTGTGCGGCCCCGACGAGGAGGACGACCGCGGTGACGGCCGCCGCGAGAGTCATCGCCGTCGCGGCCCGGACCGCGGGGACTCGCCGGTCCGCGGGCCGTTGCTCGCGGGCGAGCCGGAGTGCCACCCACGCGGCCTGGGCGAGGACACCGGCAACGACGGCGAGCAGCAACGGCATGACGCCGTCCGCAATGGGCAGAGCGCTCGTCACGACGGCTCCCGCGACCGGGCTCGAACAGGCAAGCCCGATCCATGGAGCCACGCGTCGCCTCGGCGGCATCTCCAGCAGGGCCGCCAGCGCCAGGCCCTCGCCGGCCGCGTGCACGAGGAGTGCCGCCACCACCGCGACGGAGGCGGTCAGGGCGAGCGTCGCCCCCTCCAGGAAGCGGTGCAGAGCGAGCGCCGACGCCGCCCCGATACCTCCCGCGCGCCCCAGTGCGCACGGGCAGCCGATACGGATCACCGCGCCCATGACCCCGAACGAGGCGAGCCCGGTGAGCGGCACCGCCCACTGCGGCACGCCGGCCTCATGGGCCTCGTTCCAAGCGTCGGGCAGGAGATCGAGGACCGCGACGACCAGCAGTATCCCCGAACCGGCGGCCAGGAGGAGCGCCGACCGCCCCGATATCCGCCGCGCCGACCAGGCGCCCACCACGGTGGCCAGGGCCACCATGACGACGGCCACCAGTGTTTCGGTGGGGGGCGGCTGCCATCCGGGCGCGTCGTGGATGTGTGCGCCCACTGTGTAGGACACGGAAAGCATGTTCCCTCCTGCGAGGGCGGCGGCCTGTGTGCGCGGTGCCCCGGTGCGTCGGCTCCGTCAGCGGCGGTAGCAGTACGAATCCGAGGAGGCGTCTCCGCCCTGCAGGCGCGTCTGGTGCACGCGCAGGCCGAGGAAATCGCCGTAGCGCGGGAAGAAGCGCTCGTCGACCGAGAGCCCTCCGCGCGCGGTGTCGGCGTCGAGTCTGACCATCCACGGATCGAGGCCGCCGGGATAGAACTGCTCGTCCCAAGCGGCGTACAGGGAGTTCGTCAGGTACACGCGCCGCCCGTCGCGGCTGAGCTCGACCATCTGCGCTCCGCCCGTCAGCGGCACGTCCGGCTCGGCGGGGTGCGGCTGCCGGCTGACGATGCCGCCGAGGCGCACCACCGCGGTCCGCCTCGGACGGAACGGGTCGCTCACGTCGTACTGGAACAGGTCGCCGGTTCCCCATGCGGAGATGTACAGCCACTGGTCATCCACCGACAGGTCGATGTCGGTGATCAACGGGGGCACGGCACCGAACGGCTTCAGCGCCGAGGGCAGATCCTCCGGCTCCGCGGGCTCGGCGGGGATGGTGATCACCTTGCGGACCACGAAGTCCTCGCCCTCCCGGTGCCACAACCACACCGACGCGGACAGGTCCTCCACGCTGACCACGGTGTTCGTGAACCCCCACGTCGCCTCGGGGTCGTGCGCGGGGCGCAGTTCCAGCACCATCTGGTTCTCGTCCCCCAGATCGACGTTCTGCAGGTGTCGACCGGTGTCGAGCGCCCAGAAGTGCAGTGAGTGCCCGTACTGGCGGTCCAGCAGCAGTTCGGGGACGAGGCCGTCCTCGATCATCGAGGGGCTTCCCCACTCGCTGGTCACGGCGATGTTCTGGCGCAGATGCCACCAGACGTCGTAGGCGAGACGCTGTGGCCCGCGGTCGCTCTCCCAGGCGCTCAGCACTTCGAAGCTCTCGTGGTCCAGCAGCGCGATGCCGCCGGGCCCGTCCGCGCCGTCCGCGCCGCCCAGGCAGGACAGGAAGACTCCGTCGGGGCCACAGTGCAGTGTGTGCGGACGTGAATATCCGGCCTTGGCGGCCAGCTCCTCGGGATCGACCACCTTGACCAGACGAGGACGGGCGGGATCGGGGAAGGTGTCGAGGACATGCAAGCGGGACGAGCGAAGTCCCGGGACGATGAGGTAGCGGCGCGCAGCGTGGTGATGACCGGCGTGCCCCAGCGCGCTGGAGCAGGCGTTCCAGCCGAAGTGGTGCAGTTCGTTGCCCAGATCGGGCAGCTCGGCGTGGGAGATCACACGGCCGTACGCCGGGGATTCGGGGTCGGTGTCGACGGTGAACAACGCGTCCGCGTGCTCTGCGGCCGGGTCGAACCCGACGACATAGGCGAGCTTCTCGGCCGGCGCGGCGACGGCGTCCGCCGGGGTGCGGTACAACGTGGGATCGCTTTGGCCGTCGCGGTCGTGAATGTGCTCGGTCGTACTCATGGCTGTTCCTTACTCCCGAACGGAAGCCCGGATCGGGTGAACTCCCGGCAGACAGGCCAGCTCACACGTTCGAGATCGACGTGCAGACGAGGGTTGGATTCGCCACGAAACGAGCGTTTCACAGCCCTGGAGTGCCTGCCAAGGCGACAGCTCGACGGCGCGACCGCCTCCCTCCGTACCGCGCGCGCGGATGCGAACGCACTTCACGTGTGAGTGATCCTTTTCCGTCCCTGTGCACGGGGGAGTGGAGACATCCGCCCAGGTGGGACGCTCGCGGTGGCAGGGTCGACGCTCGCGAACGGTCCGGTTCGAGTTGATCAGGCGGGACGGGTGCCTGTTACGTGTCGGCCGCCGGGGATCATGCCCGGTTCTCATGCCCGGCGCGCTCGTGCCGCCCCGTACGTGACCGACAGAAAGGTTGCGGTGTGTCCGTGAACGTTGGTGCCGCGGTTCCGGTGATCCGCTGATGACCAGTGTCGCGGCCTGGGGGGGACCGGATCCGGGGCTGGGGCCGTCACCTCTTCCGTGACAGGCCGGCACCGGGACCGGGCGACGTCGTGCTGTTCAGCAACGACTCTCTGGCCCTGTCCCGGCAATCGAAGGTGGTCGCGGCGCAGCAGCAGGCACTGGCCGAGCACGGAACCGGCATGATGATGTCGGGTGTCTTCGTCCTGGACGGTGATCCACGGCGACGCTTCGAGGAGGACATGGCCGACTTCCTCCAGTCGCCCGCAGTGATGGCCTGCCAGTCGGGCTGGGACCCACCTCATCCGCCCACGGCCCCAGACCCGGCGTACTGCGCCGCACATGCCTTGACCCGGGGGTGTTTCAGCTCTGTGCCGGCCGGTTGAGCCGTACCGGCCCCAACTTCCGCAAGAAATGGTCCTGTTCAGGTCCGGTGTACGGCTGAGCCGAATCGGCCGCTGCGACGGTCCGTGGCAGCGACGTAGCCGCCACTCGGGACCGGGCCGAACCGCGCTGCGGGGAGCGGCGGTTCGGCCCGGCCCGACATGGCGGGCAGCGTGGTTCAGCGGACCGTGACGTTGAAGACCGGCGAGGCCGTCTTGCCGTTGACGATGCGCAGGTCGTTCTTGCCCTTGATGCCGAGCTTGACGCCCAGCGAGTAGGAACCGCTGCGCGAGACGGGGACGGACGCGAGCAGGGAGACCCACTTGCCGTGCTGCTCCTGCTGCAGGGTCACCTGGCTGCCGGCCTTGAGGCCGGTGGTCTTTCCGGTGACCCGGAACAGCTGCCAGGCCCGGACCGAGGTCGTCGACGGCGTGGCGGTGATGCTTGCCTTGGCGGCCTGGGCCTTCTGCACCACGGCGACGGGAGACGTGGTGTGCGTGGCCGTGGTGGCGGCCGTCGCCGTGCCCGCGAGGGCGAGAGAGGCGGCGCCCAGAGCACCGATGACGGCTATACGCAGGGAGCGCCGCTTCGAGATCATCACAGATATATCCCTTTCCGTGGCGAAAGTGGTTTTTCTTGATGGAAGAGAACTACATGCCGTTTGGCGTAGTCAGCTATAGGGACGACACGGAAGAGACGGGCGTTCATCGGCGATATGTCCCCGTCTTGTAACAGCCGATGGAGACCGCGGTTGCTCTGAGTGGTTGGCCAGGAGGCTTCCAGGGGTTCCGGGTCGAAGTCCGCGCCCCGAAGCGGGGGCTCACCACGGCACGGTCTCGCCGTGGCGGTCCAGGAACTGCAGGCCAGGCGCCCCGGCCTGTGCTTCCAGGACGTCGACGACCGCCGGGATGCTCTCCTGGGGCGTGAGGGGTGCGTCGGGTCCGCCGAGCGCGGTGCGGTTGTGGCCCGGGTCGATGAGCAGCTTGGTGTGCCGGTCGTTCGCGTGGCGGGTGGCGTAGCTGCGCATCAGCTGGTTGAGCGCGGCCTTGCTGGCCTTGTAGAGCTCGTAGCCGTCCTCGGTGTTGCGCGTGATGCTGCCCTGCTCGGAGGACATGACGGCGACGGTCCCGCCGGGTACGACGAGCCCGCGCAGGGCTTCGAGGGTTCGTAACGGGCTCAGCGCGTTGGTGATCATGACCTCGGTGAACATGTCGGTGGGGACCCGGTCGATCGGCAGGTCGCCGCGGTCGATGGCGGCGTTGACGAAGAGCAGGTCGAGCTGACGATCACTCAAGCGTCTGCACAGAGAGGCCAGTTCCTCCGTGCTCGTCATCTCCAGCGGCTCGACCGTCAGCCGTCCCTTCCAGGCGTCGGCGCCGGCCCGCAGCTCGTCGTCGGCCCCGCGTGTGGTGGCGGTGACGTGCCAGCCGCGTCCGGCGAGTTCGCGTGCGAGGACGAGTCCCAGTCCCCGGGACGCGCCGATGATGAGGGCTTCGCGGATGGGTGTGGTGGACACATCTAACTCCTTTGCCACGGTGGGGACTTCAAGCTAGACGCGACGTTGCGTCTAGTCAATGTCCGTCGACGGGTATGGTGTGCCGCATGCCCGCCACCAGCCGTCAGTCCCCAAGGCCGCGCTCCGGCAACCGGCGTGACGAAGCCGCACGCCTGGCCGTGCTCCACGCCGCCGACGATCTGCTCGTCGAACACGGCTTTCGTGCCCTCACCGTCGAAGCGATCGCGCGCCGCGCCGGGGTCGCCAAGCAGACGATCTACCGCTGGTGGCCCTCGAAGAGCGAGATCCTCCTGGACACCCTCATCGAGGACAGCGACAAGCGCCTGCCCGTTCCGGCGGACGCGCCCACCGCGCGGAGCATCCGCGACTATCTGCACGACTTCGCCGAGTTCCTCACCCACGACCCCGCCGGCAAGGTCCTGCTCGCACTCATCGCCGAGGCGCAGCACGATCGAGGCGCGGCCGAGCGCTTCCAGGAGCGCTTCCTCGGCCCGCGCCGCGAGCGGGAACGCACCATGCTCACGCGCGCGCTCGACGCCGGACAGATATCACTCCCACTCGGCTCGGACGCCACGATCGACGTCCTCCTCGGCCCGATCGTCTACCGCGCACTGACCGGAACGAGCATCCCCGACGCGCTCGTGGACACCCTCGTCGACGATCTGCTCAGACCCCGCCCGAACTGAGCCCCCACGCCGTTCCGGCACACGGCCGCCATCCGATGCCTCGCCCTGCCGTCCGCCTTCACGGTGGCGCCCCATGTCCCTTGATGGCCGTACCAGTTGAGGGGAGCGGCGCCCGGCACGAGGGGTGTTTCCGCGAGGCAGTGTGGAGGCGACACCCGCCGGAGCGCCCGGCGGGTGCCACTGTGGGTTTCGTTATCGCAGCCGGGTCCGGCTGACCGATGGCATCCGGCAATGAGGTCGGCGGGCTGTCGTTCCGGGAAGTGATTTGGTGGCTGTTGGTGAGATTAGGCCTGGCCGGTGTGTTTTGTCTTGGATCTGTAACGGCGCCGGGAGGGGCGCAACGGGCGGGGAGGCCTGCTCATCTGAATGATCAGCGATGGCGCAACCGGGCACCGTCGCGACAGGGGGTGGGACTCACCACGTCGGGGAGACCCACAGGAGGGAAGTCCATGACCAGGACGAAGAAGACCGGGATCAAGGCGCGGGGCGGCCGTGCGGCCGTGATCGGTGCGCTGGGTGTGGCCTCGGTGGCTCTGGCCGCCGTGCCCGCGTTCGCGAAGGGCGACGTGGGTATCACGGCGCCCCACACGGCGCACGTCGGCAAGAACATCACGATCAAGGCGCAGGGCGATGACGACAGTGCCGGCTACCTCCATCAGCTGTGCCTGGAGGAGCGGACCGGCAAGCGGTCGTGGCACCAGGAGGGCTGCAGTGCCGTGGTCAAAGCCGAGGCGCGACTCACCGCGCACGGCACGTCCGCGCACCGCGGTGACCTGCAGTTCCGTGCGGTGCTGTACGGCCTGAAGAGCAAGCGCGACCACCACCCCGTGCGGCTGCACGCGTCCGACGTGGTGACGGTGCACGTCCGCTGATCCAGCAGACCGGCCGCGGGCAGTGGGTACGACCACTGCCCGCGGCCGCGCGAACACGGCAGAGCCGGCACCCCCGCACAGGTCTCCAGCGCGAGGTGCCAGGCTCTTCACTCATCAGCCCTGGGTACCACCCTGAGTGTTGCCGTACCCGGAGCCCTGCGTACCGCCCTGGGTGTTGCCGTAGCCTGAACCCTGGGTGCCGCCCTGGGTGTTGCTGGGCCACCATGTGCTGCCGTACGGCCAGTTGTGCTGGTAGTAGTGGTGCCAGTAGTAGGGGTAGTCGCAGTAGTGGTGCCAGTAGTGCCACTGCCACCACTGCCAGTCGTTCGGGTAGGGCTTGCCGGCCACGGAAGCGGGCGCGTGGTCCTTCGCCATGGGCGCAGCCTCGGCGCTGGCCACCCCTACGGTTCCGGCGGCCAGCAGTGCGATGCAGGAGACACCGGCGATCCGGGCTATGCGGCGTTGGGCGTTGAGCATGAGGAAACCTCGTATTTCTCGGTTCTGAGCGGGGGACTTATGCGATTCATTGCACCTGCACTCGCGGCCGCGGTGTGTCCTCCGATCGGTGGAGCGGCAGGCTGACGTGGAGGACCCTTCCGGCGGGTACGTCGAGTCGCCATCCGGTGGCGGTGAGTGATGGCGGCCGGTACGGGCGTAGTGCCGGTACCGGTGCCGGGACAAGGCTGATGTGCTGTGCCCACGCGATCGAGTCAGCTAGGGGCTGTAGAAGCGCTCGCGCTTGAAGAGCGCGGCTGCCTCGCCCGTCCCCTTGTGCAGCCACAGCTGGGCCAGTAGCTGGGGATCGCGGCGGGTACTCCAGGGGTGGGGCGGTGCCGCACCCTGGGGGAGGCGCCGCGAGGAGTTGGTGGGCGGCGCGGTCAGGTTGCTGGGTCTGCAGCCCCAACAACTGGTGACTGGTCAGTCCAGCCGGGCGTCGGCGTAGGCGACCACGGCGTCCCGCTGGTGTTCGGCGAGCCCGGCGGCGACCTGGTCGTAGGCCACGCGCCACTGGGCCTTGAACGCGGCCGTGTCCGGGGTCCACATCCGACAGATGCCCTGATATTGGGCGTCGGTCTCAGCCTGGACGGCGGGGTCGGTCCCCCAGCGAGCCGACTCCCGCGCCTCGGCCACCGCCCTGCCCCAGGCACCGGGTGGCGCGTAGCGATGGGTGCCGTCGCGTACGAGGGCGGCAGTCGCCGCCCCAGCTCGAGATCCGCGCCCCGATCCCCACGGCCGCCTCGGACCGTGCCGCGGCGCCTACGCGAGGAGACCACCTTCCGGGGCCCGGCACGGCGCGGCCGGCTCAGTCGCCCTTGGCCGGGGTACGTACGGCCGGGATCAGCATCACCAGGGCGGTCAGGGCGAACGCCCACGGGTACCCCGTACGCTCCGCGACGAGCCCGAAGCCCGCGGCGCCGACGCCCATACCGGCGTCGTAGGCGAGGTTCCACAAAGCGGTCACCGTGCCGTACGAGGGACGGTCGACGCGGGCGTACATGAGGGTCAGGGTGGCGTTCTGGGTGACGCCGAAACCGGCACCGAACACCGCGGACCCCACGACGACGGCCACGGGGCTGGAGGTCGACGCGGTCAACAGCACCCCGGCGGCGGACGTCAGCAGACCCGGCACGACCAGCCGCCCCGCGCCCCGCCGGTCGCCGTAGTACCCCGCGAGCCAGCGGGCGCCAGTTGCCGCGGCGGGCTGCACCAGCAGGGCCGTACTCACCGCGCCCGCCGCCGCGGATCCGGCCGCCAGCGGCAGGAACGTGACGAGGATCCCGGCGGCCAGCGCGGTCGTGCCGAAGACGAGGAAAGGCCGCCGAAGCGCTCGCATGCGCAACGCCGCGGCCATGCCGAGGACCTGCCGGCCCGCCTCGCACGACACCGTCCCACCGCTGGGGTCCCGCAACGCCAGTATCGAAGGCATGACGGCCAGCGCCGCCACCCCCGCCGCGACCGCGACGACGCCGTACCCCACCCGCGCCGACAGCCATACACCCAGCGGCAGTGCCACCAGCGACGGTACCCCTCCCACCGCTCCGACCAGCGCGAGTCCTTCGCCCCTGCGCTCCGCCGGGATCAGGGCCGCGGTCATGGCACCCCCCGCGACGAGTGTGAGCGCGAATCCCAGGCCGCGTGCCAGGCACACCGCCACCGTCCCGGACAGGCCGCCCGCGACGGGCAGCGCCAGGGCGGGCGCGCCGAGCAGGAACAACCCGGCGGCCAGCGGTCCTCGGTTGCCGTACCGCGCGATGATCCGGGGCGCGGCCGCCTCGCCGGCCACCGTGGTCAGCATCAGCGCACCCGTGGCGAGGCCCGCGCCGCGAGGGCCGGCGTGCGCGGGCACCGTCGACAGCAGCAGATAGAAGCTCGTCGACGCGCCGACCATGCTGACGAACCGCAGCAGCAGGGCGTGGCTCAGCAGCGGCGGCCGTACGGCCGAAGTCAGCTCGTCGGAAGGGGAGTTCGTCATGCCCCGACGCTAGGCAGCCACCGGCCCACCGGTAAGCTCCAATTCCATGCCTGTGCAGTGGGCCGGTCTCTCACCCGAAGTCCTGCTGACCGTCGACCGGAGCAGCGGTGAGCAGCTGCGCTCCCAGCTCGAACGGCAGCTGCGGGACGCCATCCGCACCGGGCGGCTGCGCGAGGGCGAACGGCTGCCTTCCTCACGGGAGTTCGCGCGCGCCCTCGGCCTCTCCCGCGGACTCGTCCAGGACTGCTACGCGCAGTTGCAGGCCGAGGGCTACCTCGTCACCCGCGTCGGCTCCGCCACCCGAGTGGCCCCCTGCGCACCGCCCGCCCCACCCACGCCCGAGTCCGTGGCGATCGTCCAACTCCCGCGCCTGATAGCCGATTTCCGGCACGGGGTCCCCGATCTCGCCGCCTTCCCGCGCGCCGACTGGGTGCGGGCGGTCCGCGAGGCGTCCCGCACCATGCCCACCGCCGACCTCGACTACGGAGACCCACGCGGCAGCCGGGTCCTGCGTGAGGTCGTCACCGCCTATCTGCGCCGGGTCCGCGCGGCCGCCGCCGACCCCGCGCACGCCGTCGTCGTATCCGGCTACGCCCAGGGCCTGAGCCTCACCCTGCAGGCCCTGGCCCGCGCCGGGGTACGCACCGTCGCCCACGAGGACCCCGGCGCCCCGGCCGCCGTCACGGCAGCCGCCCGCGCGGCAGGGCTGAGGGTGCTTCCGGTGCCGGTCGACGAAGCGGGCCTCGACGTAGGGGCGCTGACGGCGACCGGCGCCGAGGCGGTGGTCGTCACCCCGGCCCACCAGTGGCCCACCGGCGTGGTCCTGGCTCCGGACCGCCGCCGCGCCCTGACCGACTGGGCGGCGCGCCGGGGCGGGTTCGTCATCGAGGACGACTACGACGCCGAGTTCCGCTACGACAGGGAGCCGGTCGGTGCGCTCCAGGGTCTCGCCCCGGACCGTGTGATCTCGATCGGAACGGTCAGCAAGTCCCTGGCCCCCGCCCTGCGCATCGGCTGGCTGCTGACCCCGCCCGAGCTCACCGCGCCGATCACCGACCTGAAACGGATCGCCGACCGCGGCACCCCCACCCTGGACCAGCTGGCCCTCGCCGTACTCGTCGAGTCCGGTCGCTACGACCGCCACCTGCGCAGAATGCGCACCCTGTACCGCTCCCGCTGCGAGGCCCTGCGCGCGGCGCTCGCCACACACGCCCCGGCGGTCCGACTGACCGGCCTCGCCGCGGGCTTCCACGCGGTGGCTCACCTGCCGCACGGGACCGCGGAGCAGGCAGTGGTCGCCGAGGCCCGGTCCCGGCACGTCGGCCTCTACGGCATGAGCGCCTGCCGCACCACGGGGGCGACCGACCCGCCGCAACTCGTCCTCGGCTTCGGTGACGTCCCCGCCCAGGCGATCGGGGAGGGCATCGCGGCGGTCGGTGATCTGCTCGACGGGCGGGTGGGCCTGGCGCGTCGTTGAGCCAGTCTGCGAACGGTTTCGGCTTCGTCGCCCCTGTTTGAGGTCCGGAGACGGGGTTAGGTGTGTCATTGTGGGGCTGTCCGGCCCGCCGCTTTCCCCCGTAGCGGCGGGCCGGACCTTTTCGCGCGCCGGGAGGACGTCCTCGTCGAGCGGCAGAGCGCGGTGACCGTGCACCGGCGCGACGACACGATGCTCGATCCGGCTGCCGACCCTACGGTGGTGGCATGGTGGTGATCAGCGACGAAAGTCGGCGGCCGCCGGCCCGGACCGGTGTGGCGCACGGGTTGGGCCTGGCCGTCCTGTTCCTGCTGTCCGTGGTGGCTGCCTCGATCGAACCGCACGAGCACCGGTTCTCGTTACGCTGGACTGCCCTGGTACTGGCGGGCGTCGGTTGCTGCGCACTCGTCTGGCGGCGTCGCCACCCGATCGGCGTACTGGCCGTCGCGCTGGGCTGTGGGGTGAGTTTCCTGGTCCTCGGGTTCCGGGAGAGCCCGCTGGTGATCAGCCCGGTCCTGGTGTCCGTCTACAGCGTGGCCCTCCTGACCGACCGGCGTACCACCTGGACCACCGCGTCCGCATCGGCCGCTACTTTGGTGGGCACCGCCCTGCTGTGCGCCCCCCACTCGTGGCTGAACCCCGACAACGCGGCACTGCTCGCCTGGACGGCGCTGCCCGCCGCCGTCGGCGACGGCCTCCGGTCCCGCCGCGCTTACGTGGCGGCCGTGGAGGAGCGAGCGGAGCACGCGGAGCGCACGCGTGAGCAGGAGGCACAGCAGCGGGTGGCGGCCGAACGGGTGCGCATCGCACGCGAGTTGCACGACATCGTCGCCCACCACATCGCACTGATCAACGCCCAGGCAGGTGTGGCCGCGCATCTCGCGAAGCAGCACCCGGAACAGATACTGACCGCCTTGGAGGACATCCGGGACACCAGCCGGTCCGCGCTCGACGAACTACGGGTGACCGTGGGCCTGCTGCGGCAGTCGGGCGATCCGGTCGCGCCACGCAACCCGGTGCCGGGCCTGGCCGACATACCGGTGCTTCTGGCGTCCTTCGAACGCGTCGGCCTGGCCGTCGACCACACCCGGCACGGCACCGCCGCCCCCCTGGCGCCGACGGTCGACCTGGCCGCGTATCGCATCGTTCAGGAGGCCCTCACCAACGTGCGCAAGCACGCCGGGGCCGACCACGCCCGGCTGATCCTGCACCACCATTCCGAACGGCTGACGATCACCGTCGAGGACGACGGGGGCAGCGCGCGGCAACATCCCCCGCCCGCGGGCTCCGGGCACGGGCTGATCGGGATGCGGGAGCGGGTGGCCACGGTCGGGGGCCGGCTGCAGGCGGGGCCGCGCCCCGAGGGCGGCTTCAGCGTGACGGCCGACCTGCCGCTGCGGCCCGGCCTGCTGATCGGCGAGACACCAAAGAGGGACGGACATGACGATTCGCGTACTGCTTGCCGATGACCAGGCGCTGCTGCGGGGCACCTTCAAGATGCTGTTCGACTCCACCAGCGACATGGAGACGGTCGGCGAGGCGTCCAACGGCCAGGAGGCGGTGGAACTGGCGCGGGCCCAGCACCCGGACGTGGTGCTGATGGACATCCGCATGCCGGAGATGGACGGCCTCGAAGCCACCCGGCTGATCAGCGAGTCCGCGGATCTCGCAGCGGTGAAGGTGCTCATCCTGACCACCTTCGAGGACGACGAGCACGTGGCCGAAGCGCTGCGCGCCGGAGCGAGCGGCTTCCTGGGCAAGGGCGCGCGCCCTGAGGAACTGGTCGAGGCCGTCCGCACGGTCGCCGCAGGCGATGCTTTGCTGTCCCCCGCGGCCACGGGCGCGCTGATCCGGCGCTTCCTGGCACAGCCGAACCCGTGCCAAGGAGAGGTGCACGAGCGGCTGGAATGCCTCACGCCGCGGGAACGCGATGTCCTCGGGCTGGTGGCCCTGGGCCTGTCGAACGACCAGATCGCCGAACAACTGTTCGTCAGCCCGCTGACCGCCAAGACCCACGTCAACCGGGCCATGACCAAGCTGGCGGCCCGCGACCGGGCCCAGCTCGTGGTCATCGCCTACCAGTGCGGCCTGGCCTGTCCGGCGCCGGAACCAGGGCGCTCCGAGGTGCCCACGTAGCAGGCGGCACGTCTGCCCGGGCCGTAGGCGGGCGTGCCGGGTACCACGGCCGTGGTAGCCGGGAAACGCTGCGCGAGGACGACGCGCGAGGGGCCCCTGCTGGGTGAAGGTGGGATGGCGAACGGAGGTCTCACCATGATCGAAATTCCCAGCCGGACCAACGGCTACGACCGGACGACGATGGCGGCCCGCCACCAGCACGACTGCCTTGCCGCCGTGGCGCCCCAGCTGACCCTTCTGCGGGACTCCCTGGCCGGCGACATCCACCGCGGATATCTCCACGGCCGATCCGAGCGCGGCCACGTCCCGCCCCGTCGCAAGCCCGCCCCCGCGGTCGGACGGCTCACGCTCCCGCAGTGGGTCAGCAAGACCAAGAACATCACCTGACCTCGACCCCGCCGAAGGGCGAGCCCGGCCGCGCCCGCCGACAACCCGCCCCTCCATTACGAAAGCGGGATCCGCGGGTCCAAGGGTTCCCCCGATACCGCTCGCGCTCGCCTCTGGCAGCGCGAGAGCGGAGGGATCCCCCTGCAGTCGCATGATCGTGCACTCGACTGCTCGTACGGCCGGCCGAGCCGCCTGTGGGCGCGGATTCCTCAGGGCGCCGCCTCGCTGAGTGTGTCGATGGCCTCGCGCAGCCAGGATCTCTCCGCCGTGCCGGTGGCTCGGGCGACGCGCAGCATGCCCTCCCGGAACAGGTCCCCGGCCTGTTCGGCGCCCACCGGCTCGCCGCCGCGGTAGAAGAAGCTCGACGGGGTGTCGAGGAACTCCAGGCGGCGGCGCAGCACCGCGGCCTGTGCCGCGGGGTCGGCCAGGTGCCGCAGGAACGACAGCACCGTGTTGAACCGGACCTGGTCGGTGATCTCGGCCTGCTTGGGGTGGCGCAGCCGCTCCAGCAGTTCGGCGCGGCCCTGCTCGGTCAGGGACAGCACCCGGCGAGGGGCGGCGCCCGTGCCCTCCTCGGTGTGCTCGTCGAGCATCCCGGCTGCGACCAGCCGGTTGATGGCCGGGTAGAGCGCGCCGTCACTGACCGGGCGAACGTGTCCGGTGAGCGCCCTGATGCGCTCCTTCAGTTCGTAACCGTGCAGCGGCTCCTCGGCGAGGAAGCCGAGGATCGACAACTCCAGCACCCGCACTCCTCCTTGCGACGCCCCCGGCCCTCATGCTAGCTCTTATCGAGTTACCTCTAAACGAGGTAGCTCGATTCGAGGAGGAAGTGCGTGATCCGGAGTGCGACCCCGACCGCGAAAGTTCACCGCGCGCAGCTCATAGCGCTCGCCCGCCCCGTCTACCTCTCGCTCCTCGCCTCGGTCGCCTCCGGCATCGTCAACACCGTGTGGGTCTCCCGCCTCGGTGGCGCCGCCGTCGCAGCCGTGGCCGTCGCCACCAACACCGAGAACGTGCTGCTCGGTGTGGCGCTGGTCTTCGCCTCCGGTACGACCGTGCTGGTGGCGCACGCCCGGGGCGCCCGGGATCCGGCCGCCGTGCGCGCCGCGGTGCGCGGGGGCTGGGCGCTGTGCGGGCTGGTCACCCCGCTCGTCGCGGTGGGTGGCCTGCTGCTGCGTGAGCCGCTGGCCCGCCTGGTTCTCGGCAGCACCGACACCGCGCCCCTGCGCCTGGCCGCGGACTACTTCGCGATCTCCCTGCCCGGCATGGCCGTCTTCTTCGTCCAGCAGCTCGTCGACGGCATCCTCAAAGGCGCCGGCGACACCCGGACGCCCCTGCGGCTCGCGCTCCTGGCCAACGGCCTGATCCTCGTCGCCGATCCGTTCCTCATCCACTTCCACGGCGTCCGGGGCGCCGCCGCCTCCACCGTGCTGTGCCGGGCCGCCGCCCTCACGGTGGGCCTCGTCGCCGTGCGCCGCAACGCCCTGCTGAGGTCGGCCGCCCGGGTCCGCCCGGCCCACCCGCTCGGCACGGCCCTGCGCCGCGGCCTGACCACGGGGCTGCCGATGTCCGCCGACTTCACCGTGCGCCAGGGTGGAGCGCTCGTTCTCGTGGCGATCGTGGCCCGGCTCGGGATCAGCGCGGTGGCGGCCTACGCGATCGCCTACAAGGCCATGTACGTGGCCACCATGGCCTTCTACGCTCTGCGGCAGGCCGCCGCGATCCACACCGCGCACACCAGGGGAGCGGGCGGCGAGGCACGACGGGACATCGGCCGCCAAGCCGTACTGGTCTCCGGGACGCTGGGTCTTGCGGCCGCCGTGTCGTTCGCCGTCGCGGCTCCCTGGGTCATGACCGCGTTCGCGGCCGGACCCGAAGTCGCCCACCAAGGGGTGCTGTTCCTCCGCTGCGTCGGGCCCTACCTGCTGCTGATGGCCTGCTTCATCGCGCTCGGCGGGGTCTTCGAGGGAAGTGGGGGAGCGCCCATGCTGCTGTGGGTCACCCTGCTCGGCACGGCCGTCCAACTCCCGCTCGCCTACGTCATGTCCGGCCTCGGGCTACCGGGCGTCTGCCTGGCGCTGGCGCTCGCGATGACCGTGCAGTGCGCTGTCGTGGCGACGTTGCTGCGGCGGACCCGGCGTACGGCGGAGACCGTGGCCTCACTGGTGCGGACCAGCTGACGCGTGCTCAGTGCAACCGGCGACGGCTGGGACGGGCAGCGGCGTGCAGCCGGCGGGCAGGGCGGGGCGTCCTCGGCGGTGGCTGCCGTGTCCGGGGCCGGATCAGCGGGAATCCCGCGAGTCGCGATGAGTCCTGCGGCATCCGGCGGTCGTACCCTCGAACCCGTCGCCGAGGAGGCCTTCTGATGCGCAGCGTGACCTATTCGATGGGCATGTCACTTGATGGCTACGTCGTCGGGCCCGACGGCCGTTTCGACTGGACGGCGCCCGACGAGGAGGTCTTCCGCTTCGTCACCGACGAGATCCGGGAGGTCGGCGTCCACCTGTTGGGACGGCGGCTGTACGAGACGATGCTGTACTGGGAGACCGCCGATCAGGATCCGTCGCTCGCCGATTCGATGCTGGAATGGGCCGCGCTCTGGAAGGCGATCCCCAAGGTGGTGTTCTCCACCACGCTGTCGGCGGTGCAGGGGAATGCCCGCCTGGCTTCGGACGGCCTGACGGAGGAGATCGAGCGGCTGCGCGCCGAGCCCGGGGAGGGGAACATCGCGATCGGCGGCGCGACCCTCGCCGCCGAGGCGGCCGCGTCGGGTCTGATCGACGAGTACCGGGCCAGGGTCTACCCGGTGCTGGTCGGCGGTGGCGTTCCGTTCTTCGCCCAGGACGAGCGCCGGGTGGACCTCGAACTCGTCGAGGCCCGAACCTTCGGCTCAGGAATCGTCTTCCTCCGCCACCGCGTGGCACGTCAGGGCTGAGTCCCCAGAAACGGAATGTGGACCCCTGGGCGGCGTCCGCGTGACGTAGCCAGGTTGAACCGCCGCGTTCACCAGGGCCCACGTATCCAAAGGGGCAATGCTCAGCCCACGGAGGCGTGGGCCGGAGCAAGCACGGCGACGGAGCACGGCTCGGCGGCCGTCCCGGCATGGTCCGAGGGCGCCGACTTCGGTCGGGCGTGCGCGGAGTCGAGGCGGAGCATGGCCGCCTCGTCCGGGCTGCCGGGGACTGCCTGGTAGACCACCATGCGCTGGCCGCCCGTCCGGGCCAGCTGCATGACCTCGTAGGTCAGGGTCATCGGACCGACCTTCGGATGCCGGAAGCGCTTCTGCCCGCCACCTCGCTCGCAGACGTCGTACCGCTCCCAGAGTCGCGCGAACTCCGGTGACTTCAACACCAGTTCACCGACGAGCGAGGTCAGCTCGGGGTCGTCGGGATCGGCTCCGGCGACCGCTCGCAGATGCGCCACCGAGAGTGCGACCGTCTCCTCCCAAGGGTCGTAGAGGGTTCGGCCGACCGGGTGGAGGAAGAGATACCGGGTCAGGTTGCGCTGCTCCTGTGACCAGTCCCAGAGCCCGGGCAGCAGTCGCCGGCCGGGCGGGTTCGCGGCCAGGATGCGGTTGTAGCGGCTCACCACATAGGCGGGGAGCGGACGCACCGACTCCAGCATCCGCAGCACCGAGTCGCGGACGGTGTGGTCGGAAGACGCGGGCAGCTCACCGATCCGGCCGGAAGCCAACTCCACCAGCTCGTAAAGGCGTTCGTAAGCGTCACCGCGCAGCCGCAGGGCGCGGCCGAGCGCGTCCACCACGGCGGGGGAGGGGTTGCTCTCCCGACCGCGCTCCAGACGGATGTAGTAGTCGACGCTCACTCCGGCCAGCGCGGCCAGCTCCTCCCTGCGCAGTCCGGGAGTACGGCGCAGTCCCGCGCCGACCGGGAGGCCGACGTCCTCCGGGCGGACCTGCGCCCTGCGGGCCTTCAGATATCTGCCGAGTTCGGTACCACGTGCGTCTGTTGCTGCCATTCGGCTCATTGTGGCAGGTCGACCGGGCATGTGGGGGGCCCTGTCAGGACCAGGAACGCCGCACCCCGGGAACGGCCCGGTCTGCCAGGTGGCCACGTGAGGGCGGAGAGTTGTTCCCGAAGCGGGCGGCCCGACCGCCGGGGCCCAGGGGGTGCGAGGCACAGGACCGCGACCCCGGCAGCCTGGGGCCGCCCGCCGACCCCTTCCGATGCGAAGTCAAGTGCTTTTTCCCACAACGGAGTTCAGCATGCGTTCCACCTCTGTCCGTTCCACGTCCGCGCCGGCCCACGGCCGCGGTCAGTCGTCGTCCGCCGCGCCCGTGGACGGGCGACGACACTCGCACGGGGTTCGACCAGCCGCGCCGCCCTCCGACGCCCCCGCCGTGCCCCGTCGCGGCGGCGTCGCGCTGGTCGCTTCGCTGCTCGGCTTCACGGTGATCACCATCGACGTCTCGGCCGTGAACATCGCCCTGCCCGCCATAGGGAAGTCCCTCAGCGGCGGGATGACCGGACTGCAGTGGGTGGTGGACGCCTACACCGTGATGTTCGCGGCCCTGATGCTGTCCGCCGGCGCCCTCGCCGACCGAGCGGGCGCCCGGCGCGCCTACGCCTGGGGAGTGGCCCTGTTCACCCTCGCCTCCCTCGGCTGCGCGATGGCGCCCGGCATCGGCGTACTGGTCGGCGCGCGCGTGGTGCAGGGCGCCGCCGCCGCGATCGTGATGCCGGCGTCCCTGGCTCTGGTCCGGCAGGCGTACGAGGACCCCCGTGCACGTGCCCGCGCCATCGCGCTGTGGACGGTCGGCGGTTCGGTGGCGATGGCCGCGGGCCCGGTGCTGGGCGGACTGCTCACCGAGTCGGCCGGCTGGCGGGCGGTGTTCCTGCTCAACCTCCCGGTGGGCGCGGTGATCCTGGGCCTGCTGGTCCGGGTGCCGCGCTCGGTGCGCCGGCCCGCCGCGGTGGACGGCGGCGGCCAGCTCACCGCCGTGCTGGCCCTGGCCGGCCTGGCCTTCGCGGTGATCGAGGGCGGCCACCTGGGCTGGACCAGCGGCCCCGTGCTGGCCGCCGCCGCGCTCGCCGTCGCCTCCGGGTACGCCTTCCGGGTCGTCGAGTCCCGGCACCGTCAGCCCATGGTCCCGCTGGGCATGCTGGGCGACCGCCGGGTGGCCGTCCCGCTGGCGGTCGGGTTCGCCGTCAACGCGGCCTTCTACGGCGGCATCTTCCTTCTCGGGCTGTACTACCAGCAACTGCGCGGGATGTCGGGGATCGCAGCCGGGCTGATGTTCGTCCCCATGTCGGCGGTGGTGACGGCGACCAACCTGGTCTCGCCGCGGCTCGCGGAGCGGACCGGCCGCCGGCCGGTGATCGTCGCCGGTCAGCTCATCTTCACCGGGGCGATGCTCGCCATGCTGCCGCTGGCCGTGCACACCCCGGTGTGGCTGGTGCTGGTTCTGCTGCTTCCGCTGAGCGTCGGCGGTGCGCTCGTGGTACCCGCGCTGACCGCGCTGCTGATGGACGCGGTGCCGGGAGAGCGGGCGGGTACGGCCTCGGGGCTGCTCAACTCGTTCCGCCAGACCGGCGGTGCGCTCGCCGTCGCCCTCTTCGGCAGCCTGCTCTCCGGCCCCGGCGGAACCTTCTCCCTCCCGGGCATGCGCATCGGCCTCCTCGCCATCGCCGCCCTGCTCCTGGCCACGGCCGCCCTGTCCCGCCTCCTCCTGCCTCGTCGCTGAACTGGCTGGCGCCTCAGCCGCTGGCCAGGTTCAGGTCGAGGAGAGAGAGCAGGCGGTCCCAGTGGCGCTGCAGAGCGGAGCGGTCGAAGGCGTCACAGTGCGGGATCCTCGATCGAACAGCGGGCCCGCACCGGTCCGTACGGCGCTCAGAGGAGCGCCGGGTCACCGATCCGTGTGTGGCGCAACGCCGTCCCGGCAGTCATCGCCGCGCAGCAAGGCCCGCCGGTCAGAGCCGACGCCAGCAGGGCAGTTCGGAACACTGGAGACGTCGCCGGGACCAAAGAATCAGATCAGCCCAACGCGGCGTGCAACGGGGAACCGAAGTCGACGATCCGACCGGTCTCCCTGAGGATCCGCGAGGCCGCGGCGTTCACGTCGGCCGGTATGTCACCGCGTTCCTGGACGAGCCGGTCGTAGATAGGTGCGTCACCCCAGGCCTGTCGGATCCCGTTCTGCTGGCTCACTGTCTTGTGCCTCCCTCAGCTGTACAAACGACCAGCGAGTGTACGGGTGCGGACGGCACCGCGGGGCCACCCCGACGACCAAAGGACGCCGGGGTGGACCTCATGTGAAGAAGCCCCCTGGAAGGCGGGCGGATCAGCGCAGTCCGGCGAAGAGGTCGTTCTCGGGCACGACCGCGCCGGTGGTGTCCCGGACACGTACGAAGGTCTCGACGCCCATCAGCTCGGTGAACCTCTTCTGGCCCATCTTGAGGAAGAAGATGTTCTCGCCCTGACTGGCGTGCGCGGCCAGGGCATCGAACTTCTGGCCTCCGAACTCGCTGGTGTCCACCCAACTGGTGATCTCCTCGTCCGGGAGGCCGATCTCGGGCGTCGCGGCCGCCTCGGCGGGATCCGGCTCCTCCCAGTCCCCACCGAACTCCCGCATGACCTCACCGAACCTCTGCATCATCGAGCGGGGCGCCGTCGTCCAGTACACCTTCGACGCCGGCTCGGTCATCTCCAGGGCCCTCATCGTGATGCGGTTCGCCTGGATGTGGTCGGGGTGGCCGTAGAAGCCGTTCTCGTCGTAGGTGACGACCACGTCGGGCTGGTAGCGGCGCAGGAGTTCCGCGAGTCGGGCGGCACCGTCCTCCACGGGCGTCCGCCAGAACGATCCGGGGGTGTCGTTGCTCGGCCAGCCCATCATCCCGGAGTCGGCGTAGTCGAGCATCTCGAGGTGACTGACCTTCAGGATCTCGCAGCTCGCTTCGAGTTCCCGACGGCGCATCAAGGCGACGGCCGCCGGATCGTGCTCGGGATCGCCCGGCTTGACACCCCCCGGTCCGTCACCGCAACTGCCGTCGGTACACGTCACGAGGACGGTGCGGATGCCCTCCGCCGCGTACCGTGCGAGGACCCCTCCCGTTCCAGTGGCCTCGTCGTCGGGGTGGGCGTGCACCGCCATGAGCGTCAAGGGCCGGTCGTTCATGAAGCAGTCCTCCTGAGTGAAACGGTCTCGGTGCAAGTCTGCGGCCGGCACATCGGGGGTCGCCCCGATGCCGGGTGACCGGGCGTACCGCGGACCCGGGGACCGGCACCGCACGGGCGGATGATCCGTCGGTCTCTCCGGTCGTCGCCCGTGCGGTGCCGGTCCCCTTCCGGTGCAACAGCGCCGACCGGACCGGCTGTTCCCGCCGCGCAGGGGGGCTCCGGTGCCCAAGCCGCTGGGGGGAAGACGACTTCAGCGCGCGATGCGGTACCGGTGCTCGGGGCGGCCGTTGGTGCCGTAGCGGAGTTCGAGGCGAACCGTGCCCTCCTTGACGAGGTAGGACAGGTATCGCTGGGCGGTGGCGCGGGACACGCCGGTCGCGTCGGCGGCTTCGGCGGCGGACAGGGAGGCGGGGGCGGTGCGCAGGGCCTGGTGGATCGCGCTGAGTGTGGGGGCGGAGTGGCCCTTGGCCGGGACCCGGGGGACGGCGGGCGGTCGGGCGGCGCTGAACAGGGCGTCCACGTCGGCCTGGTCGGCCGTGGTCGTCCGGCTCAGAGCGTCGACACGGTCGTGGAGCTGGCGGTAGGCGATGAGCCGTTCGGCGAGGTCGGCCGACCCGAACGGCTTCACCAGATAGCCGATGGCACCGAGTTTCATCGAGGCCCGCACGGATGATATGTCGTGGTCGGCAGTGATCATGAGGGCGTCGGGGCGGGCGTCGCCCCGCTCCTGGCTGAGGTTCCGCAGGACGTCGAGCCCGCTCCCGTCGGGCAGGAAGACGTCGAGCAGCAGCAGGTCCGGCTGCAGCGCGCGGACCGCCGACAGCGCCTCGGCCACGGTCGCCGCCTCGCCGACGACCTGGAAGCCCTCCACCCGGTGCACGTAGTCGCTGTGGATCTGACCGACCCGGAAGTCGTCGTCCACCACCAGGGTCCGGATCATCAGCTCTCGCCTCCCATCGGCAACGCCCGTGTGAACAGCGCTCCCTGCGGCCCCGGTGCCGTGTCCGGCAGCGGCAGCACGACCGTGAAGACCGCGCCCGAGCCCGCGCTGACCGTGATGGTGCCGCCGTGCCGCTGCACCAGCCGCTGCACCAGGGCCAGCCCCAGGCCTCGGCGCGCGGTGCCCCGCTCGGGGCGGGTCGACCAGCCGTCCTCGAAGATCGACCGGGCAGCGTCCGCGGAGATGCCCGGGCCGTTGTCCGCCACTCGTACGACGATCAGCTCGTCGCCCTCGGTCAGCGTCAGCCGGATCCGGCGTCCGCCGTCGGCGGGTGGCGCGTCGGCCGTCGCGTCGATCGCGTTGTCGAGCAGGTTGCCGACGATGGTCAGCAGCCGCCGCAGGTGAGGTGGGTCCGCGCTGAGCGCGGAGTCGTCGGTGAGGACGATCCGCACCCCGCGTTCGGCGGCCACCGTCGTCTTCGCCACGATGAGCCCGACCATCAGCGGGTTGCCGATGTGCCGGCGCACGGCCTCGGTCAGTGCCTGTCCCGAGCGGGCCGTCTCGATGGCGTACTCGTACGCGGACCGGTGCTCGCCGATGTCCAGCAGCCCGGCCAGCGTGTGCATCCGGTTGGTGAACTCGTGCTGCTGGGCCCGCAGGGCGTCGGTGAGCCCGCGCACCGAGTCGAGTTCGCGCAGCAGGCCGATCAGTTCGGTGCGGTCGCGCACGGTGACCACGGCGCCCAGTTCGTGGCCGTGCAAGGTGACCGGCATGCGGTTGACCGCCAGACAGTGACTGGTGGTCAGAACGCTGACATCGGTGCCGGGCAGAGTGCCGTCCAGTGCGCGGCGCAGCCGGCCGTCGGGCAGCACCTCCTCCAGCCGGTGGCCGAGCGCGGTGCCGAGGCCGAGCAGCCGCCGGGCCTCGTCGTTCACGACGGTGATCCGCCCGTCGGGGTCGAAGGCGACCACACCCTCCCGAATGCCGTGCAGCATCGCCTCACGGTCCTGCAGGAGACCGGCGATCTCCTCCAGCTCCAGGCCGAACGTGGTCCGCTTCAGGCGCCGCGCCAGCAGGAAGGCCGCCGCCGCACCGATGGCGGTGGCGGTGGCGGCGTACAGACCGAAGGTGGGGAGCTCGCGCCAGAGTTCGCCGAGCACGTCGTGCTCCGGGATGCCCACCGAGACCTCGCCGACCAGTGCGCCGGAGGGCCCGTGCAGGGGGGCCTTGCCGTTGGCGGACCGCCCGGTCGCGCCCTGGTCGGCGCCGACGTGCGGGTGGCCGTCGCGCACCACGATCGGTTCGTCCACCGGCTCGCCGATCAGCGCGGGGATGGGGTGCGAGTGCCGCACGCCGTGCAGGTCGATCACGACGACGTAGGACGCTCCGGAGGACCGGCGGATCCGCTCGGCGACCGTCTGCACCACGTTGCCGCTTCCCCCGCGCGCCATGGCCTGCTGGATCTGCGGGTCGGCAGCAGTGGTCTGTGCGATCGCCAGGGCCCGCTGTTCGTAGGAGCGGTCGAGTTCGGCCCGTTGTGCGAAGGCGAACAGGACGAACCCGATCACGCCGGTGAGCGCGAGGATGCCGAGCTGGTTGCCGAGGATCCGTGTGGACAGTCTCCGCTTCCCGCCGCGGCCTGTCCGGAAACGGATGGGTATCACGGGTGCCTCTTCGTTCCGGTCATACGTCGTGCCGGGACGGCCGATGCACGTGCCCGGGTGGCGCGATTGTGCCTGATGGCCAGGGTGCTGCCCACCCCTGCCCCGATGAGCAGAACGAGCAGAAGCCCGCTTTACGCAACTATTGCGAACTAGCTCTGAAACCGCGACGTCGTACGCGGCCGCCCCTAGCGTCTGCCTTCCCCGGTCCGAGAGGGACCTCGACGAATCCCCCGGGGAACCCCGAGGAACCCCGAACGAAGGAAGGAAGCGGCTCCCACATGGCTTCGCGAAACGACGTCGCGACGAGCCAAGGATCCGATGCGGCGGAACATGCGAACGCACGCATCGAGATCTCCGGGCTCACCAAGCGATTCCTGACCCCTGCCGGTGAGGTGTTCACGGCGCTGCAAGGCGTTTCGTTCACCGTGGAGCCGGGCCAGTTCTGTGCCGTGGTGGGTCCGACCGGCTGCGGCAAGTCGACGACACTGAGCATGGTGTCGGGGCTCGACCGGCCCAGCGAGGGCTCGGTCAAGGTCGGCGGCCGTGAGGTGAACGGCATCACCGACGGTGTCAGCTTCATGTTCCAGACCGACGCGCTGCTGCCCTGGAAGACCGTCCTGGGCAATGTGCTGATGGGCCCCGTCTTCCGCGGGGTGCCCAAGCAGCAGGCGCAGGCCTCGGCGCGCGACTGGCTGCGCAGGGTCGGTCTCTCCGGGTTCGAGGACCGCTACCCCCATCAGCTGTCCGGCGGTATGCGCAAGCGTGTGGCGATGGCCGCGGCCCTCATCAACGAACCCAAGATCCTGATCATGGACGAGCCGTTCGGCGCCCTGGACGTGCAGACCAAGGCCATCATGTCCACCGAGCTGCTGAGCCTGTGGGAGCAGATCCGCCCGTCCGTCGTCTTCATCACCCATGACCTCGACGAGGCGGTGGCGCTCGCCGACCGGGTGGTCGTGATGACGTCAAGCCCCGGCTCGGTCAAGGCGGTCTTCGACATCGACCTGCCCCGCCCCCGCGGCTCCGTCCAGGAGATCCGCTTCCAGCCCCGCTTCATCGAAATCCAGCACCAGATCTGGGACACGCTGCGCGAAGAGGTGGAGCGTGCCTACGCCCTGACCGCGGGAGGCAAGGAATGAGTACGACGTCCACCGTGCCCGCTGCCGGCGCCACCGACGGTGGGCACGGCCCGGCGGCGGTCGCCGCGCAGCGCGCCGCGCGGCGGCGTGTCGCCCGGGTGTGGGCCGGCCGCATCGGCCTCGCGGTCCTGGTGATCGGCGGCTGGCAGGCCTTCACCACCTGGGGCATCGTCGACCCCTTCTTCTTCGGCCAGCCGTCCGGCATCTGGCAGCGGCTGCTCGACCTCTTCCAGCACGGCACGCAGTTCGGCTCCTTCTACCAGAACATCTGGACCACCATCGAGGAAGCGCTCATCGGCTTCGTCGTGGGTGCCGTCACCGGGGTCGTCTTCGGTGTCGCGCTGGGGCAGAGCCGCTACCTCTCCGATGTGCTCGGCCCGTACATCAAGATGGTGAACGCGATCCCGCGCATCGTCCTCGGCTCGATCTTCATCGTCGCCTTCGGCATCGGCGTCACCCCGAAGATCCTGCTCGCCGCGGTGCTGGTGTTCTTCATCGTCTTCTTCAACGCCTTCCAGGGCGTGCGCGAGGTCGACCGCAACGTCCTCGCCAACGTCAGGGTGCTCGGCGCCTCTCGGATGCAGATCACCCGGCACGTCATCGTGCCCTCGGCACTGACCTGGATCATCGCCAGCCTGCACAGCGCCTTCGGCTTCGCCATCGTCGGCGCACTGGTCGGTGAGGTGCTCGGCGCGCAGAGCGGACTGGGCCTGGTCATCAAGACCGCGCAGAACAACTTCGACCCCAACGGCGTGTTCGCCACGATGCTCGTCATCGCGGTGATCGTGCTCGGCGCGGAGTGGCTGATCGGCAAGCTCGAACACCGGCTGCTCTCCTGGCGCCCACCCTCTCCGTCCGAGGCGAACGTCCTCTGACACCGGCGTCTCCGGCCGTCCCCCCGGTTCGCCGCGCCCCCGTACGGCGGTTCCCCCAGTCCCGAAAGGTGTATGCCTCGCCATGCTCAACAGAACTCTCACCGTCTCGATCGTGACCGTCCTCGCCCTCGGCGCCGCCAGCGCGTGTTCCGGCAACTCGGGCAGCTCCGGATCGTCCGGCTCCGGCGGCACGCCGACCGTCCGGCTCATGGTCGGCGGCATCGACAAGCAGATCTACCTGCCCTACCAGCTCGCCCAGAACCTCGGCTTCTACAAGAAGTACGGCGTCAAGGTCGAGCTGAGCACCGAGCAGAACGGCGGCATCGGCGCCGAGGAGGCCATGGCCTCGGGACAGGTGGACATGGCCGGCGCCTGGTACAACCACACGATCGAGTTCCAGGCGAAGGGCAAGGCGGTCGAGGACGTCGTCCAGCTGTCCGGCGCGCCGGGCGAGCGGGAGATGTGCACCACGAAGAGCGGCGTGAAGTCCGCTGCCGACTTCAAGGGCAAGACGCTCGGCGTCACCGACCTGGGCTCGGGAACCGACACCCTCACCCAGTTCATGGCGGCGAAGAAGGGCGTCAAGACCAACCAGTTCCACCGGCTCGCGGTCGGTGCCGGCTCCACCGCGGTCGCCGCGCTGCAGAACGGCAAGGCCGACTGCGTCATGACGACACAGCCGACCGTCGCCGCGATGCAGAAGAAGGGTGTCGCCACCTCCGCGATCGACCTGGCCACCACCGACGGCGCCAAGGCGGCGCTGGGCGGCGCGTTCCCGGCCGCCAGCGTCCTCGCGCGCACCGACTGGGTGAACTCGCACAAGGACGCGGTGCAGAAGGTCGTCGACGCACTCGTGGCCACCATGCACTGGATCCACGACCACAGCGCCGCCGACATCGCGAACAAGATGCCGGCGTCCTTCGTGCAGAACCAACTGGTCACCAAGGCCGACTACATAGCGGCCCTCAACGAGGACAAGGGCCAGTTCCTGCCCGACGGACTCATGCCGGCGGGCGGCCCCAAGACCACCCTGGCCACCGAGCAGATGGTCGGCACCGTGACCTCGTCGGTGGACCTCAGCAAGACCTTCACCAACGAATTCGCCACCAACGCCAACAAGAAGGAGGGCTTCACCACCACCACGACCCCGGCCGGAGCCGGCGGCTGACCCCCTCCGGCCCCGCACGAGGCCGCCCGGGCCACCACGGCCCGGGCGGCCTCGGCCTGGGGAGACGGCAGGGGCGGCAGGTGCATCTGACGCACACCGCACCCCACACCGACACCCGGACCACGCCCCTCGGCCGGGCCCGGAGAGCGCCGGGGCTCAGCCCGTCTCCCCGCCCCCGGTGGGTCGGTGCTAGTCGGTGCGTACGTGCGCGCGAACCCCTTGCAGGCCGAACAGGATGAGAAGCTCGACCACGCCGCCGTCGGCGCTGCCCAGCCAGTGGGGCAGGGACGTGTCGAACTCCGCCGCCTCACCCGACGACAGCGTCAGGTCGCGCTCGCCGACCACGAGCCGCAGACGACCGCTGAGCACATAGAGCCATTCGAAGCCTTCGTGGGTCTGCGGGGTCGGTTCCAGTGGTTCAGGTGAGGCGGGGACGACCATCTTGAACGCGTGCACCCCGCCCGGTCGCCGGGACAGGGGCACGAACGTCATCCCGAACCGTCTGATCGGCTTGAGGTGGATTCGGGGGTCACCCGTGCGCGGGGCACCTACGAGGTCGTCCAACGGAACGTCGTAGATACGGGCCAGCGGCAGCAGCAGTTCCAGGCTCGGCCGGCGCTGCCCGCTCTCCAGCCTGGACAGAGTGCTCTCCGACACGCTGGTCGTCGCCGCGAGATCGGCGAGGGTGAGGCCGCGGTCACGACGCAGCGCGCGAAGGCGCGGCCCCACCGCGTCGAGCACGTCGTCGTCCGTCCTGCGATCCATCAGGCCATCTTGCCGTAACCGCAAGATTCCGTGCCAGGGCGAGGGGGCCTGGCGAGACTGGGCTCAAGCCGACACGAGGAGCCTTGATGAGCACTACCGATGCGGTCGCGTTCTGGGACGGCGTCTACGCGTCCCGGCCGGCGGCCGGCGGCCCGCAGCCGAACGCCCGCCTCACCGAGACGGTGACGGGCCTGCCGCCCGGTGACGCGTTGGACCTCGGCTGCGGCGACGGCGGCGACGCGCTCTGGCTCGCCCGACAGGGCTGGCACGTCACCGCCGTCGACATCTCGGCCGTGGCGGTCGAGCGGCTCGCGGTCCTCGCCCGCTCACACGACCTGGGCGACCGTGTCACCACCGCACGGCACGACGTGCGGGAGTCCTTCCCGCCCGGCGGATTCGACCTGGTCTGCGCCCACTACCTGCACAGCCCCTTCGACCTGGACCGGGCAACCGTCCTGCGCTCGGCCGCGCACGCACTGCGCCCGGGCGGGCGGCTGTTGGTCGTCGACCACGGCTCGGCCGCGCCGTGGTCGTGGAACAGGGATCCCGGCATCCAGTACCCGAGCCCACGGGAAGTCGCCGCGGGCATCGGCCTGGCCCGGCGGACATGGACGGTCGAGCGGGCCGACGCGTCCGTCCGGACCGCGACCGGGCCGGACGGGCGCACCGCCGAGGTCACCGACCACGTCCTCCTCATCCGTCGCACCGCCTGACATGGCGGCCGGCGCCCGCCCCGACAAAGGAAGGCCGACCATGCCGCCCAGCACCGTGCGCCGCAACCGTCGCCGCGACACCCCGCCGCCCCGGACCGCCGCCACCGAGAGCGAGACCCTGCGCGGATTCCTCGACTACCTCAGGGCCTCGATAGCCGCGAAGGTCGAAGGCGTCCCGGAACCGCAGGTGCGAACAGCGGCGGTGCCGTCCGGCACGAACCTGCTCGGCCTGCTCAACCACCTGGCTTTCGTCGAGCGCTCGATGTTCCTCGGGGACGGCGTCGCCGACTGGCAGGCGACGCTCCAGGCCGCACCGGCGGACAGCGTGGCCGATGTCGTCGCCCGGTACCGAGAAGCGGTCAAGCGCGCGAACGACGTTCTCGACGGGTGCACCGATCTGGGTGCACCGGTTCCCCGACCGCGCTCGGACCGCCCCGCTCCGACCGTCCGCTGGGCACTCACCCACATGATCGAGGAGACGGGCCGGCACGCGGGACACGCGGACATCCTCCGGGAACTCATCGACGGCACGACCGGTCGCTGATGTCGCTCGAACGTGTCCTCTCGGCCGGGGACACCGTCCGCGTCCGCCACGGTCGCACCACCGACTGGAAGGCTTCCTGACACGCCCAGGAAAAAAGTCGGTGGCCGCTGTCGATTCGGCCGCCTCTCGTTCGACGTCATGTTGTGCGGCGGCGCCTCGCCGCACAACGACGCCACGAAATCAGATGAGGAAGCACGTGGATCAACTGCTGAGGGTCATGAACTTCACCGTGTCGAGTGACGGCATCGGTGCCGGTGAGAACCAGAGTCTCGAGCGGCCGTTCGGCCATGCCCGTCCCGAGAAGCTCTTCGCCTGGGCCGGAGCCACGGCGAGCTGGCCCATGCGCACGGATTCAGGGGGGAGCCGGGGCCTCGACGACTACTTCACGCGGGACTTCGCACGCAACATCGGTGCCGAGATCATGGGCCGCAACAAGTTCGGGCCCCAGCGCGGGCCCTGGCACGACCATGAGTGGCTCGGCTGGTGGGGGGACGAGCCCCCGTTCCACACGCCGGTGTTCGTCATGACCCACCACAAGCGCCCGTCGTTCACGTTGTCCGACACCACGTTCCACTTCGTCGACGGCGACCCGGCCACGATCCTCGAACAGGCGCGGGATGCGGCGCAGGGCAAGGACGTCAGACTCGGCGGCGGAGTCAGCACCATCCGGCAGTTCCTCGATGCCGACCTCGTCGACACCATGCACGTCGTGGTCTCACCGGAGAAGCTCGGGTCCGGACTGCGGCTCTGGGAGTCCCCGGACGAACTGCTCGACCGGTTCCACCTGGAGGTCGTGCCCAGCCCGAGCGGCGTGACGCACCACCTGTTCTGGCGAAGGTGACGCGGGGACCCGCACGAGTTCAGGCGGCGACCGGTCCGAGCCGGCCAGGGCGAACCGCCCCGGCCCCGGCCGGTCGCCGCCGACCGCGCAGCGGCCGGCGGCCGTGTCGATGTGTGACACATGTACATCAGAGTGCGCTGTAACTCCTGGGCACTCCAGTGACGGCTGTGCCCAGCAATTGCTCTGATGACAACTACAACGTGGCTTCCAGGTGGGGCATGAGAACTGAAAAGTGGGTTCGGCGCGGTCGTCGTCGAGGTCTGAAGGCACGGACATGGGGGGCGCTGGGGGCGGTCGTCGCCGGCGGCGGCGTGGCCGTGGCGACAGTCGCGATGGCCGGGGCGGGAAGCCACGGGGGAGCGTCGGCCGCACAGGGGCCGATCAAGACCCATGTCCACTCGCTGTCCCTGACCGGGGCCGACGCGTCGCTCAAGACGCTGGGGGCCCGGTCCACGTCTCCGTTCAGCATGGTGGGCGTCACCTGGAACGGCGCGCACGCCAAGCTGCGGGGCACGGTCGACGTACGGACCCGTTCCGCCGACACCGGCCATTGGACACCGTGGCTGAAGATGCAGCAGCCGGACGACATCCCCGACGCCGCCGAACTGAACCGTCCCGGTGTGCGCGGCGGGATGTCGCCCATGTGGTCGGGGCCGTCGAACGGGATCCAGGTCCGTGTGACGGGCGCGGGCGAGAAGACCGTGCTGCCCGCCGGACTGCGGGTGGACCTGGTCGACCCTGGCAAGGCCGCCACCGGCGGGACGCAGACCTCCGCCATGGGCCCCGCGGGCTACGCCATGGACGCGGGGGCCACCGACACCGCGACGGCGGCGCCCACGGACACCGCCGCGCCGACGGACGACGCCGCCCCCACCGACCCCGCGACGGCGACAGCGGGCACCGGCGCTTCGGACACCCCGACCGCGACGGACTCCGCCTCGTCCACGGACACCCCCACCGCCACGGATCCGGCATCCGCCACGCCGTCCACCGGTACCTCCGCCTCCGCCTCCGCTCCCGCCTCGCCGAGTGCGTCCCCGACGTCGTGGCCCGGCCAGCTTCCGGCGCTGTCCGACGCATACCCGTCCTGCACGGCCTCATCGCCCGGCCCCTCCCCGTCGGCGTCGCCGATCCCGCCCGACCCGATGCCGGCCGCGACCACCTCGACGGTGGCGCCACCCACCGTGGTCACCCGGGCCGGCTGGGGCGCGGACGAGTGCGCGCGGGAATCGGGTTACCCCTCGTACGGCTCGGGGGTGAAGGTGATGTTCGTCCACCACACGGACACCACCAACGCCTACTCGTGCACGGACTCCCCGGCGATCGTGCGCGGCATCTACGCCGAGCACCTCAACCAGGGCTGGCGCGACCTCGGTTACAACTTCCTCGTCGACAAGTGCGGCACCGTCTTCGAGGGCCGCTTCGGCGGGATGGCGCTGCCGGTCGTGGGCGCCCAGACCTACGGGTTCAACACCAACAGCATGGGTGTGGCCGCCATCGGCACGTACACCGATCTCAGCGGCGGCGACTCCACGGCCAGTACCTTTCCCGGCGCCACGCCGACTCAGGCGATGCTCGGCTCCATAGCCCGCCTCGCGGCCTGGAAGTTCGGTATGACCGGCGTGAACCCGGGCACCGGCACCGCGTCGCTGCCCGAGGGTGCCTCCGACAGCTACGGCTTCACCCTGGGCAACAGCTACAACTTGAACGTGATCTCCGGGCACCGGAACGGCTTCGCCACCGACTGCCCCGGCAACCAGCTCTACAACGCCCTGAGCACGATCCGCTCCTACGCGGCAGGCCCGGTCGGCACGGTCTCCCTCACCGGGATGTCCGGCGGGGCGGCCAAGGCCGGGTCGAGCTACTACACCAAGGGCGCGGCCACGGTGAGTTGGACCACCGCCACGCCGTCCGCCGTGATCTCCGGATTCGACGTCCTGGTCGACGGCAAGGCCGTGGCGCACACCTCCGGCTCCGCCCGCTCCGCCTCGATCTCGGTCGCCTCCGGCAGCCACACCGTGCAGGTCCGCGCCACACACGTCCGTGGATCGACCACGCTGTCCGGCTCGGTACCCCTGGTCGGTGACACCACCCTGCCCACCTTCCCGACCGCTCCCGGCGTGAAGGTGCGCACCGGCACGGTGAGCTCCAGCGCGGTCCCGGTCACGGTGACCTGGAAGGCCGCCGACAGCGCGGCGCTCGCCAAGGTCATGGCGACCTCGCCGTCCTCGGCCACTTTCGGCCCGACGACGACGTCCTGGGCGACCAGCGCCAAGCCCGGCACCTCGGACCTGTTCGCCCTGAAGGCGTACGACGTGGCCGGCAACACCGCGACCTCCTCCGTCCACCGCACGCCGAACATCGTCCAGGAGACCTCCACCACCCGGACCGGCACCTGGACACGCCGTAGCAGCACCAGCTACCTGGGCGGCTACTCGTACAGCTCCTCGTCCGCCAAGGCCTCGATCAGCTGGACCTTCACCGGACGCTCGGTGGCCTGGATCGTCTCGCGGGCCTCCACCTCGGGGCAGGCGTACGTCTACGTCGACGGGACCAAGGTCGCCACGGTCGACCTGAAGTCCTCCACCACCTCCTACCGCCAGGCGATCTGGACCAAGACCTGGTCCAGATCCGCCACACACACCCTGAAGATCGTCGTGGTCGGCACCTCGGGCCGGCCGACCGTCACCACCGACGGCATCGCGACCCTCGGCTGAACACCGGCCGCACCCCGAACCCTCTGCCCGCGGGAAGCCCGCGGGCAGAGGGCTTTCCACGGCACATCCAAGTCGCTGGGTGCGCGGGAGGCACAGGGACGGCTCGCGGGCGATTCGCGAGTGACGCGGGACTTCCCGGTCGTTCGCGACCCGGACCGGGCAGGCCCAAGGGGGAGCCGGCCGGACCGCGTTGTCGGTGGCGGATGCGAGGCTGATCGGTATGAACGGCGATGAGCAGCTGCTGCGCGGCCGGGTCTACGGCTGCGACCACGACGACCCCGACCCGGGCCCACAACAGCACCGGACCTACGCCAAGCTCATGGGCGGTCCGCTGGACGGGCTGCTGCTGGACATCACGGGCTGGCGCGCGGAGGAAGTCGACGACGGCGCGGCTCTGTCCACCGAGCTCGGGCGGTACCCCGGCGGCCGGTCGCTCTACGAGCCGCTGCCCGGCGAACCCCGCACGCCAGGCCCGGGCGTCAGGTGCCGATTCCACCACCGCGGCGACATACCCTGACACCCGCGCCGGTCGCCACGGTCCCCCGGAGCCTCGGGGAAACAGGGGAGAGCACGCCCGATGAGCGCTGCGCGCCCTGGCTCGCTCCCACCCATGCCCCGGGACGGGCCCTCGCCCGGTTCCCACTCTCCACGGGCTTCGGCCTCGCCGTCTCTCCGGCGGCCATCACGGCCCTCGCGCCCCATGGTCCCGGCGCCCTCTGGGGCAGCCTCGCAGCCGCCACGCTCCTGTCCGCGGGCGCCGTCGCCAAGGAGAAGGACCCGAGCGGCAGCACCGTTCCTGACGGGACAGCCCTCGGACACGGACGGCTCCGCGAGCGTCCGCAGGTCGCCGGGCTCGACGACGAGGGCGCCCCGGCCGTCGATCGAATAGCTTGGTGAGCAGGACGAGAGGCCGGGGGTGGCGATGACCGTCGTACTGAGGGCGGCAGATCTGATGCTGCGCCCGTGGGAGGCTGGTGACGCCACCGCGCTGGCCGCGCTGGCCGACGACGAGGAGCTGCGTCGCTGGACGTCGCATCGGGTGGCCGGCCAGCCGGACGCGGTGGACTGGATCGCCGCACAGCGAGCGGGCTGGGAGACGGGGGAGCGGCTCAGCTTCGCGGTCGTCGTGCACGGGCGGGTGGCGGGGCACATCGTGCTCAAACGGCCCGGTGGCGCGGGCGCCGTGGCCGAGATCGGCTACTGGACCGGTGCCCCCGCGCGTGGCCTCGGTCTGGCCTCCCGAGCGGTCGAGATGCTGACCGCCTGGGCTTTCGACAGCGGTGGGGGAGAGGGCCTGGCCCGCCTGGAACTGATCCACAACGTCGGCAATCCGGCCTCCTGCCGCGTTGCCGAGAAGGCGGGCTACGCCCTCGAAGCCGTGCTCCCGCCACGCCCACCCCACCCGTTGGAGGGACATCTCCACGTGCGAGAGCGTGGGGCCGTGGCAGCCTCCTCAACGCGCTCGGGCAAGGCCCGCGGACGCGATCCTCGACAAGGTCGCAGCGTTCGGCCGGAAGACCTCTGATCCAGGGCACGCCCGGGGCGCGCGCCGGGTCGATGCCTACGGTGCGCCGGGAAGCCGGACCGTGACGAGGAGGCCGCCCTCGGCGCGGGGGACCAGGTCGAGGGTGCCGTCGTGGGCGCGTACGACGCTGTTCACGATGGCCAGGCCGAGGCCGACACCCGCGTGCTCGTCGGTGCGTACGCGTTCCGTTCCGCGCTGGAAGGGCTCGGTGAGGGTCGGCACCAGCTCCGGTGGGAGCCGACGGCCCGTGTTCTCGACCCGCAGCACGCTCGTGTCGTGGTGCGTCTCCGTGTGGACCGACACGGTGCCGTCGGCGCGGAGGTTGTGGACGATGGCGTTCTGGACGAGGTTCGTCACCATCCGCAGCAGGAGCTCCGCGGAGCCGCTGGCCCGGGCAGCCGTACCGGTGACGTCGAGAGTGATCCGGCGCTGTTCGGCGAGGGGCAGCAGCGTTTCGACGGCCTCTTCGGCCATCAGGGACAGATCGACGCTCTCGCGGGTGAAGTTTCCGCGGTCGCCGCGGCTGAGCAGCAGGAGGGCCTCGGTGAGGTCGATCGCCCTCGCGTTGACCGTGTGCAGGCGCTCGATGAGTTCGCCCCGGTCCCTCGTGGGATCCTTGCGGGCCACGTCGAGGAGCGTCCGCGAGATCGCCAGCGGGGTGCGCAGTTCGTGGGAGGCGTTCGCGGCGAACCTCCGCTGCTCGGCGATGTGGGACTCGAGTTGATCGAGCATCGAGTCGAACGCGTCGGAGAGCTCACGGAATTCGTCCCGGCGGCCCTTCATACGGACCCGGTGGGACAGTGACCCGCTCCCGGCCGCCCGCGCCGCATCCGTGATCCGCGTGAGTGGTGCGAGCATCCGGCCGGCGAGGATCCATCCCCCGACGAGGCCGAACACGAGAAGGAACCCCATCGCCACGGCCGCGGCGGGGGCGAAGGTGTGCACAAGGAGGTAGCGGTTGGGCGCGATCCCGAGCAGGCCCTTGGGGGTGTCCGGCACGTAGCGCAGCAGGAACCCCCACACCACGGCCAGGAGCAGCGCGCCGGCGAGGGCGAGGAATCCGGCGTAGCTGAGGGTGAGTTTCAGCCGGGCACTGAGCCCAGGGCGTCTATACATGCCCAGTCCCGGGTTCGGTGGTGTCCGTACCGGTCTCGATCCGGTAGCCGACACCCGGCACGGTGGAGATGATCCGTGGTTCGCCGAGCCGTTTGCGCAGTGCCGAGACGGTGATGCGCACGGCGTTGGTGAAGGGGTCGGCGTTCGCGTCCCAGGCCCGCTCCAGCAGCTCCTCGGCACTGACGACCCCTCCCTCGGCGGCGACGAGGACTTCCAGCACGGCGAACTGCTTGCGGGTGAGGGCGACATGGCGTCCGTCCCGGAAGACCTCACGGCGGAAGGGGTCGAGGCGCAGGCCCGCGATCTCGGTGACCGGGGGCCGGGCGTGGGCACGTCTGCGGTTGAGTGCCCTGAGCCGCATGACGAGTTCGCGAAGCTCGAACGGCTTGGTGAGGTAGTCGTCGGCGCCGAGCTCGAACCCGGAGGCCTTGTCGTCGATCCGGTCGGCAGCGGTGAGCATGAGGATCGGGATGCCGCTGCCGGAGGCGACGATGTGCCGGGCGACCTCGTCGCCGGAGGGGCCGGGGATGTCGCGGTCGAGGACCGCGATGTCGTAGGAGTTGACGCCGAGCAGCTCCAGGGCGGAGTGCCCGTCGCCGGCGATCGCCTCCAGCCGCAGACCGTCACGAACGGCTTCGGCCAGGTAGGGCTCGTCCTCCACGATCAGTACGCGCATGTCCGAAGCCTAAGCAGAGCCCCATGTCGTCGGCGTATGCGAGGGGGTGAGCACACCGGACAAGCGGCTCAGCCCGCGGGTGCCGGCACGGGGCGAGGCCGGTCCGACGGTGTGTGGGCCGTAGTGCGCCACCAGCGGCGCGACGCCAGCGCGGCCAAAGCGGCCCCGGCGGTGTTGACCAGAACGTCGTCCACGGAGGACACCCGGTCCAGAACCAGGACGTACTGTGCGGTTTCGACCAGGACTGAGCAGCCCGCGCCCAGCGCCAGGACCCGTGTCAGGGACGCCAGCGCCGCGAAGCGCATCGGAGCGAAGAACCCCAGCGCCGCGAAGACCAGCAAGTTGCCGACGATCCCGACCGGCCCCATCGTGACCAGGTCCCGCAGTGGTACGAGGCTCACGCGGCCGGGAACGGTGCCCGCTCCGGCGCCCGGCATCATGGTCAGCCACAGGAACGGCACCGTCCCGTGGACCATGCCCACCTCCGCCAGCGACAGCCGCCACGCCGACGTGGCGCCCGCGGCCCGCCGACGGTACGCCAGAGCCCACGCCACCAGGAGGGCCAACGGCAGCGTGACCAACGTCATGAGCACCACGCCGTTGAACGTGTCGAAGCAGCCGTGCCACCGCCCGGCCACGCACATCGGAGCGGACATCATGAGCGGCCGCCGCACGACGAACGCGGCACTCGCCGTGCCGAGCACCGCCAGACCGAGGAACACGATTCTTCGTGCGCGGTGGGGCGGTGCCGACGGCGATGCGTTGTGGTTCATGCCCCCATGGGACACGGAGGGCCGTTGCGGTGGCGTATGCGATTTTCGATACACCCGCGATACACGGAATCCCGGGCGTCGAGCAACTGACGCAAGCTGACGGCATGTCTGGCGGGGCCACACGCTGCCGCAGAGAAGAGCAACGACAACAGACCTGGACGTTTCGGGCGCGGGCGCCGGACTTCAGCGGTCGGCCAGGGCCCGGATCTCGTCGGCGATCAGCTTGGGATCCTCCTCGGCCATGAAGTGGCCGCAGGAGACCGTGCGGTGGCGCAGGTCGCCGGCCCAGGCGCTCCACAGGGCCTCGGCGTGGTAGCCGAGTGCGGCGCCCCAGTCCTGCTGGAGGACGGTGACCGGCATGGCCAGCCGATCGCCGGCCTCGCGGTCGGCGGTGTCGTGGTCCACATCCACCCCGGCGGATGCCCGGTAGTCGGCGACGATGGAGGGCACGGCCGCCGCGCACGCGGCGATGTAGTGGTCGCGGACTTCGGTGGGGATCGCGTCCGGGGCGTTGGTCCAGGCGTCGAGAAAGTAGCCGAAGAAGGCGTCGGCGGACGCCTGGACCATCTGCTCCGGCAGGCCCGGGGCCTGGGCCATCAGGTAGAGGTGGAAGCCGACCGCGCCGGACACCCCGTGCAGGGCGTCCCACATGTCGAGCGTCGGCAGGATGTCCAGGAACAGTGCGCGCGACACCGCGTCCGGGTGGTCCATCGCGGCGCGGAAGGCGACCAGGGCGCCGCGGTCGTGACCGGCGAGGGCGAAGCGGTCGTGTCCCAGCTCGGCGGCGAGGCGGACCACGTCCCGGGCCATGGTCCGCTTGGAGTAGACGTCCGGACCGCTCTCGGCGGGCTTGTCGCTGGCGCCGTAGCCGCGCAGGTCCGGACAGATGACGGTGTGGTCGGCGGCGAGGTCGGCGGCGACGTGCCGCCACATCAGGTGGGTCTGCGGGAAACCGTGCAGCAGTACGACCGGGCTGCCGGCGCCCCCGACGGCCGCGTGCAGCATGACGCCGTCGTCGACCGACACGCGGTGCTCGGTGAATCCAGGGATGCTCGGGTGGGTCACGGCGACTCCTGTGGGTCGTGGCAGAGTGGACGTCCCGGACCCCCGGACCCCGGCGGTCCGGCTCGTCCGGGCGCCACCCAGGTTGCGGGCCCCGGATCAGCGATCGATGAGTGGACACGCGGCACCCCGGCGGTGGAGCCGCCCGCGAAGGGACCGTGCCGTGGGCGTGGAATTCGGACTGCTGGGACCGGTCGCCGCCTGGGACCCCGACGGCACACCCCTCCCGCTCGGCGCGCCCCGCCACCGGGAGGTGCTCGGCCGGCTGCTGGTCGCCCGGGGCCGCGTGGTCCCGGTCGGCCGGCTCGTGGCCGACCTGTGGGAGGCCGAAACCCCGGCCGGCGCGGTCGGCGCCGTCCGCACCTTCGTCGCGGCGCTGTGCCGCGCCCTGGAACCCGGACGTCCTCGCAGGCAGCCGTCCCGGCTGCTGGTCACCGACGGCCCCGGCTACGCCCTGCGCGCCGGGCGCGACGCGGTGGACGCCTGGCGATTCGAGGACACCGCCGCGCGGGCCGCCGAAGCCCCGCCCCACGCGGCGGTCGCCCTGTGGGACGAGGCGCTCGCCCGCTGGCGCGGGCCGGTCCTCGCCGACTTCCCCTCCGCCGCATGGGCAGCGGCCGAACAGGCCCGGCTGGAGGCCCTGCGCCTCGACGCGGTCGAGCGCCGCGCCGACGCCCTGCTGGCCACCGGCGCCGCCCGGGACGCCGTCGCCGACCTGTGCGCCCACGTCACCGGGCACCCCGGACGGGAGGACGGCTGGGCGCTGCTGGCGACCGCCCTCGACCGGTCCGGACGCCGCGGCGAAGCGCTGGAAACCCTGCGGCAGGCCCGCAAGCCCTCACCGGCGCGTACGGGCCCGGCACCGGAGCCACCCTGGCACGCACCGAGGCACGCATCCTCCATGCCGCCACCGGATCCGCGACCGAGCCGGCCGGGGCGGCGGACGGCGTCTGGAACCGCACGGCCGCCGCGTGGGACCGCTCGGTGCCCGCCCGCTCACGGGCCCGGCTGCACGCCACCGCCGGCCTGCTGCGCACCCTCGCGGTGACCGGCGCGGGCGGGCTGGAGGAGGCACGCGAACACCGCCGGGACCTGGTCGCCGCGGCCGAGATGACCGGGGACACCGAACTGGCCGCCAGGATCATCGGCTCCTACGACGTCCCGGCCGTGTGGACCCGCGCCGACGACCCCGAGGGCGCCGGCGAACTGGCCCGCACGGCGGCTCGTGCCGCCGCCCGGCTCGGCCCGGACGGACCGCCCGCGCTGCGGGCCCGGCTGCTGTCGGTCGTCGCGGTCGAGTCACGCGGCGACGCCGCCGCCGATTCGCCGCTTCCCCGGGCGGCGGACGCCCCCGCGGCCGAGCCATGGCGGCTGGGCGCCGAACGCGCCGCCGGGGAGGCCGTCGGCCTCGCCCGGCGCCTCCAGGACCCCGCCCTGCTCGCGTTCGCCCTCAACGGCGCCTTCATGCAGTCCTTCGCCACCTGCGGATCGGCCGCTCGCCGAGACGCGCTCGGCGCCGAACTGATCCGGCTGGCCGTCGACCACCAACTGCCCAGCCACGAGATCCTGGGACGCATGATCCGCATGCAGGCCCTCGCCGGACTCGGCGACCTCGCCGCGGCGGACGCGGAGGCCGAGGAGATCGACCGGCTGGCCCGCCGCAACGAACGGCCGCTCGCCGGGGTGTTCACCTCCTGGCACCGGGCCCTGCGCACCTGCGAGACCGACGGCTGGCGGGCCGCCCGCTCGCAGTACGCACGGGTCCTCGCCGAGAGCGCCGACTGCGGCATGCCCGGACTCACCCGGGGAGCGGCCGTCCTCGTCGCGATGATCCCGGTACTGCGGGACGACGACGCCCTGCCCGACCCCGACGACTTCACCCACCTCGACCCCGGCCCGTACCGGCCTTGGCTCGACCCCCTGCTGCTGGCGGCTTCCGGCGCCACCGAACGGGCCCGGCAAGCCCTCGAAACGGTTCCCCGCCCACCGCACGACCACCTCCAGGAGGCACTGTGGTGCGTCCTCGCTCGCGCGGCGGCGGCCGTCCGGCACCTGCCGGTCCTGCGCCGCGCCCGCGATGAACTCGCCGCCGCCGAGGCCGAGTTCGCCGG
Source organism: Streptomyces sp. NPDC037126 (assembly GCF_055605965.1). NCBI lineage: Bacteria > Bacillati > Actinomycetota > Actinomycetes > Kitasatosporales > Streptomycetaceae > Streptomyces > Streptomyces sp. NPDC037126. Next base: position 546,450 of record NZ_JBVJTD010000004.1, read on the forward strand.
TGCGGGAAGCGGCCTGGTCTCCTTCGGCCCGGTCACCGGACATCTGCGGGACGCCGACGCGGCCCTCGGCGTGCACGCCCCGTCCTCCGCGGGGGCGGCCGACGGCGGCGCGGAAGACCGGTCCCCCGGCGCACGGCAGGCTTGAGCAAGCGCCGATCGGTCGGGCTCCGGCCCCGCGCACGGCAGGGGCGGCGGCCGGCGCCGACTCGGGGAGGCGTGCAGTCAGGCCAGTTGTCCGCGCAGCTCGGCGACTCGGCATCCCTTCCCGGACAATGCGGTTCATTCGCCCGCCCATCCGTAGCATGCTTGCCGGCGGGGGAAGTCGGCTGGGGGGAACATGAGAATCGTCGGACGAGAGACCGAATGCGCACGATTAGCCGCCTTGCTGGGCGAGGCGCGCGCGGGCCAAGGGCGCAGCATCGTGTTGCGCGGCGAGCCGGGTATCGGCAAGACGGCGTTACTGGACCATCTCGCCGAGAACGCCGACGGGTTCACCGTCGTACGGGCGGCCGGCGTGGAGTTCGAGTCGGAGTTGGCCCTCGCGTCGCTGAGCGAGCTGATCGGGCCGCTGTTCGACGTGGTGCGGGAGCTGCCGCCGGGGTACGCCGATGTGCTGACCGCCCTCGTGCCACAGAAGTCCGACGACGGTGCCGCGCCACCGGCATCGGCAGGACGGCACGCCATATACGCCGCGACGCTCGCGTTGCTCACCGCGGCCGCCGCGCGCCGGCCCCTGCTGTGCCTGATCGACGACGCGCACTGGATCGACGACGCGTCGGCCGCCGCCCTGTTGTTCACGGCGCGCCGGTTGCTCGCCGACCCGGCGTTGATCGTGTTCGCGTCCCGGGACGTCCCCGAGTTCGACGCGCCCGGTGTCGGAACACTGCGCCTGGACGGTCTTGACGAGCGGGCCAGCCTGCAACTGCTGGCCCGCGACGGGAACGTGTCGGCGTTGGTCGGCGCGCGACTGGCCGCGCTGACCATGGGAAACCCGCTTGCGCTGCTGGAGCTGCCCCGGGTGCTGTCACTGGAGTCCGCGGAAAGCCTCAGCGAACTCGTCGAGCCGCTGCCGACCACGAAACTGCTGCAACGCGCCTTCGCGGCGTCGCTGGTCTCGATGTCGGCCCGGCAGCGGCAGGCGCTGCTGGTGTGCGCCGCGGCGGGCAGCGCGCAACTGGAGGTCGTGGCACGGGCACTGGGAGCGCTCGGCATCGATCTCGCGGCCCTGGACGAGGGGGCCGTCAGCGGTCTGGTGCAGATCTCCGGACGTACGGTGGCGTTCCGCCATCCGCTGATCAGGTCCGCCGTCTACTCGAAGGCAGGACCGGGCGAGCGATGGCAGGCGCACGCGGCGCTGGCCGACGCGTGCACGTCACCGAAGGACGCGGACCGCAGGGCCTGGCATCTCGCCTGTGCGACGGTCGGACCGGACGAACATGTCGCGGCGGCGCTGGTGGCCACCGCCGACCGCGCCCGGCGGCACGGCGGGATCGTCGCGCAGGCCGCCGCGCTGGAACGTGCCGCCGAGCTGACCGGGGAGCCGGTGACGCGGGCCAGGCGGATCCGGTCCGCCGCGACGCTCTGGTCGTCGGCCGGCGCGCTGGACCACGCCGAGGCGCTGCTCGACCAGGCGCAGGCGCTGGCCGGGGACGATGTCACCGCGCGCATCGAGGTGTTGGGCGACCGCGCCTACCATGCCGTGCTGCGCGGGCGGGCCGGCGTGATCTTCGACTCGCTCGTCGCGGAGGCGGCCGGCGCCGGACCGGGGGACCGGCTGGCGGCCGGCCGGATGCTGAGCCTGGCCATGAACGCGCCCCTGGCCAGATGGGACGTTACGGCGACGCTGGAGGTCTGCACGAAGGTGATGGCGCTGACCGCCCCGGACGGCCGCCCCAACCCCGCCTTCCCCAAGGGGGCTGTGCGCATGGCGCTGGCGCAGGTGCTCGCCGGGCAGCCGGCCGGCGCCGTGCTGGCCAGGGAGTGTGTCGCGGTCTGCGAGCGGCACGTGCCGAACGGAGCCTGTGCCGAACTGGCCGAGGTTTTCATGTACGTGGAGGAGTACGACCTGGCGCGCCGCATGATCGACCATGATGTCGCCGCAGCCCGAGCCGTCGGCGACATCGCGCTGCTCGGCTACGGCCTGCGCCGGCGAGCCCAGTTGGACATCCGCGTCGGCCGGCCGCTCACGGCCTACTCCGACGCGCTGGAGTGCGCCGGTGTCGCCGACGCCATGGCGCAGCCGACCACCGTCGCGGCCTCCCGCGCGACACTGGCCATGGTCACCGCTGTTCTCGGCCGCGCGGACGACTGCGAGGCACACGCCGAGGAGGCGATGCGACTGTGCCCGGAGGACCTGGAGACCGAGGTACGCGTCCGGTACGCGATGGGCCTCGTGGCGCTGGCCGGCGGCAGGATCGACGACGCCGTAGCCGAGTTGCGCCGCGCGGACACGGCGCTGTCCGCCGTCGTCGAGCCGGCCGTCGTACCGGTCGCCGCCGACCTGGCCGAGGCGCTGGTCCGGGCCGGCCGGCCCGGCGAGGCGCGGAGTGTGCTGGACCGGCTGGACGCCGCCGTCACAGCGACGGGCCGGCGTGGCCGGGGCGCCGCGGCTCGGCGGTGCCGCGCGTTGCTGGCACGCGGTGCCGCCGCGGGGCCGCTGTTCGCCGCGGCGTTGGAGGCGCACCAGGACGTCGACGAACCGTTGGAGCGGGCCAGAACCCTGCTCTGCCAGGGCCAGTGGCTGCGCCGGTCCAGACGTCGCCAGGACGCCTACCAGCCGCTCGCGGCGGCGCTGGAGATCTTCGAGTCGGCCGACGCCAAGCTGTGGGCCGAGCAGGCCCGACACGAACTGACGGTGCTCGGCCTGCGCACCCTGCCGAGTGCCGACCGGCCGGATCCGGGCGTGCTCACGCCGCAGGAGTGGCGGATCGCGTGGGCGGCCGCTCAGGGGCGGACGAGCAGGGAGATCGCGGCCGAAGTGCTGCTGTCCGTACGCACGGTGGATCACCACCTGGGCAACGTCTACCGCAAACTGGGTGTGTCGTCGCGCCGGGCGCTGATCCGGCGGTTCGGCGGATCAGCAGAACTACCCGTCTGACGCCCGATCACCGCAGGGGCCGTCGCCGCCGGAGAGCGGCCTCGGCCCCTTTCCGCTGTTCGACAGCCGCCCATTTCACCTGTCAGTTCTACGGATCCGCGGCGCGCGGCCGCTCCACATACTGGGTCCCATCGATCGGCAACGACACCAGGGGGATCTAATGAGGGCAAGCACATCAGCGGGGCGGGCCGCGGCTTCGGTCGCCGCCGTTCTGGCCGTCGTCCTAGGCTCGGCAGGCGTGGCCGATGCGGCCGGCGGGTCTTCGTCGCACGGGGTCTCCTCGCTCCACGAGAGGCCGGCGGCCACCGGCGCGACGCTCACCGATGCGTCGATCACGTTCTTCACCCTCGACGACAACAAGGACAGCGACACACTGCTGTCCATCCAGGTCCTGGACCGCAGCAACAGGGTGGCCGCCTCGGCGACCGGATTCTTCGGGCAGTTCGGCGACGGCACGACCAAGCCGGTCGCCCTGAAGCTGCGGCCGGGGTTCACCTGGGACGCCCTTCAGGCAGGCCACTTGCGGCTGAACATCCAGCCGCACGGCGACGACACGTGGAAGTTCGGGTACGAACTCGACCTGAGCTTCTCCGACGGGGACTTCGCGCCGACCGTCGAGAGCCGCCTGTCGCTGAGCGAGGACAACAAGACGTTCCTCGACCCGCTGCAGTTCTGACCTGAACCCGGGGCCGCCGCCATCGACGGCTGCGCGGTTCCGGGCCCCAACGACGCGTGGTCCCTCCCCTCGGCCGAGGGGAGGGACCACGCATTGCTCATCGGATCGGCGGCACCGCGCTATCCGGCGCTCAGTACTGCTCGGTCTCCATGAAACCCGTGCCCCCGTTGTCGTCCGCGTCGAAGGCGGCGGCGGTCGGGTCGAATCCGGGCGGGCTGTCCTTCAGGGCCAGGCCCAGGCCGGCCAGCTTCGCCTTGACCTCGTCGATGGACTTCGCACCGAAGTTGCGGATGTCCAGGAGGTCGGCCTCCGAGCGGGCCAGGAGTTCACCCACGGAGTGGACGCCCTCGCGCTTGAGGCAGTTGTAGGAGCGGACCGTGAGCTCCAGCTCCTCGATCGGCAGCGCGAGGTCGGCGGCCAGGGCGGCGTCCGTGGGGGACGGGCC